>NZ_QOVX01000035.1:0-23954 GCF_008365395.1 Neorhizobium sp. P12A | reverse complement strand
GCCCAGTTCGTGACCTTGAACTTCATCTTGCCAATGCGATGGCGGCGGGAGGCATTGTGCTTGAAAGGCATTGTCACGAAGACCGGTTATTGCGATTGCCGATCACCTACGACAACGCCATTAGCGATCCGCGCACCAACGCCATGACCAAGCAGAAATCCGCTGAGCTGCTGGCGCGCTTGCCGCAAGCTGCGCACAGCGGCAAGCCTTGCCCGGACCAGATCACGCATCGCTTCATGGGCTGTATCTGGTATCCAAACAGCGCTCAGTTCCCCAGCGCGATGAAGTCTTGCCAGATTGTTGGCATGCCGACGGTCTGTCTTGATGCGATCGCCTGGTTTGCGCGGGATCAAAGAAGGGGCGACGACCACACAGTCATGACCTGCGGCAGATAGTTGCCGCTGAATGCCGTAGCCGCAAGGTCCTGCTTCGTAGCAAAACTTCAAAGTCCGGCCTGGCTGCGAAAGCTTGGCCAGCATGCGGGCCAAGGCCGTTGGTGTATTGACGATCTGGCCAAACGAGCGCACGTCACCGCGCCCACCGCCGTCAGCGAGCGCCACCGCGATCGTCTCTTTGTGAACATCCAATCCGACATATGTGATAGTCTCGTCCATGGCCCGTCTCCTATGCATGAGGCTCTACGAGGGCATCGCTCTCGCAACCCTCGATACCTGCATAATGTGAGACGGGTCACCCCGTCCCCAGGCGAACATTTAGTCTAGGTCCTCAAACTCTCTCGTAGACGTTCTCTTCCAATTGCGGGACGATCCTGCGGTGGGTGGCCTGTTCGTAATCATAGGCGTAAGCTAGTAGGTCGGCTTCCGACCACATGCGGCCAATCAGTATCAGGCTGAAGGGAGCGCCGTTCTTATATTGCCCGGCGGGAACAGTAACGCCCGGCAGGCCGGCTATGTTGATCTCCGAGACGGTGGTGGACGGATATTCCTTCTCTTCGAATATATCGGGGAGCTCGGCCGAGGATTGCGGGAATGCCAGCAGGTCGAGGCCGTATTGCGCCATCACCGCGTTGAACGTCTTCAGATAGCGTTGGCGCGCGGTAAGGAATTCGCCCAAATCGGGGACGATTGCTGGGTTTTCCAGCGACTTCCTGAGAATGGGCATCAGTTTTGCGTGCCTGCCGAGGAGATCGTCATCGGCAAATGGATCGACCTTCAGCATCTTCTGCAGCTCTTGCAGCGAATTCGCGGCGGCGGACGGTCCCATGCGGCGCAGATAATTGTCGAAATCGTAAGCCAGGGATTCCATCCCCCGTGCGTCGAAGCGCTCGGTTTTGTCGGCGAGGCTTGCGAAGTCGCTGCCCCGGAAAGGGTCATCGACAGTTATCGCTCCACGCGCCCTGATGTCGTCGACAGCAGCCAGATAGAGCGCCAGGGCCTCCGGCGACAGCGCATCGCCGCGCCAGCCCTCGCCATAAAGACCGACGCGCGCGCCCTTCAGGGCGGTCGGGCTGAGTTTGCTTGCATAACCAGCTTCGGGAACGTTGCCGATGGCGGCAACGGTCTTGGCATCCTCCGCAGTATAGCCGGCGATGACATTCAGAAGCAGCGCCGCATCGGTGACCGTGCGGGCGTGCGGTCCGACCACATCGCGGGTCGATCCGGCAAGCGGTGTGATGCCGCTATTGGGGACGAGCGCAAAGGTCGGCTTGACACTGACGAGGCTCTGCGCAGCCGCCGGATTCTGGATCGAGCCGCCAGTCTCCTCCGCAAGCCCGACCAGGGCAAAATTCCCGGAGACGGCCGCCGCCGTGCCGCTCGAGCTGGCGCCAGGAGCGATAGCGCGATGAACGGCGTTGAAGGTCGGTCCGTCCCAGCTCGTATTGGCGCGGGTGCCGTCATGGCTGAAGGCTGGGATATTCGTCTTGCCGAGGATGATCGCTCCAGCAGCCTTCAGTCTGGCGACGACAGGAGCGTCGTGCTCTGGTATGAGGTCGAAGCCGCCAGCCGCGCTGGAAAGCGGCGCCCAGCCGCCGGTCGATGGAAGGCCGGCAAAATCCATGGCTTCCTTGACGACGACCGGAATGCCGTCGAGGGGGCCGAGCGTCTTGCCGGCACTGCGCCGCTGATCGGCCGCTTTTGCGTCTGCGAGCGCTGTCGGGTTCATGAACGTGAAGGCGTTATAATAGGGCTCATAACGCTCGATGCGCTTCAGATACGCCTTCGTCAGCGCTTCGGATGTGTAGCTGCCTTGATCGAAAGCCTGCCGGACATCTGCGATCGTCAGTTCCATCAGCTCAATTTCGGGGTCCAAGGCGGTTTCGACCAAGGCGTTCATGCGATGCTGCTCCAAAATTTAGGGCGGGAATGGGAAAATTGGCGATCGGGTATCCGTCAGCCGTACCGGCGGAACTCTATGCTGCGGCTTTCAGCTTGGCGGACTTGTCGATCAGGGCAAGTAGGTGGCCGGTGTCCACCACATCGGCAAAAATCGCGGCCATGCTGATCAGTGTCGCGTTATGTTCCTCATCGCTCAGCGTGGCGTTGGCGTCCGTCAGGAAAATCACATTGTAGCCCATCTGCAGCGCATCACGCGCCGTACTCTCGCAGCAGCAATTCGTCAGCGTCCCCGTGATGATCAGCGTGTCAATGCCGTGGGCCTTGAGCTGCTGGTCCAGATCGCAGGTGCCTGGAATGAGTGCCGAGAATCGCGTCTTATCGACGATCAGATCGCCGGCGGCAACGTCGAGCTCGCTCGACAGTTGCCAGTCGTCAGCGCCGCGGGCGAAGGCTTCTTTCATCAGGGCAAATTGCCTGTCGTCCATGTAGTTTTCGAACCAGACGTTCCACGGCAGCTGCTCGTGCGGATCGTAGGTGTAGCGCAGGAAGACATTGAGCCCGCCGCCGTCGCGCACGGCCTGCGAAATGGCGTTGACGTTATCGAAGATCTCACGCGTCAACGGGACTTCGACCGGAGCGCCTTCGGCAACGAAGCCTTTCTGGAGGTCGACGATCACATGGGCAACCTTGCTTATGTCGAGCACATCGAAAATATGCTCCTTGCCGCCGCGCTGCTTGCGACCGCGCTCAACAACATGCTGCGGGATGGAAATTGCATGCATGACAAACTCCTTCTTACGAGATGATATAATCAAATATGAAAATATCAAAAATACAAGTCTCTATTTTGGTATCATTTTGCCTAGTATTTGTGCAGAAATGATTTTCGATGAAATATACATCAATCGTTTGACATCAGCGGTTGCTGCGTTGCATGGTGTCCCGTCCTATTGGGCAAACGCTTTCTCTTTCAAATGTTGTAACGGGCGAAAGTCCGCGCTTCGCCGGCACCGGCTCATGGAAAGGGTGAACGCATGAAAATCGGCTTGTTGCATGCCCGAAGCGGTGTCGCGGGCATATGGGCGCCAGCAATGGACGCGGCTGCGGTGGTGGGTGCGGCGGAGATCAATGCCGCCGGCGGCATTCTGGGCGAGGAAATCGAGATCGTCTTCGGGGATTGCGGTTTCTCCGTGAGCGAGGCCCTGACCGCCGTCGATACGCTTGTCGAGATCGACGGCGTCGATGCGATCGTCGGCGGTCATCCCAGCAACATCCGCGATGCCGTCAGCGAGCGCGTCGCAAGCACGGTGCCCTATATCTATACGCCGCAATATGAGGGGATCGCCTGCGGTCCTTCGACGGTCGCCATCGGCAGTACGGATCAGGAACTGATGGCGCCGGCCCTGCAATGGCTTCGGAGCGAAAAACATGCGGAGCGTTATTTCTTCGTCGGCAACGATTATATCTGGCCGCACATGGCGCTGGCGACTACGCAGTGGCTGATGCGCGCGCAGCGCACTCACCTGGTCGGCCAGGCGATCGTGCCGACCAAGATAGACGATTATACGGATCTGCTTCGGCAGATCGCCCAAAGCGGCGCGCAGGTGGTCATTCAGGCGTTGGTGGGCCTGAGCGCGGTCGAATTCAACCGGGCATTCGCGGCCGCCGGCCTTGACGAAAAGATGCTTCGCTTCGGCTTGATCGTGGATGAGACCATCATCTGCGGTATCGGCTCCGACGCCTCGAACAACCTCTTTACGGCGGCAAGCTATTTTGCCGATCATCATTCGCGTTCGAACGATCATTTTCTGGAGCTCTATCACAGCGCATTCGGCGAGTTCGCACCGCCAGTATCGGCGGCAAGCGTCGGGTTCTATGAGGGGCTCCATGTCATCGCCGGTCTTGCAGGAAATCTGCAAACGCGCGACAGCCGTGTTCTAGCCAACCATCTGCACCAGCCGATGTCGCGGCCAAAGGCACGGCATTGGCTTGGAGGCAAGCCGGTCGGTCAATGGCCTTCCGTCTACATGGGGCGTGCGGATGGCGTCACGCTGCAGGTCGTTGCCGCGCTGACTCCCTAGCTGCGCCTCACCACAGGAGGGCTTTCGCTCCGGCGCCGCGGCTTCCATCCTTCTCCCGATCCTGCCCGATCGGGTGATGCGTGTGGCCAACACTCCAAATTTGTTGAATTTGAAATATTGTCAAAGGAAAGTCCCTCTGGTATCCAAACGCCAGTCGGCGGTGTTGATTCCTTCGATATCGGTCGAGCCATATCGATGAGACGATCATGGCGGATGCGATCAGCGATCGGAATTTGTAGAAATTGCAACTAATGAAGAACCGACAATGGGAGGGAGTATGGCCGCAAAACATATGAAGGATCAGCTCGCCTATATGATCGCGAGCGTGAACCGCCAGCTTGAAAGCGAATTGGAAGAGAGGCTGCGCCCGGGCGGAGTTCCGATCGATCAGTTCAGAATTCTCGAAGTGCTCGACGCAGGCGAACCCTGCGCCATGGGCGAGATTGCCGAGCAATCCCTCGTCGAACCGGCGACCCTGACGAAGATCGTCGACCGGATGGTGGCCGAAGGCCTGGTTTACCGGTCTCCCGATCCGCATGATCGCCGGCGCGTGCTCATTTTGACGGCTCCGGCGGGCAAGGTGCTGTTCAAGCGCCTGCGCGGAATCTCGACGGCCCAGGAACAGCGGCTTGTCGAACTGCTCGACTCGGAAGGGGCTGCAGAATTGCGCAACCTGCTGCGCGAGCTCATCCAGTAAAAACGTCGATTTTGAAATGGTTCGGCCGGAGGCCCGCTATTGGTTGATAGCGGGCCTCCGGCATTTTCAACATCTGTCTGAACGGCCTGTCCGTGGGAGTTCACAACCCGGGCGGACGCCGCGTGTGCCAGTCTGTTGCCTGCTGATAAGCGTGGGCCACTTTAAGCAGCATTGCCTCCGAACCGTGAACTCCTGCCAGTTGCAGGGCGACCGGGCGACCATCGGCGGTAAAGCCGCAAGGAAGCGTCACGGTCGGGATACCGCTGGCGTTGAAAGGCGAGGTGAATTTGCCGATGATGTTGAAATCTTCCGCGACGGCGGCGCGAACCTCCGTCCAGGTCGGCGTTCCCAGGCGGAAGACCGGCATGATGAACACGTCGATATCGGTGAACATGCTGACCACCGCGCCCCGGAACTTGTAACGTTCGATGATGCCCTTGCCGATATCGACAGGATTGGCGTTGCGGCCGGTCTCCATGCCGGTGGTGATCCAGTGGCCGTACTTTTCCTTCTGCGAAGGGTAGGTCTTGTCGTGATGGGCCGCCATTTCCGCCATGGTCATCGGCATGGCGTATTTCAGCAGCATGTCGGTGGAGGGGAACTTGACCTCCTGCGTCAGGGCGCCGATTTCGCCCAGGGTGGCGATCGCGTCCTTGATTAATCCGATGGTCAGCGGGTCGGCGTCATCAGCCACATAATCCCAGTCGACGCCGAGCTTGACGCCGCGAGCGCCATAGACGCCGTCCAGTTCGTCGAGATAGTTGGGAACGGGTGTCGGCAACGAAGTGGTATCCTTGGCATCCCATCCCGCCAGGGCCTGCAACATGGCCGCGGCGTCGGCGGCAGAGCGCGCCATCGGCCCGAGATGATCGAAGGTGGCGGCGAGATCGAAGATGCCGTAGCGGCTGATCCGGCCCCAGGTCGGCTTGACACCTGTCAATCCGTTACAGGCGGACGGGAAGCGGATCGAGCCGCCCGTGTCCGAGCCGATGGCGGCATAGGCCATGCCGGCGGCTGTCGAAACGCCTGATCCCGAGGAGGAAACGCCGGTCCACAGATCACTTTTCCACGGATTGACCGGCTCCGGCATGTCGGGGTGATGCTCGAGCGTCGCCCCCTCGGTCATATGCAATTTGCCGAGGAGTACCGCCCCGGCCTCAGCCAGCTTGGTGACGACGGTGGCATCGTGATCGGGCTTGAAATCCGCATAGATCGTCATGCCGCCCGTCGTGGTTATGCCTTTGGTGAAGCACAGATCCTTGACCGCGATCGGCACGCCATGCATTGGGCCGCGATAGATTCCTTTGGTGATTTCGGCTTCGGCGGTCCGCGCCTGTTTCATCGCCAGATCGGCGGTCACAGTCGTATAGGCCTTGAGACCCGGATCGAGTTTCTGGATGCGCGACAGGATCGCCTCGGTCACCTCCACCGGCGAGATGTCGCGCTTGCGGATACGTTCCGCAACGACGGTCAGCGGCTGATAATGGATATCGTCAAGGGACATGGTTGCGGGCTCCATGGTTCGAGATCAAAGATTGGGGCGGCGGGTGTGCCAGTCG
This sequence comes from Neorhizobium sp. P12A, assembly GCF_008365395.1. Lineage (NCBI taxonomy): Bacteria > Pseudomonadati > Pseudomonadota > Alphaproteobacteria > Hyphomicrobiales > Rhizobiaceae > Neorhizobium > Neorhizobium sp. P12A. Next base: position 17,320 of record NZ_QOVX01000035.1, on the reverse strand, counting down.
GTGGCCTGCTGGTAGGCATGGGCCGCCTTGAGAAGCGACGCTTCCGACAAATGCGGGCCGATCAATTGCAGGCCGAGCGGCACGCCGATCGAGGCCATGCCGCAAGGCATGGTGATGCTGGGGCTGCCCGAGACATTGAAGGGCGATGTGTAGCCGAGCAGCCGGTGCAGATCGGACAGAAACTCGTCCATGCGGCCATAGGGAATACCGGTCACCGGGTAGACCGGAGAGATCAGCGCGTCGATGCCGGCAAACATCCGGCTCAACTCGCCCTTGAAGCGGTCCCGATCGATGTAGGCTTTCGACACCGCCATCGGGTCATAGCCGAAACCACGTTCGATCGCGGCCGCCAATTGCGGTCCGAAGCGCGACTTGTCGGCCTCGTAGACGCTCTTATGAAACTGGGCCGTTTCGACATCGGTGATGGTGATCTGGGCCGATGTCGCATCGAGCCGATCAGGCACTTTGACCGGCACAAGGATGGCGTCGAGCTGCCGGAACACTTCTATCGCATTACCGATCGCCTGCGTTGTTTCGCTGTCGACCCCGGCCTGGAGATAGGTTTCGTCCACGCCGATGCGAAAACCTCGTGCTCCCAATATGCCGTCCAGCGCGCCGAGATAGTCGGGAACCGCTGCCGAAAGGCTGGTCGGGTCGAGTGGATCGGGGCCGGCAAAGGCGCTGAACATGGCCGCAGCGTCAGCCGCATCGCGGGTCATCGGGCCGATGGTGTCGAGCGATCCGGCCAGTGGGAAGACGCCGTAGCGACTGGTCCGCCCCCAGGTTGGCTTGAGGCCGGTCACACCATTGGCCGCCGACGGAAAACGGATCGATCCGCCGGTATCGGTGCCCAGGCTGCCGAAGCAGAGCCCGGCAGCCGTCGCGGCCCCCGAGCCCGACGAGGAGCCGCCTGGCCAATAGTCCTTGTTCCAAGGGTTCAGGCATCTGGCCAGGGCAGGGTGGTGCTCCCCAAAGGCACCCTCATGGAGATGAAGCCGCCCAAGGATGATGGCGCCGCTCGCGCGCAACCGCCGTACGATCGTCGCATCCTCGTCCGAGACGAAATCCTTGTAGGCGAGCGTCCCGAAGGTCGAAGCGACGCCCTTGGTGTGGAACAGGTCCTTGATGGCGATCGGCACGCCATGCAACGGCCCGCGATATCGCCCGGATTCGATTTCCTTCCCTGCCGCCTCCGCCTCGATCAGAGCATTTTCAGCCGTAACGGAAAGATAGGAATGCAGTGCCGGATCCACCTTGGCGATGCGTTCAAGCATGTATTGGGTGATGGCCAGCGGCGACAGTTCGCCCGAAGCGATCAAGGTCGAGATTTCAAGCAGGGATGCGTAGTGCAGATTTTCGTCGAGGGACAATGTCGCGAACCTTCTCAAGCAGCCTTTGCCGCTTGCGGCATGCTGGGACGGATTTTGGTAACGCCGACGGCGGCCTCATAGGCCGAACCGATCTGCAACACGGTTGGCTCGTCGAAAGGCCTGCCGACGATTTGGGCGCTGAGGGGCAGGCCGTTGGCACCGAAGCCGATCGGCAGCGCCAGGGCAGGATTGCCGGTCACATTGAACGGCCCGGTCAACATGCCGCCCCAGCGGCTGGCATCCGGACCAAAATCCGAGAAGGGAGCGGCCGTGCTCAGGGCATTCGGAGCGAGCAGCGCATCGTGCCTGGACAATAGCTTGTCGTTGACAAAGGCGGTCAACTCCCGACGCAGCCTCTGCGCCTGGACATAATCAGCCGCCGAAAGCACGGCGCCGGAAATCAGCCGCTGGTATCCGTAGCGGCCATAGGCATGCGGCCGCACCTTCAGGTCCGTCTCGTGGATAGCATAGGCTTCCGAGAACATGATCACCCGGCAGCAGGCATCGAACTGCTCGAAGGGCGGCATGTCGACCTCATCGACAACAGCTCCGAGTGCCGCCATCTGCTGGGCCGCCGCGTCAAGCGCTGCCGTTGCCTCTGCCGTCAGGAAGGGGTTTTCGATATAGAACTTGCGCGTATAGCCGATTCGCAGGCCAGAGAGGTCTCGGTTCAGTTTCTCCGTGAAGTCTGGCACCGGCAGCTTTGCCGAGGCGGGTTCGAGCGGGTCGTAACCGCCAATGACCTGCATGGTGAGCGCCGCATCTTCCACCGACCACGCCAGCGGGCCGCAATGATCGAGCGAATAGGCGAGCGGGAAGACGCCGCGCCGCGATACCCGGCCATAGGTCGGCTTCAGACCGACGGTGCCGCAATAGGCGGCGGGCCCGCGGATCGAGCCACCCGTATCGGAGCCCATCGCCATGCGGACCATGCCGGCGGCAACGGCCGCAGCCGAGCCGGAGGAGGAGCCGCCGGTGAAATGGTCGGTATTCCAGGGGTTGCGGGCCGGTGGAAACGGTAGGTCGAAGCTTGGTCCGCCGATCGCGAATTCGAAAGTGCCGACCTTGCCCAGCAGCACGCCGCCGCCGGCCGCCAGCTTTTCCTGCACGGCGCTGTCGGTGGCAGGCACATTGTCGCGCAGCAGGTTCGAGTGGCCGGTGGTACGGATACCCGCCGTATCGTATATATCCTTCATGGCGTAGGGAATGCCCTGCATGGGACCCCTATCGATCCCGGCTGCGAACGCGGCATCGGCCTTCTCCGCGTCGGCAAGCGCGCGATCCGCTGTCACCAGCACAAAAGCGGAAATTGCCGGATCGAGCCCGAAAATCCGCTGAAGCGCGTTCTCCGTGAGCATGCGAGAGCTGATTTCGCCGGCGCGCAAGGCCGCGCTCGCTTCGGCAATAGACAGTTCATGAAGTGGAACCGCGATGCTCATAGACGTCAATCCTTTCCAACCAAGCTGAACGTATTCGACGGCTCGGCCGCCGCCGCGCGTTGCGGACGCAGCCAGTGCAAGGCGGCGAGCAGCCGTTCCGCATTCTCATAGGCGCCCCGGGCGCGGTCGGCGGGCGGGACCACTCCGGCATTGAGAAAGCGGCGTTCGATCTCTGCGATTTCTGGGGAAAGTTTGGATTCCGGCATCGGTCTCGCTCCTCTTGAATTCCGGCAAAATAATAGAAAAAGAGATAATTGCAAATGAGAATATTGAAGAACAAATATTGTGCATGTTGCACTTTTTTTGCGCGTTAAGACGACGGGAATTGCGCAATCAAATAATTGAAAAGAAACAATTTATCAGAGTGTGACGTCACCTGTCATGACAATCGAATCTCTTAAAAGCTTTTCATTTGAATATTTTAATGGTGAATTTTATTTCTTCCTGTTTGGGCATGGACGCTTGGCACGACCCTTGCAGAGCAGAATGGGTCCAGTGCGTTGGCGCACCTGCCTACAGGAGAAAAGCACCATGAAACTATTTGGAATGCGAGGGATCGTCGCGGCCGCCGTAGTGGCCGCGTTTACCGTGGCGGGCTCTGCCGCACACACTTACGCAGCGGAGTCAGTCCTTCGCGTTGCCATGACGGCCGCCGATATTCCGGACTGGACCGGCGCGCCGGACCAGGGCTATGAGGGCTATCGTTTTGCCGGCTATACGCTCTACGACACGCTCGCGCTGTGGGATCTGTCCAGTTCAGATAAGGCCGCCGACATCGTGCCCGGCCTGGCAACGAGCTGGGTGGTTGATCCCGCGAACAATAAGCGCTGGATCTTCCATCTGCGCCAGGGCGTCAAATATCATGACGGTTGCACCTGGAACGCCGATTCGGCGATCTGGAACTTCGCGCGCGTGATGGATCCGAAGGCACCGCAGTTCAACGCTCGCCAGGTTGGCCAGATGGGCACCTATGTCGTCAACGTCGACAATGTGGCCAAGCTCGACGACTATACCATCGCCATCACCACTAAGACACCGAGCTCGCTGTTCCCCTATGAGATGGCGATGCTCTACATGATTTCGGATTGCGCGGTCAAAGCCGACGGCTACGACTATAACAAGTTCGCGGCAGCGCCCTCCGGCACCGGACCCTACAAGTTCGATCGCGTCGTTCCGCATGAGCGCCTCGAGCTCGTCAAGAACGCCAATTACTGGGATCCGAAGCGCGTGCCGAAGCATGATCGCCTCGTGCTCCTGCCGATGCCCGAGGCCTCCACGCGCGCCGCGGCACTTCTCTCCGGACAGGTCGATTTCGTGGAAGCGCCATCGCCGGACACCATTCCGCGCCTGAAGTCCGCCGGCATGCAGATCATCACCGTGCCCTATCCCCACAATTGGGATTATCTGCTGCGCACCGACACGCCCCCCTTCAATGACAAGCGGGTTCGTCAAGCTGCCAACTATGCCATGAACCGGCAAGACATGGTGGATATGCTCGACGGCGTTGCCGTCGCCGCCGACGAAACGCTGATCACCACGCAGCCTTGGTACGGCAATCCGACGAAATACGACTTCGATCCCGATAAGGCCAAGGAGCTTCTCAAGGAAGCCGGTTGCTCACCGTGCGCCATCAAGGTCGGCATATCCACCTCCGGCTCCGGGCAAATGCAGCCCTTGCCGATGAATGAATTGGTCAAGGAGCAGCTGGAGGCCGTCGGCTTCCAGGTCGATCTCGTTCCCATGGACTGGAACGCCCTGATCGGCGTGTTTCTGTCGGGCGGCAAGGGTTCGCCCTACAACGCCATCAACTTCTCCATGGCGCCGATCGATCCGGTTCAGGGCATCCTGAAGAAGTGGATGACGCAGTATGGGCCGCCGTCCTGCTGCAACTGGGGTTCCTATTCGAACCCTGACGTGGACAAGCTCGGCACCGAAGCGCTCGGCGAATTCGATCCGGTCAAACGCAACGCGCTGCTGACCAAGATGAACGAAACGGTCGTTGCGGATGCGTCGGAACTCTACATCGTTCACGATCTCAATCCGCGCGCACTGTCCCCGAAACTCTCGGGCTTCGTTCAGGCCCAGAGCTGGTTCCAGGATCTGACGCCGATCGTCGTCGCACCTTGATCGATGCATGACCGGATACGGGCGCTCAGGCGCCCGTATCGCTTTCAGGCTTTGTGGCAACATGCTGCCAGAATGATTATGGAGAGATACGATGTGGCTGTACGCGCTTCGGCGCCTCATCCTGACGGTTCCGATCCTGTTCGGTGTCACGGTCATCTGTTTTGCGCTGGTGCACATCGCTCCGGGCGATCCCATCCAGAACCTGCTGTCGCCGACGGCATCGCAGGCGGATGCCGACAGGCTCTGGGCTGCCTACGGCCTCGACCAGCCTCTGCCGATCCAATATTTCATCTGGCTGGGCAAAGTTCTCGCCGGCAATCTCGGCATGTCGATCTCCGACAATGCGCCGGTGGCGAGCGAAGTGGTCCGCGCTTTCGGCAATACGATTGTCATTGCGCTGATTTCCGTGGTGCTAGCCTTCGTTCTCTCAACGATCATGGGCGCCATCGCGGCCTACAAGTCGGGCAGCTTCATCGACAAGCTTATCATCGCCGTCGCGGTCTTCGGCATCAGCGTGCCGCCATTCTGGCTCGGCGTCGTTCTTGTCATCGTCTTCGCCGTCGATCTGTTCTGGCTTCCGGCAACCGGCATGGGGGCGGGGGGATCGCAAGGCTTCAACTACTTCAGTTGGCATGATTTCCAGTTCGCGGTCATGCCGATCATCGCGCTCGCCTTGCCGCCGCTTGGCATCATGACGCGAACGACACGCTCGTCGCTCGCCGAAATCCTCAATCAGGATTTCATCCAGACGCTGCGGGCCAAGGGGCTCAGTCAAACCAGCATCATGCTGCACGCCATCCGCAACATCATGCCCCAGGCGATCGCGATGCTCGGCCTCCAGCTCGGCTACCTGATCGGCGGTTCCGTGCTGGTCGAGACAGTCTTCACCTGGCCCGGCACCGGCTTCCTGCTGAACAAGGCCATCCTCAGCCGCGATATCCCGTTGCTGCAGGGAACGATCCTCGTCCTTGCCACCGCCTTCGTGCTCATCAACCTGGTCGTCGATCTTACCCAGTCGGTGATCGATCCCCGCATCAAACGCAACTGACGGAGGCGGCCGATGTCTGATGTTCCAGTCAATTCCATGTCCTTCCCTGAAACCCAGGGACAACCTGTCGTCCATGTGCGCAGCTATTGGGGCAGCGTCTGGCAGCGTTTGCGCTATGACTATGTCACGCTGTTCTGCATGGTCGTGATCATCCTGATCGTTCTGTCCGCGATCTTCGCGCCGTTGCTGGCGCCGATGGATCCTTTGAAGTCGAGCATGGCGTTTCGCCTGAAGCCGATCGGCTATCGCAACTTCCTTCTCGGCACGGACGAGCAGGGGCGCGATATGCTGAGCCGCCTGCTCTATGGTGGCAGGGTGTCGCTGACCATGGGCATCCTGCCGGTGGCGCTGGCGACGATTGTCGGCGGTCTACTGGGTGTTGTGGCCGGCTATTATGGCGGCAAGGTCAACATGGTGATCATGCGCACCATGGACGTGTTCTTCGCCTTCCCGTCGGTGCTGCTTGCCGTGGCGATCTCCGGCAGTTTGGGCGGCGGCATCACCAATCAGCTGCTGACGCTGACGGTCGTTCTGCTGCCGCCGCTGTGTCGCGTCGCCGAAACCGCGACCAGCCAGGTCCGTAGCATGGACTTCGTCGATGCGGCACGCGCTAGCGGCGCATCGACCATCTCCATCCTCTTCACCCATGTGCTGGTGAATGTCATGTCGCCAGTGCTGGTCTACGCATCGACGCTGGTATCCGTCTCCATCATCCTGGCATCGGGCCTGTCGTTCCTTGGACTGGGCGTATCGCCGCCAACAGCGGACTGGGGCCTGATGCTCTCCACGCTCCGCCAGTCGATCTACGTGCAGCCGCTGATCAGCGCCATACCGGGCGTTGCCATTCTCGTCACCTCAATCGTCTTCAATCTCGTCAGTGATGGCCTGCGTCAGGCCATGGACGTCAAGTCTTGACCGCGGGGACATGCCAATGACCGATCTGATCCAAGAACTGGAACCCGCCCAATCCGACGTCGATCCACGCGATCGCGGCGGTCCGGCGCAGCCCATGCTGATCGTCGAAAATATCCGGAAATATTTCCCGATCCGCGCCGGCTTGCTCAATCGCAAGGTGGCCGAGGTCAAGGCCGTGGACGATATTTCCTTCTACGTGCTCAAGCGCGAAACGCTCGGCATTGTCGGAGAATCCGGATGCGGGAAATCCACGCTTGCCCGCCTACTGATGTATCTCATCGGCAAGGACGACGGCCGTCTGATCCTCGACGGCGATCCGGTGGGGGACCAGCGCGGCGTTTCGCTCGACGGCCACCGACGCTCGATGCAGATGGTGTTTCAGGATAGCTATTCCTCATTGAACCCGCGTCTGCCGATCGAGCAATCGATCGCCTACGGGCCGAAGGTTCAGGGCGCCTCCGCCAAGGAAGCCAAGCGGCAGGCGCGATCCCTGTTGGAGAAGGTCGGGCTGCGTCCGCAGCTTTTCGGCCAGCGCTACCCGCACGAGCTTTCCGGCGGCCAGAAACAGCGCGTCAATATCGCTCGCGCGCTGGCGCTCGATCCCCGGCTGCTGATCCTCGATGAAGCCGTCTCGGCGCTCGACAAGTCGGTCGAGGCTCAGGTGCTCAACCTGCTTGGCGACCTCAAGGAACAGCTCAACCTCACCTATATTTTCATTTCCCACGATCTGCATGTAGTGCGCTACATCTCCGACAGGGTGCTTGTGATGTATCTCGGGCAGGTCGTGGAGATCGGCCCGGTCGGCAAGGTCTATGACGATCCGAAGCATCCCTATACGCGCGCCCTGCTGGAGTGCCGGCTGAGCATGGATCCTGCCGAACGGGTGGATAGCGCGCCATTGGCGGGCGACCCGCCCAATCCCGTTAACCCGCCTTCAGGATGCCGCTTCCACCCCCGCTGCCCCTATGTCGAAGACATCTGCATGTCCAAGGCGCCGGCCCTGGGCGATGCGCTGAGGGCAACTCCAGACCAGCACCTGGCCGCTTGTTACATGGTCCATGCAGGTTCGGGCCATACACGCGCCCCGGCGGCGATCCTCGATGCATAAGGCCAGCACAAGGAGACAGGACATGAGCCAAATGAAACCTCTCGATCTGGCATCAGCCAAACCGCATCCCGCCCCCGAGGATGCCTTCGTCCATATCGAGGATCTACGGGTGCGCTTCGTCAGCCGCGAAGCCACCGTCAAGGCGGTCAACGGCGTGTCGTTCGATCTCGAACGCGGAAAGGTGCTCTGCATCATCGGTGAATCCGGCTCGGGCAAATCGGTGATGATGCGCTCGCTGCTCAGGCTGCATCCGAAGAAACGGACAGTCATCGAAGGCACGATGAAGGTCGGAGAGCATGACATCACCAAGGTCAGCGAACGGACCATGTCCGAGCTGCGCGGTGCGACCATCTCGATGATCTTTCAGGAGCCGATGACGGCGCTGGACCCGCTTTACACGATCGGCGATCAGATCGCCGAAACAGTGATGCGCCACGAAAAGATCGACCGGAAGGCCGCCTGGGCGCGGGCGCTGGAGTTGCTGGAACTGGTGCGCGTTCCTTCGCCGGAACGCCGGTTGAAGGCGTTTCCGCACGAATTGTCCGGCGGCCTGCGTCAGCGCGCCATGATCGCGGTGGCGCTGTCCTGCCGGCCGAGCCTGTTGCTTGCCGACGAGCCGACGACGGCTCTCGATGCCTCCGTGCAAATCCAGGTGCTGGTGCTGTTGCGGCGCCTGCAGCGGGAGATGGGTATGTCGATGATCTTCGTGACGCATGATCTCGGCGTCGCCGCGCAGATCGCCGACAACGTGGCGGTCATGTATGCCGGCCGCATCATCGAATATGGCGAGGCGAGGGACGTTCTGTTGAACCCTCAGCATCCCTACACCAAGGCGATGTTGACCTCGACGGTGAAGGACCAGGCCCGGGGCGAACCGCTCGAAGCCATTCCTGGCACACCGCCCGATCTGCGCAATCTGCCCGACGGCTGCAGCTTCGCCCCGCGTTGTCCCTACGCCACCCCCGAATGCCTGGCCGCCGTGCCGGCGGCGATATCGGATGCGAGCGGACACATGGTTCGTTGCTTCAAGGTCAGCACCCGCGCCGGCCAGCTGGTTTCCGACATGAGGCGTGGTACCCAATTGGTTTGATCGCCGCGATTGCGCACCTTTTTGAAGGCGGATCGTCTCACGATTTAGCTTCCACGAACACACGGCAGGTTTAACAATAGATCGAAATTTCGGCTATTTAAGCCCTTTCGATTTCTGGTCTAAATATCTGTGTTATTTATATTTTTCATAGATTTGAATGTTTTGCATTATCTTATTATGCAATATTTGTAAGTTCATTATTTGCCATATTGACTATTAGGTTGTGACGCGTAGGCTGCCGGTCATGGAGTGCGGCGCGTTCTGAGCATATCTGCAGGCAACGGGAGACGGGCATTGGGCAAACATCACCTCAAACCCAGCGTGGAAAGCTGTCACTGGGGCTATTTCGACGCGACGCAAAAACCGGCTCTGAAGGTCGCAAGCGGCGATATCGTCACCATCGATACAGTGACAGGCCCCCCAAATGTGCTTCCCGATCCGGAGAGGTTTTTCATCCCGCCGGAGCTTACGGACATTCACGCGGGCTTGAAGCCTGAAGGCCCGCATATCCTCACCGGACCGGTCTATGTCGAAGGCGCGAAGCCCGGCAACGTCCTCGAGGTGCGCATCCATGAGGTGTCGCTGCTCCAGGACTGGGGCTTCAATCTGATCCTGCCGCTGCTGGGAACATTGCCGCACGATTACGATGAACCGCGCATCGTCAACATTCCTCTTGATAAGGAGCGCAACGTCGGCACGATGCCCTGGGGGCTGGAGCTGGAGCTCGCGCCTTTCTTCGGCGTCATGGGCCTTGCCCCTCCGAAGGGCTGGGGTCGGATAAGCTCCATCGCGCCGCAAGCGACAGGCGGCAATCTCGACAATAAGGAACTTGTGGCAGGCACGACACTTTATCTGCCGGTGTTCGTGGAAGGCGGCCTGTTTTCGTGTGGCGACGGTCACGGTTGCCAGGGTGACGGCGAGGTCTGCGTCACCGCGATCGAGACCGCGTTGCGCGGCACATTCGAACTCATCGTGCGGGACGATCTGACATTCACCTACCCACGGGCGGAGACGGCGAGCCACCACATCACCATGGGCATGGACCCCGACCTCGACCAATGCGCCATCAAGGCGTTGCGCGACATGATCGCGCTTCTCGGCGAGAAACGCGGCCTGTCGCACGCCGACGCCTACATGCTGTGCAGCCTGGCAGGGGACCTTCACGTCACCCAGACCGTCAACGGCTCCAAGGGTGTGCACATGATGATGCACAAGAAGAACTTTTCATGAGGGATAAAGGGAGCACTTCGTTATGAGCAAGATCCGCATTGCGCACATGGCGGGGCCGACGGCCACGATTCAGAATACGCCGCCGCTTGTCACCTCCAACAAAGCCAGATTGCGCAAGGGCTTGGCCCCGTTGCTTGGCAATGACGGCAGCATATCGACATTCGACGCGCTCCGGGCGCAGCGCCTGGCAGCACCGGTCAAAGTTTATGTCGAACAGTTCTCCGCGCACCCGCTGGAGGCCGACACCGCCGAGCTCTATGCCGATCCCGACGGCTATATCGACTCGGAGGGAAATTTCAGCCGCGAACGCAAAAGTGCCGGCGACAAACCGGTCTACGAAATCGAGCTGACGCCGGAGGATGGCCTCTATCCGTTGCCTTACATGGCGATGCAGAAGGATGGAGCGCCTTGGGAAGAAGAAGCGACGGCCCCTGGCAGCCCGCTATCGCGGCAAGGTTTCTTTCCCGATGGCTCGCGAAGCTTCGAAGAGATAGACCGCCTGTCGATTGGCGTCGACGGCAAGGTCAACATGATCGGCGGCCGCGCCGAAGTGGATTTCTATCGCGTCGCTCCACCTGGAGGTTTCACCAAGGGGCTTGCCTCGGCCGATCGCGCGGACGCGGGCGAAGGTGATGTCGCCACTGAGAGACTTGGCTGGGATTTCTTTGCCTACAAGCCCTATCACCTGGCGAAAGCGCCGCCTCGGCCGATGCTTGCGAAGATCACCAATGACGTTCAGGCGATCATGTCGTCGGGCAAATATGACGGCGCCATCTGGACGCAGGGCAGCCCGCAGGTCGAAGAGACCGCCTATTGGTTCAATCTGCTGATCGATACCAATCTGCCGATCGCCTGCAACGCGGCGCAACGGCCGCAGGGACAGGTCAGCAACGACGGTCCGGCCAATATCGTGGATTCGGTGACTTATATCGAATCGCGCATCTGGGATGACGGCGCGGGCAACAATCGCGTCGGCACGATTGTCCTTCAGGAGCAGCAGTTTTTCGCGGCGCGCGAAGTTGCCAAGGTCGATGCCCGGCCGGGCGGCTATGTCGCAACCGGCGGCCACGGCGGCATCATGGGTCAGATCACCCACGCCGGTGCGCCCTATATCATGTATGTTCCGGCCTATAAGCACACCGCCAAGTCGGATGTGAACCTCACCCGGCTTCCGGCAATGGTGAAGGCGTCAAAGCTCGGTCCGGAGGGCATTGGCACCATTGACATCCCGGTCAAGGACGGCACCGGCAAACTGCTCGCCGACGCCATACCCTCCGTTTCGATCGTCAAGGACGGCGGCTATGCGGCGGAAATGTTCGGCGACGATCCGGCGGCCGAGGCCGATCTCGATTTCCTGATCAAGCACAAGCTCACCAGCGGAAAACTGGCCGGGTTCGTGGTCGAAGGGCTCGTGCCCTATGGCGCGGCGACATCCGAGCTGCGCACCGCGATGTTGCGCCGGGCAAGCTTTTCCGGCCTGCCGGTGGTGCGGGTCGGGCGCGGCTATCCGGAGGGTTTCGCTGACCCCGAACCGACCAGCATCGCCGGCCTGAACCTGACTTCCACCAAGGCCCGCATGCTGCTCATGGCCTGCCTGATGAAATTCGGCAGCCTGCCGGCGGCGGCAAATCCGGCCAAGCCGACGCCCGAGGAGATAGCAGCCCACAGAGCGGCGCTTGCCGCCTATCAGAAGGTATTCAACACGCATTGACGCGCGCAGAAGAGGTCAACGACGGAGAAGCGAATGCTGAGGCTTCACGGCATTATCGGCAAGGAGAGGGACGCCGCTTACCGCGCGGCGCTGCACGATTTGGAACATCGCAACGGCATCGAACTTCTATTCGTGCCGCCCTCTGATGCCGGTCGCAAGCGTTTCCGTCTGCCGACCGATCGCGGCACGGATTGCGCCATCAGCCTCGACCGCAACGAAGAGCTCTTCGACGGCGCCATTCTTTATCTTGAGCCGGAGCGAGCCATTATCGTGCGCTTCGGCGAACAAGCCGTTTGGCGGCTTCGTCCGGCGAATGCGGCGGCAGCGTTGAAGCTGGGTTGGAATGCCGGAAACCTCCATTGGCGCGTACGCTTCGAAGACGACGATCTGCTGATTTTGCTGGACGGCCCCCTGCAAAGCTATCGTGAGCGGATCATGCCGCTGCTCGAAGCCGGCGATCTGATGGAACACGCCAATGTTTGACACCAAGGCAGCGCTGGCACTTCTGCAATATGGCGATAGCGCTTATCCGGCGGGAGGTTTCGCCTTTTCCTGGGGGCTCGAAGGTCTGGCGCAGGACGGGTTGCTGTCAGGGCAGGCAGGGCTAGGCGATCTCATTTTCGAGCATTTGTTCTTCCGTTGGAACACGATGGACCGGCCTTTGCTGATCCGGGCGTTCCGGGCGCCGAATTTCGCCGCGGTCGCCGCCGTGGATCGCTATGCCGAAGCCGCCACACCTTCAGCGCAGATGCGTGACGGTTCGCATCGGGCCGGTCGGGCGTTGCTTGGGGTCTCGGCAAGACTGGGAGGGTCACTATCGTCGGGCTATCGCACGATGATCGCCGGTGATCCCCGTTTAGGGCATCTGCCCATCTGCCAAGCCCTCGTCTATCGGGACGCCGGCTTGGGCATCGCGGAAGCCCAGTTGCTGTCCGGCTGGACCCTTGTCACAGGGCTTGTCAGCGCGGGCGTCAGGCTCGGGATCATCGGGCATGTCGAGGCGCAGCAAAGCATTGGGTCGGCCCGCGAAACCCTCGCCGACCTGCTCGCTTCGCCGGTGCTCGATGATGTGCAGCCATCGAGCTTCACGCCGTTGATCGACATTGCCGTGTCTCGCGGCCCATCGCGGCATGTCCGCATGTTTTCCACCTGATGCAGAGGTAGCCGCCATGATGAACCTCTCCCCAACCGAAATGGATCGCCTGACGATCTTCACCGCCGCCGAGATGGCGCGGCGCAACCGCTCGCTCGGAATTCGCCTCAGCCATCCCGAAGCCGTCGCGTTCCTCACCGACGAGGTGATGCTGGCCGCCCGGCGCGGCCTTCCTTATGCGGAAATCCGCAATCTCGCCGGCCAAATGCTGACGACCGACGATGTCGAGCCTGGCGTCGCCGAAATGGTGACCATGCTCTATATCGAATGTCTTTTCGCGGAAGGCACGAAGGTCGTCGCGCTGTTCGAGCCGATCTCGCCCGGAACCCAGCCGCTTCTCGACGACATCGTTCCCGGCCAGATCATTTCGCCAGCCGCCGACATCGAGATGTTCACCGAATTGCCGGTGATATCGATCGATGTCGTGAACACGGGTGACCGTGATGTGCAGGTGCGCAGCCACACCCACTTCTTCGAGGTCAACAAAGCCTTGGATTTTGACCGAGCGGCGGCCTACGGCATGAAGATCGACCGGCCGGCCGGAACCGGTATTCGCTTCGAACCGGGCGCGGGAAAGACGGTGAGACTCATCCCAATCGAGGGCGATCGTGTCATCCGGGGCGCCGCCGGCCTGGTCAACGGCCCTTTGGACGAACCAGGCACGAAGGAAAGAGCACTCGAACTTGCCCGCACGCGCGGCTATCTGGGAGCGTAGAACCATGTCCAGGATCAGCCGACGCGCCTATGCCGATCTCTACGGCCCAACCAAGGGCGACCTTGTCCGGCTGGCGGATACCTGCCTCTTTGCCGAGATCGAGCATGATTTCACCACTTATGGCCACGAACTTCTGATCGGCGCCGGCAAAAACCTCCGAGACAGCGAGGGCATCAACGGTTATCGCACATCGTCCGACAAAATCCTGGATATCGTCATCAAGAATGCCACGATTATCGACGCTATGGCGGGGATCATCAAGGCCGATATCGGCATTCGCGACGGCCGCATCGTTGGCATCGGCAAGGCCGGCAATCCGGATGTCATGCCCAACGTCCACCCTGATATGATTGTCGGACAGACGACATCGCCGGTATCAGGCGCCAACTTTATCGTCACGGCCGGCGCGATCGAATCCCATGCTCACCTCGGCTCTCCGGAGCAATCCGATCACGCGCTTGCCGGCGGCACGACGACGATGATCGGCAACGGTCCAGGCCCGCTGTTCGACGTCGGCAGCGGCAGCACGACGACTTTCGGCCGCTTCCTGCAGGCGGCGGAATTCTCCCCGCTGAACTATGCTTTGTTCGGGCGCGGAGCCTCAAGCCCAGAAGCCGTCGAGGAGTCCGTTGCGGCCGGCGGCATGTCCGTCAAGATCCACGAGGATTTCGGCGCCGCGCCGGCTGTCATCGACCAAAGTCTGGTTGCTGCCGACCGGAACGATTTCGCGGTCCATCTGCACACCGATTCCATCAACGAATTCGGCTTCTGCGAGGACACGATTGCCGCCATCGACGGCCGCACCATCCATATGTATCACGTCGAAGGGGCCGGCGGCGGGCATGCGCCCGACCTCTTGAAAGTCGTCTCCTACGACAACGTCATCCCGTCCTCGACCAATCCCACCAATCCCTTTACCTCCTACGGGATGGAGGAGGGCGTGCCGATGACGATGATCGCGCACCAGCTGAACTACAACACGCCGGAGGATGTGGTGTTCGGCGAGGCCCGCGTTCGGGCCCAGTCGATGGCGGCGGAAGACTTCCTGCATGACATGGGCGCCATCTCGATCTTCGGCACGGATACGCAGGGCATGGGGCGGCTCGCTGAGAACGTCGCCAATTGCTGGCAGCTGGCGAGCGTGATGAAGGAGCGGATCGGGCGCCTGCCGGAGGAGACGACCCAAACCGCCGACAACGAGCGCATCAAGCGGTACATCGCCAAACTCACCATCAATCCGGCCATCGCTGTCGGCATAGGCGATCATGTCGGCTCGATCGAGGTCGGCAAGATGGCCGATCTGGTTCTCTGGCCGCGCGCTTCGTTCGGCATAAAACCCTACATGGTGATCAAGAGCGGCTTCATCGTCTGGGCGGCGATGGGCGATGGCAACGGCAGCCTCGGCGTTGCGGAACCGATGATCCAGAAGCGCATGTGGGGCGCGCTCGGATCGGCGCCGCAGCACCTGGGCGTCAATTTCGTCTCCAAGCTTGCGGTGGAGGCCGATGTCGGCAGGAAACTCGGTCTGGTCAAGCAATCCGTGCAGATCAAGAATGTCCGGCAATTGCGCAAGACCGACATGGTCCGCAATGCCTCCATGCCCTTTGTCGAGGTCGATCCGCAGACCTTCGAAGTGCGTGCCGACGGCGAGTTGTTGATGTGCCGGCCAGCTACCAAAGTGCCGTTGGCAAGGAGGTATATGCTGCGATGACTGAGGCTCAACAGGCAACGCCACGTATCTCGGCGGCTCGGGTCGGCATCGGTGGCCCGGTCGGCTCCGGCAAGACGGCACTGGTCGAACGGCTCATTCCCGCCCTCATGGCGCGGGGCATCGACATCGCCGTCATCACCAACGATCTCGTCACCGCCGAGGATGCCGAACGCATCCGCCGTTCTGGCCTCATCGATCCGGCACGGGTCTCGGCCGTCGAGGCTGGAGCGTGCCCGCACACCGTTATCCGCGAGGACCCGACGCTTAATATCGAGGCAGCCGACGAGCTGGAACGGCGCTTTCCCGGCCTTGAGCTGATCCTGCTCGAAAGCGGCGGCGACAATCTCGCCTCCACCTTTTCGCGCGACCTGACGGATTTCTGGATGTTCGTCATCGATGTCGGCGGCGGTGACGACATACCGCGAAAACGTGGTCCGGGTGTCATCCGCTCGGATGTGCTGATCGTCAACAAGACCGATCTTGCGCCGCATGTCGGCGTCGATATCGGAAGGATGTATGACGAAGCGCTGGCAGTTCGCGACAACCGCGCGGTTTTGATGACGAACTGCCGGCGCGGCGAGGGTATCGATGCGGTGGTCGACGTGATCGAGCGCGAGGTGCTATTTCGATCGTGAGCACGGCATATCCGGTTCCCCCCGTGCAATTCGACCTGGGCTTCGTCAGGCGAGGGGACCGCACGGTTCTCGACCGGCGGATCTTCAGCTGGCCGTTCGTCATAACGCGAACGTTTCGTCTCGATCCCGTTCCCGCCCATATGCTGACGGTCATCGCCCAGAGCAGCAGCGGCGCCTTCCACGGCGAGGATCATTTGCGGCAGCATCTGCGCCTCGAAGAGGGGGCGGCGGCGCATGTCACGACGCAGGGCGCAACCTCCGTGCATCGTGCCGACAACGGCCTGACCGCGTATGAAACAGTCAACATCGGTATCGCCCGTGGCGCCTATCTCGAATATCTGCCGGAGCCGCGCATTCTTTTTCCGGGTGCGGCACTCGTTCAGCGCGTCAATATTCATTGCGCACCGGGCGGAATGGCGATCGTCGCCGATGCCTTCACATCGCACGATCCGGACCGGCGCAACCGGCCTTTCCGCGCGCTTGAAGCGACGACGGCCCTTTATCTGCAGGAGGACGAGCCGGTTTTGATCGACCGAATGAGCATAGGTGGACCGGGCCGCTTGCAGCCCTCGCGCTACAAGGCCTTCGGCACGATGCTGGCGATCATGTCCCTGCCGCCGGAGACGCTTGGGCGGATTGCGTTGGACCTTTCAGCACAGCTGACCGGTGTGTCCGGCCTATACGCCGCCGCCAGCGTGCTGCCCGGCAATGCCGGGATCGGCGTGCGGTTCGCGGCATGCGATCTGCGCTTGTTGCGCTTGGGGTCGGAAATGGCCTGGTTCGCATTTCGCCGTATGATCTTCGGCACGCCGCCAGTTTCCCGGCGAAAGGACCCCGGAGCATAGCAGGCTGGACATCTCCTCGTGAGGCGACTTGTTCAAGAGGTTTCGTCGATATTGCTAAAGGGGCTTCGAGACTTTCCGGGGTCAGGGTTCCGTGCGGAGGGGCTTTGGTGCGCGGGTCGTTGAAGGAACGGCATTCCGTCTTTGATGCTGTTGCTACGGCGTTGCAGTCTTGCAGCGGACGGATTTCGGGCGTGCGCATGCCATCATTCTATTGAGGACCGAG
>NZ_QOVX01000034.1:0-25883 GCF_008365395.1 Neorhizobium sp. P12A | reverse complement strand
ATGAAGCGGTCGGAACGACATGTTTTCCTCCGTTGGACAAAAAAGATGACGTTAGAACCCTGGCCGGACCGGATGACCAGTCCGGGCGGGTGCGAACCTCAATCGAGCGTTCGCGGCCAAAATTTATTTTCGGTCTTTTTTGATTTCAAGAGGGGTGAGAGGAAAAAATAGCACTCGGAGGTGGCGGCTGCTAACGCACTGGAAGGAAACAAGAAATAGCCCTGAGCGTTCAGAAAATCATTGGTGGCCGGGAAATTTTGCGCCACCTTCACAGCGTCACGAAACGGAGATGAAGCATGCATTTCTCATCGGACCTGGAGCGTCAGCTCAATGGCTATGGATTGACCACCGCGCATATCCTCTATCGCATTCCAGACTTCGAATCCGTCCTGCAAACCTATGTTTGGCAGGACTACGATCTCGCACCTGATTTCCCCGAGATGCACAGGTTCCTGGACTTCTGGCGCGACAGCCTCGACGGACCGCTGCACTCCATCCGCTACACACACCAGCGCCTGATCGGGCCGAACGAATGGCGTCGCGTCGAGGGCGAGTTCAAGCTTCACTGAACTCTTGAATTTGATTTTTCGTCTTCCTAGCTGTTTGCGCGGTCGAGGCTAAGATGACCTCCATCGCGTCGCACGTCTTATTCAGACTGAGAGTGATATGGAAGAAAGCATCAATACCATCAAAGGTGCCAATATAGCAGAACGAGAAGAGATCATCGTCGATTTCGCCCGATGCCTTGAGAAAGCTTCACAGGAGGCGCTGGTTTATGGCGAGGGGCGGTTTGCAACGATGTCCGCCAGCATGGCAGAGGCAATGCGCATCAATGCCGACGAACTTGCGCGCGAAAATCCTGAAAAGGCTGAACGTGTGCTGCAGCAAGCCAGCGCGATGATGGCGCAGTTCAAGGCCGCCTATCCGCATCGTGTTATCGGTCGATCCGTCCACTAAAGCGCTGGAGGCGCACTGATCTGCGAACTCCGCCATGGACGGGGATTTTGTGGCGAAGATGTGGGCGAGCGACGTCGAATTCGTCCGATTTTATGAGGGATGAAAATTTTCGCGTCGCGGATCTTGAATCACGAAATCGGCTGAACCAAATGGATTTTCACCAGCCGCTGACACAGGGCTGGACTTGCTGGGAGCGCCGCCTTTCGGCGCTTCCGTACCCATGTTGCTTCAAGGAGGATATGGCTATGGCAACATCTTACGACTATGCACCGCTGTTCCGTTCGAGCATCGGCTTCGATCGGGTCTTCAATCTTCTCGAAAACGCCCAGCGCGCCCGTTCGATTAGCGACTGGCCGCCCTATGACATCGTCAAGACCGGCGATGACAGCTACCGGATCTCGGTAGCTGTGGCAGGTTTCGAGCAGAGCGATCTCGACATCACCTTCCAGTCCAACCTTCTGACGGTCACCGGCAAGAAGCAGGAGACTGCCAATGACGGCTACCTGCATCGCGGCATTGCCGGCCGTCCGTTCGAGCACCGGTTCGAGCTTGCCGACCACGTGCGGGTGAACGGCGCGGACCTTAAGAATGGCCTGCTGTCGATCGATCTCGTTCGTGAAATCCCGGAAGCGCTGAAGCCGAGGAAAATCTCAATCCAGCCAGACATGGCACTCGCTTCGCCGGCTGTGCCCGCGCAAATTGAAGCGCAGAAGGCGGCGTGACCAGGCTTTGGAAAAGGGCGCCGTTATCACGGCGCCCTAAGACATCCCCGGGTTGGAAAGGAGAGAGCGATGAAACCCGACATGTTCAGAGAGCCGATTTCCATTCTCGTCGGCCTTGGCTTTCCGGCTGAGGTTCGCAACGCCACGGACGCTTATCGTCATCTTTGCGAATGGCCGATGAGGTCGAGGGATCATGCCCACGCGGTTGCCTTGAGGGTCTGCGGCGCGGCACTACGGGGCGAGATCGAAGCCGAGACAGCCCGCGGCCTGTTTGCTGCTTTTGCAGAAAAACACGATCTGCTGGCTCCGCACGCGGCCACTATCGCCGCATCCAAGCTGCGACGTTATCGAGATCCACACGTTCGGTGAGGCGAGCAGGCAATGCACCAGCTGTTGCAGCAGGCGGTTAATCAAGCCGTGGCAATGGGGCCAGCTGTTCTCGTTCAAGGCCTGCAGCTTCACCGGCCGATCGATGTCGTCCGCGCGCCATCTCTTTCGGTCGATGATCGTCGTGCGATCTTGGCCGCTTGGGCGTCCGACCTCTACGCGATGGAGTCGCAACCGGCTCTTCGTTATCTGCCGAGAACGCCAGGGCCAGTCTCTATCGATGAGGTGCAGGCGGCGTTGCGGGAGCTCGACAGATGGTACGGATAATGGTTCAGGCCGCGGCTGGGTACGCGAAACCAACTTGGTGACGCGAAGAGGCGATCAAGAGGGCATGCGGCGGTCAAAGAGGCCGTGACGGGCAGTCGATCGCCGTTAGGAGATCACAAAGACAAGCGCAGCGTCTGCGTACATTAAGCAGCGACATCGTCCATCCATTGAATGGTGGAGCGACAAGCGAGGTATGGGGCGCTCAAGGACTTAATGTGTACGCGAAGTATGAATGGCCAGCTCCTTCATCCCGAATCTTCGGTCTACGTCCGACGATTTTTCAGCGTGCCGTGAGCGCGATGTTAAACAGCCACGTCCGCGGAGCGTTGCAGACGCCTGACCGACATGGCCGGAACCTGTAAAAAGCGTGGGAGCGTGTCAGCATCTGTCGCCGTCGCCGCGCTTGTTACGTCCGACACCTGTTCTTCCTGACAGATCACCGCAGCCCAGCCGTTCATCATAAATATACAGTTATCTGAACCTTGCCAGATCTGTTGTCGCTCATCCAAGCATCGTGCTGGAATGAACATATTGCTGATGCCCTTTCTTGCAGAGGATGCTCGATCATCTTCTTACCGCCATCAAGTTCTTTGCGTGGCTCTCGACAGGATTTCGGCCAAACTATCTATTGTGAACGGCTTTGATATCTGGAGTGCATCAGGGATACCAGAAACAGACTTGGCGCTGTCGTCACCACTCGCAAACACGATGCGCACGGCCGGCCAGCGCTCTCGAACCCGCCGGGCAAGATCAGTCCCCTTCATCCCGGGAAGGCCGACATCGGTCAGCAGCACATTAATGCTGTGGTTTTCCAGAACCGCCATTGCATCTTCCGCTGAGCCGGCTTCGTGAACGGTATGGCCGAGCTCGGCAACCATATCGACCGTTGACATCAGGATCAGAGGCTCGTCTTCGACCACAAGAACGCTCGCCGTTTCGGCCCTTGGAACTTGCGGCGCGAGGGCGGATGCCTGCTCCTGCCGGTCGAACCGCTCGACAGCGATCTGGTGTTGGCGCGCGTTGCTCAAGACGTGGCGGATTTTCCGGGCAAGCGCTTCGCGGGTGTAGGGCTTTGACAGCAGTTCGACGCCGGCATCCAGCCTGCCCCCATGAACAATTGAGTTTTCCGTGTAACCCGACGTGTACAGCACCGCCATGCTAGGAAACTGCGCTTTGGCTTTTCTAGCAAGCTCCGTGCTACGCATAGGGCCGGGCATCACGACGTCCGTGAACAACAGATCGATTGGCATGCCGCTATTGATGACGGCAAAAGCGGATTGCGCATCATGGGCCTTGAGAACGTGATATCCGAGATCGGTCAAAAGGGCGACCGAAGTCTCTCGCACCCCGTCATCGTCTTCAACCACGAGAACGGTCTCCGTGCCACCCTTCACCGGGAGGGCATTCAAGTTTGCTAGATTGTCTTCAATCTGCACCGTCCTGGGCATATAGAGCTTCATCGTCGTGCCTTGCCCAACCTCGGTGTAGATTTTGAGGTGCCCGCCGGACTGTTTCAGGAAGCCGTAGACCATTGAGAGCCCGAGACCGCTGCCCTTGCCTTCGGACTTGGTACTGAAGAAAGGTTCAAGCACATGTTCGACGATATCAGCCGGTATGCCTGATCCCGTGTCGGTCACCGCCACCAGCACATATTGACCACGACGGACGTCCTTATGCAGGCGGGCGTAATCGTCATCCAGCACGGCATTTGCTGTTTCGATCGTCAGGCGCCCGCGGCCGTCCATCGCGTCCCTGGCATTGATTGCCAAGTTCAGGATCGCATTTTCCAACTGACCGGGATCGATCAGGGTGTTCCACAGCCCCCCGGAAAGGACCGTTTCGAGCTCGATCTCTTCGCCCAAGGCGCGGCGCAGCATGTCGTCCATATTCTGGATGAGCTTCCGGCAGTTGACGACCTTGGGTTCGAGCGGCTGGCGACGCCCGAAAGCCAGAAGCTGAGACGCCAGTTTCGCGCCGCGGGCGACGCCGGCCAAAGCGTTCTCGAGGCGCTGTTCGGCACGTGCGTTGCCGTCGATGTCCTTGGACAGGAGCTGCAGGTTGCCGCTCACGACCTGCAGCAAGTTGTTGAAGTCATGTGCGACGCCGCCCGTCAGATTGCCGAGCGCCTCCATTTTCTGCGCCTGCCGCAAGGCCATCTGCGCAGTTTCGCGCTCAACCGTTTCCTTTTCTAGTTGCAGGAGCGCCGATCGAAGCTCGTGGGTACGTTGCTCAACACGTTGTTCTAGCGTGTGGTTGAGGCTTTGCAGTTGATCTTCCGCCCGCTTTTGGTGGGTGACATCGAAGCCGTTGACGAAAATTCCAGTAACCTCGCCGGCCTGATCGTATATCGGCTGGTAGATCAGGTTGATAAATCGCTCGTCTGGCTGCTTTTCGCCCTCCCGCTGCAGCGATACCGGCAGATTTCGTCCAATATAGGGTTTGCCTGACTGGAACACGCCATCTAGCAACTCGAAAAACCCTTGCCCGGCCACCTCGGGCAGTGCTTCCCTGACGCTCAAGCCCAATAGCTCACGGCGCCCGACCAGTTGGAGATAGGCATCATTGACGAGCTCGAAGACATGATCCGGTCCTCTCAGAATGCACATGAAGCTCGGCGCCTGCTGGAACAGGTCTCGCATCCGGTCCCGCTCGGCGGTACGAAGCGCCACTTCAGAGGATAGCTGGCGATTAAGCTGTTCGAGAGCAACGGCAGCCTGCTCTCGCATCTCCGCTGCCTCGGCGATAGCTGCTGCCCGTCGACGTTCCGTCTCGAACGCTTCAGCGCTCGCCAGGCGCGAGGCGATCTGCCCGGCGATCAACTTCAAAAAATCCAGATAGTCGTCGCTGATCGCTCGGTGATAGTTCAGTCCCGTGATTAAAACGCCTTTTGGCTTACCTCCACCTTGTCCGATCAGGGGGACGATCGCCGCCTGTTTGGGTGCCCTCGGCCAAGGCCCCGATGGAACGTTATCCACCGCCGTAAGGTCGATCAGGTCAACGGCTTGTTCCGTCCACGCGCGCCTCAGGTTCCAAAAACCAGCGTCATGGTCGATCTCTTCAGGCATCAACGGATGGCTATCAGGCGCTCCGCATGCCCACGCCCGTCTTGCACTGCCCTCGTCATCGAAAAGATAGAGGGCGCAAAACGGCAGGTCTTGAACATTCTCTTTAAGGGCGCGGTGTGATGTGTCGATAACCTCCAGTTGCGTGTCCGCAGCCGCAAGTCCCGACGCTAGCGCACGCATGGTCGAGATCCGCCTTTCACCGATTACCCGTTCCGTCTCCTCGGCCACGGCGCAAAAGACACCTTCGACCTTGCCCGTGTCGCCGATCAGCGGGCTGTAAGAAAACGTGTGATACGTTTCTTCAGGGTAACCGTTTCGCTCAAGCAACAACAGAAGCGCGCGGTCCCAGGTTGACTGACCCTTGTCATAAACGGTCGCGAGCCTGTCTTTGACGTCGTCCCAGATTTCGGCGTAAAGGGTCTTTGTTGGCACGGCGAGCGCGTTGGGATGCTTGTTGCCCAGTGTCGGCCGATATGCGTCGTTGTAGAAAAACGCAATGTCAGGTCCCCACCCGAGCCACATTTCGAATTTAGAGGTGAGCAGCAGACGTAGCGCTACCCTCAGCGACTCCGGCCATTGATCTGGCGTCCCGAGCGCGCTCGCTGTCCAATCGTGCTGGCGCATCATCTTGGCCATTTCGCCGTCGCCGACAAATACATCCAGGTATTGATCAGTAGCTTCCAAGGTCATGGCGTTTCCGTGGCAATCTGGCAGAAGCGACTTAGGCCATTGATAACGCTTGTCCAGCCCGCTAGTTCTGAATTGGGCCTAGTTTTGAATATGGTGGAAGCGATTTGAACCCTAGCTAATTGGACGCTCGCGCTCAAAGGCTTTGACGGTTGAAGCTTCGGCTGCGATCTCAGCCGCCAGTTCATCTTCACCCGCGTTCGCTTCCGAATCCTCGATTTGCAGTTCCATTTGCTCCAGGAGCTGCGCTTACGCTCGGACCGGCTGCCTCGAGTTCACGGCGAACCGTGTCGATCGCCAGCCGGCATGGGGTCTGGCGAGATTCCGATGCAGTCCCCGGGCTGATAGCAGCCATTGTCGGTAGCTCCGATAAAGGAGCGAAAAAGACGCCCAAGAAGAAGTAAGCAATTGGGGATGGCTTCCGGCTCTACATCCGCTGTCGGGCGGGTTCACCCTCGGAGGCCATCCACGCAAGCAAGCCCAACGCTAACACCTTGGCGAGCGACCATGGAGAAGTCGCCCTCCCCCCCAAACGAGAAGGTGCCCATCGTGAGCGCCGGCACGAGTTCCTGGCTTGAACCAAGCCAGTCCGACGCGAATTGGTTCTCGACCGCCTGAGGTTGTTGCTGATGAGCTTCGTAATCTTGGTTTCGAGGATATTGTGGCACGCGACATTCGAACGTCGGCGACGGCAGCAGTACAATTTCTTCAAAGCGAGGATGCAAGTTTCACCGATATCCTGGTGCCGAAGGCGTGCAGCACCTGTTTGGTGGCCTCAAGCTCGACCGGACTCAACCGGACTCCGTGGTTGTGGGCGACGTTGGCGAGGGCTTTAGCTACCAAACGCTGAACGTTGCGCTTGGATTGCTACTGAATGGCGCGCGCCTTCTCGCACTCCAACGCAATCTGCGCTGGCGATCGTCCACCGGGCATGCCCTTGACGTCGGCGCTTTCATCGCTGCCCTAGAGGTGGCGTCGGGACAGTCGGCAATAGTGTCGGGCAAACCGTCGTCAACCTTCTTCGCCGGAGCACTCGCTGAATTTGACGGCCAGGCTTCAACGACGCTTATCGTCGGCGACGATCATGCGACAGATATACGCGGAGCTCTGGCCATTGGAGCGCGATCGGTGATGGTCCAAACCGGCAAGGGCCGCTCACGCCTTCCAGATTTACCGAAGGCGGACTTCGTGGTTGATAGCATTGCTGAAATACCTGGCTTGCTTATCACCATAGGCGATAAAGTATTGCCGCAATAATTGCTGTACGAGTGACACTGGGGTCGGAACAAGAACCCGATGACACGCCAAAGCCGACAAAGTGAGAACTTGTGCGCGCTGCAACCCAGCTAGAAGGCGAAGCAACCGGAAGCCTTCCGGCAGGTGCTGCTCGCCGTCCCAGGTGTAGGGGCCGGCTAGATTGATGTGCTCCCGGCTCAGCGGGGAAATGAGCGGGAAAGACTGTCGAAACTGGATAGGCGCTTCGAGCCACCTAAGAAGGGCATCGTCCTGTCTAATCTAATGGGATCGTCCGATATGTGCGGCAGGTCTCGTGTGAGAAGGCGGACGGCAGGTGACCGCGGGCTCCCGAGCGGATAGCATATTGCCTCACCAGAATGCTCCGTATGCGCTGCGGAGCTCTGGTAGTTGTTCATCTTCGCCAGGCTCGATTCCGAATATCATTCTATGCGCGCGATCGCGACGCCAGCCTTTCACCCGTCGATGTTGGTTTTATGCTCCAGCATGTTCACGAGGTCGCCGTGGCGGTGAGGCTTCAACAGATACCAAGGAAGGCGAGCGCTGCGTTTCCGCTAGAGCCGTCGATAGGCTGTGCCAACGTCGTACCGTGCATTTGCGTCACGAGCGCGATCGGGAGAGCAGCCGCGCCAAGGGCTGGCAGCTGAGAGGCATGCTCCGCGCACATGAGGCGGGGTTGTGTGTTGCCATGGCGGTGGATCAGATTCGGCAGCAAAGGGTTTGCGGCCGCAATCAAATCATCGAACAACTGCTGAGGCAGTCCTCCTCCTAATATAATCGTGTCCGGATCAAACAGGGCTTCGATGTTGCGGATCGCAATGCGGAGGTATTGCGCAGCCTCCGCCACCCATGCTGCCAGTCTGGGATCGCCATTTCGCAAAGCGCTGGTGACTTCCTCGCTCGGCACCTCGTCTGGCGTTCTCTCCGGACCACAAATTGTCTCTGCCGCGGCATATAGAGAGACGTATTGTTCCAGGCAGCCTCGACTTCCGCAGGCGCAAAGTCGCCCGCCCGGTTTGACGATCATATGTCCGATTTCGCCGGCGCCCCCGAAAGCGCCGCGATAGGATAGACCGTCGAGAACCAGGCCGCCACCAATGCCGAGATTGAAATGCATATAAAAGAAACTGCGCGTGTGGCGGCCGATCCCGTAAAGGCGCTCGCCGATCGCGGCGACGGTAGCGTCGTTTTCGACATAGACACGAGTTCCCGTCAACATTTCGAGTGTCTCGGCGAGATGAAAACGCGTCCAATCGTCACCTTCTTGAACCTTGTCATACCAAAAGGTCCCATTCTCGACCGTCCCGGGAACGCTGCAGCCAACGCCCCATAGCTTATCTGCAGGCACCTGCGATGCGGCTATCAATCGCTTGGCCAGATTTGCAAGTGCGTCAGCCGTTGCTTGCGGGCCTCGTTCAGAAATCTCGATGGTTTCGCTGCGGATGACTTCCCCGGTCAAATCGACGACCACGCCTGACACCTGTCGGTAAGCGAGGCTAAGACCAATGGAGTATCCGCCTTTTGGATCAAGCGAGAGTTCGACGGCTGGTTGACCGCGCAGGCCCGCACGTTTTCCCTCCTGGCGGATGAGACCCGCTTCCTCCAATTCCGACGCAATATTGGAGATTGCCGGGACCGTTAGTCCGATCACCTGCGCGAGTTCAGCACGGGTAATTGGCCCCTTGCTTCGCACGGCGTTGAAAACAGCGCGACGGTTAGAAATCCGAGTCTGGAGAAGATTGGTTCCAGACATCCCAGTTTTTCTATCGACCGTCAGACTCATGGCATTCCTCAAACATCCGGCACCACGATACTCAAAAAGCTTTTAATGAAAAAGTGTTGTGTTATCATTTTCGCAGAGACCGTCGCAGATGCCGAAGAATTCGGCGCACATCGCTTGGGGGAACGGGATAGCACCGGTCTCAAATGAAACTGACGGCTGTCTCTTAGGTCAAGCGATAGCAAGGATCATGTCAGCCCTGAATTTCTAGAGAAAAGGCGCCTTTTACTAATAACCAAAAAGTTACAAACGATAAGTCGTTTGTTGCGAAGGCGTATTGCGTAGCGTCGTGTCGTCAGCTGCCTTCTCTGGGAGCCAACACGCGGCAAAGGCGATGCCGCTGTTGGCTTATGCGCGCCAATCCAGATTTAATGATAATAATATCAATGTGGTATTGGTCTTGATTTAAATTTTTAAGTCGAGTTATTGTCGGTCGAAAGATCGGAATCGCTGGATGGGATTGCTATATTAATTTCTCCAGCGAGCATGCCGAAGTTCTTGACAAGACGAATTTTTCGCTGATAGCTTTTGCACCAAATGGTTATTTAAATGGATACCATTGCGGGAGCTACGCGATTGCAGACGATGATCGACATTCACCGAGTCACGAAGTCGTTCGCAACGAAGGCCGCAGGTTTTGTCAATGCGTTGAACCAAGTCAGCTTCCAGATCGGCGACGGCGAGTTCTTTACCTTGCTCGGACCGTCGGGGTGCGGAAAGACAACACTTTTGCGTATTGTCGCCGGCTTTGAAGCCCCAACGACAGGGAAACTCCTGATCGGCGGCGTGGATGCCGGTGCCCTTCCGCCGCAGAAACGGCCGGTCAACACTGTGTTTCAGAGCTACGCCCTGTTCCCGCACATGACCGTCGCTGAGAATGTCGCCTTCGGCCTGGAGATGCGCGGGGTGGCAAGGCCCGACATCGAGCGCCGCGTGAAGGATGTCCTCTCGCTCGTCAAGCTTGAACCCCTGGCGTCCCGCAGCCCACGACAGCT
Organism: Neorhizobium sp. P12A; assembly: GCF_008365395.1. Lineage (NCBI taxonomy): Bacteria > Pseudomonadati > Pseudomonadota > Alphaproteobacteria > Hyphomicrobiales > Rhizobiaceae > Neorhizobium > Neorhizobium sp. P12A. The sequence continues at coordinate 15,769 of NZ_QOVX01000034.1, read as the reverse complement.
TTCCGGCGGACAACAGCAAAGAGTGGCGCTGGCGCGTGCGCTCGCCCCGAGGCCGAAAGTGCTTCTTCTCGATGAGCCCTTGTCCGCCCTCGATCTCAAATTGCGCAAGGAGATGCAGACGGAGCTCAAGCGACTGCAGCGCGAGACGGGCATCACCTTTGTTCTTGTGACCCACGACCAGGAGGAAGCACTAGCGATGTCCGATCGCATCGCTGTCATGTCTGCCGGCAGCGTGCTTCAGATCGGCGAGCCCAAGCAGATATACGAATACCCGGCAAATCGCTTCGTCGCAGACTTCATCGGGGAATCCAACGTCATCCCCGGAGCGCTTTTCGGTCGGGCGACGGCCTCCGCCGTTTCCGTCAGGCCGGAGCGCATCGAACTATCCTGCGCATCGAATTCGCGGCAGGGCCGGGTCAACGGAACCATCGTTTCGGTGACTTTTCTCGGCCTCGATACGCTCTATGAGGTCGAGCTCGAAAAGGGCGGCCGGCTGCGCAGCCGGTCGCGCGCGACCGACAAGATCCTGGCAACGGGTCAGGCTGTCGTTGCCGACTGGCCCGACAGCGTCGAACGTCATCTCGAGAATTGAGCGCCAGCCATGAAGAGACAAAGCACGCTCATCCTGATCGGCCCCGCAGTCCTGATGATCAGCGTATTCATGATCGCGCCGCTTGGCATCGCGATCGTCTATTCCTTCATGACTGCCAATCCCTATGGCGGCGTGACGATGCCGCTGACATTGGACGCCTACATACAGTTTCTCTTTCAGCGGGATTTCGATGACAGCCTGGTGTTTTCCTGGAGTTATGTCGTCATCATCCTCAGGTCGGTCTATCTCGCGGCCGCGACGACCGCTTTCTGTCTGATCCTTGGCTTTCCCGTTGCCTGGTACATCGTTTGCCAGTCTGCAGAAAAGCGCAGGGTCCTTCTCTTCCTGGTCACGCTGCCGTTTTGGATCAATACGCTCATCAGAACCTATTGCTGGGTGCTGATCCTTCGCGACGAAGGTCTGGCCAACGGCTTTCTGAAAACCATTGGCGTCATCTCCGCGCCGCTGCCCTTGTTATACAATGATGGTTCGATCCTTCTCGGCCTCGTCTACACGTTTTTGCCGTTCATGGTCTTGCCCGTCTATTCGACGCTCGAACGGCTCGATCCGAGATTGATAGAGGCGGCCTACGATCTCTATGCAAACCGCACCGCCGTTTTCCGACGGGTGATCTGGCCGCTGGCAAAGCCGGGCGTTCTTGCCGGCGCCAGCCTGGTTTTCGCACCGGCTCTTGGATCATTTCTGGCGCCCGATCTTCTGGGTGGCGGCAAGAAGCTGTTGATCGGCAGTCTTGCGCAGATGCAGTTCACGTCATCGAGAAACTGGCCGTTCGGCGCGGCACTTTCCTTCGTCGTCACGCTCGCTGTCCTCGCCGTCTTCGTGTCACGTGCGCGAAACGCGTCTCGCGAGGATGCGGCATGAGAGCGACCCGCCCCTTCACATGGCGTCATACGCCCGGGCTCTCGGCATTCACCGCCGCCATCCTCGTCTTCCTGTATGCGCCACTTCTGGTTCTTGTGGTCTACGCCTTCAACAGCAACCGTCTCGTGACGGTCTGGACCGGCTTTAGCCTGCGCTGGTTTGCAGTTGTCGCTGACAACCAGGATATCCGCCGGGCGGCGTTCAACAGCATCGTCATCGCGCTGGTCGCGACCGTCGCATCGACACTGATCGCCACGGCCGGAGCCCTTGCGCTGGAGCGCGGAACTCTGCGAGGCGGCCGAAGCGTGGTGTCGGCGATGATTGCGCTTCCGCTGATCGTTCCCGAGATCATCGTCGCCATCATGACGCTGATCTTCTTTTCGCTGCTGGGCATGCACAACGGCCTGTTCAACCTGATGATCGCCCACACCGTATTCTGCATCCCCTTCGCCCTTTTGCCGGTACAGGCGCGGTTGCGTGACATGGGCGGCGTGCTCGAAGAGGCCGCGCGTGACCTCTACGCCACCGAATGGCGGCTTTTCAGGCGCGTGACGTTCCCATTGCTGGCACCGGCGATCTTTGCCGGCGCGTTGATGGCGTTTGTCGTCTCGCTCGACGATTTCCTCATCAGCCTCATGGTGTCGGGCGCCGGATCAACCACCTTGCCGGTCTACGTCTACGGGATGATGCGGCTGGGGGTCACTCCGGAGGTCAACGCCATCTCCACGATCCTGCTTCTGGTTTCCCTGGTTTTCGTCGCCGGAGCGCTGCTGCTGGGGCGCCGCAAGACGGTCGATCAATAAACAGCCGAATATAAAAAGAGAGGGAAGAACATGACAAAGAAGAGAAACATTCTAACGGCGGCGGCGCTTCTGCCAAGCCTTATCGGGATATTGCCCGCGACGGCATTCGCCGACGCCGGCGTGCTGCATATCTATAATTGGACCGATTATACCTCGGACGAGATGGTCAAGAAGTTCGAAGCCGAGACCGGGATCAAGGTGACGATCGACACCTACGATTCCAACGAGACGGCGCTTGCCAAGCTCAGCTCCGGTGCGTCGGGCTACGACGTCATGATCGTCAGCAACGACTTCGTGCCGATCTTCGTGAAGCAGGGATTGTTTCAAAAGGTCGACGTCGCCTCGATGCCGAACTTCAAGAACATGGACCCCAAGTGGCAGAAGCGCTCCTGGGATCCGGAGGCTCAGTATACCGTTCCCTGGATGTGGGGCACGACCTCGTACGCGGTCGACACCTCGATCTACAAAGGGCCGACGGATAGCCTGAAGGCGCTCTTTGCGCCAAGCGCCGACCTGAAGGGAAAGATCGGCATGTTCGGCTCGCCCAGCGAGGTGATGTCTCTGGCATTGCTCTATATGGGCAAGGAACAGTGCAACACCAATCCGGCCGATCTCAAGGCGCTCAACGCCTTGCTGCAAGCGCAGAAGCCCTTCGTCAAGGTCTACAATTCCGACGGCACGACCGAGCGCATGGTGTCGGGCGAAACGGTCATGCATGAGATCTGGTCGGGCAAGGGCTTGGCCGCCCGGATGCAGAAGGCGAGCATCAAATACGTCTTCCCCAAGGAGGGCGCCATCGGCTGGATGGACAATGTCGCCGTGCCGGCCTCGGCCCCCGATCTGGAAAACGCCAAGAAGTTCCTGAATTTCCTGATGGATCCGGAGAATATCGCGCTTCAGCAGAAATCAACCGGTTATCAGAGCGCGATCGTCGGATCGGATAAGTTCTTGCCGCCGGATGTGGGCCAGTCGCCGGAATTCAATCCGCCGGCAAATCTGAAAATCGTTTTTGCGCCATCGTGCCCCGAAAAGGCGACCCGCGCTTACGACCGCATCTGGACCGACCTTCGTCAATGACCAAACACCTCGAGGAGGCATGGCGCATCAGGCGGCATGCCTCCTCGGCGCAGACATATCGGTCGGTCTGCCGATCAAGAACGAGGATTAAAATCATGAACCACGCTGTCGATCCCGCGAGAATACAAAAAGGCGTCGCCGCCGCGCCTCCGCCTGCGAGCTTGCGCGCGCTTGCTCCGCTGAGCCCCACGGAAATCAGTGCCGTTGTCGCTGCGGTAAAGGCCGATCCGGCGCTCGGGCCCGGAGTGCTGTTTGAAAACATCGACCTACGTGAGCCCACGCCGGCCGAATATCGTGCCTATCTCGACGGCAAAACCCTGCCGCGCGCGGCGCGAGTGAATGTCAACCATCTCGATCGTCCGGGTGTCTGGCAACTGATCGTTTCGCTCGATGGCGGCGCGATCATCGGCCGAAAGCACTTTCCGACGGCGCGGGCCGGCTTCATGGTCGAGCAGATGATGAGCGTCGAGGTCAACGTCAAGAATGATCCACGCTTCATCGACGCCTGCCGCAAGCGCGGCATATCGGATATGACCGGTGTCATCGTCGACTCCTGGTCCGGCGGCAATTTCGGCTATGTCGAGGAAGAAGGGCGATTGATCTCGCACACCTTCTCCTGGTTGCGCGTCCACGAGTTCGGGAACTACTATGCCCACCCGATCGAGGGCTTGAATGCCGTAATCGACGTCAAGACCGGCGAGGTCTTGCGCATCGACGACCACCCGGATCATCCGCCGATCCCCATGGCCCGGTATGACTATGATCCCGAATTTCTGCCTGCGCCGGTTGCGCCGCTGAAGCCTCTCGACATTGTTCAGCCCGAGGGTGTCAGCTTCACCGTGGATGGCCATGCGATAGCCTGGGACAAGTGGACGCTGGCGATCGGCTTCACGCCGCGCGAAGGCCTCGTCCTGCACGATATCAGATATGACGGTCGCTCCGTGGTGCGCCGCGCCGCCGTGGCCGAACTCGTCGTGCCCTACGGCTCGACCCTCTACGGTCACGCCCGTCAGAACATTTTCGATGTCGGCGAATACGGCTTCGGCAAGCTTACGAACTCGCTGACCCTCGGCTGCGATTGCCTTGGAACGATCCACTATCTCGATGCCCACGTAAACGGATTGCAGGGCGAGGTGGTCACCATCGAGAAGGCGGTCTGCATCCACGAAGAGGATGCCGGTGTCCTGACCAAGCATTGGGACTTCCGCACCGGGCGCACGGTTCTGCATCGCGGCCGCAAGCTGGTGATTTCCTCAATCTGCACGGTCGGCAACTACGAATATGCGCAATACTGGTATCTCGACCAGGCCGGCGAGATCGAGTTCGAGATGAAGGCGACCGGCATCGTGAACACCAATGCCTGCCATCCCGGTCAACCCGACAAGTACTCCGTCGAAATCCAGCCGGGCCTGGGCGCACCCATTCACCAGCACATTTTCTGTGCTCGCCTCGATATGGCGGTTGATGGATCAGGCAACAGCGTCGTCGAGACAAACTCCTACATGGAGCCGACCAGCGCGACGAACCCGCATGGCAATGCGTTCTACGCGGAAGAGACGGTGCTGAAGACGGAACTGGCCGCGGCCAGGCGTGCCGACACGTCGACCCATCGAAGCTGGAAGGTGGTCAACCCCAACAAGCTCAATCACGTCGGTAAGCCGGTCGCCTACAAACTGCATGCGCCGAACTGCGTGACCCCAATGATCCAGGATGACGGCCCATCCGGCATTCGCTCCAGCTTTATCCGCAATCATATCTGGGTGACACCCTTCAACGAAAACGAGCGCTATCCGGCAGGCGAGTTCGTCGCCAATTCCGATGGCAAGGACGCGCTGGCAGAGCTCGTCAAGCAGGATCGCTCGGTCGAGAATACCGATATCGTCTTGTGGCACAGCTTCGGTCTGCACCACGTCGTCAGGCCCGAGGACTTTCCGGTGCAGCCTTGCATTTCCTGCGGCTTCTCCTTGGCGCCAGCCGGTTTCTTCGAGATGAACCCGGCAAGCAATCTCCCGCTGACGGTGAATGGCGCAAGCGTTCTTGCCAAGGAGGCCGGTGAGGGCGCAGGCTGCTGCTGCGCGTGATGCCGATTGACCACACGAACGCGTCTGCGGTTTTAGCGGACGCGTTCGCACCAAGGCGACAAGGATCAAAACAGTGATCGCTGGTGCGAAAAGGCTCCTCAACAATGACGGCATGGCGGGATTGGCCGGGATCATCCTGGCAAGTTCCGTCGGCTGGCTCATTGTCGTCCTGCTCGTCCTGCAAGGTCGGTCGGCCCTTTGCAGCAGCGGCGGCCTTTTGTCGCAAAGCATCGTGAACGCGATGTCGATCCTCGGCATGTGGTTTGCGATGGCGCTGGCCATGATGTTGCCAAGCACGAGCCGCGAGATCATTCATGTCACCGCGGTTCATTCCGGCCACAGGTCCAAGTTGACTGCATTGCATTTCGGCTCTGGTTACCTCGCCATCGCACTGCTCGTCGGCTTGCTCGCGGCGGTTCTGCAGTCGATATTTCAACCCGTCGGCATTTTGACGGCTGACGGGAAGTTCGCCAATTCGGTGACGGCCGGGCTGGTTCTTCTCGTGGTCGGGTTCAGTGAGCTTTCGGCGCTTGCCGCCAGTGTCCGGCAATGGGACGGATCTCTAAGATTGGCCGACTGTTCATCTCCATTTCTGCAAGGCCTCTGTCATGGCCGCTCGACGCTGCCCCGTTGTTTCGCAATGGTCGGATTGCAGTTCGTCGGTGGCGCGATGAACCTGACCTGGATGGCAACGTTGACGCTTTGGATGTTGCTTCATGCAAGCTTGCCGTGGAAAAGGCATATGGGCGCCATTGGCGCCGTCACCTTCCTGACTGCCGGCGCACTGACATTCCTCTCGCTCAAGACATAAGCCGCGTGTCATCGACCGTTACGCTAAGATCACACATTGCGACTCTTGAGCGCAAAGCCGATGTTGCGGCCCAGTATCCTTTGGTCGTCGCCAACAATTGTGGCAGTCTCGCCTGAATGCCGGAGGCAATGATGGACCAGAAACCAAACGAACCAGCAAAAGACGGTGTTCTTGAACCGTCCGCGTTGCTGGTCACCATCGTGGCAACGGCGATCGGCGTGCTCGTCGCGAACCTGTACTATGCCCAGCCGCTGGTCGGCTTCATCGGTCCGGAGCTCGGCATCGACGATCGGCTGGCAGGGGCGATCACGAGCGTCACGCAGGTCGGCTACGGCGCCGGCCTATTCCTGCTGGTGTCGCTTGGCGACATCGTCGAGAACCGCAAACTGGTGCTGACGACACTGCTGCTGACCATTTTCGCCCTCATCGGGCTCGCGACCTCGACTGCGGCCTCGACCTTGTTTCTGGCCTGCTTCGTGGTTGGTATCTGTGCGACCGGCGCGCAGGTACTGATCCCTTTCGTGACCCATCTTGTGCCACCCGAGCGTCGCGGCCGCACCGTGGGAAATCTGATGGCAGGTCTTCTAACCGGCATCATGCTTGCGCGTCCTGTCGCGCTCTTCGTATCCGCCGCATTCGGCTGGCGAGCCGTTTTCTGGTTCTCGGTCGTGCTGATGCTCGGCATCTTCCTTGCACTCTTTCGGGTGATGCCCAAGCACGCGCCACACGGAAAATCGAGCTACAGGCAGATCCTCGCATCGATGGCCGGTCTCTGGATACAGCTTCCGGCGCTGCGTTGGCGATCCGCCTACCAGTTTTTGATGTTTGGGGCGTTCAACATGTTCTGGACCGCGGCACCGCTGATGCTGACGGACCATTTGGGCCTGACCCAGCGTGGTGTCGGGCTGTTTGCGCTGGCCGGCGCAGGTGGCGCCCTGTCGGCCCCGCTCGCCGGGCGCCTTGCCGACCGAGGCCATTCGATGCCGTTGACATTGATCTGCATGGTTCTGGTCGGAGCAGGGTTCCTTGCAACCGGATGGGCAGCAGCCGTGCCGACGATTATCGGCCTCGCGGTCTTGGCATTCCTGATCGATGCCGGAATCCAGGCAAATCAGGTCGCCAGCCAGCGCATCATTTTTTCGGCAGCGGCACCAGACAGTCGCGGGCGGGTGAACGCCATCTATATGACGATCACCTTTATCGGCGGCGCCATCGGTTCGCTGCTTGGCACAATCACCTATCATTGGGGTGGTTGGACGGCGTCAGCCGTCACCGGCGGCGTGATAGGGTTGCTGCTCGTCATCCTGTTTTGGATCGAGCGGCGGCTTCTGCGGCGTACGCACGCACCGCGCTGAAGCCGCCGGGCAATGTCAAGACGCGGGCGCGGAGGTTGCGGCGGAGGTCGTGCGGTTGCTCGCCGCCTTGATGTCGTCCGCGATACGCTCCGCCATCATGATAACGGGTGTGTTGGTGTTGGCGCGCGGGATAGTCGGCATCAACGATGCGTCGCAGATGCGCAGGCCTCCGACGCCGTAGACCTCGCCTGTGCCGTTGGTGACCGCCATCGGGTTGCTTTCTGCACCCATCCTGCAGGTGCCTGAGGCATGCCATACACCGCCGACTGCCGAGCCGACGAACGCGGTGAGCGCCCTGTCGTCCTTCAGGAGGTCTTCAATTTTTACCCCGAGCGTGACGACCGAATGGATGAGCCACGGCCGCAGCGCGTAGGAGTGATCGAGCATCGCGCCGAACGCGCCGCGTTGGACCCTGTTGACCCAACCGGGGCCTCCGAGCTTTGCCACACGAGGCGAATAGCTGGTCGGGAAGACCGAGCCGCGATGGCCGTTCATATGGGAATCCATCAGCGTTTGGGCTCCGACACGGAAGCCGCCCTTGAGGCGCTCGAGGTCGCGTTCGTCGGACAGCATGCGGAAGTCGACCAGCGGTTCCTCGCGCGGATCGCCGCTTTTCAGTTGAACGTGACCGCGCGAGTAGGATTTGTTGACCCAGATGAACAGTGTCCCGACACGTTGGCCGACGCTATGCCAGCCGGATCTGGCAATCATGGCGGCGTGCATGTCGCCTTCCGGCGTTCCGGCAAGACCGGACGAAAAACGCAAGATGGCATGATCATGATGCTCATCCAGATCCTTCAATCGGGATTGTGGTGGCAAGTAGGTCGATACCGCGGTTGACGGGTGCTCCATCAGGTTTTGGCCGACGCCCGCCTTTTCGACGGCGACCGCAATGCCAAGCTTCGCCAGCGCGGCGCCTGGACCGATGCCACTGCGCATCAGGAGGGCAGGGGTGTGGATCGCGCCGCAGCTGACGATGGTTTCCCGGGCAAGCAGGGTTTCGGTCTTCGATCGGTCCCGCGCGTCGGATACCACAGCTCCCGTCACGCGGCCGCTGTTGAGGATGAGTCGGTCGGCGAATCGGTCGGTCAGGATCCGCAGGTTCTTGCGGGCCCTGACCTCCGCGGAGAGATAGGCAACCGATGTCGGAACACGTTCGCCCTTGTCGCTGACGGCGATGGCGCCGACATAGATGCCGTCCTTCCATTCGCCGTTTTGGTCCGGCAGCTTCTTGTGTCCGCGGGCGACCATCGTGTCGATGACGCTCTTGACGAACGGCGACATTCGCTCCGCCTTGATGCGCCGGATCGGAATCGGACCGCTGTCTCCATGGTACTCGTCGTTAAAATCGAAATCGTGTTCGAGCTTGCGGAAATAGGGCAGCGCCGTTTGCCAGGACCAGCCATTCGCGCCTTCGGCGCCCCATTCGTCGTAATCGCCCGGCGCCCCGCGATTGGCGACCATCGCGTTGACGGCCGAGCCGCCGCCGAGGACGCGGCCCTGCTCGTAACGCCGAGGGCTGCGTCCGGTGGTTTCTCCGCGCGGCGCGCCGATATAGGCCTTGAGGTCGGCCCAGATATTGTTCTCGTCGATATAGGCGCGGCCGGGATAGCGACTGCGAATGTTGTCGGGCAGAGTGCCGGGCGCAATGTTGCGCCCGGCTTCGATGAGAGTGACCTGAATCTGCGGGTTTTCAGTCAGACGCGCAGCAAGAACGCAGCCCGCGCTGCCACCGCCAAGGATGAGGTAATCGGTCATGGTAGGCTTCCTGTTATCTCCGCAGAACTGGTCTTGTTACTTCTTGCCGCCAAAGCGCTCCGGATATCCCGGCAGATCCTCACAGCCGCAGAGCGCGTAGTGCAGCGGCGGCATTTTCAGGTTCACGTATTGGTCGAGGTTGTCGTTGGTGATGGTCGGTTGCGGCAGCACCCATTTGGGCCCTGGAACCGATTGACCGTTCAAGACCTTGACGGCCGCTTGCAGGGCGGTGCGCCACTGATAGGCCGGGTAGGTCGGCGCAATGCCCTTGAAACCGGTATTCTTCCATTTCTGCAGGTAGTCTTCCTGATCCTCTCCGGTGATGATCGGATAGGGTTGGCCGGCGTCTTCGAAGGCTTCGGCAACGGCGACCGACATCGCCCCCAGGTCGACCCAAACGGCATCGATCTGGCCAACGCGGCTCAGATAGTCGGAGACGACGGCTTTGGTCTTGGCATTGTCGCCGCCGGTGAATTCACTGCCGACCGGAGTGATGCCGGCGTCCTTGAAGATGCGCATCGCGGCATCCGAGCGGGTTTCGAACAGGTCGATGCCGGGCGCCGTGCGCAGCATCAGGACCTTGCCGCCCTTCGGCATGTTATCGGCGATGTAGCGTGCGCCGGCGATGCCCCAGGCGTTGCCGCCAATGCTGCTGATCGACGTAACCGGGCAAGTGGTGTTCACGCTGCGGTCAAAAACGATCACCGGAAGCTTCTTGCAGGCTTCCTCGACGACCGGCGTCAGTGCATCCGACGTCGTCGGCGAGACAATCAGCGCATCGCATTGGCCGCCATTGACGAACGCACGGATGTCGGAGATCTGCTTGTCGTCCTTGTCCTGGGCATCGGCATATTGAAGCGAGGCGACGTCGCTTTTTTCGGCGTCCGCTTCTGCCTGCATCACCTTCCAGCCGACGACGCGCCAGGGGTTGCTGACGCTGGCATTGGAGAAGCAGAGGCGATGCGGGCCGGCTTTCTTGTATTTGGTCGTATCGACCATGCCGCCACCGATATGTTGCTCCCACGGCTTGTCTGCCGGTCCGGTCGGCGCGACCTTCAGCAGCGCCTGCTCGGCGGTGAAGGCGTCGTCGGCAAATGCCGTGGCCGGCGGCAAAGCGACGGAAGCCGACAGCAACCCCATGCTGACCGCAGCCGGTATTCCTCGTTCGAATAATGACAGCTTCATTTCAACCTCCCTTGTTTGGAACCAGCACGCTCCCTCCCGAGGAGCGCGATTTCTAACCCATCAGCTGTCGACGCGACGTGATGGCTGCGGCCGCGATCAGGATAATGCCCTGAACGGCGACCCGCATGGGCTCGGGAAAACCGAGCAGATTCAGCAGAGTAAAAAGGGCATACAGAGACAGCGCCCCGAACGCGGCGCCGGCAATGGTGCCTCGGCCTCCAAGCAGAACGATGCCGCCGATCACGGCTGCGGATGTGCCTTGCAGCTCAAGTCCGGTCCCGACATCGACCGACACGCCGGAGAAGCCGCCCAGCAGCACTCCGGCGACGACGGCGGAAAGCGACGAGACGACAAAGGCGGCAAACCGGATCTTGCGAACCGGCACGCCGGCAAGCTCGGCCGCGCGGGGATTGTCGCCGATCATGACCAGAAGCCGACCGTATTGGGTGGCGTGCAGCAGGAAAGCAAGCACCGCGACCGCGATGACCAGGGCAATGACGGCGATCGGAAGGCTGCCGATGACGGGCACGGGCCGGATGACCATGCGGCCGAACATGCGCAGATTGTCCGGAAGGTAGCCTTGCGGCGCGCCGCCGGACCACATCATTGCAGCACCCTTGACCGACAGGAGAGTGCCGAGCGTCGCAATGATCGACGGGACTTTCAGATAGGAAACGACGACGCCATTGACGATCCCCACAACGAGACCAAGACCGAGTGCAATGGCAAGCGCTTCTGGCGTCAGGGTTGGGTCACCGCCGGTTATCATCGCGCAGGCGATGACGACGAGGGTGACCAGCGAACCCTGCGCAAGGTCGAAACCGCCCGAAATCAGTACGAAGGCCTGACCGCAGGTCAGGATGACCAGAGGCGCCGCACGCTGCAGCAAGCTCATGACACCGGCAGGCGTGCGATACAGCGGACTGAGAATGACGATCAGCACCATCAGTGCAAGGAACATGACCAGGGCGGGGTTGATCCGCCGAAGGAACGCCAGCATGGAAAGTCTTCCGTGGGTGTTGGGCTGGGTGGCAGACAGCACCGGCGTCATGCGACGTGCCCCTTCTGCCGAACGCTGTGATAAGCGACCGCCAGGACAACGATGGCGCCGCGCAGCACCTGTCCGAGGAAGGGATCGATCTGCAGCATGTTGAAGGCGGCATCGATGGCGGAGAACAGGAAGACGGCCGCCAGCGTTCCGCCGACGCCGCCTTTACCCCCCGCAAGAAGGGTGCCCCCAATGACGACCACAGCAAGGGAATCGAGGTCGTAGCCGCCGTTCTGGCCGACCCATGGCGTTCCGGTTCCCAGACGGCTGGCCAGATAGAGGCCGGAGGCCGCGGCACAGGCGCCTGAAACGATGTGTGCGGCAAGGACCACCCGGTCGGTATGAATGCCGGCCAGACGGGCGCTGATTGCATTGCCGCCAACGCTGTAGAAGCGGGCGCCGGCCAGGGTTCTGCGCAGAACAAATGCGGCGATGAGAGCGATAACGGCAAGAAGGATGAGAGCGTTGGGTACATCTGCGAGCGTATTATACGCGAGGACCCGGTACTCTGCCGGTGTGTTGCCCTGCAGGCGCCCATAGGCGGTCGCGAGAATGCCTCGCAGGATGAGACCGACGCCCAGCGTGGCGATCAAGGGGTTTACCCTGAGCTGGGTCACGAGAAGTCCGTTCACCGCTCCGACGACGATGCCAGCTGCGATGGCCGCAAGAACGCCAAGCCAGATGAGGCTCGCATCACCCTGCATCACGAATGTCGAGATGATCGCGCCAAAGCTTATGAGATGCGCCACGGACAAGTCGATCGACCCGGCGATGATGACGAAGGTCTGGCCGATGGCCACAAGACCCAGCGCCACCATCCGCTGCAGGAGACCCATGATGCCGTCCCAGTTGAGCTGGGCATTTTGGCCGGTCGCGATGGCCGAGACTGCGTAGAGGGTCCCCGATCCGACGACCAGCGCGATCGACAAGGCCGCGCCATGCAGGCGCTCTTTGCCAGCCTTCGCGATTGCCACTGACGGGTCGCTCATGCCGCAGCGCCCTCCGCCGTGTCTGGGTGATGCGACAGAACGGCATGTTTCATGATGTCCTCTTCACCGGCGCCCGCCGGGCACTCGGCGGCAATCCGGCCTTCGCTCATCACGAGAATGCGGTCGCTGAGGCCGATGATCTCGGCAAGGTCCGAACTGACGACGAGCACGCTGCCCCCGGCACCGGCAAAATCTCTGAGGATCGAATAGATCGTCGATTTGGCCCCGACATCGACGCCGCGCGTGGGTTCGCACAGGACCCAGAGCCTGGGTGCGACGGCAAGCCAGCGGGCAACAACGACCTTCTGCTGATTGCCCCCGGAAAGCGAGCCAACCGGCATGGAATTGCTGGCGGCACGCACATCAAGCTGGCGGAGCAATTCATCAAGAGATGAGGGCGAGCATCCGCCGTCTGACGACAGGGCCAAAGGATTTGTCAGCGAACGTCGTGCAAGTGCTGCATTGTCCCGAAGCGACTGACGCAGGCCAAGCCCTTCGGCTTTGCGGTCGTCGGGGACATAGGCGATTCTTCGTCGCACGGATTCTCGCGGGCTCCCGACCTTGCCGCCACCGTCCCAAAGTCGGATCGTTCCGATTTCAAACGGCTCGTCGCCAGTCAGCGCGCGGGCAAGCGCGCCTTTGCCTGAGCCCTCGAGGCCGGCGACGCCGACGATCTCGCCGGCGTGAAGATTGAGGTTGATGCCGGCAAGGTTTTTGTTGCCGGCCTCTGTTACCGTGAGGATCGGCTCTCCCAGGTCGGCGTGCGATCGGGCTGGAAACAACGCTCCAATCTCGCGGCCGACCATAAGGCGAACGATGCCCTCGGACGTCGCATCCGACCGATCGAGCGTTGCGACCAGTCGTCCGTCCTTGATGACGCTGATCCGGTCGGCGAGCGTGAACACCTCCCCCATGCGATGCGAGATATAGAGAATGGCAGCGCCGTCGCGGCGCAACTCGTCGATAAGCCGAAACAGCTTGGCCGCCTCTGCGTTGTCGAGTGCGGCGGTCGGTTCGTCGAAGACGAGAATACGGGCATCGACGGTCAGCGCCTTGGCAATCTCCACCATCTGCTGGTCGGCGATCGACAGCAGGCCCGCCTTGACGTTGGGATCGATGTTCGATTGCAGCCGCTGGAGGACGCGAAGTGCGTCACGCCGCATCCTGGTCCGGTCAAGAATGCCAAACCGGCTTTGCTCGCGGCCGAGAAACATATTCTCCGCGACGGTGCGATGCGGAAGGAGGCTAAGCTCCTGATGGATGATCGCTACCCCTTTGCGCTGACTGTCCAGGGGATGCGCGAACTGCACCGGAGCGCCGTCGATACGGATTTCACCGCCGTCTGGCCGATAGAACCCGGCGAGGACCTTCATCAGCGTTGATTTGCCGGCTCCGTTCTCGCCACAGATCGCCAAAACCTCCCCAGCGGCGCAGCGCATCGATATGTCGTCGAGCACCGTAATCGCGCCAAATCGCTTGGTGATGTTTGCCATGTCGAGAAGCGACGGATGGGCATGTTGATGCGTTTCCCGCGAACTGAGGGTTCTCTCCATCCCGTGCTTCCTCCAAAGCACAAAAACTGACCTGCGACTGCCGAAAAATCGGAACCGTCGTAACTGATCAGTTACTAGGATGCGTCCAATTGAGGGGACTGTCAAGCGGGGCGAGAATGGTCTATTTGTTCGCGGCTGAAGGCGCGCCCGTCTTCAAAAATCGCAGGTTGAGAACACATATGAATGACGCCAAAACCGCCGCGCGCCGTCGGAAGGCGACAAAGACAATTTCGACCGGTGTGCCGGCGAATGACCTCTCGTCGCCAAAACCGCGGTTGCGGGATGCCGAGCGCACCAGCGCCGCGATCCTTGCTGCCGCGACGAAGGAGTTCTCGGAGCGCGGCTATGGCGGCGCGCGCATCGACGCGATCGCCGCAAGAGCGAACATCAACAAGCGCATGCTTTATCACTATTTCGGCGGCAAGGATGCGCTCTATGTCGCAGTCCTCGAAGGCAGCTATATCGCCATCCGCTCTGCGGAGGCGCGGCTCGATCTGAAGCATCGCCCGCCGCGCGACGGTATGCGCGATCTCGTTGTTTTCACATGGCAATATTTTCTGGCGCATCCGGAATTTCTCGGCATTCTGAGCACCGAGAACTTGCACAAGGCGAAGTTCCTGAAGCGCTCCGCGCGGATTTTTGAGCTGCATTCGCCGCTGGTCGCGGAGATCTCAGGCCTATTGGAGCGAGGGGCTGCTGTAGGCGATTTCCGCCCCGGCTGCGATCCCGTGAAGATCTATATGACGATTGCGTCTCTCGGCGCCTTCTTTCTGACAAACCGCTGGACTCTCTCGGTTATTTTCCGTCGCAACTTGTCGGACAAGCCGGAAATCGAAGCATGGGGCGAGCACATCGTCGATGTCGTCTTCGCTTATCTGCGACCCTAAGCCACCCCGCCGTCCATCTCGAATCCCTTGAATTGCGCGGACTGTCCCCGAGACGTTGACAGCCCTCTCATTGCATGCCATTTTTGTAACTATCTGGTTATTTATCGAAAAGCATTTTGGGGAGGATAAACATGGCGACAAAGTCGTTCGGCATCATCATGCACGGCATCACCGGCCGCATGGGGTACAACCAGCATCTGGTCCGTTCCATCCTCGCGATCCGCGATCAGGGTGGTCTTTTGCTTTCCAATGGCGACCGGCTGATGCCGGATCCGATCCTCGTCGGGCGCAATGCCGACAAGATTGCCGAAATCGCCCGCAAGCACGGTATCGCCCGCACCACGACCGATCTCGACGCGGCACTCGCCAATCCCAACGACACGATTTTCTTCGATGCCGGCTCAACGCAGATGCGCATCGGCCTGCTGACCAAGGCGATCAGAGCCGGCAAGCATGTCTATTGCGAGNCGAGACCCTGGAAGAGGCGCTATCCATCGCAAGCCTCGCGGAACGTCGCGGCGTCAAGAACGGCGTCGTCCAGGACAAGCTCTACCTCCCCGGCTTGCGCAAGATCGCGCTCCTCCGCGACAGCGGCTTCTTCGGCAAGATCCTCTCGGTTCGCGGCGAGTTCGGCTATTGGGTGTTCGAGGGCGACTGGGGCGTCAAGGCGCAGCGGCCGTCGTGGAATTACCGGAAAGCAGACGGCGGCGGCATGATCCTCGATATGCTGCCGCATTGGCGCTATGTG
>NZ_QOVX01000033.1:0-29428 GCF_008365395.1 Neorhizobium sp. P12A | reverse complement strand
ACCCTAGCGGAAAACACTGATGGCCGCCCGCAAAGCCGATCACCCGCTACAGCGCAACGAGAAGCGCGCAGGCACTCGGCTTTGCTATCTCCCGCCAGTTACACCATCTCCTGGGGCACGATCAATTTGCGTTTTCTTGCGCTGATCATACACACACATAATAATTTGGCCGGCCGCCGGTAGAGCAGCAGCCGGATTCTAGAATTCACCCGTGTTTTGAGACGGACGGCAGAGGGCGGTCCAATATCCAAGGTGCTGCGAGTTTGCAATGGGAGTTTGCAATTCCCGCTGACAGGCAATGGTCTCGCCGCCATCCGGCATCCCACCGAGATTCAACGCGCCGCGATCGCCTGACGTTTACATCCATGGCGCTGTGGCTTAGGCAGGGCCGAAATCGAGCCCCCAAGGATACCAACATGCTGATCAAGCAGAGCGACTATCATCGGATATATCGTGTCATCAACAGCCTGCTGATCAACGAGAACGCCAATCCCGCGACTGCATCGATGTATTTCTCGACATTCGGCGCATTCATTCTCGGACATCACTTCAAGATCGAGGCGAAGCCGAGAGGCGGGCTCGCGGCATATAATCTGGGCGGAAAGCGCATCCTCTTTGCCGATCATCGCGAAGATGGTTACGTCACCGGGGCGGGCGAGAATTTCCATTGCTGGGTCGAGGCCGACGGATGGGCGATCGATTTCATGGCACCAGCCTTCCCGAAAAGCGCTCCGGACCTGAGGCTTCCTTCAAAAATGTTCCAGCGGCCGCTGTCATCAATGGCCTCGTCGATCAACGATCTTGGTCGGTCCGGGGATTTCTTTTACAACGCCGAGCCGGACGCCATGGCCGAGCGCTTTGCAGCCTGGCGCAAGAACCCGATGATCGGTGACCTCGCCACCGTAGCGACGAACTGGTTTCGGACTTCACCGAAGCAGATGAAGACGGCGATCTCCGTTCGCGATCAATACGGAAACGAGAAGAGCGTGCCTCTGGTTGGCAACCTGTTGGCAGGCGTCTGGTCATAACGGCGCGATCGGCAACAGCCGAAAATCAGGGGCCAGAATTGGGGGATTGTGTTTTCGACAGAAATCCTTTGATTAAACGATTAGCTAGCCGCGTTAGCACTGCAATTCGTTGCAGCCACCCCTCCCCGGCTTTCACGGCTAGCTGGCCCCCGCCCGCGCCAATTCGTTGAGCAGTATTCGCTTTCCTTGCCACTTTGCTTTCCGTAGTTTGGCAGGAATCGCATCGTGGGGGATGTTGTCAGAATGCCGTTGGATTTTAACGCGGAGCTTCACGCGCGCCCTTCGATTTACTTCGATGGTCCGGCCTTCGTCGAGCATATTGCGGTCATGCCGGAGAAAGCCGCAGCCAATTTCCATCATGGTTTTCACGACTCCCGCTCGAACGATGGCGATCTCTCAATTCGCGTTGAACGACACACCGAATTCCTGACCGTCACCTGCCTGCGAAAGCTGGATGGTGAAGCCGGGACATGGCCGACATCGCGACTGTCGGAGGACGATGTTGCCGCCTTGACCGGGATCGCTGCACCGAGCTTCGTCTGCCGGGTGGGGATCCTTGTCATGGGTGATGCCCCCACGAGGTTGGGTCCGGTCCTTGCCTCGTTCGACTTTGGCGACTCCGCCGCGTCCACGATAGGGGGCGGTTCGGCCGTGGTTTGCTCGGATTTCCGCGTGCGCTCCGACCGCTCAAGTCGCATCCTGCTCTTCAACAAGGACCTGAACGCGCATCGACTGGGAAGAATGGTCCGGCGCATTTTCGAGATCGAAACCTATCGATCGATGGCTTTGCTCGGCCTGCCGGAAGCTCACAGGCTTGCGCCGCTTATCCGCACCTATGACGAAACACTCGTAGAGCTGACCAACCGAAACGTCGTCATACCGCCGGATGGACACAAGCAACTCCTGGCGGACATTACGCTTCTCGCCTCCCAGATCATCTCGGCTGCGGCCGAGACCCGCAATCGGTTTGGCGCAACGGCGGCCTATGCCAAGATCGTCGATGAACGGATCACCTTGCTGCGCGAGACACATGTTCCCGGGTTTCAGCGCTTCGGAACTTTCGTCGACAGGAGATTCAAGCCCGCTGTTCGAACCTGCGAGGCGACGGCGCTCCGCCTTGATCAACTATCTCAAGCGACGAGCCATCTGATCAATTTGCTCCAGACCCGCATACAGGTCGAGATCGAGCACCAGAACGCGATCCAGATTCAGGCGATGGCCGAACGGGCGGCAACGCAAGTGAAGATACAGCGTGCCGTCGAAGGTTTTTCGATCATCGCCATCAGCTATTACCTGCTGAACCTGCTGAAAGTCGTGTTCGAGACCGCCGATCATGCGGGATATCATATCAGCCCGCTGGTGATGCTGGTGTCGATTCCTATCGTCATAGGTGCCGTGTGCATGGCAATATTGCGGGTGAAGCACGCACTGAAGGCCGAAGCCTAGGTCGGGGCAGGCTCGACATGCTGTTGGTTGGTTTGCCGAAGACCATCCGAATGTCATGCGCACTGCGCATCATTCAGCGGCGCGGGCTACCTCGGCGCCGCGACGATCCACCTCGGCACGCAGGCGAGGAAGAGCATGGGGATATTCGCGTTGAATAAACTCAATTAGTTTTTCCCGGATCTCGCAGCGCAGGTCGAAGGTTTTGCCGGAATTGAAGGAAGACGCCAGAATACGGATTTCCATGACGCTGTCCTTGAAATCGGTCACCGCGACGTTCACGACGCGCCGGTCCCATCGAGGAGAGGCATTGACGACTTCCTCGACCTTCCTGCGGATCGCTTCCACGGGGATGCCGTAGTCCAGGTAGATCATGACCGTTCCGATAAGGGCGGAGCTTTCCCTCGTCCAGTTCTGAAACGGGTTCTCAATGAAATAGCTGAGCGGCAAAACCAGCCGCCTCCAGTCCCAGAGCTTCACGACGACGTAGGTCGATGTGATCTCCTCGACGTTACCCCATTCGCCCTCGACAAGCAGCGCATCGTCAATGCGGATCGGCTGAGTGATTGCTAGCTGTATACCCGCAAACAGGTTTTTCAGAACCGGCTGCAGCGCCAGACCGACGACGATGCCAGCAGCGCCGGCGGAAGCGAGCAGACTGACCCCCCATATTGGCGGACTTCGTCGAACGTCATCAGCATCGCCGCCAGCGCGATCGTAATGATCAGGAGATCGACGATCCGTTCCATGATGCGCGACTGCGTTACATGCTTGCGCGCCAGAAGATTGTCTTCGGCGTCGAGCTTGAAACGCCTCAGATAGACCGTCATCCAGATATGCTTTGCGGTCTTTGTCATCCAGGCAAGTGCCGCGATGAAGCAAATCACCAACAGATGACGCACTATGGAAGCCTGGAGATCGGTCAGCGGTGAAACCGAAACGGCAAAGGCAAGCGCGGCGAGAACGATGGCGAAGCGGGCCGGTCGCTTGGTGCGCGTCACGAGCGAGCGCCAGAACAGGTCCCACTCGGCCACGACCCGTGTCAGCACATTGTAAAAGATCCGATGCGCGACAAGGCCGATGGCAATCGCACAGACGATTAGCACCAAGCTGATCGCCCACTCCGGCAACCACGTTATGCGTTCTTCAAGCTCAACGAAGAAGTCCTTCATGCAAACACAGCTAGAGTGCAGTGCCCGGATGGAAAGTGCAGTGCCAGCGCGTTTGTTTCATTTTGACGTCGCGCCAGGCCTGGCGAACGGCTTGGGAGAAGGTCATGCGGCCAGGGATTCTATCCCCTCTTCGACCGACTACGTGAGCTTTGGCCAGGTGTCTGAAAGCTTATAACCGCCTGGGAAAGGATCGGACGGATCGAGCATCAACTGCGATGTCCCGCTGATCCAGGCCCGGCCGGTGATCGACGGAACGATAGCCTTCTGACCGGCGATGGTCGTTTCCATAACGATTTTGCCGACAAACTTCGTGCCGATGATCGAAATGCCTGTCAGGCTCTCGCCTTCCCTTAGTTCGCCACGTGCGTTTAGAAGAGCCATGCGTGCCGACACGGCGGTGCCCGTCGGCGAGCGGTCGATCTTTCCGGGTTGAATGGCGACGACCGATTTGGCAGTCAACTCGCCATCTTCATGGTAGGGCTTGCCCGCGAAGAGGCAGAAGGAAATATGGTTCCAGCCGGTATCTTCCGGATGGGAAAAGCCAAGCTGCCGGTTTGCAGCGTTGGTGATCTTGATCCCGGTTTCGGCGATCAGACGCGCGTTCTCGGGGATGAGGTCTATCCCGACCTGTTCCGGATCGACCACCACGAAACTGTCGCCACCATAGGCGGTGTCCACTTTCAAAGTTCCGATATCAGGCACGTCAAGGCTGGCATCGAGCTTCTGAGCAAAGCTCTTGACGTTGGTGACGGTGATCCGCTCTGCCTTGCCATTCCGGCATTCGGCTTCAACCTCGACCAGACCGGCGGGAGCTTCCAGAATCATCCTCGTCACGGGTTCCGTCATCGCAATGATTCCGCTGTCGAGTAGCACGGTCGAAACGCAAATCGAATTCGATCCGGACATCGGCGGAGTGTCCTCCGGTTCCATGATGATCCAGCCCATCTGGGCTTTCGGGTTCTTCGGCGGGACCAAAAGATTGACGTGGCGGAAGACCCCTCCCCGCGGCTCGTTGAGCACGAAGTTCCTCAAGGTTTTATCGGCGGCGATCCAGCGCGACTGTTCCCAGATCGTATCGCCTGGAGGAGGCGCGACGCCGCCAACGATCACATCGCCGACCTCGCCTTCGGCGTGGCACGTAACCACATGTATGATTTTGGACGAGCGCATTTTCTTTCCTTGCCGCCATTCGATCGGCGCGATTGTGGCAGGTTCGGCGAACTTGAGGAAGCGGCGTGATCGAGATGACTGCGGGTGACAATGATTGTCAGCGTGTCAGCGTGTAGGAATCCAGCCGATCGCGCAGCCAATCGCCAATAATGCAAACCGAAATGGTCGTAGCGAAGATGACTAGCCCGGCATGACGGACATCCACCAGGCATTGAGCAGATAGGTCCGCCCCTGGCCGAGCATCTGGCCGAGCGAGGTCAACGGCGGCTGGACGCCGAGGCCGAGGAAGGACAAGGCCGTCTCCAGGATGATGGTGCGGGGAAAATTCAGCGTCAGATGGACGACGAGGGCGCCGGCGATATTGGGGAGGATCTGGCCGATATAGATGCGCGGCGAGGAAGCTCCGATCATCTGCATGGATTGCACATAGCCGCTTTCCTCGGCGCTGAGGATCAGGCCGCGGGCGAGCCGTGCGTACCGTTCCCAGCCATCCAGGCCCACGAGGGGTCAGCCGCACGAGCTCGAGAAATCTCCCCTAGCGGATCAGGTTGCGCAGTAGATGCTTTGGGGTATTGGCGTCAGGAACAGTGATTTCGAATCCGGTAAGAAGGGCCTCGATCCGTGGCTATGCCCCGTGATCCCACGGATTTAGGAGTGTGATCCCCATGCCACCTCGTCCAAGGGCAAGATATGTCCCGAAAAGGACTCGAAGACGATATTCTCAAGCCAGTTGCGCAGCAACTTTTCTGCGGCGGGCGAACGGGAATTGAAATATGCGGAACCATGCCGTCCTGCCTGATGAGACGATGCTGCTGAGGCGATGCAACTCAATAGAATTGAATGCTCGAAATGATCATGCAGTTGGAAGTATTTATTCGCTTTCCGCCCCGGACATCTTTAAACCTGAAGACGTAATCCTTACCTCATTCATCGTTATGTCTATCAAGGCAACACCGATGTGAGAACACTCACGACCTGCGGCGTCCCGGCGGGGGACCTGGGACGCGCTGCAACTTTCCCAAACATTGAGCAGATCTGTCGTCCGACATTGTCATGCTGCGTCGAACGCTGAGGTGCGCAATCTCCCCGTCTTATGAAACACCAACCGGGCGGTTGTCGGGTGGACGAACCCGTACGCCTATAGGACAGAAAAGATGGAAGCCCTACAATATCTTAGTCCGATGGAATGGAAGGCAATCGCGATCGCCGTTGCGGTCGTGGTGTTGGTAATCCTGTTTCGATGGAGCGGCGTGGTCCGCTATATCCCCAATGACCGGCTCGGCATCCTCGAAAAACTCTGGAGCTTTCGCGGCTCCGTTCGCAACGGCTTCATTGCGCTCAACGGCGAGGCTGGTTTTCAGCCGGAAGTCGTGCGCGGCGGCCTGCATCTCTTCATGCCGTTTCAGTATTCGATGCACCGTGCCAATCTCGTGACGATCCCCCAAGGTCAGATCGGCTATGTCTTCGCCCGCGACGGCGTGCCCCTGCCGCCGACCCAGACACTTGCCTCCAATGTCGAAGCCGACGACTTTCAGGACGTGCGTGGCTTTCTCACGAAGGGCGGCCAGAAGGGACCGCAGCGCAAGATCCTGCGCGAAGGAACCTATGCCATCAATCTCGCGCAGTTCATCGTATTGACCGCGCAATCGACGCATTCCATCAATCTTAGCGCTTCCGAACAGAGATTGTTCGAGAATATGTCGCAGCTCATCACGGAGCGGAACGGCTTCGAGCCAGTCGTCATTCACAATGCCGAGGACATGATCGGCATCGTCACCATCCATGACGGTCCGGCGCTGCCGGTGGGAGAAATCATCGCGCCGACCGTCGCCGACGATCCCAAAAATCCGAACTTCCACAACAATTTCCAGGATCCGGAAAAGTTTCTCAATGCCGGCGGTTATCGCGGCCGGCAGTTGCAGGTTCTTGCCGACGGCAGTTATTTCCTCAATCGCATCTTCGCGACCGTGGAACTGGTCGAGAAAACGATCGTCGAGGTCGGCACGGTCGGCGTCGTGGTCTCTTATACAGGCCAGCGCGGCGCCGATATTTCCGGCCAGTCCTATCGCCATGGCGAGCTGGTGGAAACCGGTGCACGAGGCGTCTGGTCGACACCGCTGCTGCCAGGCAAATATGCCTTCAATACCTATGCCGGCAATATCGTCATCGTGCCCACCACCAACTTCGTTCTCAAATGGACCAAGGAGCAGTTCGGTGAGCACCGGCTCGACGAAAACCTATCCGAAGTCTCGCTGATCACCAAGGACGCCTTCGAGCCGATGCTTCCGCTCTCGGTCGTCGTGCATATCGACTATATGAAGGCGCCGCTGGTCGTACAGCGTTTCGGCGACATCAAGCGGCTGGTCGAGCAGACACTCGATCCGATGGTCTCGGCCTATTTCAAGAATATTGCCCAAACCAAGACCTTGATCCAGCTGCTGCAGGAGCGCAGCGAAATCCAGCGCAAATCCGGCGAGGAAATGCGGGAGAAATTTGCCTCCTACAGCCTTGAGCTCCAGGAGGTGCTCATCGGCACACCGCGCGCCAGCCAGGGCCAGAACAGCATCGAGCAGATCCTGATCCAGCTGCGCGAGCGCCAGATCGCCGTCGAGAAGGTCGAGACCTACAAGCTGCAAGAGGTAGCCGCCGTCCAGGAGCGCACCTTGCGCGAAAAGCAGGCGCTCGCCGAGCAGCAGACCCAGATCACCACATCAGCGCTCGCCATCGAAATCAGCGAGAACGAGGGCAAGGCGCAGCTTGCCCGTACCCGCCAGCAGGCGGAAACGATCCAGGTAACCGCGAAGGCGGAAGCCGAAAAGGTGCGCCTTGCCGGCCTCGGCGAGGCCGACCGGATCAAGGCCATCGCGCTTGCCGACGCCGAACGCATCAAGGCGACCGGTTTTGCGGATGCCGAAAAGACACGCGCCGTCGGTCTGGCGGAAGCCGAAGCCACTGAGAAAAAGGTCGCAGCCTTCGGTGGCCCGGACTACCAGCTCAACTCGCAGGTCCTCATGCGCTTCGCCGAAGCGATCGAAAACGGCAGGCTGCCGCTTGTCCCGCAAATCCAGGTCGGCGGCGCCGGCGGCGAGAAGGGCGCAAGCAATGGCCTCGTGGAAATGATGCTATCGATGCTGGTGGCAGATCGCCTCGGGCACCGGAATGGCGCTGCTGCCGTACCGGCTCCGGTGGAGTAGTATTAGCGGTGGATGGGCCGGTTATCCGGCCCATATCGCATCTGCCGTCTTCCTACGCAGGCGCGGAGACGATTCCTCACAAATCAAGGGATGAAGGCAACCGTCGCGCCGCTCCTGTCTGCCGGAGATCGATGATCAATCGTAGGGTGACCAGCATTGCCGACGAGGCCCGCCATAGGGCAAATAGGTGTTATCCCATTCGCGATAGGACGCATAATGATCGTAGCACCATTGCACATGTGCCGCCGGGAGACGCGGCGGCAATGGCGGCGGCGGGGCCACCGCGACCGCTCCTGCCGCTACGCCGGCGACAAAGGCGGTCGCTGGGAACCAGTAGCCGTTATAATAACGATAGCCCGGCCGAAAGCCGTAGACCCCCCTGTATCCGTTGTAATAATAGAAGCCGCCGGCCACATAGAAGCCGCGACGAAAATAGATCTCCGTCATATTCCCCGTGCCGACGACGGCGTTCGGCATCAGTGGCAGTGGGGTCGCCTCTGCTGGCTGCATTAAACTAGCGAGCACCAGCAGAGCCACGCCGGTGACAATTGAAACTTTCATCATCGTGATGGTCCTGATCCTGTCCAAAATACGCGACATGCCCGTTACCGGCGCAACGACCTCAGTTCTTCAAGCGAGAGTGCCTGGTCGCCATCGGCATCGGCCTTGATCAACCGATCGGGGATGAAGCTGGCGAATTCGTCACGCGAGATCTTTCCATCGCCATTTCTATCCATCATGGCTTTGCGCTGCTGCAGATCGGCAAGTTGCATACCGGCGCCGGCGCCCTTTGCAGACTTCGCGCTCTCGACCGCCGCCTGGATCTCCTGCGGATCGAGAACGCCGTTGCGATTGACATCCAGCCGATCAAATAGTCTCGCTCTCGCCGCTTCGATCTCGCTGAATTCCAGCTTACGGTCGCCGTTCGTGTCCAGTTCGCGAAACATGTCCCGCGCACGCTCCCGATCGGAGGCCATCGCACTGCAGCTCGCAAGCAACAGCGATCCAAGGATTGCGATCGTTCTTCTCATTCTCGTCTCCATTGCGAAGAGAGGCGGCCCACCACGGTCCGTCTTTCTGCAAGCCTCTACGCAGCGCGGGCCTCGCTCCTACGCGAGGCGACTGAACTTTGATCGGCGGGGAAGCTGAGGCCGCCGAAATGTCGGGCGGGATTCTTTTCGCTGACGACGTAGGAGGAGAGGCGGGACGACGTATCGGCAGATGAGGTCGCCGACGGAGCGGCCAAACCAATAGAAAGGATTGTTATCATGAGGACTTCGACCATGTTCGCGGCGCTACTCATCGGGTTCGCGCCGCTTAGCGCCCACGCGCAGGACGCAACCGGCGACCGCATCTTCCGAGCGGCCGATACCAATGGTGACGGCGTGATCTCGAAAGAGGAGGCGCTTGCCGCCCGTCAGCACCTGTTTTCCAGGCTCGACCGCAATGGCGACGGTGTGATCGACAAGGATGAAATCGACGGCGCAAGCGACGCCATCATGGCGCGGGCGGAGGCGGCAGAAGCAAGGCTCAGCATTGCGATGCGGCGTCTGGATACCAATGGCGACGGCAAGGTTTCGGCCGACGAGTTCTTAGCCGACATGTCTCTTTTCGATCTCGCCGACCGGAATAGCGACGGCAAGATCAGTCCTAGTGAAGCCGCCCTCGTCCGCAATCTCTTTGCGGGTCACCACGACTGATCCGCAGGAGTCTCAAACGAAGGAGCTCCAAACATGCTCACCTATTTCAAATTCTCTCGTCTCTTGCTCGCTACGATTCTCGTCGCTTCGACCGCAGGGTCGGCCGGCGCCGAGGAATGGACGAGGACGACGGCAGCCGGCGGCAGATCAGTAGAAGCGTGACCAATGAGGGCAACGGCGTCTATTCGGGCACGACGACGCGGACCGGCACCAAGGGCGGCAGCTATACCTCCAGCTCCAGCTGTGGGGCGGGCATTGTGACACGCTGCTCCAGGAGCTATTCCGGTGTCACCGCAAATGGCAAGACCTTTTCCGGCCAGCGGCTGTCGGCGCACGGACCATTCCGGACACGGTCCGTCGGCAGTTTTACTGGTCCCGGCGGTCGGCACTGGGTCGGTTTTCGCCGTTTTCGCCGTTGAAGCCGAGGAACCTGTCGTCGTGGAAAGACCGGTGCAACGCGAAGACGATGACCTGATGGCGCGGATTGCGGCTGGCAGTCAGCGATCGCTTGCAGAGCTTATTGCCCGCCACGGCCGCGGCCTGCAAAGCTTTGCCGCACGCTATCTCGGCAATTCCAGCGATGCGGAGGATGTCGTGCAGGACGTGTTCGTGACCGCTTGGAAAAATGCCAGCCGCTACGATCCGCAAAAGGCACGCGTCTCGACATGGCTCTACAAGATTGCTGCCAACCGCTGTATCGACCAGCGCCGGAGGCGATTCCTGCGCAATTTCATCGGGCTCGACGATCTTGAAAGCGATCCGGCGTCGGAAGCGCCCGATGCCGAGGCAAGGGTTTCGGACCGGCAGGAATTGTCGATCGTGCGCGACGGCATCGCTGCGCTTCCGCAGCGGCAGCGCATGGCGTTGCTCTTGAAGGTGGTGGCGGATCTTGACGTCCCGGCCATTGCCGAGGTCATGGGTACCAGTATTGGCTCGGCCGAACAGTTGCTCGTCCGCGCCCGCCGCGGTCTGCGGGATCATGTGGCGGCCTCCGACGGCCGCGAAAGGAACGTGTGATGACAGAGGACGAATTCAAGCAACTGACGCTTCGCTTTGGCAACGACGTTGCGGAATGGCCGGCGCCCTACCGGCAGCAGGCGCTTTTTCTGCTCGCGGGAACGCATGATTTGCCTGATCGAGACGAGGCTCTCGATCACCTGGTTCTGGAAGCGGCGCTGAACAATGTCGACGAGCGGCGCATGGCAAGCCAGGTACTCGCGCGCATCGACGCCGACCACGACCGGAGGCTCGGCACGCGGCTTTCCGCTTTTCTGCTGCGGCCGGCAGCGATCACGGCGTGCAGCACACTGCTCGTCCTGGCTCTCGCGGCTGGCGGCTATCAGCTGGCGGCCTCCGAGGGTGATGCTCTCGACGCGAGGCTGCTGGCGCTGGCAACGGGTGCGCCGGCAAGCGCCGTGTTTCTTGACCTTTCCACCCATGACGGCATGGAGAATGCGCTATGACGCGGCGATCGATCTGGACGGTGGTCCTCATCCTGTTCGGCCTTTCGGTCGCGCTGAACGTCTTTTTGGTCGGCTATGCCGCTCACGGCCTGCGTGAAGGCGCATCAGCCGGCAGCCTCGTCGATAGCGTCGCCAGCATCTATCCGCCCGATGTGAGGCAGGAATTTCGCCGCGTCATGCGCGAAAACCGGCCGCGCACCTTCGCGGCGCTGCGGGACCTCCGCCGTGCCCGCGCCGGTCTGGCGTCCGCGATGGCCGCCTCGCCCCTCGACGAGGCGGCTGTCCAAGCCTCGATGAAAGAGGTCCGCGACTCGACCGACAATCTGCAGGCTGTCATCCAGGATTATCTGCTGACGGCGCTGAAGCGCAGCAAGAGCAAATCCGCGTCCTGACCTCGGAAAGCCATGACAGGAACACAATTCGCCTGCCGCAGACCTGTGTAGTCTCTTTACGGAGGATCAAGCGCTTAGTCTGCGAATTCTATTTTCTTTTCAGTATCATCGGACGTCTCCGACGCCGAGTGTGCAGATGCCTTTGCCCGAAGTCGGCTTGCATCACGGGCGGGCGGAAGTCCAAATAGCCGTGCGTATTCCCGACTGAATTGAGACGCGCTTTCGTAGCCGACGGCGAAAGCGACGCCAGCGGCGTCGCCCGGGGTCTCCAGAAGGCGTCGACGCGCCTCATGAAGGCGAAACCGTTTTTGATATTGAATGGGTGTCATTGTCGTCGCCGCCTTGAAATGGCGGTGGAACACCGAGATGCTCATCCCTGTCATCTGCGCCAGGTCTTCGACCTTGAACGGTTCCGTAAAGTGGTCGCGAATCCAGGCGAGTGCCCGCCTGACTTGAGATTGGCGCCCGTCGACCTGTGCGATCTGCCGAAATTTCGCGCCTTGAGGTCCCTGCAACAGCCGAAACAGGATCTCCCGCTCGATCAGGGGTGCCATGATGGAAATTTCGTCCGGTCTGTCGAGAAGCCGCAGCATTCGTAGAAAGGCGTCTTCGAGTTGCGGATCGGAGGGACTGACGCCAAGGCCACACAGGAATTCCGGATCGTCCATTTCCGGCATTTCGATCACCAGATCGGCAATCTGGCGAGGATGAAAGTTGAATGAGACGCCGAGAAAGGGTTTCACATGGCTTGCTTCGGAAATTCTGCCGAAGACAGGAACCTCGATAGAGGCAACGAAGTAGCTGCCCGTCGCATAGTGCAAGACATTCTCGCCGCAGGTGATCGCCTTTGCTCCCTGGAGTACCAGACACATGATGGGTTCCGTCATGCCCGCGGTCGGCTCGGTTGTCCGCTCTGCATACATCAGACCGACACGAGGAATCGCAGTCGGCGTGCGATTGCCGCGCGAATGCCGTTTGACCAGAGACTTTAGTTCTTCGCCGTTTTCCATGGGTGTTAAATTATAACGGGCTCCAATCTGCGCAAGGCTTTCGGCAGGATCGGGCAAGAGTCCGGTAGTATTTGGCACGCGATGGGCGGGCCGGTATCTCATATTGGCGGGGCAATCAGAATGGAGAACGATCGTGTCGAAGAATGTATTGATCACCGGTGCCAACAAGAGCATCGGCTTTGAAACCGCCCGGCGGCTCGGAGAAATGGGTTATCGCGTATGGCTCGGTGCGCGCGATTTTGGCCGCGGCGAGGCAGCGGCACAGGCACTGCGTACACTCGGGCACGATGTGCGCGTCATCGAGATCGCTGTCGAAGACGATGCAAGCGTGAATGCCACTGCCGAGCGCATTCGCCGGGAAGATGGAAAGCTGGACGCTCTCGTCAACAATGCGGGTATTCCCGGGACTTTCGTTGGTCCGACGGAGCAGACCGTGGAGGATATCCGTCAGGTCTATGAGATCAACGTGTTCGGACCGATCCGCATTATACAGGCGTTCCTGCCGTTGCTAAAGGCCGCCGGGGCCGCCAATGTCGTCAACGTCAGCAGCGAGCTCGGTTCGCTCGGTGCCCTGACAGATCCGAAAAGCGAATTTTATGGGGTCAATAGTCTCGGATACAACAGCTCCAAGACGGCCCTGAACGCAGTGACCGTGTCATTTTCCAAGGCGCTTGCGTCGTTCGGCATCACGGTCAATAGCGCGGATCCGGGATACACGAAGACGGACTTTAACGGCAACACGGGCTACCGCACGGTCGAGCAGGCGGCGGAGATCATCGTACAGCTTGCGGCTTCAAGCGATGGTCGGACGGCGACCTTCATCAATGACAAGGGCGTACTATCCTGGTGAGCTTCACGCAATCGGTGGGGCGCGGCGATGCTGCGCCCCACGCCCGAGACGCCCGTTTACTTTGGTGACCTGAAGGACGCAGGCAAGGCACCGAACAGCATCGTTCACATCCCAATTTTTCCACCGAGTTCATCCTCGATGTGAGCCCTGATAATTTCGTCAAAGGACGCATCGGCCGTAAACCCCAGGGCGCGTGCGCGCGCTGCGTCGAAATCGCGCGGCCAACCGCTGACGATCCGCAATACGGTTTCATCCGATTGACGGCGGATCAATCCGGCCGCGTTGCCGCCGGCAATCCGCCGCAGGGCGGCAATCTGATCGCCGACCGTGGCGGAAACGCCCGGCATGTTGAGATTTCGCAGTGGGCCGACCGCCTCAAGGTCGATAGTCGCCGCATGCACCAGAAATCCGATGGCGCTGCGCGGGCTGGCGAACCAGTGGCGGACATGCTCGGGAACCGGCAATATCGCCTCCTGCCCGATCAATGGCTCGCGAAGAATGCTTGAGAAGAAGCCCGAGGCGGCCTTGTTCGGCTTGCCGGGACGCACGCAGATGGTCGGCAACCGGATGCCGATGCCGTCGAAGATGCCGCGCCGGCTGTAATCCGCCAACAACAGCTCTCCTATCGTCTTCTGGGTGCCGTAGCTCGTCTGCGGGGTCTGATGAAACTCGTCGCCGATCTTGTCGGGAAATGGAGCGCCGAAGACGGCGAGCGATGAGGCAAAGACGAGCCGCGGCCGGTAGGGCTCGCGAAGTCCTTCCAGACGGATTGCCTCGAAGAGATTGCGTGTGCCGTCCAAATTGATGCGGTAGCCTTTGTCGAAATCAGCCTCGGCCTCTCCCGATACGATCGCGGCCAGATGAAAAATGACATCAGGCCGCGCGGCGATAAGCGTCTCGACCTCCGCAGGAACCGTTATATCTGCGGCGGCGGTCTCGACGCGAACATGACTGGCATAGACCCCGGGAGGACGGACCACATCCGCCAGCTTCAGCGACGTCATCTCGGCCGGTCCGATGCTGCCATCAGATAAAAGTCGATCGGCGAGCTTGCGCCCGATCATCCCGGCCGCGCCGGTTACAAGAACATGCACAATTGCCTCACCGTAAAATTGGACTCTTCGCAGTGACCCGGGCCATCGGATTGCCGGCGACTATGACGTCAGGCCATCGCCACCTTGAGCGTATTCTCCCGGGTGTTTCCAAGCTCCTTCAGGGAGGCCATAGCGGCCATCACACCACCTGCCTGATGTGGGATGCCGGCCAGGTCCAGTCCCATCTCGATGCCGGACAGCGCCGCCATCAGGGTCAAGGTATTGCACTCCCCGAGATGGCCGATGCGAAATACCTTGCCCGCCAGTTTGGAGAGCCCTGCACCCAGCGACATGTTGAATTTATCGAGCACGATCTTTCGAAATCTGTCGGCATCGTGGCCATCAGGCAAAAGCACGGCCGTCAGCACCGGCGAATAGTCCAGCGGCTCCTGACACAGGACCTCAAGCCCCCAGGCGCGAACGGCGGCGCGGGTTGCGGCCGCAAGGCGCTGATGCCGGTCAAAGACGGCGTCGAGGCCCTCCTCCAGCAGCAAAGCGATTGCTTCGCGCAGCCCATAAAGCAGGTTGGTTGACGGCGTATAGGGGAAAGAGCCACCTGTATTCGCCTTCAGCATATCCTCCCAATCCCAATAGGAGCGCGGCAGCTTATTACTCTTCGAGGCGGCGAGTGCCTTCTTCGAGACCGCCGTGAACCCGAGGCCCGGTGGCAACATCAGGCCTTTTTGCGAGCAGCTGACCGTGACGTCGACATTCCATTCATCGTGCTTGTATTCGCACGAGCCGAGCGAGGAGATGGTATCCACCATCAGAAGAGCGGGATGATGCGCCTGATCCATAGCCTTCCGAACGTCGGCGATGCGGCTGGTCGCGCCCGTCGAGGTCTCGTTGTGGACGACCATCACGGCCTTGATCGAGTGTGCGCGATCCTCGGCAAGGCGGGCTTCTACGACGGAAGGATCAACGCCGTGACGCCAGTCTCCATCGACGAAGTCGACCTCGATCCCCCATCGAGCGGCCATCTGCCGCCACTGCGTCGCGAAATGACCGGTCTCGACCATGAGAACCCGGTCTCCGGGCGACAGGGTATTGACGATGGCTGCCTCCCAGGCGCCCGTGCCCGACGACGGATAGATGATGACGGGTCCGGACGTCTTGAAGATCGACTTGCAGCCGTCCAGAACCTCCCGTCCAAGCTTTTGAAATTCCGGACCGCGATGGTCGATCACCGGCATGCCGATGGCCCGCAGCACGCGCTCGGGCACCGGGCTCGGCCCAGGAATCTGCAGGAAATGACGACCTTGGCTGTTCATGTGAAAATCCTCCCTGCCATCCTATGGTCAACGCGACGGCTGACGGCAATATTGCATTCATTTTTGGCCGTTGCAATATCGCAGATGAATTCCATATGCCGGCATCGCCTCTCGACATAATGCAGATCCTGTCCTATGCATGAGGGACAATGACCAACATCCAACCGTCGCTCAAACCAGCTTCCGGCCTTTCAGAGCGCGCGCCGAGCCCCGACGCGGCAGATGCCGAGTCGTCCCTGGCCGGGCAATCGCTGCACGGTGAAGTCCTGTGCCGATTGCGCGATTATATTATCGAAGGCCATCTGAAGGATGGCGCGCGCGTTCCCGAGCGGGAACTCTGCGACCTCTTCGGAGTGTCGAGAACGCCCTTGCGGGAGGCGCTGAAGGTGCTGGCCTCCGAGGGTTTCGTCGAACTGCTGCCCAACCGCGGCGCACGTGTGAAGGGACTTGATGCCAACGAATTGCGCGAGCTTTTCGATGTTATGGGCGGTTTCGAATCGCTGGCCGGCCGGCTCGCCTGCGAAAATATCTCTGCAGACGAGATCAATGAGATCGAACAGATCCACTACGAGATGTACGGCTATTATCTGCGCCGCGAGTTGGACGGATATTTCCGCTGCAATCAGGCGATCCACCGGCGCATCGTCGAGATCGCCGGCAACAAGATCCTGACCGCCACCTATTTCAACTTCGGCAACCGCATCCGCCGGGTCCGCTATATTGCCAATCTCGACCAGCATCACGACAGGTGGAGCGAGGCGATGCGGGAGCACGAAGCCATCCTCGATGCGCTGCGTCGCAAGGCAGGTCGCGAGCTCGGCGACATTCTGTTCAATCACCTTCGCAACAAGCGCTATGCGGTGTTCGAGCATCTCGGTTTTTCGAATTCGGCGGAGTGATCTGCCCATTCACAGACAGTCGTTGCAATTGGCTGAAGATTGCAGCAAGCCTGAATCGATGATGCATCCATATTTTGAATTCAAAAATTTTGCCTTGCGTGTCGAATTTAATTCGATACATTGATTTTCAGAGGCCGGGTACAATCGCAATTGGTGATTTTGCCATCCGAGTAGGAGCGGATTGGCCTTTGGAACGACCAGGAGGAGTCGGTTTCGCGGCAAGCGAGGCCGAGATGGTCGCAGCTTGGAGGCGGCTATTCAGCTGCCGCAGCATGGAGCAAAAACCAGGGAGGAGAATTCGATGAAATCGAAGTATAGCGTCGTTTTGTTAGCCTGCACCTTTATGAGCGGACTGGCGATTGCGGGAAGCACGCACGCCGAGGATGGATATCCGTCGCGCCAGATCCGCCTGATTGTCCCGTCGCTTCCCGGCGGCAACGAGGACTTCGTTGCCCGCAAGGTCGCGACCATACTCAGCCAGCGACTGGGACAGCCGATCGTCGTCGAAAACAATACGGGCGCAGATGGCGCCATCGGCACCACGATGATCGCCCAGGCAAAGCCTGACGGCTATACGATCGGCATCGGCACCCCCGGTACGCTGTCGACCAACAAGCTGCTACAGCCCGACCTCCCCTATGATCCGAAGACGGATTTCGAAGCCATCACCATGGCGATCCACACACCGGAAATTCTTGTCATCAATCCAAGCCTGCCGGTGAAGACGGTGGCTGAACTCATCAGTTACGCCAAGGCGCATCCGGGCGAATTGAAAGTCGGTAATGGCGGTCTGGGCTCGTCGCAATTCGTCGCCTCGATGCTGTTTCAGAAGCTGACCGGAACCAAGATGGTCGAGGTCGCCTACAAGAGCGGCGCGGCCCCGGTTCCCGACCTGGTTGCCGGGCGTATCCAAGTATTCATGACAGGCCCACTCGCTCTTTTGCCCTTCATCAAGAGTGGTCAGTTGCGGGCACTGGGTGTCGGCGCCGACGAACGGCTAACCGAACTACCTGACGTGCCGACCCTCAAGGAAGCCGGCGTCGATGGATTCGATTTCTCGAGCTGGTATGGGTTCGTCGCGCCGAAGGGAACGCCCAAGGACATCGTCGACAAGCTCAACCAGAATATCGTCGATATCCTGACCAAGGATCCGGTCAAGACCGATCTGAACAAGATCGACGACATCATTGCCGCCGACACGCCTGACCATTTCCACCAGATGATCGAGGAAGAATTCAAGATCGACAGCGCCGTTCTCGCCAAGGCGCCATCCGAGAACTGACACTGCGTCGAGCCGGGATCGCCGATCCAAGTCGCCGCTCGACGCCTTGAATCAAACCCGGCTCCTCCGGACTGAACCGACCATGTCCCAGCAAGGCTTTCCTTGTCGCGGGAGCAGTGCATGGGCTCACGGGAGCGATTGATCGATGAAGCAGCATATAAAAGACTACATTGGCGGCGGCCTCATGTTCCTGATAGGGATCGCCGCCATCATCCAGAGCATCCAGTATAAAGTCGGCTCGCTGTCGGAAATGGGCTCCGGGTTCTTCCCGGCTGCGCTCGGGGTCGTTCTGGCGTTGATCGGCATCGCGATCGCGTTGCGAGGCCGAAACGACAGTATCGGCGAGACGATCAACCAGATGACGGCTCCTGCGTCTCGCCCGCAATGGCGGGGGTGGATCTGCATTCTGCTCAGCGTCATCGCGTTCGTTGTGTTTGGCGAATATGGCGGCCTGGTGCCGGCCACTTTCGCAAGCGTATTTATCGCTGCTCTCGGTGATCGCCAGAATTCGCTCCTCAATGCATTCGTCGTGGCGCTCGGCATGGTTGTCGTCGCAACCGTCGTCTTCTGGTGGGCGCTGCAGGTGCAGTTTCCTCTCTTTAGCTGGGGTTGATCATGATCCAGTCGCTTCTCGATCTCTCTCACGGCTTTAGCGTCGCGCTCGAACCTCACAATCTCCTCTGGTCGTTCGTCGGTGTCCTCATCGGCAACCTCATCGGCGTATTGCCCGGCCTGGGTCCGCTCTCGGCCATGTCGATCCTGTTGCCGCTGACCTACGTCATGTCGCCGATCCCGGCGATCCTGATGTTGGCGGGCATCTTCTATGGTTCGCAATATGGCGGGGCGATCGGAGCTATCCTTCTCAATCTGCCCTGCCATCCGCCACATGCCGTCACCTGTCTCGATGGCTATCCAATGACAAAGCAGGGTAAGGGCGGCGTCGCGCTCGGCATTACCATGCTCTGCTCGTTCTTCGCCGCATCGATCGGCATCATCGTCATGGTCTTTGCCTCTCCGTTGCTGGTCAGCGTCGCCTTCAAGTTCGGGCCGGCGGAAATTTTCTCCATCATGCTGCTCGGCTTGATCTGCGGTGGGACGATGGCACGCGGAACACCCTTGAAAGGTGTTGCAATGACCACGCTGGGATTGTTGATCGGCATGGTCGGCACCGACATCAACACGGGCACGATGCGCTTCACATTCGGTTTTCCGATGTTGTTCAGCGGTGTGCAACTGGTTGCACTCGCGCTCGGCCTTTTCGGCGTTGCAGAATTTCTTCGCAATATCAACAATATGGAGGTCATAACCACAGGCAAGCTGTCAATGCGTGATATGCGCCCGAGCATGGCGGATCTGAAGCAGGCCTTTTTCCCGATGCTGCGGGGAACCCTGGTCGGCACGTTGTTCGGCGCCATGCCCGGAACGGGAGCGACGATTACGACGTTCATCGCCTATGCTCTCGAGAAGCGGGTATCAAGAACGCCAGAGCGTTTCGGCAAGGGTGCTCTGGAAGGGGTCGCCGCCCCTGAAGCGTCCTCGCATTCAAAGACGCAGATCGACTTCATTCCAACCATGAGCCTTGGCATCCCGGGCGATCCGGTCATGGCTCTCATTCTTGGCGGGCTGCTCGTTCAGGGCATCCAGCCGGGGCCGCAATTGATCACCGAACATGCGGATTTGTTCTGGGGACTGATTGCGAGCTTCTGGGTCGGCAATGTCTTCCTCATTCTACTCAACGTACCTTTGATCGGAGTCTGGGTCAGGCTCTTGCGGGTTCCCTACCGCTATCTCTTTCCGGTTGCTATGTTCTTCATCTACATCGGCGTCTACAGCACCAACAACAGCCTGTTCGAAGTGAACGAGGTCCTGGTATTCGGTGTTGCCGGCGCAATTCTCATGGCCCTGGACTTTCCGATCTCGCCGATCCTGCTTGGTTACGTGCTTGGGCCGCTCATCGAGGAAAACTTCCGTCGCGCGCTTGAGATTTCCGGTGGCAACTTCCTGACCTTTATCGAAGGACCGATCAGTGCGACGGTGCTGGCGATTGCCCTGTTTCTCGTGCTCGCGCAGCTGTTCTTCTGGATGCGCTCCCTGCACCGTTCCGTTTCGGTGGTAAAGCCGGCTGAATAGCCGGCTTTACCACCGATATCGCAGCGTCGAGATAATGGCGGCTGGCGGGCTTGCCACCTCAGTGTCGTGAGGTCACCGATCCGCCGCGAATGAGCCGGGGAAGATAAGGCCCCGCGACGGGGGCGTCGTCTTCGTTGACCCGCGCTGCGATATAGTCCAGCGCACCGCGGCCACATTCATCAAGAGCGATATCGACCCGCGTCAGTTTCGGCGTGCTCCACTCGCCGAGCATCGAGCCGCCGATGCTTACGACCGAGACATCGTCCGGCACCGTCCGCCCCGTCGCTTCGACCGCATGCAGAACGTTGGCGGACGTTGCGCTCGAAACGGCGACAATGCCGGTGATATCGGGATCGGCATCAAACAGATGACCAACGGACGAAATGGCCCATTCGGCTCCAGAGCCGCTATCTGCGATCCGATAATCGACGCCGCTCTTGGAAAAGACCGATCTAATGCCGCTCAGGCGCTGCTCGACGACCCTGTTCTGGATTGCGCCCGTCAAAATCCCGATGCGACGATGGCCATGCCCTACGAGATCGGTGGCCGCGATCCGGCCCGCCTCCTCATTATCGATGCAGAAGGCCGGAACGGGAATGTCGCGGGGGCTGAGCGTGGTAATGACGACACCGCTCCTTTCCATTCGGTCGAGCAGATCCAGCAGTTCCCCGTTGTGGCTGAATTGGTCGAAACCTCCTCCCGCCAGAATGAGGCCGGCTACGCGATGCTCCCACAGGCGCCGGCAATAATCGAGTTCGAGCATCGGATCGCGCTGCATGTTGCAGACCATCACCAACATCTTGTTGGTTGCCTCGCCGTGCTTGGTGACGGCCTCGGCGATTTCGCCGTAATAGGGATCGAGCATATTCCCGACGACCAGGCCAACCAGGGCCGGAGCGCCTGCCCTCAACGTTCGCGCCATGACGTTCGGGACATAGGCCAGCTCGGCCGCGGCTTGCAGCACGCGTTTCTTAAGCTCTTCATCGACCGGCCAATCCTGCTGCCGCATCACCCTACCCGCCGTACTCACGGAAACGCCCGCCACGCGCGCTATGTCGGCAAGCGTCGGTGCATTTCCTTTTCTGGCGTTGTCTCGTCCCACTCAGTCTGCTCCCGCTTTTGCCATTCCGGTTCGACTCTTAGCTGCTAACCCGTCGCGATCAAACGGGGCTCGATCGCCTTTTATCTTATCCCAGTCGCTGCGGCCAAATGAACCTTGACAAACAAATCCAACTGAGACAACGTTGTCTTATTCAAGATAACGTTGTCTGGAACAGAAATAAACAATTTTCTCTTCCCAATGTTCATTGCAAAGTGGTGCCCGTCCAATGATCCGAACAATGATCGGACGCGGCACCTTCATCTCATAACGGCAACTCGAGAGGAGCGAACATGCCCATCAAGATGAATAAGGAAAAGCAGGTCGTGCGTAAGGATGTTCTCGTCGTCGGCGGCGGAACAGCCGGCTTCGTGGCGGCGATCGCGGCCGCGCGGAATGGCGCCAGCGTTCTGCTTCTCGAAGCGCACGATCACCTCGGCGGAACGCATTCCGGCGGCATGGTGATGATGATCCGCTCCATGCGCCACATGCGCGCTCCCGGCTCCTTCCAGGAGAAGAAGCTGATGGTGACCGGCTATGAGAGCTCCTTCGAAGATGAGCAGCTGGTCCGCTCGATCGCGCAAGAATATATCGACCGCATGCTCGCCATCGGTTCCGCATGGGGTCAGAAAGGTCAGGCCGCCACCCGCCAGATGTTCGACCCGGAAATCGCCAAGTGGGTTATCGAGCAGATGGTACAGGAGGCGGGCGTCGAGGTCTGGCTCAATACACAGGCAAGCGACGTCCTGATGGATGGCAACAGGATCGTCGGCGTCACCGTCGAAAGCCTGCACGACAGCATCGAAATCCATGCAGGTGTGACCATCGACACGACGGGTGACGGAGAGATCGCCGCTGCGGCCGGCGCGCAATATGAAATGGGATCACCCGAAGACGGCAAGCACCAACCGCTTAGCCTGTATTTCGCCATCGGTGGCGTCAATCTCGACAAGACGCTCGCCTATATGCGCGAACATCCGGATGAATTCGGCCGGGATTATGTCGAAAAGTCGCTGCAGCTTCACAGCGAACAAAAGCCCTTCACCATGATTGCCTTCAAGGAACAGATCCGCAAGGCGCTCGCGAAAGGCGAATACCCCATTCCCTATGGGCTGAAGACCGTCGATCCCGATGCCATCATGTATGTGACGCGCACCATGTTCCGCAACGGCAAGTTCCGCTACGACTTCACCTATCATAACATGGACATGGCCTATAACATCGACGGGACCGACCGCGTCGAAATGTCGAAGGCGACACTGGCAATGCGTGAGCTGGCCAACAAGATGGCGATCTTTTATCGCAACTATGTTCCCGGCTACGAAGATTCCTATCTTGCCTATACAGCCCAATCCGTCGGCGTTCGCGATACGCGTCGCATCGTATGCGACTACACCCTGACGGATGACGACGTGTTGAACGGCAGGACCTTCGAGGACGGTATTGGACGCTACGGCAGCGTCATGGATGTACATGACAAATCGGGCAAGAAGTCGGTCAGCCTGGTCGCGGTCGGCGGCTCCGGCTGGTTCCATATTCCCTTCCGCAGCCTCATTCCGAAGGGCATCGAAAATCTCCTGGTGGCCGGTCGCTGCATTTCTGCGGAATACAACGCGCTTGGCAGCGTCCGCTCCCAGGCCGCCAGCATGGTGACGGGACAAGCGGTCGGTACGGCGGCAGCCCTTTCGGTCAAGGGTAACGCCACACCGCGCGAACTGCCGATGAGCAAGTTGCAAGGCGTCCTGACCTCCCAGGACCAGATCATCTAGGTCACGCGCAGGACTGGACGGACCCGTACCCTGCACGGGCCCGTCCAGCTCAACAACGTCCCCGGCAGTCTTCGGAAAGCCGGCTCTAGAGGAAACCAAGTCCATGTCCGAGGTGCTGACAGAGGCGAACATAATCTGCGATCCGAGCGAGGCAAATTCGATCGGACGAAACAGCCAGGAATTGAACATTCCGAGCAACGGAATAGCACATCCGTTCAAGCAGGCCTTTCGTGCCCTGGCCTCAGGGATCGCCGTTATCACATTCGATGCTGGCACCGCCGTCCACGGTTTCACCGCGACATCGCTGACATCGGTTTCGATGGATCCGCCTCTTGCCCTGTTCTGCGTTGCCAACCAATCGAGAAGCAGGCTCCACCTCGAACCAGGTCGGAAGGTTGGTTTTTCATTTCTTGGCGAAGATCAAGCGGAGCAGGCCCGATTTTTCGCTTCCAACCGACCATTCGGCGAATGTGGGCAGATTAAAATAGACCGAGTAGCCGGAGCACCTGTCGTGGCCGGCTCGATGGCCGTTATCTCAGCGGCCGTCGAAACCCTTATACCTGCCGGCGACCACATCATATGCGTCTGCGCTCTGCATGAGGCCAATTCGGCCGCGGACAAGGCACCACTCCTCTACCATTCCGGCAGCTATAACGGTCTCGCTCGCATTGCATGACGTTTTTCTACGGCATGCAATGCGCCTGCTTCCGATCTGAAGCAACCTCCTGCTGGCACCGGTTGCCAGAAGAGCTTCTCTCCCGATGCTCGACCAGCCGCTCGTACATGCCTGCTTTTCCGAATCTCTGACGATTGGGACCACGAGGCATGACAGGAGCTTGAGCACCCTTCCACGGCCTAGAGCCAAGGAGGGGGTTAAAGCCCGCGGTCATCTCGCGGTCACTGTTGCACTCATGACATCCCGGACTATATCCATTCGATCGGGCAGTTGTTTTACGGAGTTTGCTTTGGCAGTCGCGTTCACAAAAG
This sequence comes from Neorhizobium sp. P12A, assembly GCF_008365395.1. Classification (NCBI taxonomy): domain Bacteria; kingdom Pseudomonadati; phylum Pseudomonadota; class Alphaproteobacteria; order Hyphomicrobiales; family Rhizobiaceae; genus Neorhizobium; species Neorhizobium sp. P12A. Next base: position 5,475 of record NZ_QOVX01000033.1, on the reverse strand, counting down.
AGGAAAGTGCGGAAACCGCCGCGGAAACGCAGCTTCCGGACCGCGCGATTTCCCCCCATCCCAACCTGGTCACTGAAGAAGGTTGGAAGGCGTTGAACGTCGCGATGCAGGACGCTCGCGAACAGTACCAAGCCGCAAATGCCATTGAGGATGTGAATGAGAAGCGGCGTCAATCGGCGGTTCCGCTTCGTGATCTGCGCTATTTCTCCGAGCGTGTTCGAAGCGCAGAGGTGATAGGAAAGCCGGCGTCCAACGAGACTGTCGCCTTCGGCAGCACTGTCACCTTCAGCCGCGATGACGGGCGCGTGCAGACTTATCGTATCGTCGGAGAAGACGAAGCCGAACCCAAGCAGGGAACGATCTCCTATGTTTCACCTGTTGCTCGCTCGCTTGCCGGCAAATCGGTCGGTGACTTCGTCGTGGTCGGCGAAAATGAGCTGGAGATCATCTCGATCGCTTAGCATTTAGCAGCCCGGAAGTGACGGTATTCGCGGCGACTTGGTTCGGCGGGCCGTTATGCTTCGCTGTTGGATGCCGGTTCGGTTCTCCATCACCGCCCCTTTCTTGTGCTTCTCACCGATCGGAGACCGGAAAAGGCTCGCGCCACGCTTCGAGCTCGTTCAATCGATCGTGCCACTGCATGATGTGGCCGAATTCATCGAGCGGTAGTTGCGACGAGGCAGCATAGGGCAGTGCCGCCGCCAGCGCGAAATCGGCAACGCTGACGCTCTCTGCGACGACGTAGCGGCGTTCGGCCAGATGGTCATTCAATACCCGAGCATACAGTCTAAGATTGTTTTCGGCATCTTCCACGACTTTCCGATCGGGCGCCTGCCCGAAGAGCGGCTTGATCTCTTTTTCGAACCAGAGTTCAGCACCGTACCGCGTGAAATGGTTCGCGTCCCAGCTCAACCAACGCATCACGTCGATCTGGCGCTCGTCGTGAGGCCAGAAGTCCGCGCCAACGATGTCGGAAAGGCGACACATGATCGCGTTTGCTTCCCAAAGCGTTTTCTCCCCGTCCTGCAAAACCGGAACCTTGCCATTCGGGTTGAGGGCCAGAAATTCCGCCGCCTTCTGTTCTCCGCGGCCGAGATCGATCCGGACGAACTCGACGTCCGCATTCAGAAATCGGGCGGCCGCACAGGCTTTTCTGGGATTGAGCGTTTCGCAATAAAAGAGCTTCATCGGCGCCGTCATGGTTTGCTTGCTCCGCTAAAATCGGTGTCCAGGAACCGTGCCAACCGCTCAAAGCTCTCGGTCCAACCACCTTCATGACCGTCTCGAGAGGCTACGCTCTCGAAGAATGCCTGGTGGAATCTCATCTGAGTAGCGCCATCCTTCTCCGTGAGATCGACAGTGACGACCGTTTCCGGGCTGCGCTCCCCGTTCGCGAGCTCCCAGGCATGGGTAAAGACAAGCCGGCGAGGTGGAAGCACTTCCAGATATTTGCCGCTGACCCAATGTTCCTCACCGTTTGGGGCAATCAGACAGGCCCGGTGATTGCCGCCGGGGCGGACATCGAGCTGGTCTCCCTTCGCCGTGAAGCCCTTCGGCCCGGCCCAGTTGAGCATGCATTCCGGATCGGTCCACGCCTTGAACACCAGATCCCGAGGGGCAGCGAAGGTTCGCAGAATAAGAAGTTCATGCCTTTCTTGGTTATTACCGGTCAGCATTGTCATCACCTTTCCCTTTAAGTTCAGAGAGGTAGGTATCCAGGCGATCAAAGCTCTGATCCCAGAACCCACGATAGCGTTCCACCCAATCGGCGATCTCCTTCAGCGGCCCCGCCTCGATCCTGCAGGGGCGCAGTTGGGCCGATCGACCGCGCGTAATCAGACCCGCTGTTTCAAGAACCTTGAGATGACGGGAAATTGCCGGAAGACTGATGGCGAACGGCGCGGCGAGCTCATTGACCGTCGCTTCGCCCTCGGCAAGCCGCATGACGATCGCGCGACGCGTCGGGTCGGCCAAGGCAGCAAAGGTTTCGTTCAGTCGATCCATCGTATTTAGCCATTATCTTAATTAACATATACGTTAAATAACTGACGTGGCGCGATCTGTCAATCGGCAGTTTTGACCGCCGTTCCCCCCGGCCGGCAACCACGCAAGTCTCCATGGAGAAACTCCCCTTGCTCGTCCACGCGAGATCGGTCAGCAACCAAGGCGAGAAGAACAACTCGGAGCTGGAGCAGACGCTTTGGGAGCACGGCTTATCGTCTCGCTTCGCTGCAAGCGTCCCGAGCCAGTCTGTTGCTATCGTGGCGACGCCAGCGGTATCGGAAACGGCTCGCCGGCGATGTGCTGCTGTCTCGGATGACGCATTGGGCGATCTTAGCTCTTGGCCAAGTGGCCCTATATATTGCAACCGATACGGAAATTCACGCAATTGGAGCCACACGAAAAGACCGGGCCGCTCGAAGGCGGACCGGCCTCAATATTGACAGTGCCGCATCTAGTTCAGGACATCCACGATGCGATGTGTTTGCGGATCGACGATGACACGGCGCTCATTGACGATCGTATAAGCGTAGCCGTCGCTATCAACGGTGTGAACGACAACCGCGCCCGGCAACGTCGCACCGACTGCAATGTCACCATCATAGACGACCGACGGGATGCTCTGCTGTGTCACATAGGTACGCACTTCACCCGGCACGACGACCGTAGAGCCGGTCGGCTGTGGATCGGTAACGATCACGCTCTGCTGGGCAAATACAGGGGCCGAAAGAGCAAACATCATAACGGCTGTGGTCAAAACATTTTTCATCTCTAACTCCATTGGCGCACACCCTAGAACCCGCGCGAGCGAGAATGGTTCCCGCAGAGGTCCATCAGCGCATGCGTGCAACCGGCCCTTTTGATTGCAGATCGACCGCGGTCAGAACGCTCGGTTCATGTCGTCGGCTCGATCAGATGGCGTTTCGAGGAAGAGGCAGCAGAGTAGGAACAGAAAGCCGATTTGGCTCGTTTCTCCGCGACATTCACGAGGGGTATCGTCATTTATGGCAGCGAAGATGATGAGTGCGCGGGCCTTTCCATGGGCATTGTCGCTGGCTTCCTGCACTTTCATCACCTGTGATGTGGCGTTCGCCGCCGGGGGCAAATCAGCCGGTCCCTCCGAGGCGTTGTTCCTCGTCCAGATCATTGTTCTCGTCGTCGTCGGCAGGCTGCTCGGCGAAGCCATGGTCCGTCTCGGCCAGCCCTCGATCATGGGGCAGATCATCGGCGGCATTATCCTTGGACCGTCGGTGTTCGGTATGCTGGTGCCAGCAGCTCAGTCGGCGCTGTTCCCGCAGCTGGATACGCAAAAGTCAATGGCCGATGCGGTGGCGCAGCTCGGCATTCTTTTCCTGCTCTTGCTGGCTGGCATGGAAACAGACTTGGCCCTCGCACTTCGATTGCGGCGAGCCGCCGCAGGTGTGTCGTTGACCGGCATCGCAGTCCCCTTTGCGCTAGGTTTTGGCCTTGGCGAGCTCATCCCATCGAGCCTGCTTCCCAACCCCGACACGAGACTGGTGACATCGCTCTTCCTCGGCACCGCCCTTTCGATCTCGTCCGTGAAAATCGTTGCGTCGGTCGTTCGGGAAATGGATTTCATGCGGCGCAATATCGGCCAGCTCATCGTGGCTTCAGCCATTATCGATGACACGCTCGGTTGGGTGATCATCGCGGTGACGTTCGGCCTTGCCAAGAACGGTGCAGTCGATCTTGCCACCCTGGCGCAAAGCGTGATCGGCACCGTCCTCTTCATGACTTTCAGTTTCACGATCGGCCGCCGCATCGTCTTTGAGATCATTCGCTGGACAAACGACAAGTTCAAAAGTGACCTGCCTGTTTTAAGCGCCATCATCGCGATCATGGGTGGTATGGCGATTGTCACTGACGCCATCGGCGTCCACACGGTGCTCGGGGCCTTTGTGGCGGGTATCCTGGTCGGGCAGTCGCCCATTCTGACCCGACAGATCGAGGGTCAGCTGCGCGCCCTGACAACTGCACTGTTCATGCCGGTATTTTTCGGGCTTACGGGACTTCAAACCGATCTCAGCGTTCTCGGCGATCCATCGACTTTGCTTCTCGCCGTCGGGCTCATCCTGATTGCCAGCCTCGGAAAATTCGGCGGAGCGTTTGCCGGCGCCAGGCTCAGTGGTTTTTCCAATCCGGAAGCGATTGCACTCGGATGCGGCATGAATGCCCGCGGCTCAACCGAAGTCATTGTTGCGTCGATCGGCCTCTCCGTTGGTGTTTTGGACGAACGCCTGTTTTCCGTGATTGTCGCGATGGCGGTGGTCACCACAATGGCCATGCCGCCGACATTGCGCTGGGCGCTGGCGAGACTTCCAATGCGTGAGGAGGAAAAGGACCGTCTCGAGCTGGAAGCCTTCGAAGAGAAGAGCTTTCTGTCCAGATTCGAACGCATCCTGCTCGCCATCGATCACTCCGCCTCGAGCGAATTGGCCGCAAGGATATCCGGTCACTTCGCAGCCGTCAGAAAGATGCCTGTCACTGTCCTCGATGTTCTGGCAGAAGACGAGAGCGAAGGCCCCGATGCCAGTGCTGAAAAATCCGCGGACAGCCGCGCCCACGAGATCAGCGAACGCGTTCAATCGAGCGCGGAAAAGGCGGTGGAAGCTCAAGCCGAGACAAAGGAACCAGGTGAGGATGGATCTATCCATGTCTCCGTGAAAAAGAGGGATGGTGATCTCAGGGAAGTGCTTTCCGAGAGCGCCGAAAAGGGACATGACATCATGTTCGTCGGAATTGAGCCGACAACCGGCGAGCGGGGCGGCTACAGCCCTCGGCTTGCCGCAACGATCTCGGCATTCAAGGGCACATCGGCAATCGTCGCTGCCCGCGGTCGTCTGCCCGATGACGATCAGCAGCTGCGGATTCTCGTGCCTGTCAGCGGGACCGAGCGGTCGATGAAGGCCGCGGAATTCGCCTTTGTTGTTGGGAAAGCGAGTGGCGCCGATATCACTGCCGTCTATTTTCGTGACCCCAGCCTGGCAGCATCGCCTTCGAGGCTGAGCGATACGAGCAACGCCCATCGTGCCGCCTTTCATCAGCTCGACCAGATCGCGTCATTCTATGACGTCGAGGTGGAAAAAGTCGCATCCCAGGGTTCGTCGCCGGAGCTTGCAATTCTTAAACATGCGCGCAACGGGCGATTTAATCTGATTGTCCTTGGCGTCAGCAAGCGTGCCGGTGACAATCTATCTTACGGTGCAGTCGCAGATACGCTTCTGGAGACGGCCGATCGTTCTGTCGTTTTTATTGAGACCTGATGGCAGACCCCATTCCGTGAAGATGAGTTCGCCGATCGCCGGCACAAGGGATCGCCCCAAACGGCAAGGCCGCCGGATTTCTCCAGCGGCCCCTAAGAGTTTCGTACTGAAATCGCCTTGAGTGTTCTGCGTGATTAAGCCGCCCTGCGTCTCTGCTGGTGCGATGCCTGAGCAGCACCGCTGCCATTGT
>NZ_QOVX01000032.1:0-29624 GCF_008365395.1 Neorhizobium sp. P12A | reverse complement strand
GTCGCCGAACCCGATTTGCAGAAGCTGTTCTTGCTCATCGAGGAGAAGGCGAAATCGAAGCTGCGCCGCCAGGTCCGTCGGCAGTTCCAGTTTTTCGCGAACGTGGCGCCCCCAAACCGCCCGGTCGACTGAAAATGGTGCTACGGCAGAAGCAGCAAATCCGAAGACTGGAATCTCAGCGTCACCCGCTCGCCAACGGCTGGCGGACGATGATGCGGATTGTTGAACATGTCGAAGGAAACAGTGTTGCCGGCGACGTTCATGCGGGTGCGAATGACGGAACCAAGGAAATGCACCGACATGACCTCTCCTGCTAGTGATGCGTCACCCTTGGCGGATTCAGCGAGCGAGCCGGCTTCGGGACGCAGCGCAAGCGAAACCTTGTCGCCCGGCTTGAAGGCGGTGACGGACTGCTTGAGCGTGATGTCCTGATCGCCGATCTTGATGCGGTTGGCATCGGGGTCAACGACGCTGCCCTCGATCATGTTCAGCGTGCCGACGAACGATGCAACGAAGCGCGTTGCCGGCGTGTTGTAGATTTCGAAGGGCGTGCCGATCTGATCGGCGCGACCGGCATTCATGACGACGATGCGGTCGGAGATCGAGAGCGCCTCTTCCTGGTCGTGCGTCACGAAGACAGTGGTGATGCCGAGCTTCTGCTGGATGGCGCGGATTTCTTCGCGCAGCGAAACGCGGATCTTGGCGTCCAGCGCCGAGAGCGGTTCGTCGAGCAGGAGAACCTGCGGCTTGACGGCAAGCGCGCGGGCGAGCGCTACGCGCTGCTGCTGGCCGCCCGACATCTGGTAGGGATAGCGGCCGGCCAGATGGTCGAGCTTGATCAGGCCGAGCATTTCCTTGACGCGGCCGTCGATCTCGTTCTTCGGCGCGCCGGCGACCTTGAGGCCGAAGGCGACGTTGTCGTGCACGGTCATGTTCGGGAAGAGGGCATAGGCCTGGAAGACCATGCCGATATTGCGCTGGTTCGGCTTCAGCGGGCGCTGATCCTTGCCGGCGATCGTCAGCGTGCCTGATGTCGGCGTTTCGAAGCCGGCGATCATGCGCAGCACGGTGGTCTTGCCGCAGCCCGATGGTCCGAGGAAGGAGATGAACTCGCCCTTCTCGATGCGGACGGAGAAATCTTCGACGACGGTGAGGGCGCCAAATGATTTCCGGATTTTCGTCAGTTCGAGAAAAGCCATGGCATTGAGAGGATCAAACTTATGGTGCTGGCGATGATTGTCGTGAAACTGTCACATACAACGTCATGGGGTCAAGAATGGTTGCTTGCCTCGCTCAGTTCCGCCGTCAAGTAAAGAGCGGTGGAGGCGGGGGTGAAGCTCGATATCGATCGCCGAGGTGAAGGTGGTTGCATCCCAGCCCTTGCTCTTGGCGGCTTCGACGATCTCGGACTGATCGTCAAAAAAGAGAGGGCGTTCCTCCGGAACAATGTCGAGTGATCGATTAATGGCCTCGAAAAATCCTGGATCCTTCTTCGGAAGCCCGATCCTGGCGCTATAGAATATGCCATCGAATGCACTGGAAAATCCGAGATCGTTCCAGAGATAGGCAGCGCGATAGTGTTCCTGGCCCGTGGCAATATAGGTCTCAGCACCAAGTATCCGCAACCGGCGAACCAACCGGAGGACGTCTTGATTGATCTTGGAATCCTTTTCAAACCAGTACCGCACGAATGTCTCGACGTCGCCATGATATCCGACCTGAGGCAGGATCTCGGCTAATGCGTTCTTTAGGTCGCGCCGCCCGGTGACACATTCGAACATCGGTGCCGAAGAGCGCGCCGATGCGACCCCGAAAAAGAGGCGCTGAAAACGCTGTCTATCAACGCCGAGGTCTTGTTTGATTGTCGCGTCCCAGGGATTTCGACGCAACGAATCTGCATGCCAGCCGTCGATTAGGACGCCGTCCACATCAAAGAAGACCTTCATCAAAAAGCTCCGAGATATACCACCGTCTTCGGATGGTATCGGAGATTGTCAATCTGACCAGCCCCGCTACCGCGCTCGGATTAAGCGGATTAAGCAAGCCGCATGGTAATCGCAAATGTCGCGAACGCAATGATGGCGGCGGCAGGAAGCGTAATCACCCATGCCACGACGATGTTGCCCGCGATGCCCCAACGCACCGCCGAGACACGTCGCGCGGCCCCCACGCCGATAATCGCGCCGGTGATCGTGTGCGTGGTCGAGACGGGAACGCCAAGCCAGGTCGCGATGAAGAGCGTCAGTGCACCTCCGGTCTCGGCGCAAAACCCCTGCATGGGGTTCAGCCGAGTGATCTTGGATCCCATAGTGTGGACGATACGCCAGCCACCGAACAGGGTGCCGAGAGCCATTGCGGACTGGCAGGACAAGACCACCCAGAGCGGCACATGAAATGTACTGCCGCCATATCCCTGGGAGTAGAGCAGTACCGCGATGATGCCCATCGTCTTCTGGGCATCGTTGCCACCATGTCCCAGCGAATAGAGCGAGGCGGACCCGAACTGCAGCACACGAAACATGCTGTCTACAGCGAAAGGTGTCTGGCGCACGAAGGCCCAGGTAACGCAAAGGACCAGGAATAGAGCAAGGGTGAAGCCCAGCAGAGGCGATAGCACGATCGCGCCTGAGGTCTTCAGCAATCCGCTCCAGACGATCGAGCTTGTTCCGGTTTTTGCCAATCCTGCCCCCACCAGCCCTCCGACCAGCGCGTGCGAAGAGCTTGATGGAATCCCGAATACCCAGGTGAGGATATTCCAGACGATAGCCCCGACGAGCGCTGCGAAGATCACTTGCGGCGTGACGATGCCGGGATCAATGATGCCAGTCCCGAGCGTCTCGGCCACATTGAGGCCAAAGAACATGAAAGCGATAAAATTGAAGAAGGCGGCCCAGACCACGGCGTATTGCGGCCGCAGGACGCGCGTCGATACAATCGTTGCAATCGAATTGGCAGCATCGTGCAGTCCGTTCAGGAAGTCGAAGAACAGGGCTACCGCGATCAATCCGATCAAGAGCGGCAGGGCGATAGAGGCCTCCATCAGACGTTCTCGATCACGATGCCATTGATCTCGTTGGCGACGTCCTCGAAGCGGTCGACGACCTTTTCCAGTTCTCCGTAGATCTCGCTGCCGATGATGTAGGCCATGGGGTTGGATGCGCCATGTCGGCGAAACAGGTCCTTCAGACCCTGGTCGTGGAGTTCGTCGGAGCGGCCCTCGACCTTCACAACTTCTTCCGTCAGATTGCCGAGGCGCTGCGCATTCGTTCCCATCCGATCGAGGAGGGGAACGGCCTCGGCCACCAGCTTGGCGGCCTGCACGATGACGCCGCCCATCTCCTGCATGCCTTGGTCGAAGCTGGTCTGTTCGAAAAGCCTGATGGTCTTGACGGCCTTGTGCATCATGTCGATGGCGTCATCCATTGACATGATGAGATCCTTGATATCGCCGCGATCGAACGGAGTGATGAAGCTGCGCCTCACCGCAAGCAAGACCTCGCGCGTGATGTCGTCGGCCTCGTTTTCCAACGCGACGATGCGCTTGCAATGAGCCTCCGTGTCGTTTCCGGAGAGAAGGGCGTTCAAAGCCTCCGCCGCACCTACCGTGGTACGGGAATGCCTGGCGAAGAGATCGAAGAAGCGATCTTCCCGCGGCATCAATCGACGAAACCAGTTCAATGTCCTGCGCCTCTGCGTTGAGATGTCATGAAAATGTCATAAAAGACCCGTCGCGGGATTGAAAGGCGGTGGCGGTTTTGGGAGCCACTTTTTAATCGGCTTGATGAGCAACCTTGAAACCACGTGCCAGTGATTGCTTGGATGGCACGAAATCATCGCCTCAGGCAGGTGACGGTGTCTTAAGACGGACGCGTTTTGAATGATGAATGCCGCTCTCATCATATTGTTATAAAATGATAAAAGTCATTGTATGACAGTTTTATGACAATTCCTCTTGCATTGCACCGGCAAACAGAGAAACATAGTCAGCTAATTAAACGTTACCAGCTTGGAGGTTTGCCGGGTTCCCCCAACGACCGTCCGTTTGAAGGGTATCATCATGGCTTTGATCGTCGGTCTGGTCGCGCTCGCGGGGCATATCGCGCTTTTGCTCTGGGGCACCCGTATGGTGCAAACAGGCATCCAGCGTGCCTTCGGCCCTAATCTTCGATCGTTCCTCGGCCATGCGCTCAGCAACCGCGTCAAAGCGTTTTTCGCCGGCATGGGGGTCACGGCAATCCTGCAGAGCAGCACGGCCACCGGATTGATGGCTTCAGGGTTTGCGGCCGGCGGGCTGGTCGATCTGGTGCCGGCGCTCGCTGTCATGCTGGGGGCGAATGTCGGCACCACCCTGATCGTTCAGGTGCTATCCTTCGACGTCTCGGCTGTGTCGCCTGCGTTGATCCTCATCGGCGTCTTGATGTTCCGCCGGGTTTCCAGCTCGCAGATCCATGATCTCGGCCGTGTCGTCATCGGGCTGGGTTTCATGTTGCTGGCGCTCCACCAGCTATTGGACCTGATGACGCAATATGAGGGATCGAGCGCGCTGTCATCCGTTCTTGCAGCGATCGCGGCAACGCCTGTCCTCAGCGTTCTACTGGCCGCCGTTCTGACATGGGCTGCTCATTCCAGCGTCGCCGTCGTGTTGTTGATCGTCTCGCTGGCGAGCAAGGGATTGATCCAGCCGGAGCAGGCGTTTGCACTTGTTCTCGGCGCCAATCTTGGCACCGCGATCAATCCCGTCGTCGAGGGCCATTCCGGTTCGGACCTGTCGCATAAGCGGCTGCCGATCGGAAACCTGATCACACGGATCATCGGCGTTGCGGTTGTTCTGACCTTGCTGTCGCCGATCGCCCGGCTGTCAACCATGATCGATGACGATAGCGCACGCGCCGTCGCCAACTTTCACACAGCATTCAATCTCGCGCTTGCTGCGCTGTTCCTGCCGTTTCTGACCCCTTATGCCGATCTATTGAGCAAGATGTTTCCCCGAAGGATCGACGAGGCCGATCCTGCGCGACCGCGCTACCTGGACCCGACTGCCCGCGAAACGCCGGTCGTTGCGCTGGGAGCCGCCGCGCGCGAAACCCTAAGACTGGTCGATGTGCTGACGGAAATGCTGACTGGCGCAAAAGCGGCACTCTCCAGCACCGACCGCAAGGCACTCTCTGCGCTTCGCGCCAAGGACAATGTCCTCGACAGCCTCAACACGGCCGTGAAAACGTACCTCACCTCGATCGATCCGGATGAGCTTGGCGAAGCCGACAAACGGCGGCTGAACGAGATCCTGCTGTTCTCGATGAACATGGAACATGCCGGCGACGTCCTCGACCAGAACCTGCTGCCGCATCTTGCCAAGCGGCTGCGCCGGGGCCTCAACTTTTCCAGGGAGGGGCAAGTCGAGCTATCACGGTTGTTCGAGCGTCTGATCGCCAATCTGCAGACGGCTGCCGCTCTCTTCATGACGCAAGACGAGCGCGCGGCACGCCTACTAGCGGATGAGAAGGTCCTGTTTCGGAAAGCGGAGCGTGAAGGGACGGAAGCCCATTTCCAAAGGCTACGCGAGGGCAGTATCGAAACGATGGAAACCAGCTCGCTTCATCTCGACCTTGTTCGTGATATGAAACAGATAAACTCGCACCTTGTCGCAGCTGCGGCCTATCCCGTTCTTGAAGAACGCGGTGAACTTCTGCAAAGCCGGACCCCGAAGCCGGATGGAAGAGCAATTGCAGAAACGCATGTCTAAGCAGAAGAGCAAGACTTATCTTGGCCAGCTTGCCGAGCAGGCCGATCGGCTGTTCCGCGGACAGGCGATCGAGCAATATGCCGCGATCTGCTACATGCGCATGCCCGATAGCATCAAGGTACTGTTGATCACCTCTCGGCAGAGCGGCCGCTGGGTCATCCCCAAGGGCTGGGCCATGGACCGTCGTGCGCCGCATCAAGTCGCCGAGCGTGAGGCCTGGGAGGAAGCCGGGATTCGCGGCAAGGCGCGCAAGAAGCCCTTTGGCTACTATACCTATCTGAAGATGCTCGACACCGGCGACAGGGTCGCCTCCGTGGTTCAGGTCCATCTTGTCGAGGTCTCTGCCATGGATGTGGAGTTCCGAGAAAAGGGCCAGCGCTCGTTCGTCTGGCTTCCACCGCACGAAGCTGCAACTCTTGTTCGGGAGCCAGAGCTTAAGGGCCTTCTCGGTCAAGTCGAAGCTGTCTTGAGCAAGCGCAAGAAATCGAAAACGGCTGGTCCGGGGTGATGACGAGATGCAGAAATTGGCACCGGACCACTGAACCCAAGTCCACGATCTCCATCTGAAAGCCAAGAAGAGAGAAATCAATGACGAGAATGCTCTACAAAATTGCTGTTATCGCATGTCTGGCGACGCCGCAGGGTGCGTTTGCCTTTGATGCGGTGACGCCGGGGGCAACGACCGACGAACTCTCGCACCACGACGCGATCCATTGGGTGGACGTCGCCCAAATCGAAAAATCGCTGGAAGGGCAGCCACCGATGGCGGTGGGATTCGACGTTGACGACACCGTGTTGTTTTCCAGCCCATGTTTTTTCTATGGTCAGCAGAAATACTCGCCAGGCAAGAACGATTATCTGAAGAATCCCGCATTCTGGGCCGATATCAACGCAAACTGTGACATCAACTATTCGCTTCCCAAGGACGTCGCCGCAAAGCTGATCGCCATGCATACAAAACGTGGTGATACGATTTATTTCATTACGGGGCGCACCCGGAGCGAGGGGGAACGCCTGACCGAAACCATTAAGCGCGATTTTAACATGGTTTCGATCAATCCCGTCGTGTTCACCGCTGGCGATGCCACGAAGACGTCCTTCCTGAAGGACAAGGGCGTCAAGATTTACTATGGCGACGCCGACGGAGACATGAAACAGGCGATCGATGTCGGCGCACGTCCTATTCGTGTTCTTCGCGCCTCGAACACGACCTACAAGCCTTTGCCGAAGAATGGGTCGTTGGGCGAAGAGGTGATCATCGATTCCGATCACTGAAAGCCGGTCGCCAGCGCTGAAGCTTGAACGATCATCAATATTTTGAAGCCAACGGTAATAGTAAAAGGAAATGAATAACATGCGTTTGACCGATCTCACCTTTAGCATAATTGCGCTGACCCTTGGCCTGGCAAGATCGAGTGCCTCGGCGGCTGATCTAACGCCGGCACCCGCCAATGACAATCTCAATGCCGTGCTCTGGGATCAGACATCCGTCGAGTTCAAGGCAAATGCGCTTGGCGCTTATGCGCTTGGAAAGGTCAGGCTGGATGACGCGCTGGCGGACAAGAGCTGGACCGCAGCTCCGGTTGAGCAGAGTGCCAATTTCCAGGATCTTCCGCCGGCCATCATTCTTGATATCGACGACACGGTGCTCAACACGTCGGCCTACCAGGCATGGAACGTGGTCGCAGGGACAAGCTTCACGCCGGATAGCTGGACCAACTACGTCAAGGCCAAGGCGGATGTGCCGATTCCAGGCTCCCTTGAGTTCACGCAATATGCTGCCTCGAAGGGCGTGAGGGTGTTTTATGTTTCCAACCGCACCAAGGATGAGGAGGGGCCGACTGTCGAGGAGATGAAAGGGTTCGGCTATCCCTTCGACGATAAGGTCGATACGTTCCTGAGTTCGAAAGAGCAGCCGGACTGGACGTCTGCCAAGGGCACCCGCCGCGCCTTTATCGCCAAGAACTATCGGATCGTCCTGCTGTTCGGCGATAATCTTGGCGACTTCACCGACAACTACAAGGGCGCGGTCGCAGATCGTGACAAGGAATATGAGACTGTCGCCAAGCATTGGGGCCACGATTGGATCGCGATCGCCAATCCGACCTACGGTTCGTTCGAAAGTGCGCCCTATGGCGGCGACTACAAACTAAAACCGCAGGAACAACGCGAAATGAAGTTCGACGCTCTCAAGCCATGGAACGGACAATAGGCCGCGAACCCGTCGAACAGTCTTCAGCCATCGAGCCCGTTGGCTGAAGTCAAATCCTGAGGCACGCGGTCCGGGCTAGGTCACAATGTCGGGCAAACTGAAGAAGCGCTTTTTCCCCCGCAATAGCTGTTCGATCACTGCTTGAATTCGCTCGAGACGGAGATAACCGGCCCCCGGTCGTCAGCATCCATCTTGTCGAAGCCTGTGTCGCAACTATTCCCAATGAAGCCGGTTTTGAACTCCTGATTGATCGCCCTGAAAGAAAATGCCCATGACGTTCAGTTCCCTTCGCGCATTCCTCCTCGGTCTGGCCATCACGGGATTGCCGTCCCTCTGTCCGACAGCACTTTTGGCGGCGGAACAAACGATCGTATTCCTGCGACATGGCGAAAAGCCTGATCAGGGCCTTGGTCAGTTGAGCTGTGAGGGGTTAAACCGCTCTCTCGCCCTTCCTTCGGCATTGGCAAAAATATTCCCGAACCCATCAGCCATTTTCGCTCCCAATCCGACCAAGCAAAAGCGGGATGACGGTCAGCTCTATGACTATGTTCGGCCCTTGGCGACAATCGAACCCACAGCGATCGCCCTCGGGCTGCCTGTCGATACGACTTTCGGCTATGACGACATAGCGGGACTTAAGCGTGCCCTTGACAGCGCAAAACTGGCGAATGCGGTCGTGTTTGTGGCCTGGGAACACAAGCAGATCGTGAAGATAGCGAGGGCTCTCATCGCGGAACATGGCGGAGATGCGCAGGTCGTGCCAAAGTGGCGCGAGGATGATTTCGACAGCCTCTACGTCGTGAGAATTATGCGTACGGCAGATGGATCGAACGCGTCATTCGAACAACGGCAGGAAGGACTGGATCTTCGATCGGAAGCCTGCCCGACGCCCTGACGGTCGACGACCGCAATTCGCCTGCTCGATGTGACCGGCTTTCAAAGGGAGGCGCGACACTGTGACCAGAGATAGCAGCGCCTTTCATGTTCACAGCCTCACAGGTTCGCGTGACCCTTATGACAACGCCTGCGTCATTTAGCTTTCTGAATAAAGGTGCCATAGGTTCGATTTCCTTCAAGAGCATGAAGAGTTCGACCCAATTTGGCTCTTTGCGTCGATGTCATGCCGTGGCCAGGGGAAACGGCATTGCGAATGCGCAACGAAGGCACCCCACTATGTTACGATGGAAGCGGGTCTATAGAGGGGGACTCGCCAGCAACGGCGGCACCTGAACAAGGACCGGGCGGTTGGATCCGGATTCAATGATCTCGAACACCTTCTTCAACATCTCCGGAACATCCTGCCGAACCATCTCGATATCATTTCCGAGAAGGGATACGAATGGATCCCAGTCAAAGCAGCCGAGAACAAGCTCCTGTTCTTCAAGGCGTCCCGACCGGCGAATCCAGCGCATAACGCCTTCAAGCGAGATGGTCGAATTGATGAACATGCCTTTGGCCGGCGTCATCCCGCGAGACGAGAGATCATCGAGGGCTTTTTCCGCTTTTTCCGGCGCGTAGCCACAGGCAAGAATATTGTCGTCGACGACCGACACACCGAGGTCGGCATGGGCCTGGCGAAAGCCCCGGATACGCTCGGCAGTGTTGTGGTCGCTTCCGCGACCACCGATGAAAATCAACGACTGCATCTCACCAAGCCGCTCCCGGCAGTTGCTGAGGACGCGCGTCGTCAATTCTCGCGCGCCGGAAAAATTGTCGGAGATCACGGACGGCGCCAGTGCGCCGGGTAGGTCGAGATTGAGGCTGCGCACGCCGGCTGCAGCACACATCTCTGCTATTCTGTCCGGATCGGTCGCGCCAGTCGCGATCAGGCATTCCACCTGGTAGGACAGCATGGTGCGTGCCGCTTCGATTTCCAACTCGGGGTCTCGGCGGGTGCATGTTATGATCGGAAAGAGCCCGCGCTCGCGCGCCATGTCTTCGAACCGCTCGACGATCGATCCGAAATAGCGATTGTCGTACTTGGGGACGAGCATTCCGATGATATGGGACTTTTCGCGCCGGAGAAGGCTCGCCTGCATGTTGAGCGCGTAACCCTGCTCCTCGGCAATGCGCATGATCTTTTCCGCGAGTTGAGCGCTGATCCTGCGCTTCTTCCAATTACCGTTGAGGACCGCGCTCACCGCACTGGCAGACGCTCCTGCGAGCTCCGCCAGATCATAGATCGTTGTCCTCTTCGCCTGCTTTACGTGATTCAAATCGATTTCTCCGCTTTTACCTAACTTGACATCAAACACTAGAAGTGGCAATTGATGCTTCATCGATTGAGCATGATTGTGCAATCGATGAAGCGTACCGCACCTTGCGGTGCGCAGGAGGATGTTTCAAGGCGTGAGGGAGAGGCCGCTCCATTGTGGGCGGGGGAGTTTGTTGCCATCTGCAGCGATCAGAGGGGCCATGGTCATGGTTGCCAGCTGCCGGGCATGTTTTGATCACACGAAGGAGGAGAGAATGAAGTATCGGAATTTGTTTATGGCCTCGGCGACGATCGCCATGGGCTTTGCCGCCACCGCCTCGGCTCAGGAGGCTTCCACGGTTGCCTTCCTGATGCCGGATCAGGCATCGACGCGTTACGAGCAGCATGATTTTCCGGGTTTCAAGGCCGAGATGCAGAAGCTTTGTGCAAGCTGCACCGTTGTCTACCAGAACGCCAATGGCGATGCCTCCCTGCAGCAGCAGCAGTTCAATTCGGTTATTGCGCAGGGTGCGAAAGTCGTCGTGCTCGATCCGGTGGATTCGGCGGCCGCGGCCGCTTTCGTGGAAATCGCCCAGTCGCAGGGCGTCAAGGTCATCGCCTACGATCGTCCGATTCCGGCCAAGCCGGCAGACTATTACGTGTCCTTCGACAATGAAGGCATCGGCTATGCAATCGCGAAGTCGCTCGTTCAGCACCTGAAGGCCGCCGGAGTCGCCGATGGCTCCGGCATCCTCGAAATCAACGGTTCGCCAACCGACGCCGCGGCGGGCCTGATCCGCGACGGTATCCATCGTGGCCTGAAGGAATCGGCCTACAAGACGCTTGCCGAATTCGACACGCCGGAATGGGCGCCGCCGAAGGCTCAGGAATGGGCTGCCGGTCAGATCACCCGCTTCGGCGCCGACATCAAAGGCGTGGTTGCCGCCAATGACGGCACGGGCGGCGGCGCGATTGCCGCGTTCAAGGCTGCCGGCGTCAAGCCCGTTCCACCCGTGACCGGCAATGATGCGACGATCGCGGCATTACAGCTGATCATCTCCGGTGATCAGTACAACACGATTTCCAAGCCGTCGGAGATCGTGGCTGCCGCGGCTGCCAATGTGGCCGTCCAGATGCTCAAGGGTCAGACGCCTGCCCCCAAGACGACACTCTACAACACGCCATCCGAGCTGTTCATTCCCGCGGTCGTAACGGCCGAGAACATCAAGGCGGAAATCTTCGACAAGAAGATACAGACGCCGGAGCAGATCTGCACCGGTGAGTATGCCGAGGGCTGCAAGAAGCTCGGCATCACTAACTAACCCTGCATAATGCGCCGGCCGCACTGATTGCGGCCGGATGCTTCCGCGCAAGAAGGGCTGCAGCTATGGTTACGGGTAGGAAATTGATGCCGCAGAAAGGACAGACGATCCTCCGGCTCAGCAATGTCTCCAAACATTTCGGGGCGGTCTCCGCTCTGACGGATATCGAACTTGAGGTGAAGGCGGGCGAAGTCGTGGCGCTGGTCGGCGACAACGGAGCCGGTAAGTCGACACTCGTCAAAGTCTTGGCCGGCGTTCATCAGCCGTCTGCGGGGACGATCGAATACTGTGGAGAAACGGTTACCCTGGACAGTCCCGGCAAGGCGCTCGAACTTGGTATCGCGACGGTGTTCCAGGACCTTGCACTTTGCGAAAACCTGGACGTCGTTGCCAACCTGTTTCTCGGTCACGAGGTTTCTCCTTGGGGCCTCGACGAGGTCGCGATGGAGGTGCGAGCTTGGACGCTTCTAAAGGAGCTCGCCGCCCGCATTCCGTCGGTTCGCGAGCCGATTGCCTCCCTTTCCGGTGGCCAGCGTCAGACTGTCGCGATCGCGCGCTCGTTGCTACTTAACCCAAAAATCATCATGCTCGACGAGCCGACCGCCGCGCTTGGCGTCGCGCAGACGGCTGAAGTCCTCAACCTCATCGAGCGCGTTCGCGAGCGCGGCCTTGGGGTGATCATCATCAGTCACAACATGGAAGATGTGCGCGCGGTCGCCGACCGTATTGTCGTGCTCAGACTGGGGCGCAACAATGGCGTCTTCACACCGGACGCCTCCAGCCAGGAGCTTGTGGCCGCCATTACCGGAGCGACCGAAAATTCAGTGTCGCGACGAATGGAACGCAAGGCTGGCAAGCCAGAGGAAACCAGCGGGAGGCCGGCATGAACCAGAAACCATCGGATGATTTGAACATATCGACTACCGCCCTTGACCGAAGCGACGAACGTGTGCGGCACGACGACAGCATCAGTGCAATGGTCACGGCCTTTATTGATCGCGTGCGCTCTGGCGACCTCGGCATGCTGCCGGTCGCCGTCGGTCTGATCGTCATTTCGACGGTCTTTTCGATCCTCAATCCGGTGTTCCTGGCGCCGAACAATCTCGTCAATCTTCTGTTCGACTGTGCGACCGTCGGCGTGATCTCGCTTGGCATCGTCTGTGTGCTCATGCTCGGCGAAATCGATCTTTCGGTCGGTTCGATGAGCGGGCTATCCTCGGCGATCCTTGGGGTGCTCTGGGTCAACAGTGGCTGGCCGATCGCATTGGCGATCATTGTCGCTATCGTTGCGGGGCTGGTCGTCGGCGCGCTCTATGCACTTCTCTACAACAGGCTCGGCATGCCGAGCTTCGTTGCTACGCTCGCAGGTTTGCTGGCGCTTCTTGGCATGCAGCTCTACATCCTTGGTCCGACTGGCAGTATCAACCTGCCATTTGCCTCGCCGCTTGTTCGCTTCGGCCAAATCCTGGTGATGCCCCACTGGCTATCACACCTTCTGGCACTTTTGCCCGGCCTGGTCATAATCGTCACCGGCATGCGGACGCGCCGGCAGCGTCAGGCCGTCAATCTGTCATCGCAGCCCATGGGAACGCTGGCAACCAAGGTGATCGTCCTGACGGTCGCGCTTGAGTTCGCCGCCTACTATCTTAATCTCGGTCGCGGCGTGCCATGGATGTTCGGTATCTTCGTGGCGATCGCCGTGGTTCTGAATTATGCCTTGACGCGCACGCAGTGGGGGCGTTCGATGTTCGCCGTCGGCGGCAACCGCGAAGCGGCACGGCGCGCAGGTATCAACGTCAGGCGGATCTATCTCAGCGCGTTCATGCTGTGCTCGACACTGGCCACCATAGGCGGCATCCTGTCGGCCTCGCGGCTCGCCTCTGCGAGCCAGCAAGCCGGCACAGGCGATGTCAACCTCAATGCCATTGCTGCGGCTGTCATCGGCGGCACAAGCCTCTTCGGCGGGCGCGGCAGCGCTTATTCAGCGCTGTTGGGTATCATCGTCATCCAGGCGATCTCCAACGGACTGACGCTTCTCAATCTCAGCTCCTCGTTGCGCTATATGATTACCGGAGCGGTTCTCGCGATCGCGGTCATCGTTGATTCATTGGCCAGGCGTTCCCGCGTTAGCCACGGACGCGCCTGACAATCATTCTGCCTGAAATTTATCTGAAGGAGTATTCGCCATGACTGATCTCATGAAAGGCAAGGTCGCCGCGATCACCGGCGCGGCGTCCGGCATCGGGCTTGAATGCGCCCGGACCCTCCATGCCGAAGGCGCGACCGTCGTCTTGATCGATCGGGCAAAGGAAAAGCTCGATAGTCTTTGCGGCGAGATGGGGCAGCGCGCTCTTCCACTCGTCGTCGATCTTCTGGACGGCCACCAGGTGTCCGGCATGCTGCCACGCATTCTGGAGATAGCAGGCAGGCTCGACATTTTCCATGCCAACGCCGGCGCCTATATCGGGGGGCAGGTTGCCGAAGGCGATCCGGATGCATGGGACCGGATGCTGAACCTGAACATCAACGCCGCCTTCCGTTCGGTGCACGCCGTTCTGCCATATATGATCGAACAGAAAACCGGCGACATCCTGTTTACGAGTTCGATCGCGGGTGTGGTGCCAGTTGTCTGGGAGCCGATCTACACGGCGTCGAAATTTGCCGTCCAGGCCTTCGTTCATTCGACGCGGCGCCAGGTCGCCCAGTACGGCGTTCGTGTCGGCGCGGTACTGCCCGGTCCGGTCGTCACCGCGCTGCTGGACGACTGGCCGAAGGCAAAGATGGATGAAGCGCTTGCCAATGGCAGCCTCATGCAGCCTAAGGAAGTCGCCGAGGCCGTGCTCTTCATGCTGACACGCCCGCGCAATGTGACGATCCGCGACCTGGTCATCTTGCCGAACAGCGTCGATCTGTGAGCTTCGCATCGTGTGGTCGCAGACTGCGATCGATCCCATTCCTACCGGTTTGAAACGAGAGACCATGACCGACACATCCGACGCGCCGCAAGCGGTTGCCAAACATGTCATCGGCGTCGATGTCGGCACCGGCAGTGCCCGCGCCGGCCTCTTCGATCTGAACGGCCGGATGCTGGCCTCCGCCAAACGGGACATTGCACTCTTTCACGGACCAGGCTCCATAGTCGAACAGTCGAGTTCGGACATCTGGGCCGCCGTTTGCGCGGCTGTCCGGGAGACCGTTTCGAGGGCTGGTGTCGAACCGTCTTCGGTGATCGGGCTCGGCTTTGACGCCACCTGTTCACTGGTGGTGCTTGCTGAGGGCGGCAAACCGCTCGCGGTCGGGCCGTCGGAAGATCCAGAGCGCAACATCATTGTCTGGATGGACCACCGGGCCGTTCCGCAGGCCGAACGCATCAACGTACTTGGTCACGACGTGCTTCGTTACGTCGGCGGCAAAATCTCGCCGGAAATGGAGACGCCGAAGCTCCTGTGGCTTAAGGAAAATCGTCCGCAGGCTTTCGACGCGGCATGGCAGTTTTTCGATCTAGCGGATTTCCTGAGCTGGAAGGCGACCGGTGATCTGTCGCGCTCGACGTGCACTGTCACCTGCAAATGGACTTATCTTGCACACGAGAAGCGCTGGGACCCGAGTTATTTCGAGAAGATCGGGCTCGGCGATTTGGCAGCAGAAGGTTTCGTGCGAATTGGCAATGTCATTGTCGATCCGGGTACTTCGCTCGGCTCCGGTTTGACTGCGCCAGCGGCTGAAGCGCTTGGGTTGGAAGTGGGTACGGCAGTTGCCGCCGGACTGATAGATGCCCATGCCGGCGGGGTCGGGACCGTCGGAATCGGGAGCGGACCAACAAGCAACCTTGGCTATGTGTTCGGGACGTCTTCCTGCACGATGACATCGACGGTCGAGCCGGCCTTTGTGCCGGGAGTCTGGGGCCCCTACTATTCCGCCATGGTGCCGGGCCTGTGGCTGAACGAAGGTGGTCAGAGCGCGGCAGGGGCCGCGATAGATCAGCTTCTTTCGCTCCATCCAGCAGCCAGTGAAGCCCACAGACTTGCTGAGCGAGCAGGCATTCCGATCCCGGCTCTCCTCGCCGATATGGCCGCAGACAAAGTTGGACCGGCCTCTGAAGCGGTTAATCTGATCGCCGGTCTGCACGTCCTTCCCGAATTTCTTGGTAACCGCGCGCCATTTGCCGATCCGCATGCACGCGCGGCCATTGTCGGGCTTGGAATGGATCGCGATCTCGAGAGCCTCGTAAGGCTCTATGTCGCGGGGCTATGCGGCATTGGCTACGGCCTGCGGCAGATCATCGACACACAGGCCGATGCGGGTGTTTCGATCGCCAATATCGTCGTTAGCGGTGGCGCCGGCCAACATGATTTTGTTCGACAATTGCTAGCAGACGCAAGCGGCAAACCGGTGCTTGCCACGAATACGGAAGAACCTGTGCTGCTCGGTGCGGCTATCCTTGGCGTTGTCGCGGGTGGTTCATTTGCAAATATGCGAGAAGCGATGTCAAAGCTTTCCAC
Source organism: Neorhizobium sp. P12A (assembly GCF_008365395.1). Classification (NCBI taxonomy): domain Bacteria; kingdom Pseudomonadati; phylum Pseudomonadota; class Alphaproteobacteria; order Hyphomicrobiales; family Rhizobiaceae; genus Neorhizobium; species Neorhizobium sp. P12A. Next base: position 13,651 of record NZ_QOVX01000032.1, on the reverse strand, counting down.
AGCTGGTCGGACATACCACCCAGCCGAGGGCGCAATAGGCGAGGCTCACGCCCGACGCTACGACGGCTTTAGAGATCTGCAGACATTGTCCAGAAAATGGCGGGCCGTCTGACGAGATCGACGGCGCGCAAGCCGCGCCGATGGCGCAATTTGTGTGAAGTCAGCGATTATTCCTCTACCGTCCGCCCACGGTTAAAGGTCAAGCTCCCCGTCGCGAAGCTTTCGGTCACGCTGCCCAATTTCGGCGTCGTTCACTGGGATAATCGTTGCCATGCCATCACTGGCAGCCCTCTTCTGAACCTCATCGACAAAGGTGTGCAGTTGGTCGTGATAGTCCTGGAAGGCAGCGGCCTAGTCGGCACCGTGCCGTCCGATGCTTCAGCAATCCGTCCCGCTCCGATGATCACCATTGAGCCGCCCATCCCTGCCACCGGTGAGACGCAGTAGCCCGCGACACCCACCAGAACGACCCGCCCCTTCGACCAAGACGGCATCCGAATCTGGTTGATCCGGTCGAAGTAAAAATCGTCGTCGATATCCACATGCTCCAAGGCCGCCAGCACCTTCCAGCCTAGCCCGTCGAAATGCTTATGGATCATCCCGCGCTGCTGCGCGCGGCCGCGATAGTCGTATTCGATTTCGCCCTGGGCGCGAAAAGCGAGACCAATGTCGGTTCGGGCGTCGTAGTCGTTCAGCATCGCCGTCCGACCTGGCACGCTGAACACCTGCGATACGTTGGGCGGTAGATTCCCGTCACTGGCACGACCTTTAGATAGACATAGCCTCCCATGAAGTAGGTGAAATTCTTCTCGTCACCGAACACCAGCTTCCTGGTGTTGGAGCGATTGCCGTCGCAGCCAAACACCAGCGCGTAGGCACGCCGCGCCCCGTCTTCCAGTGTGACTGTGACGCCTTCTGACTCGTCGTCCTCAAGTTGCTTGATCGATCGGCCGATCAGCAACTCCACCGACCCATCAATCCCAGTAAAGAGGATATCCAGCAGATCGTCGCGGTGTATCTCGAAACGAGTGCGCGGCGGCGCATCTGCGCCTGTCTCAACGCCAAAGCCGCCCAGCGTGCGATCTTCGCCATGCGAGACGAACTTACCCGCGCATTGGCAATAGTGTTGGCCGATACCAGCAACCGAGCGACCGGTGATCCAAATGCGCATCTTGCAGCCGGACTGATCGTATCGATCCGGACCGTCGCTTTCAGTGAAGCGCAGAAGCTCTTCGATCGCACGCGCGACGCTGGCGAGGCGAGGCCCTGCTTCCTTGCGATAATCGACCGCGGAACCGCGGAAGCGGCCGCAGCTCTCGCAGATACTGCTTACGCCTGATTTCACCGCATTTAGCGAGCCTTACGTGCCAAACAGCAAAAGCCCCGGACAATTATTCCGGTCGCCTGACAAGCTCTACATGTTGAGGCTCGCGCACTCGGCAGGGAGGGACAGGAGCGGGGAGAACATTCAGGGGAGGGTGAGCAGGAGTTAATCGTTTCGCGCTCGGGAGCCAGGACCACTGCACCAAGTGTGACAGGTCATCCTTATGGAGATGGACGAAGAGGTGCTCCTGAGCATTGGCGGTGGTGAAGACAAAAAGAAGCCCGCGTAAGCGGGCTTGAGGAGGAGAGTTCAACTCGCACACGGGAAACAAGATGTGCGATAGTTTGAAGTAGTGAAGCTGTCCAACCAATCAAGGCCCTTTCGTTCGGGCTGGTGGTGCAACAACAGGGATATCCACGTCGACTTGTCTGAAGCCACTCGCGAGGCAAACAGTGAACTATAACAGTTCCATCCGCTTGCTCACCGAACGCCTCGTCCTGCGGCCAACGGCCCCGGTCGATGTCGAACGCGCCATCGAGATCAGGTCCAATCACGAGGTCGCCCGCAATCTCGCGTCGGCAACGTTTCCCCCTGACATTGAGAAAATGACCAACTGGTTCGCGGGCCACGCCGAGGAGTGGCGCACGGGTTTCGCCTACCGGCTGGCGATTATACTCGATGGCCATTTGATCGGCATCTGCGACGTCTTCGACGTGTCCGAGGGACAGGGCGAAATCGGCTACTGGCTCGACCAAGCGGTATGGGGGCGCGGGTTCGGCCTTGAAGCCGCAGAACGGCTGGTCCGATTCGCTGTGGAAGACGTCGGCCCGACCTCTTTGCGGGCTGGGTGTGCGGACGACAACGTCGCTTCGGCGGCGATCCTTATGCGCCTGGGCTTCACCCGGCTGGAGGACGTCCGAATTTTTTCAAGATCCCGGAGTGAAGAGATCGTCCAGCGTCGTTTTCGACTTGCTGTCTAACTACGTCAGAAGTCGTGCGAAGAAGCGCTCACCCGCGGAGCTGCACCAAATGGGGCGGCCGCTCGGCGATCGCGTTCTACCTTTAGCCAGCTCGCAAAGTTGCGAGACAGTACCAACTCAAGGAGAATAGAATGACATCCGAACGTGGGTATTCCCTGCGAGATCGGCTCGCCTACCAACCAATTCACGAGCGTCCAGGATTGAAACTCCCCGGAGACACCCGGTTTGCCGTCTGGACGATCGTAAACGTCGAAAACTGGAGCCCGGCCGGCGAAATGCCCCGTCAGATCTGCTCGACTTGCGTCGGCGCAGTGATTTCCACGATGAACTCGAACTCTGCGAGCGAGCTATGCTGGTCCGATCCTAAAACGGCAACGCTCCAGTAGTCGGGCGACGCCCCAAACACGTTGCTGACCTGGGCAATCTGCAACGCCGCTACCTCTCCGTTTGGCTCCTTGCGCCGCACCCAATAGCAATTCGGTGGCGTAATCAAGGACGGGTCTATCATGGTTTACTCCACTTGCAGTCTGTTCGCCCTATGCTGATTCCCGGCTGTTCGCCAGCCCTGCACCAGACTTGTTCACCATGTCCTGCGCTGCACTGGTTCGCCTCGCATCTCAGAATTCGGCCTACTTTATTTCGTGCACGTAACGATGATTGGCGGTCGTGGCACGATGCGTCGAGGCGAGCACGGGTGTTGCCGATTGATCATAGGCGACCTCATCGATCATCAGGATTGCCGTCGGCAAGGTAAGCTGAAGCCATTTGACGTCTTCTTCGGTGGCAAGAACGGCCGCAATCTGCTCACGAACCGCCGAGATCCGGATACCATATCGATCGAGCAGGTGGAGATAGAAAAGGGGTGGGATCTCATCCTTATTCCCGGTCAAGCCCGGAAGCCGCGCCTCGGCAAGCACTAGTGTCTCGTGCATGATCGGCTTGTCGTCGACAATTCTGAGGCGATGGAAGCGAACGACGCCCTCGCCAACCGCCAGCTGTAGCTTTGCAGATTCGCTTTCCGTCGCCGTGCCCCGGTGAAGTGATGTGACTCTCGTCACCGAATGCTGCAGTGATCCATCGAGCCCATGCAGTCGAAAATACTGAAAAAAGAAGCGCAGGCTATGCTGCGGCGTCCGACCTGTGACGACCGTCCCGGTCTTGCGCCGGCGGGTGAGCAAGCCTTCGTTGGTAAGGTCCATCAACGCCCTTCGGATGGTACCGACGGCGACGCCAAACTGCTGCGACAGTGCGATTTCGCTCGGCAGCACGGTGCCTGCCTCCCATTTGCCCAGCATGATGGCTTCGGAAATCTGTCGTTTGACCACCTCATAAAGAGGGAGCGAGAGGTCCGATGCGCGGACGATATCTGCTGAAGAAATAGGCGTTTTCTCCAATGATTTGCCTCTTATTTGGAGTTGACTCTTGGCGGCCAGGTTCGCATCATTACTATATAGTTTATATTAATGTGCTTGGCGACACGCTTTCGTCGCCTGGCTCCGGGACTTGACGATGGATCGGCACGAAACCGCACTCTCTCCACAGCTGACCAGAGCCATGGCGGCGATCGAGGCTGATGTCGAGCGCGCAGTTGATGATCTTTCACGCATGGTCGCGATCGATACGTCCTTTCCCCCGGGAGAGGGATACGATGCCTTTGCCGATCTGATGGAACAATTACTGGCCCCGCTTGATTTCGAGAGCCGGCGAGTGGTGGTGCCGGAGCCGCTATGGCGTGTGGAAGGTGGTCCGGCAAGCGGGCCTCGTACGAACCTTGTCGCGAGGCATGCGACCGGCAAGCCGGTTTGCGGACTTTACTATCACGTCGACACGGTGCCGGTCGCACCCGGATGGACGCGCAATCCGCTTCGCCTGACGCGCGAAGGCGACACTTTGTATGGCCTCGGCGCGGCGGACATGAAAGGGACGATCGCCGCGTCATTATTGGCTCTTCGGGCAGCGCGGGAACACGATGTCGCTTTCGCTTATGATCCAATGCTGCTCCTTTGCACCGACGAGGAGGGAGGCCTTTATCCTAGCGTCCGCCATCTGGCGGAGCAGGGGATGCTGGAGGGTCATATCGTCAATTTCAATGGCTCGGCGGCGGCGCGCATTTGGGCCGGTTGCTTTGGCGTTTTCCATCTGCAGCTCAGCATCAAGGGACATGCCGTCCATGCCGGCGAGGGCAACCGTACAGGCGCGGGCATCAACGCTATTGAAGGCGCTCTACCGATCCTGAATGCGCTGCAGGCTCTCAAGCCCGAGATCGCCAGCCGGGAATCGACGCTGCCGCCTCCGCCGCACGCCACGGGACCGCTTCAGCCGCAACTGACGATTTCGGCCATTCACGGCGGCACGAGTGGCGGCCAGGTGCCGGCGGAGGTCAAAGTCCTGATCAGCCGGCGCTATGCGCCGGAGGAGAGCTATGAAGAGGCCCGCGCCGAAATCGAGACCATCGTTCGGGCAAGCGGAAATGCAATAGCCGGTCTCGGCATCGACATTCAACTGGTCGGTCATCTCATTCCGACATCGGATCCCTATGGTCCCCATTGGCCGCGCTGGCAGGATGCTCTTTGCCTCGGCTTTGGATACCGGCCGGATGATTTCCGCAAATGGGGAGCCGCGAGCTGTTCTGATTTTGGATACGTCCAGCAGATCACCGGCATGCAGGAGGTGATCCTGAGCGGCCTCGGCCGGCCGGAAAGCTGCATCCACAGCCCGGAAGAACACACGACCTGCCCGGACATCATCGCTCTGGCGAAAACGATCCTAGCCTACCTATCAAAAGAGTTTGCATCCGATCGCATTCCGGAACTCCAGCCATAACGAAAAAGGGAACATCGACATGCTTGAAATGAATCGACGCCGGTTTCTTGCCGGCACGGCCATCTTCCTTGCTGCGCCCTCACTGAGCTTCGCGCAAGCCGCAGCGCCGACAAAAGGCGGGACGCTGCGCATTTCCATCGACCAGGCTGCCAGCGTCATCCATCCGCTGCTGACGCGCGTGAACCCGGAATATCTGGTCACCGAGCTGCTCTACAGCAACCTGACGCGACTGAAGGTGGACATGACGGTCGAACCGGATCTCGCCGAGAGCTGGAGTGCCAACGACGACCTGACCGAATGGACCTTCAAGCTGCGCAGTGGAATCACGTTCCATGACGGTTCCGCCATGACCTCGGCCGACGTCGTCGCGACCTTCAAGGCGATCCTCGATCCAAAGAATGCATCGCCGGGCCGTAACAATGTCGGTCCGATCACCGATATTACAGCTGGCGATCCCAGCACTGTCGTCTTCAAACTGTCGGGCGCCTATGCCGACATGCCGGCTGCTCTTGCCTATACGAACGCCCGCATCATCCCGGCCTCCATCGCAACCGGCGACTTCAAGAAGCTGTCCACCGAGGCCAACGGCACCGGCCCGTTCAAGCTGGTGTCCTACGAACCGGACCGGCTGATCGTCGTCGAGCGCAACCCGAACTATTATGATCCAGCGCGCCCTTACCTGGACCGTATCGAAGTGCAGGTTTTTCCCGACATCTCCGCCGAGGGGTCCGCGATGATCGCCGGCGACGTGGACGTCATGTCGACCGTCCAGCCGACGGAATATCTGCGCATGCAGGGCAGCGACGGCGTCGACGTGCTGCGCGTCGCCTCCGGTCAGTTCTGCAATATCAATTTCGGCTGCGATACCAAGCCGTTCAATGATCGGCGCGTGCGTCGCGCTCTCGCCTTGACGGTCGACCGCAAGGCGATGGTGGACTTTGTCACCGAGGGCTTCGGCACGCCCGGCAACGACACACCGATCAATGCGTCCTACCATTTCTATTCGGATATGCCGCTGCGCGAGGCGAATATCGACGAGGCCAAGAAGCTGCTGGCCGATGCCGGCTATCCCGATGGCTTCGAGGCGACCTTGATTGCCTCCGACACGCCGGCGGTGCGCACGCAGCTCGCCGTTGCCTTCCGCGAAATGGCCAAGGAAGCTGGCGTCAAGATCAACGTCCAGACGATGCCGCATGCGACCTATCTCGAGCAGGTCTGGAAGAAGGGCAGCTTCTATGTCGGCTTCTACAACATGCAGCCGACCGAGGACGGTATCTTCAAGCTGCTCTATACCTCTGACGCCGCCTGGAACGAGACGCGCTGGAACAACAAGGACTTCGACAAGCTGATCGCATCCGCCCGCGGCACGAAGGACGAAGCCAAGCGCAAGGACCTCTACGCCCAGGCGCAGAAGCTGATGAACGATGAGGTGCCGTCGATCATCCCGTCCTTCTTCGACGTTCTGGCCGCCAAGCGCAGCTGGGTGGAGGGCTTCCAGGTGCATCCGCGCGCCTCGGTCTTCCGGCTAGACTATGTCTCGCTGACCGACAAGGCGCCGAAGCGCAGCTAAAAAGCCTACCGCCAAACCGGACGTCGAAAGGCGCCCGGTCCTTGTCGTTGGAAGGAAGACCAGTGTCGCCGAATTATATCCTCAAGCGGGTGATGATGATCGTCTATACGCTCTTCATCGTGTCGCTGATCGTCTTCGCCATCACCCAGGTTCTGCCGGGCGATGCCGCCGTCATCATGCTGGGCGAGAATGCAACCAAAGAAGCGCTCGAAGCCCTGCGTCAAAGCATGGGCCTCAACGCGCCGGTCTGGGTGCAATATGGCCGCTGGCTCGGCGGCGTCCTGCATGGCGATTTTGGCACCTCGCTGCGCACGGGGCAGGCGGTCGGTCCCGTCATGCTTGAAGCACTCAGCCGGTCACTGCTGCTCGCCTTCCTGTCGATCGCCCTGATGCTGATCCTTGCTATTCCGCTCGGCATTATCGCGGCGGTGCGGCGTGGCCGGATCGCCGACATGGTGGTCAGCCTGATTTCCTATGCCGGCATCTCCCTGCCGGAGTTCGTCACCGCGACGGTTGCCGTCCTGATCGTCGGCGACTGGCTGAAATGGCTGCCGCCGACCGGCTATGTGCCGCTGACGGAAAATTTTGTTGGCGGCATTCAGCATCTGATCCTGCCCGTCTGCGTCATATCGATCATCCTGATCGCCCATGTGTCGCGCATGGTCCGCTCTGAACTGGTTGATGTCCTGCACACCGATTATGTGCGGGCAGCTAGGGTCAAGGGATTGTCCGGCATGACGGTGCTTTTCCGCCATGCCCTCAGGAATGCGCTGTTGCCAACGATCACCGTCGTGGCGCTCGATGTCGGCTATTTGCTCGGTGGCGTCATCGTTGTGGAAGAGATTTTCGCCATTCCTGGCATCGGCCGGGCACTGATCGTGGCGATCCAGACCCGCGACCTGCCGTCGATCCAGGCAGGCGTGCTCATCATGGCGGCCACCTATTCCATCGTCAATTTCGTGGCCGACATCCTCTATGCCTGGCTCGACAAGAGGATTCAGTATGATTGAGTTTCTCAAGCGGCTGCTGCGCACTCCGCAGGGAGCGATCGGCCTCTTTATTGTTCTGCTGGCGCTCGTCATCGTGCTGTTCGGACCGTCCTTGGCGCCGCACGATCCGGAAAACCTCGCGCCGCTTTCCCGCTATAAGCCGTCAAGCGTGCATTACCTGATGGGAACGGACCAATATGGTCGCGATATCTTCAGCCGCCTGCTGATCGGCGGCCGCGCCACCATCAGTATGGCCGTGCTCGCGACCGTCGCGGGCACGCTGGTCGGCGCGCTGATCGGCACGACCTCCGCCTTTCTCGGCGGGCGGGCCGATGAAGTGATCATGCGGACGGTCGATGCCGTCATGTCCATTCCGAGCCTCCTGTTTGCACTGCTGGTGGTCAATCTGCTCGGTTCCAGCACCGCCAATGCGCTGATTGCCGTCGCGATCGCGTTTGCCCCAAGCATGGCGCGCGTTACCCGCAGCGTTGCCCTGTCCGTCCGCAAGCAGGATTATATCAGCGCGGCGATCGCGAGGGGTGAGCGCTCGTCCTATATCATCCTGCGCGAAATGCTTCCCAATGTGGTGGCGCCGATCATCGTCGAGATGACGATCCGGATATCGTTCGCCGTGATGCTGTTTGCCACCTTGAGCTTCCTTGGGCTCGGAGCCCAGCCGCCGGCAGCCGAATGGGGGCTGATGGTGTCAGAAGCCCGTCAATATATGCATCTCAGTGCCGGCATTCTGATCTGGCCGAGCCTTGCCATCGCCATCGTCGCTGTCGGTTTCAACCTTCTCGGTGACGGCCTGCGCGACGCTCTCAACCCGCGAACCTGAGGACGGCACCATGACGAATACGAACATGCCCACCCTCGACATCCGCAACTATTCGCTGGCCTACGCGACATCAGGCGGCAGGTTCCATGCGCTGAAGGATATCAATCTGTCGATCGGTCGCGGGGAAATTCTCGGGCTTGTCGGTGAATCCGGATCGGGCAAGACCTCGCTTGCCTGGTCGATCATGCGCTACCTGCCAAAAAACGCACGCGAGACCGGCGGCAGCATCCTCCTGGCGGACGAGGATCTTACCGCCAAATCCACAGGTGAGATCGACAAGCTGCGCGGCCGGCGGATCAGCATGGTGTTTCAGGACCCGAGCACGTCTCTCAATCCCACGCTCTCGCTTGGACGGCAGCTCTCGGAGGTGCTGGTGCGGCATCGAGGCCTGACGAAAGCGCAGGCTTGGAAGGAAGGCGAGGCGATGCTGGCGCATGTCGGTCTGAAGACACCGGCAGACATGATGCACCGCATGCCGCATGAGGCCTCGGGCGGCGAGAAGCAGCGTGTCGTCATTGCCACCGCCTTTGCCTGCAATCCCGAATGTATTATCTTCGACGAGCCAACGACGGCGCTCGACGTCATCACCTCGCGGCAGATCCTCGACCTCTTCATTGCGCTGCAGGCGGAAACCGGCGTTGCCTGCCTCTACATCTCGCACGACCTTGCGCTAGTCTCCCGAACCGCGAGCCGCGTTGCCGTCATTCGTCGCGGTGTGATTGTCGAAAAGGGCGATGCGGCACAAATTTTCCGGGCCCCGCAGGACGACTATACACGCGAACTCATCGCCGCAGTTCCCAATCCGCGCCATCGCCTGGTGACGACCGAGATCGATCCGTCCAAAGAGCCGCTGGTCAAGGTCGAGAATGTCAGCGTGCGCTATGGCCGAAAGCCTTTCTTATCTGCGCTGACGGGCAGGGCGCATCGCGGGACGGTCGGTAATCGCGCCGTCAGCCTCACGGTCAATCCCGGTGAAATCCTGGGCATCGTCGGCGAGTCCGGATCGGGCAAATCCACGCTTGCCAAGGCGATGACCGGCCTCAATCGTTTTGACGGCAGGATCTGGTTTGCCGGCAAGCCGATCTCCGGTCTGCAAGACATGGGCACGGAATATCGCAAGGACGTGCAGATCATTTTCCAGCATCCTGATGCCTCGCTCAACCCACGCCAGAAGATCGGCGAGATTCTGTCGCGGCCGCTAAAACTTTACGGAAAGGACGGGTCCAACGCCGAACAGATCGGTACCATGCTGGAGCAGGTCCGGCTGCCGCGCAGCCACGCCGATCGCTATCCGCACCAGCTGTCGGGTGGTGAAAAGCAGCGCGTCGCGATCGCCCGTGCCTTTGCGTCCAAACCGAAACTGGTTATCTGCGACGAGATTACCTCGGCGCTGGATGTCTCGGTCCAGGCCTCGATCATTCAGCTGCTGCTCGAGCTGCAGAAGGCCAGCAACACCGCCTATCTCTTCATCACCCACGACCTCAATCTCATCCGCCAGATCGCCCACCGCATCGCCGTGATGTATCGCGGCGATCTCATCGAAATCGCCAGGGCCGAGGAAATCGATCGTCCGGAGCGCGCCGACTATACGCGCCGGCTGTTGGAAGCGGTGCCGCCACCTGCAGGCACTCAAGCCTGATATTGTAATGTAAGGAGCATGATCATGGACCCCAAATCCCTTGTCGACCAAATCGACGAGAAAGCCTGTCTCGATTTCCTGTCGAAGATGGTCCGCCACAAGAGCCATTCTCAGACCGACGGCGAGCGGGAGCTTGCCCGCGTGATGGCCGAAGAGATGACGGCGATCGGTCTCGATGCCGAATTGCAGCCCTTCGACAACGGCGAGCGCTTCAATGCCATCGGCAGGCTGAAGGGAACAGGCGGCGGCAAAAGCCTGCTATTCAACGGTCATCTCGACACCAACCCGGTAACCGAGGGATGGACCGTCGATCCCTATGGCGGACTGGTGGACGATAAGTTCATCTACGGGATCGGCGTTTCCAACATGAAGGCGGGTGATGCTGCCTATTTCTGCGCCGTAAAGACCCTACTGGACGCGGGTGTCAAGCTCAAGGGCGACGTCGTGCTGACGTTCGTCGTCGGCGAGTTACAGGGCGGTGTCGGCACGCTCGCCGCCATTCGCAGCGGCGTGACGGCCGACTATTTCGTCAACAGCGAGCCGAGTGACCTCGTCGCGGTCACCATGCATGCCGCCGCCCTTTCCTTTGTCATAGAACTGACCGGCGATACCCGCCACCTGTCCAAGCGGGAAGAATCGGTCGATGCGATAGCCGCTGCCTGTGACATCATTCCGCGCATCAATGCGATGACGTTCAGCGGAGCCAGGAGCGAAATGCACCGGTCAATTAATCGTGGCCATGTCGGCGTGGTCCATGGTGCGCTCGGCCGCAATCTCGAAGAATGGCGGCCGCCACAGGTCGCTGACTTCGTTCGTTTGAGGGGTTCTTGTCGCTACGCGCCCGGTCAAACCCAAGAAGGCGTCCTCGCCGACTTGCGGGCAGAGCTTACCGAACTGGAGATGCGATTCCCTGGTCTCAAGGCCAAGCTGGTGCCGGAGATGATTGAGGGCCGTCCGCTTATGCCGCCTTTCGAGGTCACTCCCGAATCGCGGATCGTTAAGGCGATCAATCGCGCCTACGAGGCGGTGCGGGGCGAAAAGCAACCGACAGGGGCCATCACACCGACACGCTTCTACGGCACGGACGCCGGCCATCTCTACAAGGAGCTCGGCATGGAAGGCATCGTCTGCGGACCGGGTGGACGCTACAACACCATGCCTGACGAACGCGTCGACATCGTCGACTATCTCGACATGATACGCGTCTACATCCTCACCATCCTCGATATCTGCGAGGCCGCCTGAGCGATGTTCGCACGGGACGAATATGACTGGCGTATCGCCAAGGCACGGCTTGCCATGGCGTCCGCGGATGTCGATGTGCTGCTCGTCGACAGCGGCGAACTATTGGCGTGGCTGACGGGTTATACCGTCTCGGAAACCATGTATCGCGCGGCCTTCCTGCCGCGCGACGGCAAACCTTGGTTCGTGTTAAGGGCGCTTGACGAGGCGCCGTGCCGGGAAAAGACCTGGATCGAGGATGTCGTCGGGTTTGCCGATGTCGACGATCCCTGTTCGGTCATCGCCGAACAAGTCCGCGCCCGCGGTTTCGCCAAGGCCCGTATCGGGATCGACACGCATTCCCCCTGCCACAGTGCGGCAACACATGCGAGGCTCGCAACAGAGTGTCGCGGTGCCCGAATCGTGCCGATGCCGGGGCTAAGCGACAGCCTGCGATGGGTGAAATCCGCGGCCGAGGTCGCAGTGCTGCGGCAGGCCGCGGCGATTGCCGACAAGACGATGCTGGCGATTGCGCAAACGGTGCGTCCTGGGATGACGACCCGCGACGCTACAGCAACGGCGTCGGCCATGTTCTTGCAGGAAGGAGCGGACACCGGAGAGGTCGGGCCGGTGGTGAAGGCTTCCGGCAGCCATGAATTCCTGCACGGCATCTTCAAAACGGACCGCCTAGAGGAAGGTGACATCCTTCACGTCGAACTCATTCCACGCGTTGGCAACTATAGCGCCCGAATGATGCGGCCGATCGTGATCGGCAAACCCTCCCTGGCAATGCGGGAGACCGCAAACCGATTGATCGCATTGCAGGACCGGCAAATCGAGGCGATGAAGGCTGGCGCTATAGCCACCGATGTTGATGCGATCCTGCGCCAGGGAGCCTTATCGCAAGGATTGCGTCCGACATATCAGAACGTCACAGCATATACGCTCGGCCTCTATACGCGCACGGCGCGCAGCAGCGACTTTTCCCGGGTTTTGCTTCCAACGTCCAACTGGCCTCTCGAACAGGGCATGGTCTTCCATGCCTATACGACGGCCGCCGGTCTCGGGTTCAGCGAGAGCGTCCTCATCACCCGGGCGGGCGGGGAGCGGTTGACCCAGGTGCCGCGGGAAATACTTTTCCGCGAATAGACTTGAGACACCGTTGCGACGAACGTCTTAAGACCAATATACGATCGTGGTGGCGCATGACTAAGGACATCCTCCGCCGCAGGCATTCGGGCAGGGAAAGGCTGGAGGTCGCGGACGACGTGCATCCGGCTCTGGCCGATATCGCCCGCGGCCTCGACGCGCTGGAGGGGGGGTTGCACTGCTTGAAGGGACCCCGGGCGAGGGCCGTCGTGATGGTAACCGCCTCGCAGGCACCGGTGGCGAACTGACTGATCTTTCACCTCGAGCGCCGATAGCAGGCACGCCGCCGCGCCGTCGATCCTGAGCGCGTGTGATCTTGGTCCCATCGAGGCGTGAGCCATCAAGAAACTCTTTGAGAGGTCTGTTCTATGGGCGAAGCTGACAACAAATTATCGAGCGAAGGATACTTGGTCTTAATATCTCAACATGTTGTGGGCGTTAGCTCCTTCATCACGCTGGCTGTCATGCTGGCGATTGGGTCTGCGGCCGGTCCCTTGAAAATGGGCCTTATGCTTTTGAGGTGTGCAGTGTTGATCATTATACCGAACGAGTGACTTTTGCTGTTCGTCCGATCAATCGGTGGTCGAAAGACAGCGCCAGAAGGAAGCATTGAACTGAAAGCAGGTAAGAAACCCGTCCTTGGTAATACCAACAATTCTCCGGTGACCGGTACGTCACGGAAACTGCCCCCGGGCGTGCGGCGCCGAGCGTTTCGCCCGCGACAATTTTCCACCACTCAAAGTGAGACTTTTTAATTCCGAAGCGACAACCTCGTAATGTCGACTTCGGACTATTTCATCCAGTCCTCAACGGCGCGGCGCAGAAACTCGAGATCGACTTCGTTGTCTTTTGGACTGCCGGCACGATGGCCCCATATGGAAGGAATCGGCCGCAACTCGGCGTCGACGAGATGGGGAATATCGGCAGCATTATCGGCAACGGGGAAGTAAAGATCGGTTCGCCCTGGCAGGAGCAGCATGCGGGCGCGTATCGCGTTGAGCGCGGACACCAGGTCGCCTTGGTATCTGTCATTGGCGCTGATATCGGAGGCAATCCAGGTACAAGCCTGGGCATATAGATCTGCGGCTGGCCTGCGGGAGAATCCCGGCTCCCAACTG
>NZ_QOVX01000031.1:0-34086 GCF_008365395.1 Neorhizobium sp. P12A | reverse complement strand
CCCAAATGAGCGATGATCCGCAAATCAGTCTGCCCGCTGTGGCACGCTGACATCCCCTCCGACCCGACGTCGGAAAGCACGGCAATCAGCCGTCAGCTACACCACTCCAATGGACACGATCCGCAAATTCCTTGAACAACAATATCGACAGATGCTCACTTCCGGTCATCCGGTCGACCCGCGTTGGCGGGAAAGCTTCGACGCATTTGAAGAGGATATGGATCCTTTCACCCCGAATTCGGGATCCAGGCGCCGCCTGGGACGGCGAAATAGCAGAATAGGCTTTGTACCCGGCAACGTGGAATGGCACTGGGAGTCTCGAGACATCAGTCCGCAAGAGAATTTCTAATCGCCGGATCCCGCTCGAAACGGCGAAAGAGGCCGTTCAGATGACCTCTTTTGCCGCCCCGACCGTCGATGAGGCTATGTCCCGGCAACTGCCTGCATGTCGGCAACATCGATCCCGTGGGTATCGAACCACCATTGCGGGCTCATGCTGGGATATTTGCTCCGAAGGCGCAGATACTTGGATCGCAATCGTTCTTGCCGCTCGACTTCCTGGTCAAAATAGGGATGGTCCAGCGTTCCGCCCATCACGTGGATGCGGCGAAGGAGCTTTCGCAACACATATCCTTGCTCCTTGTTTCCCGGGTGGTAGCCGCTTTCCACTGTCGTCATGACGGTTTCGCGTAGCGTGGCAAGGGCGTCGGCGGGCGGCGTGCCATTCAGGATCATGTCGAGGCGTTCAGCACCGAAGCCGACGTCGATGCAGGTCCCAAGCGGATTGACGATGTTCCCGATCTCGATGCCGTCCTTGTAGAACTCGGTGCAATATCCGCTGATGCTGCCGTCGCTCCAGGTGCATTCGTCATCTGGGACGATGGGGACGCGACTACGATAGAGCCGGCTCCATTCTTCCAAACGGTCCGGATGGATCGTGACATGGTCAGGCACGAGGCCAAGGCTTCCTAGAAACTCAAGCCAGAAGTCGATGGCGTCACCAACAGTCATTTCCCTGAAAGAGAAAAGCCCGAGCATGGTGAAGTGGAGGAAGTGCGTTCCGTCGCCGATCTCGTCGAGGTCTCCCATGCGCAGGCAGGCCTGGCTGTTGGCGACGGTTCCACTATGGGAGGGATCGGAGAAGAGGGATTTGTACTGCTGCATTCCGGCGCTGCAGAAGAGCGTGGTGTTATCGTGCGGCCGTACGGATTGTATGCGTGTGAAATGAATGCCTTTGGAAAGGCAGAAGTCTTGGTATTCCTGGATCAGGCGTCCCGCGATGACATAGGCAACCTCCTTTGCTTTGTGTGCCTCCGGGAAATATAGTGGGCTGGGCTGTAAACCGCAATCGATCGGCGATCGCGTCGTCGTTTCTAGCCTCGCGATCGATCTGAAGGTCCAGCGGTCAGCTAAATCACCTGCTGCCGATCGCGCGGGGTTCGATCATGATCGCGTCAATGCCTGCGGCCTCTTCTTCAAAGAACGTGCGCGGGCCTTTGCCTAATTTGTAGTCCATCCAACGATGCTCATAGCAAAACCACTGGGTTCCGGCAGGGTGCACGTCGTAGCCATGTGCGCCCCATTTGCTGCATCCGGGATATTCGCAAAAATGGTCGGTATGAACGGCCGAGCCCTCAGCCTCGCGTGCCTCGTCGGACATCGAAGTCTCCCTTCTTCAGGAATCGCTTACAACAGGCTGAAGGGTAGGGGGCTTTAGGTTAATCAAAGATATCCATCGCCACATTGATACGCTGAAAGTGAAGACAGAGACCTCCGCCAGGCCGCAATCAGGTCAATGAGGTAGTTTCAGCAGGGGCAGCCGGCGAAGCTGAATGCGCCCACCATGACGCTCGCGACGACAAGAATGCCTGAAACATCTACCTGACGTTGATCGATTGTAGAGCAAACGTAAATATGCAAAAGCTGAAGTTCGGCCAAATCGAGCCGGGGCCAGTGTAAGCCTCGGCACTATCCCAACCTTCGGATCAAGCAATGACAGCGACGACTCCCAGCGCGACCGGACCTGCGGACGCTCAAATCTCTTCACGTCCCAGGGTCTATCTTTCGGTCTTGGCGGCACTCGGCCTCTCGCATCTCTGCAATGACACGATCCAATCGTTGATCCCGGCGGTCTATCCGATCCTGAAAACCGAATTCGCACTCGACTTCGTCCAGATCGGTGTCATCACCCTTGTCTTTCAGATTGCCGGAGCTTTGTTTCAGCCCGCGATCGGTCTTTACACTGATCGACGTCCGATGCCTTATTCCGCCGTTTTTGGAATGGCGTTCACGCTCGCTGGTCTTGTGAGCCTCGCCTATGCGTCGTCCTACGTGTCGATCCTCGCTTCGGTCACTTTGGTTGGCGTCGGGTCATCCATTTTCCATCCCGAGGCGACGCGCGCGGCGCGATACGCCTCCGGTGGAAGGCAGGGCTTGGCACAGGGGATTTTCCAGGTGGGCGGACAGGTCGGCGGCGCTCTCGGTCCGCTGTGTGCTGCGATCTTCATCGTCTCAAACGGGCGGCACAGCCTGGTCTTCTTCACGGCGATGGTTCTGCTGGCGATGATGCTGCTAACCTGGAGTGCGCGGCAATATTGGTCGATCCAGTCGCAGTTCGAGGCCCGCAGCAAGAATGGTCGGCATGCTCGATCCGAGTACCCGCGAAAGACGGTTATCATCGGCCTCGCAGTACTGACGCTTTTGATGACGTCAAAGCTGTCCTACCTGGAAAGCTTCCGCTCTTTCTATACGTTCTATCTCATCGACCGCTTCGGGGTGTCGGTCCCGACGTCGCAAATCATGCTGTTCGTGTTCTTCATTTCGTCGGCCGCCGGAGTTCTTCTGGGTGGCATTGTCGGCGATAGGATCGGTCGTTACCGAATAATCTGGATTTCGGTGCTCGGGCCGCTGCCCTTCACGCTGCTGCTGCCCTATGCAGACCTGTTCTGGACGGGCGTTCTCACTGTGGTCATCAATCTGATCATGGCAAGCGCGTTCGCATCGATCATGATCTATGCCATGGACCTGGTCCCCAAGCGGATCGGCCTGATCGGCGGCATGTTCTACGGCCTCAATTTCGCTATCGGTGGCGTGGCTGCCGCTTTTCTGGGAGGTCTGTCCGACAGTATCGGGATCGAGAGCGTCTATAAAATTTGCTCCGTTTTTCCGATCGCGGGACTGCTCGCCATTCTGTTGCCTAGGCTCGAAGCGACCCGATAACCACTGCAACCGGATGGCGCCCTCTCGGATCACGCTTTAGGGCAGGGGCACCGAAGGAGAGAGATGTCGGTGCTCCTCTGCATGGAGCGGGAGGGTGATCCCCTATATCCGGTGTGATCTCACTCATGAAGCGCTGTTGAATTTTAGTTAGTACTGAAATAACTATTCTCGGCGGGAGTTTGCTCGTCAGGAGGATGAAGTCATGTCGCATTCGAAGGACAATCGCCACGTCCACACACCCGGCCCCAAGGACCATAGCGTCTCCGATCATTGCCGGAGGTTGGGCATCTCGCCGGATGAGGAGCGCAAGCTTCGCAAGTTGCTCGGCAGCCACGCGCCTCTCCATGAGATACATGCGAACCACACGTCGAAGCAGCCGAAGTTTCGCTAGCGGCGTTCGATTCAGCTGCGGCCGATGATCTTTCCGAAAGGGATCGGCCCCTGCCTGCCGCGCGCGAAGTATGGACGGCGGTCGCCCTCCATGTCTGTCTCTCACCTTTGTGATCCAGCGTATGTCAAATGCAATTGCGACGTCGCACGATAGGCATATGGTTTTTTCCATGCATGAACGCTCATGCGAGGAGAGTGCGATGTTTCAGGCATTCGACAGCCGCGGCGGGCAGCCGCTTGGACCGGAAGAGTTCTCCATGGTCCAGTCTCTCATCAGGGACTATTGCCGTGAACGGATGGTCGATCCATCAGGCGGAGAAGCAAAGGAAGCCGCTCGCGAGCTTCTGACCTGGTTTCAGATCGGCGTCACGGATCAGCACCGACTGAGAGAACTTCTGAACAGCAGAAATTGATTGCATCCGAAGGCTGGTCGACATCGCCCGTCATTTCCCTGGGCGGCGACCTCCGAAGAGGCTGTTTTCTAATAAAGCACGTGTTCGATCCGGACGACATGCTGCTCGGGCGCCTCATTGCCCGGCTCTTCCGCAGCTGCGATCTCGGCGACCGTCAATCCGGTCGTGATTGCAAGTTCTTCAAGGGTATAGCCTCTGGCCAGGCGCGCTTGCCGACGACGCGAAGCAGCCGTAGTCAATTTCATAGAGAATTGATCCATTTGAATCTCCGAATGGGAATATCGGACCTGGCGAAAACCGGGTCTTATTTCAGGGGGGTATTCCGAACTGCGGCAAGCCGTAGCTTGCGAAGCCGTTCATTCTTCTCATCGCGGAGACGGCGTTCTTCTTGAACGGCGTCCACCGCGACCTTGTTGGTGTGTTCGAATGCTGCCGCGCGCTCTCGCACGGTCAGAGTCTTTCTGAGCCTGCTTACCATGACGACCATCTTTTAGGATTGCCTGATATGTGGGAAAGTGCACGAGCAACTTCAATATCGTGAGGCATGCATGTGCTGCAGAGGAGCTGCCCGCCCATCGGAGTAGCGTTATGGCTCAGTTCGAACCGACCGGCGCCAAGACGTTTTCCACGCTGTCGGTCAACCAGCGCGACCAGGTGCTGTTGGAAATCAGCAGAAGCCTGCACTTTACCGCGATTGCATCGCGGGCTACTAGCCAAATGACGAGCGGCAGCTGAAAGTTGACCGGCCGCATCGTCACAGGACGTGGGCGAAGGCTACAAATCCGACAGCACCCCAGCCGGCGGCGATTAAGATAGCAATACCGATCAGGCCCTTCTTCATCGAAACGTCCCCGACAAGAAAAATGTCCAAGCAAGACGGTTGTCGTTGCGGCGGCGACTTAAGCACGAAAGCGATGTGGCGTCGCGTGACAGCAAGCGTGACATGGGCTGATGCAATCCGGAACGAGCGATGTCCGCTACTCGCGGAATGTCAAGGCGCGGTCAATCGCGCGACGACTTCGAGTTTAGGCTGACGTCAGCCAGTATCCGCTTGCATAAGACGGCAAAATTGACAGTATCGCCGACGTGTTTTCACCACGAACTTTGGGGACAAACTTGCGAGTAGATGTACGCGACAACAATGTCGAGCAGGCCATTCGTGTTCTGAAGAAGAAAATGCAGCGCGAGGGTCTCATCCGCGAAATGCGTGAGCGCGAACATTACGAAAAGCCATCCGAGAAGCGGGCGCGCCAGAAGGCAGAGTCCGTGCGTCGCGCCCGGAAGGCGATGCGGAAGCAAATGGAGCGCGAGGGATTGATTGCGAAGCCAAAGAGACCAAGCAAATCCAGGCGGTAGGCCAGGGATGGAGCTGGCGCGGCGATGATCGATGAAATCCACTGGTATTCGCCATTTGCAATGGAGCCAAGAGAATCTGGACGTTTATTAGCTGTCATTGATCGGTTACACAGGCGCCTTCCAAGGCGAAAGGATCAAGATGTCTGAACGTTCGCGCTCGCTGGAGTTGACGAGGCATTGCATAGCGGACCGAAAACCCAAAGGGACCCCAATCTACCTGGCGGTCGCAGTTCTCGCGGTCATTGCCGGGTTGACGTCCAGGGGTCACGTCGCCACTGAGCCGCCGGAGCCGCATATTTCAAAGCTGGTTCAATAAGTCGACGGGTCCGGCAGGCGATCCGCATCTGGATTGCCAGATCTTGGATGACCGAATGCTTGTGCCGTCACCCCGCGGCAAGCTCTCCGAGGTGCTGTCGAACCCAATTCGCCTCTTGCGATGGTGTCCGGCGGAAAAGGCGCTTGAAATCGCGGCTGAACTGGGCGGGGCTGACATAACCAACGGACAGAGCAACCTCTGCTATGGTCGTGTCCTGGCGTGCCATCACCAACCGGGCTTCGTGAAGTCGCATGGCCTTGACATATTGCATCGGGCTGGTGCCTGTCAGCGCCTTGAAATGCGCGTGAAAGGAAGGGACACTCATGCCCGCTTCATTGGCCAGCGCAACAATTGAGATCTCTAAGCAATAGGTCTCGCGCAGCCGGGCGATGCTTTGTACGATTTTCCCAGACGTGCCTCTCTGCTGCAATGCGGAAATCATCGCGGCGCCCTGCGGGCCGACGAGAACCCGATAATGCAATTCGTGCAAAATGCCCGCGCCCAACAAGGCAGCCTCGACCGGATCGGCGAGCGCTTTTAGCAGGCGTAGCACGACGTCCTCGATCGCGGGCGCCATTCTACTGGACATCAGACTTTTGGCCTTGGCGGCCGGCGGTCCCGGATTGCGCACCTGGACTTTTGAGGCGATCTCGGCAGCCAACGTCATATCGAACTCGACATAGACCGCAAGCAGGGGGCGCTCCGCACTGGCAACGGATTCCATGCGGAATGGAACAGGCACCGACACCGCCAGATAATGCTCCTCGTCGTAGAGATAGACTTCGCCTTCCAGCATGCCCTGCTTGCGGCCCTGCAGTACGAAGACCGCTCCCGGCCTATAGAGCACAGGAACATCATGAAGCACCGCGCTGGTCCTGAGGATGCGGACGCCATGAAGCCCTGTCGGATTGTATCCCTGATGTGGCGCAAGGCGCCCGGCCAGCTCCACCAGCTCCTGGCGCTTCGTATAATTGCTTTCCATATTCATAGAAATTGGCAAGCCTTTGATAGTTTTTGCAATCGATGCATCCGTATTCCAAGATTATTAGTCAAGGCCCAACCAATCAAGAAGAGAAGTCAAACATGTCTCACAAGACCTTCTTCATTACCGGCGCCAATTCGGGCTTCGGTCTTGCCATCGCTTCCGCAGCAAGCAACCAGGGCCACACGGTCGTGGGCACCGTCCGCTCCGAGGCATCGCGGACAAGCCTTGCGGAACGGCTTCCGGCGGTCCATTCCGTCCTCTGCGATGTTACCGAATTCGACCGGATACCCGACGTTGTCGACCAGGTAGAGAACGACCACGGACCTGTCCATGTTTTGATCAACAATGCCGGCTATGGCCACGAAGGGATCCTTGAAGAGTCATCGCTCGAAGGGATGCGGCGCCAGTTCGACGTGAATGTCTTCGGAGCCGTTGCGGTCGCCAAGGCCTTCCTGCCGCGCTTCCGGGAGCGGCGTCGCGGCTTCATCGTGAATGTCACATCAATGGGTGGGATGATCACCATGCCCGGCATTGCCTACTATTGCGGCAGCAAGTTTGCGCTGCAGGGCATTTCGGAAGTCATGCGATCGGAGATGGCACCATTTGGCGTGCATGTCTCCGCGCTCTGCCCCGGCTCCTTCCGAACGGATTGGGCCGGCCGCTCGATGATCCGCACGGAGAGGTCCATTGCGGATTACGATACGCTGTTCGATCCAATCCGGCGCACCCGCCAGGAAAAGAGCGGCAAGCAGCTCGGTGACCCTGAGAAGCTAGCGTCAGTTGTTTTGAATCTGATAGATTCTGACAATCCTCCACCGCAGCTTTTACTCGGAAGCGATGCGCTGCAGCACGTCTCGGACCGTATAGACCGCCTCAAGCAGGAGATCGAGGCGTGGAAATCTGTGACCATCTCGACTGACGGCTGACTGCGTAAAGTGCTTCGACCAGTGCGATTGGCAGCCGTGCCATGATCCCCAAACCCGATCGGGCCAATCGTGTTCGGGACGGGGCGTTGGAGCCCTTCAGCCGTGACATGCTGGCTCAGAATTGCTGATCGGCTGGGCGCTTCCAGCCTGAGGTGTTCCAAAGGCCCTTTCGCCGTTCTCGTCGTCCAGCTTCAGTGGGCGTGCACATCGAGGTCGCTTGCACACCCGCTCGCTCTTTAAAGTGAACCGGCAGAGGCTTAATTGGAAGCGCCTGCCTGCCACCATTACTTTGTTGCGTGAGCTTCCGTGGAGATATCGACGCTGAGTTCATCGCCGATATAGGGAAGATAGGTCTCGATACCGAAATCCGAGCGCTTGAATGTCGCCGTGGCATCAAAGCCTACCGCATCGTCCTTGGTCATCGGATGGACGCCGGCCTTGTTGAGCGTGACGTTGAGGGTCACCGGCTTGCTGACGCCGCGAATGGTCAGGGCCATGCGACCGCCCGTGGTCGTTTATGCCTCAGGGGCAGCGAGGTACCGCTGCGCAGGCGCGTTCAAGGAAATCTTGGGGATCAGGTTCCGTCGTTCTCTACACGGCAAAGACACACGTTACCGGCGGGCGCGAACATGGGGTGGCATAGCCAATTGTCAGCATGCCGACAAACGTGACGAATGCGAAGATATCCACAGCGCGTTGGCGCACAAAAACGGGCCTCCATTTGATGGGGCTTTATCGGCTTTGCCCATAGGGGTAGACCTTTCAGAGAGTTCGTTTGACACTCAAGCGTCGGACGGACTGAGGCCACGGCCATCAGTATCGTCGTCGCAGCGTTGCCCGCTATTATCGCATGTAAGAGAGCATCTCGCGAGCCTCGCTGAGCGCTTGTTCTTGCGTCTTGAATTTTCGACTAGGGAGGCTTCGGTGCTCCGTGAGATGAATGATGTAAAACCATCGACCGAACCAGGTTCGCCGGGTTTCGATCCGATATCGCAAGACATCGTTGGCAGAAGGCGTTGTCGAGCTGTCGTCGAGTGCCCCGACCGCGCGGCGGAGGTGAACGTCGGGCGCTCCATTGACCGTCATTGTGTAAACTCCCTCATCCCCTCGATGACAACAGTCGCGCAAAATTCGAGATAGGCGTCCTTTTCCGACGCAAACGGTGCGTCCCACCGCGTCAGACGCCCGTTCGTATCGATGACCTCCAGCCACCAATGGTCGGTGCCGGCGATTTGGAAAATCTCCACGCGCACCGACAACCCCTCGTGTGTCTCATAGCCGGAAAGGCTCGACATTTTGATATCAGGCTCCTCGACCATCGTTGTTTCGGTCAGATACGCGCTGCAGTATCGCGGTGTCCCGGAGACGTTGCGATTTCGGCCGGTGAGGATGAAAGCGGGTGAGAAAAATGCAACAAGATAAGCGGTACTTCTCGTTGTTGCCGTTTTGAAGAGGGGGCTAGGAGGGTGGACTTCATGGATGCTTTCGACACTTCGCGACGAGCTAGGTTGACGGTTTCCACTCGAACTGTACGTCGTCAATCCCAAAGAGAATGACCGGGCAAGTTGATCTATTTTTTCTGCGCGAATAGGATGATTTGCCCTGTTAAGTGGACAATGGACTCATGTCTTCGACGCCTCGCCATATGTTTCTCCAACTCGATCGGAACAACACGAGCCCCGCTGAGCGGCTCGCCCTATGGCAAGACCTGATGAGCGCTGCAGGCAAGGTACATATTCCCGACCCGGAAACGTTCACCGGCTACTTCACCTCCCTCGCTCTTGGTGATTTACGCACTATGCGCGTGCGATCCGGCGAGTTTCGTTACGTGCGCGACAGGCAGATGGCACGCAACGTCAGCCGAGATCACGTCATGATCAATTTGACCGAGAGCGGTCGAATTGCCGGAGAGGTTGCCGGTCGCAGGGTCATGGCGGGTGCAGGAGCGGTCGTGATCTCGCGACTGGCTTCGCCGATGGATGTGGTTCTGCAAGAAGAAGCCGAGTGGTTGGCATTGATTATTCCTCGGGCCATACTCGACAATTACATGGCTTGGTCGCCGAGGTTCGACGCTCGCGTGCTCCAGCCCGAATCAACTCAGGCGATTCTGATAGGTGGGCTCCTGCGGTCGCTCGATAGGCTGTCGGAAACAATTTCACCGCGGGAGACCACGTGTGCGGCACGTGCGAGCCTTGTGTTTCTGGCTACGTGCCTCGGCGGGGCGACCCCGGCGCTCCCGAGAGTCGAAACAACGGAAGATCTCGTTCGATCGATACGACGCTATATGGCGCGACGGCTGGCCGATCCGGACCTTGGCCCTGACCTCATTTGTCGCGAGTTCGCCATGTCGCGTTCGAAGCTTTATCGGGTCATGGGCGACACCACGAATATCGCAAGCGTCATCAAACGAACACGACTGCGCGCAGTTCGCAGCGACATCCTTTCAGGCAAACACGCATCACGATCGCTAGCCGACATTGCGAAGGGGCGGGGTCTGACAGATGAACGAAACTTCCGACGCTCGTTCGTAAGCGAGTTTGGCTATCCTCCATCCGCCTTGCGCAAACAGGTGGGTGCGAATGGCAACTCACGGCACGCCGAGCTGGAAGCAGGTGGTTCCGATCTCGAACGTTGGTTCCAGGGATTGGATGACCACGATTAGTCGAAGTTGGACGAGGCGTCTGCGCCAACCCGAGAGCATCGACATATCGTGCGGGTAATGCTTTGGAAATGGCAACGTTGCCTGACAATCCCGTCTCCTTTCGGCTAGGACCTAAAGGGTTACCATGAGCCGCTGTGCGTTCGGGGCCTGCTAGCAGTAACCGAGTACCGAGAGGATGGATTTCGGAGAGGCAACCGCAAAGTTGATCCCGCCTGCTGCCGCGTAATCGAGCCCACAGGCGTTCAACGTCCGGAGCACATTCTAGATCCGCTCGGCATCAGGCACTTCGAGAAGGGATCAAGTCGGAAGTGCATCATCAATCTCCAGTCTGTTCGGTCGCGGTAATGATCCGGCGCCTCCAAGGCTGGTCGATAAGTGTTGTTGGCGCTTTTCGAGATGTCTCAAAATGAAATATGTTGCTCCGGCCGCACTGTGCGGTGCTGGCGCATCGTTGCTGGCGCGAACGGTGCAGGTGTGCGAGGCTGTCTCCGCGCCAAGCGGGGAGGGGCACATGTCCGAATTCAACATCGGCTTTCTGATTTTTCCAGGCATCACACAGCTTGATTTCACTGGTCCCTTTGAAGTTCTGAGCAGGCTTGGCACGCCTCCGTCGCTTTCAGCGACGAGCAAGTATTCGCATGCAAGGACCCACGTTGTCGCGAAGACTATGCAGCCTGTATCCAGTGATCGTGGTCTTGGCTTCCTGCCCACTTGCACGTTCCAGAATTGTCCACCGCTTGATCTAATCTGTGTTCCCGGCGGAGCGGGTGTGGTGGACGCCTTGGCGGATTTGGAGACAGTCGATTTCATTCGTCGGCAAGGCAGCCAAGCTAGCTATATCACCGCGGTGTGCGTCGGTTCGTTCCTTCTAGGTGCTGCCGGGTTGTTGAAGGGACGTCGGGCGACGACGCATTGGGCCTATGCCGACCTTCTCCCTCTGACTGGTGCGGTCCGCGAAAAAGCACGTGTCGTACGGGACGGCAACGTTTTCACCTCCGGCGGCGTCACGGCTGGTATTGATTTCGCGTTCAGCATTGTGGCCGAACTTGCCGGGCAGGACGTCGCTCAGGCCATTCAGCTCGGAATCGAATACGATCCATCACCTCCCTTCGAAGCCGGCCATCCTGACAAAGCACCGGATGCGGCGATTTCGCTGATGGTTCAGAGAAACGAAAATGCCCGCGCCGGGATCAAGAGGGCACTTGAGGCTTTGACCAATGAGCACAAAAGCTAGGCATCAACGGCGATCCACGTGGTGGAAAGAGATTGAGTGGGCAAGGCCGCGGATTTGACTGAGGTTGCAATATGATCGGCGAGAAGCAGCGTTGCGGATGCTCATGGGAAAAAGAATGGGAAACGTTGGATCGCTTTGCTTTCGGCGACGAACCAGTTCTTGCTGATCGGTTACTCGATCTCGTTTTACGCGGTATGAAGACCGCGACGTGCTGGTCTGTCGAGGAAGGAAAATAAACGGAAGTCGGTTGCCGATCTGTTGTCTGTGATGGCAGCGGTCGTCCCAGAGCCGTGTTGGAGACAATCTCGATTGAGCAGATGGCGTTTGATCAGGTCAACCAAGACTTTGCAGCACGGGAAGGAGAGGGAGATTTAAGCCTCGACCATTGGCGGACCTCGCACCGGCAATATTTCGAGCGGACGGGTGTCTATCGACCTGACATGTTGCTGTGGTGCGAAACATTCCGGTTGATTTCGATAATCGAAACGCCGCCCTATTCCTCGGATGGCGGCTGAGTGCAGAGGGGCTTCGCACCAATCATACTGCTTTAGTGGACCTAACCCGCGGTGTGTCAAGATGTTAAACTGGGAGAGCTCTTTAACACCCGTTGGGCGCATTTCCGGGGGCATCAATGAGACTTACCAGAAAGCAGTTTGGTCTCGGAATGATCGCTGCAGGGATGGGGGCGGGAATGAGTGTAAGATCGACCACTGCCGAAGCCCAGGGGGTTGCGCGGCAATCGGCCAACCTGCCAACAACTCCCTTAGCGGCTCATCAGACGAGCTATTTCTTCAAGAATTCCGCCTTCGAGTTCGTGCTTCTGACCAGCCTCGGGCGCGCCTATCACCAGGGCGGAAACGTCGGCAAGGTGCTCTATCTCATCAAGCAAATCGAGGACGGCAACTTCGAGAGCGCGTACCAGGCTATGATCGCGGCGGGAGATGAAGCCCGCGCCTTGGCCGAGAAATCGGAAAAAGCCGGCCATGTCGAAAGCGCCCGCCAAGCGTATCTTTGGGCGCAGAACTACTATGACAGCGCCACCTATTTCGCGGACGGCACAGGCGATCCGACGCGGATCACGACCGCATGGCAGTTGATGGACGATTGCTGGCTAACGTCGATCTCTCTTTTCGATCCGCCGATCGAACAGGTCAGTATTCCATATGAAGGCATCGCTCTGCGCGGGTTCTATTTTCGCGGAAAGAGCAGTCGCGAGAAGCGGCCCTTGTTGATCCTCGTCAACGGAAGCGACGGCTCCGCCCTCGACATGTGGATGCTTGGAGCGGCCGGAGCGACAGCCCGAGGCTACGACTGCCTGACTTTCGACGGGCCCGGGCAGGGCTACGCGCTGTGGAAGCAGGGCTTGAGCTTCCGGCCCGATTGGGAACCTGTCATCACCCCAGTCGTCGACTTCGCGCTCAGCCGCGAGGGCGTCGATCCGAAGAGGATCGCTGTTCAGGGCATCAGCCAGGGCGGATACTGGGTGCCGCGTGCCGTTGCTTTTGAAAAAAGGATCGCAGCCGCCATCGCTGATCCCGGCGTTGTCGACGTTTCCGCTTCGTGGACTGCCACTTTGCCGCCGCCGATGATGGAACTCCTGGAGGCTGGGCGCAAGGATGAGTTCGATGGGTACATGAACAAGATGCTGGGCCCGGCGACCAAGAATTCCCTAGCCTTTCGCATGCGGCCCTATGGTTCGACATCGTACTTCGACGTTTTCAAAGCGACGATGGACTATGATCTCACTGAGGTGATCGGGAAGATCGAATGCCCGATGCTGATCACCGAGCCAGCCAACGAGGCATTCTGGCCCGGGCAGTCGGGTCGGCTCTACGACCTGCTGACCTGCCCCAAGACGCTGATCCCCTTCTCGGCATCCGATGGGGCGGACCTGCACTGCGAGCCAGCAGGATACGGATTGAGAGATCTGCGTGTGTTTAACTGGCTAGACAAGACCCTAGCGTGACACACTCTCGTAACGGATCAGTTCTTTTAGGGCGCGCTTCAGCACCCTCCGCTGTTGACGCGATATTGCCGGAATAGTCTTTATGTTTTGCTCTGCGCGAGTATGTCAATTCGTTCACAGAATTCGGTCTTTGCGTGGGAATAGGAAAGGGTGTCCGATACAAAGCGCTTCGCCAGCTCGCGTTTTAATACTTCGTAAGCGCGCGCCTCGTCCGGATGCGATCTGAGGTAGTTCCTAAAACGCAGATGCCTTTCGATGTCCGGGTGGCTCTCTACCCACATGTGAACATGATGGGTACGGCCGGATACAAGCTTTCAGAAGCGGTCCGCAAAGAGCAGTAGCTAGATCGAGTTGCGCTTGAATTAATTCCAGCAAGCGCAATACAGATGCGAGGAGGAACCCAATGTCCGTACCGAATGACTCGACACGCTGGCCGACCCGGAGTCTGCTGTGCCGCAGCGTACTGCTTTCGTCGGAGGAGTGGCAATGAGCGGCGATTGGCGGGACGAGGTGCAGCTAGGGCTTGAAGATTTCATCGACACGTTCGTCGTGAGGGGAGCAAAGCAGATCGAGGTATACGACGCGATCCGAAGGGAACTAGAAGTGCTGAGAGCCGCGTACGATCGCGATCGGGATCCCGCAGAAGACGACGCGGTAGAGGAACCTTCAAACAACTAGCCCGCGTCTCAAACCTGACCGTGCCTGGGTACGGAAGCAGGCGACTGGCGGGAGATGAACGAGAGTGGCGGAGGAGTCATGGCGGAGAAAAGTGCTTCGAAGTCGCACTCGTCGAGACGTCGCCGCTGCGAGGACGAGCCGTCTAGGAAACCCGTGCGATAGTTCGCCCAATCGAGCTTCGTCATGGGGTTTTTCAAGGACGGGCTGGCTGCAGCGGTCGCTTACCTCAGCTTCGCCGAATCCGGTGGAGAAGATGAACGCCTTCTTCCGTTCCACGTGCAGATCGGCAACGGGGCAGGTCATCTCCGTGCCGAGCTTCAAGTCGAGGATTGCGACGTCGAAGTCCAATGCCTCAACAGATTTCAGCGCCTTGTCCAGCTGCCCGGCAACACCCGCAACTTCGTGACCGAGATCTTCGAGTATCGCCTGCAACGTGAATGCAATCAGCATTTCGTCTTCGATAATAAGTACCCGGGACATGACGACTCCGAGGGGGGCACCCCGGGGATCGAGATGAAAACTGTCGCGGCGGCCAGCGCCATCTATCCCTAGACAATTGCAGAAATCCGTACTGCTGTCTACGACCGCAAGACGGCGCGTGAAACGCGATGTCGCCACGAAACCTTTGACATACTTGGGAGTTTTCCGATTTACCGAACCTGAGAGGTAAGCAGTTGGCTTCAGATGTCCCCATCCACGGCGACCAACCCGTCGTTCCCTCTCCATCAGGCCAGCTCGTTCACAAAGAAGCTCAGCACGGTTGCTTTCGAGCGGACGCGGATGCCAATGGTGCTCACCGATGCGCGCCAGCCGAACTATCCAATGGTGATCGCAAACCAGGCGTTCCTGGATCTCACCGGATATGCTGCGGACGAACTGCTGGGGCACAACTGCCGAATGCTGCAAGGAGAGGGGACATCTCCGGCGGCCATCGCCGAGATACGGCACGCCGTCGCAGGCGAGAGAGATGTCGACGTCGAGTTGCTGAACTACCGCAAGGACGGCACGCCATTCTGGAACCAGCTGCACCTCAGTCCGATTTTCGACGACGGCGGGCAGATTGCCTATTATTTCGGGTCGCAGATCGATGTCACGGCATACCGGAAGGTCCAGGCGCTGGAGGCATCCGAACACCGGCTGCTGATGGAAGTCGACCATCGCGCCAAGAACGTTCTCGCCATCGTCGACAGCATCGTCCGGCTCAGCAACACCGATAATGCGGCGGCCTACGCGTCGGCCGTGCAACAGCGGGTTCATTCGCTGGTACAGGCGCATGCCCTGTTGTCAAGCGAGGCATGGCAGGCGGTCGACATCCGGAAGATCGTCGAGGCACAGATATCGCGCTACGTCGGTTCGAACATCTCGCTGACGGGACCCGTAGTTCTCGTGTCCCCGAAAATGGTCCAGCCGCTTTCGCTCATCATCCATGAGCTCGCTGTCAATGCCCTGACCCATGGATCCTTGTCGCGCCCTGGCGAAGGACGTCTTCTGATAACGTGGGCCTCAGGAACGGGAAGCGAAGACGACCGTCTTCATTTCAGCTGGGATGAACGTGGTGGGAAACCTGCTGCGCGTAACGCGGGCGGCTTCGGCACTGTGATCCTTGGTGCCCTGATCGAAAAACGTTAAGCGGATCCATCACGCGGAACTGGAGAGATGACGGCGTGACGATCGACCTCGATCTCCTGAGGAAATGATTGCCCTCTTGGGCGAGGTAGTCGAGGTCGGTCGCGACAACGCCAAGCTTAAAGTCGGAGACCGTGTGGTCGTGCCGTTCACGATCTCATGCTGCGAATGCTCGATGTGCCGGCGCAGCCTGTTTTCATTGTGTCAGCGGTCGAATCCTTCCGGTGCCAAGCAAGCCGCGCAGATCGGATGTCCAACCGCTGGGTTGTTTGGCTATTCGGACATGTATGGCCGCTTTCCGGGCGGCCAGGCGCAGTATCTGCGAGTGCCCGATGCCGACGTCGGCCCAATCAAGGTCCCCGAAGGCCCAAGCGACGAACAGGTTGCTGTTCTTGAGCGACATCTTTCCGACCGGCTACATGGCTGCGGAAAACTGCGACATCAAGCAGGGCCAAACGATCGTAGTCTTCGGTTGCGGACCCGTGGGTCTCTTCGCCATAAAGTCCGCGTTCCTTCTTGACGCCCAGCGCGTCATCGCCATCGACACCGTCCTGGAGCGGCTCGCGCTGGCTCGGGAGGCCGGAGCCGAGACACTCGATTACACGGATGAGAACCTGCACCGTCACCGTGGGAGCCACGCCAGCAAACACTGGGGCGATGAACGCGATGAGAACGCCGATGAAGCCGTGTCCAACACAGCTTCCAAGTAGAACGGGATAGACAGAGAAATGACATCGCCTAGTTCTGAACGCCGTCGCGGCTCGGCTGGGCGGGCGTACTTTTGATGCTTAATTGATTGTTCTCACTTTTGTCGATCGTTGTCGACTGCGGGGTCTGACCGCCCGGCGCCGTATCCGCTGGCTTTGCGCTCGGGTTGCCCGATGCGCCTGGCGCGGAAGTGGACGTTGCAGATTTGTCTGGATCGATATGCCTGCCCCACATTTCAACGCCGAGCCATCCAAGTGCGGAAAGGACCAACGCAGCCACAAGTACGATGAGCACCGACTTACCCAATGCAGCTTGTCTTGCTTCTGTAGGCGCAAGCGGCGTTACCTGCTCGTTTTTGATGGTTGTCATTGGGTCGGACTTCCTCGGTGCTATTGCCCGCCACTACGGGGAGATGGGATTCGACATCGCAAATGGCTGCGAGAGCGGCCCGCGGTGGGCGGACTGCTCTCTTTTCAACGCTATTATTTGCTATTCTTATGGCTCTGCTCGCCAGCTTTTACATGCTGCTCATGTGAGCCGCCACGCGTACCGCCCGATTCGCTTTTGGAATCCGATCCGGAGCCGGAAGCTTTTTTCTGATCGGCGTGCGATCCGCCACGCTTGTCGTCGGATCCACTCTTCGAATCCGAATCCTTATGGCTCTGCGATCCTGTCTTCGAATGCTGATCGGATGAGCCGCTTTGATTGGCCATTGTGTTTCCTCCATGAGGACCATGATTGGCCTCACTCGACAACCAGCTCGTCTATGCATTGTTCCTCATAAAAGTGGATGCAGTCGAAAAGATCGCAGATCAGGGCTTCGACAGGCAGAGCACAACTAGCTCCATGGTGAAGAGGAGTGCCGAAATCGATGGCCGCCAACACGTTTGAGAAACAGCGCGGTCTTCGATGCAAGCTTGGCTCTCATACAGCTCGGAAGAGCATGAGCCAGCCAGACGGCGAACAAGGATTCGCTGCGCGGTACTCATGACCGAGAAAAAGACGCACTGGTGGATGAAGTGGATTCGGAGATTGCACCTATTGTTCGCTCGGCTGAAGCGCATCGACCGGGTCGTTGCCTCTATCGGAGGTCTCCGTTCCGTATGGCAAGCTTCCCGGACCTGCGCCGGTTATCGCAGCCACATTTCTGAATGCCGGCCAAATCTTGATTTGACATTCGCCGCCAGAACTCTTCATCACAACCCGCGTCGATCTGCCTCGGTAGGCGAGGTCATCTTGTCAGTCGAGCGATGAAAAAGCCGAGATATTGCCGCCGCGATCATTATCAGGTCTCTCTCGATTGAGGGGCCAGAGCGTGGTGTCGTCGGCCTCACGGCTTTGCGAACGGCTGCCGCCGCCTGGCTTGCGTCCGCGGCCCGCCCATCCTTCCTTGCGCAAGAGTTCGTGACCTTTCGTCGGCTGCAGCCGGAGCCGTGCCCATTTTGGGTATTTTAATCGTAGTCCAGTGGGCCGCCTTGGTTCACGTCGCTGTCTTCAAATGAATTCTTCGACATTGCGTGCTGCCTAGTTGCGTCGAAAATTTCAGACGGCTGTTTTGATTGCCGTACGCCGTGCGCATCCTGGAATGCGGTTCTCACGACCACGCCTGACGGCGGCTAAATCAGTGGGCTTGGCGAACCCTCTGATTCACAGCGGTTGAGTTCCGTTGCAATCTCCAAGGCGTCGTCCTTGCAGAGCTCTACGAAATCGCGTCCAGCCGACGCCGCTGGCAGATCCGTCATACGGTCGATGACCTGCCATGTTCCGTCGAACTCCAGTGCTTGGTAGCGTCGATCAGTCAGTTGGCCATCCGTAAGGGTAGCGTTGGCTTTATAGGACATGGGTCACGACCAGCGCTACGACAATCAGTCCTGCAGATGCCGCCGCCAGGGACCACAACACTGCCTTTATACGGGGATTGGTGCGGATCCGTGTGGGCAAGTCCGGAGGAGGCGGTTGTCCGCCCTGAACGCGAGTATCAAGATATCTGGCCATGAAAAGTCTCCTGTTCGAAGTGGTAACGTCCCATCGGCCATGCCGTTCCCGCAGTCGAGGACGCGTTCGACAAAGCCAATCCACTGCAGATGGTGACCGTTTCCAACAGGCCGGAATCGGTCAGCTGAAGGGCCGCGCACTTTATGTGTGTATTTGCTAAAGAATTTCGCCTAAACCTGCCTGACAGGCTCTTCGGTGCTGTGCTGATGGGCCGTCGACCTAGTGGTGACCGTCGCCGCTTTGCTTGCCACGATGCTATGGCTCACAGCGTTATGCTCGGTGACCGACCTTTGGCCCGACGCGGCGGGCTGCCTAAGATGCCTTCGGTATAGGAACTTTAGCACATCGGGCGGATTAACGCTTTGCAATGAGGATAGTGAATGTACAAAGTGCTCGTGGTCGAAGACGAGCATTCCGCCTGACCGTCATTGATGTTCTGGAGGAGGCTGGCTTCGTGTGGGAAGCGGGTTCAGTCGATGCAGCGCTCGAAATTGTCAACGCGCAGACCAATCATCTGCTGTGTAACCGATATCCAGATGCCGGGTCGGCTTTCGCGCGTCGATCTTGCGAATATCGTTGCCCAGCGTTTCCCGGAGGCCGGCATTATCGTCGCATCGGGGCGGCTGACATCCAACGAAGTCGATCTCCCTCCCAGGGCCGAGTTTTTCTCGAAGCCATATGATTTCGCAAGGATCGTCGCGCGTCTGCAGGCCTAAAGATCGAAGATCGACTGTGTGATCGACCTCACGTTGTTGTTCGTACCGGATTGATGACGTGATGTATCCGGTAAAGAGGAATCGCTCGTACCATAAAAGGCTGGCGCCCGACGTTGAAGGAACAAGCCCATGAAGATCGAGACAGGAACCGAAAAGATTTCATCGAGAGAACGGTTTCTCGAAGCGATCGTCCAGAGCGCGATCGATTATGCGATCATCTCGATGGACTTGGACGGCTTAGTGACATCCTGGAACGAGGGCGCTCGCCGCATCCTTGGCTGGAGTGCAGATGAGATGGTTGGCAAGCCGGCGACAGCGTTCTTCATCCAAGAGGATCGCGAAAAGGGATTGCCGCAGAGGGAAATGACCTCTGCACTGAGCGCTGGAAGAGGAAGCGACGAACGCTGGCATTTGAGGAAGGATGGCACAACCTTCTGGGCCTCAGGTGAAATGATGGCGCTGCGCGCGGAAGACGACGTCGTGATTGGCTTCATCAAGATCCTTCGCGACAGGACGCAGGAGCGGGACCAGGCCGACAGGCAGCGTCTTTTGATGCACGAACTCGGCCATAGGATGAAGAACACCCTCTCCGTGGTGCAGTCGATTGCCACGCAGTCTCTTCGCAATGCAACCTCCCTCGACGACGCCTCGGAAAAGCTGCAGGCTCGAATCGCAGCTTATTCGAAGGCTCACGACATTCTACTTCAGAAGAACTGGGTTAGCGCGACGCTTGGAAACATTGTCGAGGCTGCGAGGGTGAACATCGGCATGGAGGGAAGCGGCCGGATACAGGTGGAAGGACCCGACGTCGAACTGGGACCCCAAGCCGCGCTTTCGTTCTCTCTGGTTCTGCATGAGCTTTTGACGAACGCATGCAAATATGGAGCTCTATCGAATGAAGAAGGGATGATCCATCTGTCGTGGACCATAGAACACCGCAGGACAGAAGATTTCCTTGTGGCCAAATGGCGCGAGACCGGCGGTCCGGCGGTAGCCCGACCCACCCGCAAGGGTTTCGGATCACGTCTCATCGTGTCGAGCTTAACCGCTTACGGTGAAGTTGATGTCTTGTACGAACCTCCTGGCTTCGTCCTCATGCTCGACGTGCCGTTGTCAAAGATTCAATTTCGCAGTGATCTCGCCCAGATCGAGTGACGCGGTCTCTCGCCGCGATGCAACAAATTGAGCATGGTCGGATCGGGGCTCACCCCAAACGGCTTCGCGTATGGGACTTGTAGTTCCCATAGGAAATTTGAACACGCGGATTCGGGCGCGGCATTAGCAGAGCGATGGTGGCTTATTTCATCGTAATCCCGAACTCGCGCTCTACTTCTACGCCTAGAAGGAGCACAATCATGGAAAATATTAGAGAATTTGCGACAAGCACAAATGGCGACCGATGGTTCTTGGGTATCGATCAGTTGACCAACAGAGAGGTGGTTGTTCACTGAGCAACCCATCATCCGGCGGTCATGAAACGATAACCTCCGTCGCCTCATTTTTAAATCAACGCCCTTTCGGCCCGGAGCATAAGGCCCTGGATATGTTGCTTGCGGATCGAAGGGCAACCGAGGACAAAGGGACTCCAACAAAGCCGGTCTGATACCTTTACGAAACCAGGAGGCCTCCCTATCCGTCACCTGTCTAGTTGGGCGCTGATAAGGTTTGCTACTTCTTCGATGGGCTCTTCGACTGCGACGAAGACGCCACCGTCGCCTCCGCCACCTGCAAGATGGATGCCCGTCCGGTTCGGATCCTGGCGAATGTAGATCACCATCTTCGGATTGATATAAATCGGATACGAAGTCGAGGATTTGAAGGTCAGCTTAACGAGTGCCATGAAATACCTCCCAGTGCGGATTGATCACAGTTGCTCCGTAACGTCTCTTTAGCAAGCGCTAGCAAGTTGCGACCTCCTTCTAATTCTTCGGGGACGGGTTCTCTTCAGGTCCGTTTAGCATTTCCATTCCTTTCTGGCGGCCGAACGCGGGCCACGTTGCTAGAGGTGGGAACGGAACCATTCGATGGCGGCTCCGGACGCGTTCGATTTCGCGGTCGGGGGATCGAAGTGGCCGCCCTTGAGCATCACGAGGCGCTTAAGTGGAAATCGAGAAGATCAGCCATTGTGCTATTCCTTTGTATTCGATGCCTGGAGGAGGGCAGCCGCCGCGTTGGCAATAGCTTCGTCTTGATCGGGTGTGCCTCCGCTAACGCCCAGTGCGCCGTGTAGAACGCCATTCACCACAAGAGGCAGTCCGCCCTGCAGGATGACGTATTGGCCGCCGCCGACGCTGTTGACTGAGAAGAGCGGCTGGCCGAGCTGGATCAGGTGTACGAACGCGGAGGAGGGCGCCTGGAAGGCACGTGACGTGCGCGCCTTGCCAAGTGCGAGGTCGAAGGTACCCATCCGAGGTGGGCCGCGGGACTTGAAGTCTCGCGCGTGGTAGCCTGGCAGAATGGAGATCGACGAGAGGACAAAATCGACGACGCGGTCCTGGCACTGTTATGGCTGACGCTCCACAACGAACGTTGCGCCTGGAAGGGGTTTGACTGGGCGACGACGGATCGGTTGCATGAGAAGGGACCGATGTGTGATCCGGCGAACAAGTCGAAGTCGCTGGTCCTGACGGACGAAGGTCCACGGCGTTCGGAACTATTCCGCCGGTTGTTTACACGGTAAAATCCAGTTTCGGCTTTCACCCACAGCCCAGTGTTCAGGTTTTGCGTCGCGCTTTTCGGACCCATTTTGCAGCCAGGTCATCGACGGCTTTGTTGAGCTGCGAGAAGTTGGCGGCGGCGGGATCATAATCGCTGCTGCCCCACCATTCGAGGATTTCGGCATGTCGCTCGTGCGCCGGGTCCGCAAGCGCCTCGCAGAACTCCTGATAACCCCATGGACCACCAACGTCTTCGGGCGGGCAGTTTCCCGTTGCTTCGAGGAGCATCGGTCCTTCCGTGCCGACTGCAGGAAAGGTGCGCTCGATCTTGATGCTGTGTTCCCAACCGTCGCCAAAGTCGTAAAGGTATTTGAACGATTTCGCACCGGTGTCCTGGACTGCCGACAGCAGCGAGACCCTGCGGGCATCGATCGGACCATCCCCCCATTCCTCGTCCGGCAAACCAAAGCCGACGTCACGCATGCGGAATTCGTAAAGGTGGCTGTTGGTCCAGCCCATCGCCGCCTGCAATACCTCGTGCAGCCGACTGAGCCTGATGGTGAACGGCACAACAACGCGCCGCATCACTATCGGCTCGACATGATCGAGGGTGACCTTCAGGCGGACGACGGAAGCCACCATCGTCAGGCCGCCAGCATGACGGTTGCCGGCGATGCGCGTTTCCACTCCCAGGGCAGCAGTTCGTACAGGCGCGTGACAGGATGGTCGGCGATGCGAGCCAGGACATCGGCAAGCCACGCCTTTGGGTCGACATCGTTGAGGCGGCAGGTGGTGATGACGGTCAGCATGACAGCGGCACGATCGGCCCCACGCTGGGAACCGGCGAAGGTCCAGTTCCGTCTTCCCAATGCGACACTTCTCAGCGCCCGCTCGGCTGCGTTATTCGTGAGACAAACTCTCCCGTCTTCGAGGAAGAGGGCAAAGCCCTCCCAGCGCTTGAGCATGTAATCGATCGGCTCGATGACCTCGGACGATCTGCTGAGCGTGGCGCGTTCCTTCGTCAACCACTCGTGCATGTCATCGAACAGTGGCTTGCTCTTCTCCTGCCGCACAGCCAGTCGTTCTTCGGCGCTCAAGCCGTTGATCTGCCGCTCAATCTCGAACAACGCGTCGAACCGTTTGACGGCCTCAAGCGCGATCGGCGAGATCGGCTTGCCCTTGCGTTTGCGATCTCGCGCACTTTTCTGGATATCGGCCAGCTCAAAGAATTTCCGCCGCGCATGCGCATGGCAAAAGGCGAAGGTGATCGGGACCTCTTTCATTGCGGCAACAGCGATCGGCTCGAAGCCATTGTAGCAATCGCTCTGGAGAATGCCGCCATACTCGGCCAGGTGCTTCTGCGGATGTTCGCCGCGGCGGTCACTCGAAGCATAGTAGATTGCCGCCGGCGGCGCTGTTCCCCCAAACGGCCGGTCATCGCATACGTAAGTCCATATGCGTCCGGTCGTGCATTTGTCTCTGGCCTGAATGGGAATGGTGGTGTCATCACCGTGAAGACGCTCGGCCGCAAAGACATGCGCCTCGATCAGATCGAAGACAGGCATGAGAGCGGCTGTTGCGTACCCGACCTGGTCGGCCAGCGTCGAGGTCGAAAGATCGATCCCCTCGCATTTAAACCGGGCACTTTGCCGGTTGAGCGGGCTGTGCATGCCGAACTTGTCGAACAGGATCGTCGCCAGCAGATGAGGACCGATGAAGCCGCGCGGCGTGGCATGGAACGGTGCTGGTGCCTGGCTGATGCCTTCACAGTCACGGCACGTGAACTTTTCCCGCACCGTCTCGATCACCTTGAACCGGCGCGGAATCTCTTCCAGCGTCTCGGTGACGTCCTCGCCCAGCTTCGACAGGCGTGAGCCACCACAGCAGGCGCAAGTCGTCGGCGGCTCGATGACGATACGTTCGCGCTCGATATCGTCCGGCCATGGCTTGCGCACCGGTCGTTTGCGCGTGAACGAACGTACGCTCGAGGTTTTGGCGCTTGCTGCCTGTGCCGCACCTCGTCCTCCGTCGCCGCCGTCACGAGTTCCTCGAGCTGCAGTTCCAACTGGTCGAGCAGGCGCGCCGTGCGTTCAGAGCGCTGGCCTCGCAACTCGCGCCTGAGCTTCTCGATCTTCAATTCCAGAGCAACGATCAGCGCCTCGTTGTCAGAGAGCATCGCCTGCGCATTGGCCGCTTCCGCAACTGCGATAGCGTGTTTAGCCTGCAAGGCTTCATGCTCGCCAAGCAGCGCCAGGTAAGCGCCTACAACATCCGCAGGAAGATCGACAGGCTTTGAGATCATGAAGCCATTCGATCAGATTTCCTCAGTATTTTCAATTGAATAATGCTAGCCGACCTTCGTCGGCCGCCAGGTTTCCTGAGGATGCCTCCAGTCGATCCCGGCCAGAAGATAACTGAGCTGTGCGGGTGATATCACTATCGCGCCGCCTTCCGCAGACGGCCAGACGAACCGGCCGCGGTCCAACTTTTTTGTAAAAAGGCAGCTCCCCTGGCCGTCACTCCAGATCACTTTTATCAGCGATCCGCTGCGACCGCGGAATACAAAAAGATTGCCGTCCAGAGGGTTCAGTTTCAGCACCTCCTGCACCCGCAACGCAAGCGATGGAAATCCACACCGCATGTCCGTATGGCCCGTTGCAATCCACACCCGCACATTTTGACCGGAAGGAAGCGTGATCACCGCAACGTCTCCAGACCCCGCATGATCCGCAGCAGCGCCTCAACGTCGACGCTGTCGTCCACGACCACACGACGGCCGTTCGCCGCGACAATCTCCATGCGGCCGGAAGGAGACGCCACCGGATGCTCCATCGCAGCAGGTGGAGTGACCTGCTTCGCTGGCACAAAAGTTTCCGGCATGACGAACGCCGGCACAAAACCATCGGCTTGTTTCTGGCCGTGCAAACCCTGGCGAACCGATTTGCGCCAACGGTTTAACAGCGAGCGGCTGATGCCGTACTGACGGGCCGTGGCCGATGCCTGGCCTCTCCCCGCAAAGCTTTCTGCGACAATCCGCAGCTTCTCATCCTCAGTAAATCGACGCCGCCGTCCGGTGTTGATCACCTCAAGACGGCTCACCCGAGACCCGCTGTCCCCTTCAAAAATCTCCATCTGTCCAACTGTCCTTATGCCTGGGAATAAGGACAGGGTCTGAACAGTTTTATCCAATATTCAAAGGCGGCCCCGCTCGGACGGATACGGTCGAAGGCACCAGCCCAAGCACCATCCATTCGTACCATTGCGACAAGATCGCCGCCGTCACCGAGGACGACGATGCTCGCCCGGGCGCCGATTTCGATCGCGTGGGTCTTCGCGGCGACGATCATTTCGCCGCGGCAAGATCTATGTTGTGCGACACGATCGTCCGATCCGGCGATCAAAGCGTTCTTGGTTTCTTGTACATTCGTGGCAAGTGAGCAGCGTTCAATTTGACAACTTGTCGACTGCTCAATGTCAGGTGCTCCCGATGCGAGGCCTCGTGCGCAGTCCCTTGCTTTTGAAGCAGTGCGGCATCCTCGCTGTCTTCGCGCCGACTTGGGCCTGTCCCCATGATGTGCTGGTAAGGCGCCAAGGATGAGGGGCTGCCTCAACAATGTCTTTGATCGTTTTCGGCTCGGCAAAGCTGGTCAATGCTTGCCCTGTCCCAACCTGACCGATCACTCTTCAAAAGGGGCGCCCTCCGGCCACGCCCGCGGATGCGGTATCGGCAACGCTCGGCCTCGCTCATGCTCATTGCACGTGCAAAAGTGTGCGGGTGACTTCTACAAAGATTTAGCCACTTCTAACCGGTTATAAAAAGTCCGCTGCCAGAGCTCATCTCTGGCAGCGGCCTTTCGCTGGATTGCCCCCAACCCAGCATTGCAACCATATCGTGAAATTGAAGTTTTGGGAACTACCAGTACATGGGGGTGAGCCAGGCACTCAGGGGGTGAACGCTGTGGGTGCGATTGGCGCCTGGCTCTGCTTGCAAAGGAGTACAAGCTATTCCCAACCTGTCGGCGCTCACATTGTTCCGGAGGAAACCCCGCCGTGCCGGAAGAAAGGGACGGTGAGCCAGGCTCTCCTCGGGATGGAACAGCGATGATCGAGCCTGGCTCTGCTCACATGGGGATGTAAGCGGTAATCAAATCTCCGCTGGGCGGGAAAGTTCCGCACCAAAAATGATCTGTAGCAAGATGGCGTGGGTGTTTCTCTTTCCGATCCGGCTTCTATGTTGAAAAACTGGATTTCCGATTCGATGGAGAGAGTGATTTGCCCAAAAATCGGCCTCTATTGGCTCAAATTGCAAGCATGGGACCGAGGTTGTCGGTAAATGGCGCACGCGAGCAGTTTGGCGCTCTATGCTATCGGCTGAACGAGGTGACCACAGCGCTTGAAGTGCTTTTGATCACGACCCGAGAGTCACGCCGCTGGGCAATCCCGAAAGGCTGGCCCATGGAGGGCAGATCCCCCCATCAGGTCGCAGAGCAAGAGGCGCGTGAAGAGGCCGGCGTTTGCGGTAAGGTATCGAAGAAGGCATTCGGCTATTTTACCTATCTCAAATGCCTCAGCGATGGCGAGAAGGTACCCTGCGTGGTCCAGGTCCATCTGCTGAAGTTTGAAAGGGCGTTAGACCAATATAGGGAGCAGGGGCAGCGCGAGCTTTTGTGGTGCTCCTGTTTTGAGGCGGCGGTTAAAGTTGATGAACCTGAACTGAAGGGGCTGTTCCGGCTGCTGCACGAACGCAAGAGCAAGCTGCGCCAATGACATCCCAGTGAGGTTGAAAGCTCGTAGCGGACGGCGAGAAACTGCCGGGATCACGCCGCCCGCCTGACTTGATCAGCAACGATCAGGCGGGTGCACTATGCATTCGAGGATGAAGCGAAACTGAAATCTGCTGTCGTAGAAGTTGGATATTTCGCCCATGCCGTGCGAAAACTGAAAGGCCTGTTTCGCCTGGTTTACGAACGCAGGACCAAAGTTCGGGTAGGCGAGCCCGATCTGGACCGAAAATGGGGTGGGGGTCTAAAGGTCATCGCGGTGTCTCCAGCGAAAATTCTTCAAGCGGTTCCGTGCTTTGGGTGTTCAAGCTGACGCTCCAGTTCAACGCTCTCGGTTGGACGATCGCCGCTTTTCAATTTGCGCCGAGCCTCCTCGATCTCCTTATTCGACGCGGTGACAGGCGCGCGGCGGTCGTCGGGAATGCCAGGGCCACTCTGGGCGATGCTTTCGTCCTTCGGGCGGTCGTTCGGGCCGTTTGTGATCTTGGACATCTTGCTCTCCTTTGTCGGACAACGCCGAGACCAGGATGGTGTTCCGGAGGGCGGTGAAGCGCACGGTTTTCGCTCCGGCGCGCCAAGTGTTGGAACGATGATGGAGATGGGAGGTTTAGGCTCCGAAGCCCTACCAAGGAGGAAGTCATGAGTGAGGAAGAAATCCGAAAGGCAGCCTATTGGAAGTGGGAGGACGAAGTTCGTCCCGAAGGCGCCCACGAGCGCCACTGGCTGGAGGCGGAAGAGGAACATCGCAACGCTGGAGGAATGCCGCAGACTATGCCCTCGGATCACAACAGCGGCGTGTCGGCGCCATCCGGCGACGACCTGGAAACGAGAACGCATAAGCTTGCCCAGGAATATCTGTCGCTTGGCGGCAGAAGATTGTCGAAGATCGATGACAACATCACCGATGTCCGGCAATGGGAAGCCGATCCCCCCGGCGGCCGAGGAATTCTGGCATAGCCGGATCGAGACGCTTCCGCTAGGAGATCGCAAGCAGGTCGAAAATCTTCTTCCAGGTATCAACGCGCGGTGAGGTCTGACGGTGACCGATTCGCTCGACCCCGTCCCGCCTAGTGTGTCCGGATGAGGCACAGCTACGAAGTCGAGCGGAGTGCGCTTGTCCTTTTCGGGCCGCCTTGAGCTGGGTGGCGAAGGACGTATCCGCTCGTGGGCATCCTTGAGGGCGTTTTCCTGATCGGAGTGGCCCTGCTTCGTGAAGTCCGCGCCCTGCAGCTTGTTCAGCATGTCCTGTTACGAGGAGTTCATCGCCGTCGGGATCTATCCTGAACCTTGCCACTTGAAACCAGACCCTTCAGCGGAAGCTTTGTGACAGCCAAACGTGAGCGATTTTCTGAATTCGATACCAAGGCGCAATGATGAAGCGCGAGCCCGGGAATCGGAACCGTGCGAAATGGAACTACCGGGAACTATGAGAGCGGTTTTCGCATTTCGACTCTCGATCGCGATCGAGAAGAGCCATGGCCGATAATCTTTCAAAATACCGCGCAAAACGTGATTTCAAGAAGACCGCCGAGCCCAGCGGCGAGCTGACAGTCAAATCTTCGAACCGCCGCCGCTTCGTCATTTAGAAGCACGACGCCACCCGCCTTCATTACGACTTGCGACTAGAACTGGACGGAGTCTTCAAATCTTGGGCGGTGACCAAAGGCCCATCACTTGACCCTCAAGACAAGCGGCTCGCGGTTGAGGTCGAAGACCATCCGCTCGACTACGGCGACTTCGAAGGCACGATCCCCAAGGGACAATATGGCGGTGGCACCGTCATGCTTTGGGACCGAGGTTATTGGGAGCCGGAAGGAAACAAGAGCCCCGCGCAGGCTTTGGCCAAAGGCGATTTCAAATTCACTCTGGAGGGTGACCGGCTTCATGGCAGCTTCGTGCTGGTCCGCATGCGCGAACGCGAGGGCGAAAAACGTACCAACTGGCTCCTGATCAAGCATCATGACGATTTCTCCGTGGACGAGGACGGGGCGGCCGTCCTGGAGGAGAACGACACATCCGTCGCATCCGGCAGAACGATGGAAGCCATCGCGGCAGGAAAAGGGAAGAAGCCAAAGCCCTTCATGACCGCAGGCGGCGTCGTCGAAGCGGACGCTGTATGGGACAGCAGTGAGGGGCTGGCGGCCGACGAGCGGAAAGCAGGGACCAAGGCGATGGTCAAACACAAGCCAAGAGAAAGGGCCGAAGCCTCTGTCATGCCGGATTTCATCGCTCCGCAGCTTTGCGAAACGCTGGATCGACCGCCTTCCACCGCAGGGTGGGTCCACGAAATCAAGTTCGACGGCTACCGCATTCAGATGCGCGTTGAGGATGGCAAGGTAACTCTGAAGACCCGCAAGGGTCTTGACTGGACGAACAAGTATTCTGCGATCGCTCGCTCGGGGTCGAGCCTTCCCGACGCCATTATCGATGGTGAGATCTGTGCCCTCGACGAGAATGGCGCCCCGGATTTCGCGGCTTTGCAGGCAGCACTCTCCGAGGGCAAAACCGATGATCTCGTCTATTTTGCCTTCGACCTGATGTGTGACGGCAGTAACGACCTAAGGCGGTTGCCGCTTTCCGAGCGAAAGGAGCGTCTTTCGGCTTTGCTGTCGGATGCTGCTGGCGACGATCCGCGTCTGCGCTTCGTTGAACACTTTGAAACGGGCGGAGATGCTGTCCTGCGGTCTGCCTGCAAGCTTTCGTTGGAGGGGATCGTCTCCAAGAAAGCTGATGCCGCCTACGAGTCCGGTCGGACGAAAATCTGGGCAAAATCAAAATGCCGGGCAGGGCATGAGGTCGTCATTGGCGCCTACGCCACCACAAACGGCAAGTTCCGGTCGTTGCTGGTGGGTGTCAATCGTGGCGAGCATTTCGTGTATGTCGGCCGGGTCGGGACCGGATATGGCGCGAGCGTCGTCGATAAACTGCTGCCACGCTTGAAAGAGATTGAGAGGCCGAAATCTCCATTCACCGGCATTGACGCTCCCAAGAAGAACCCGGACATCGTTTGGGTGAAGCCTGAACTGGTCGCAGAAATCGAGTTTGCCGGATGGACTGCCGACGGCCAGGTCAGGCAGGCGGCGTTCAAGGGACTTCGCGAAGACAAGCCTGCGAAGGAGGTCGAAGCCGAAAAGCCAGCCGCCCCCGCCGAAGCGAATGTCCCTGATCCCGAGCCAACGCGCGCGAAACCGTCGGGGCTGCGTAAGGGCGCCAAGGTCGACGTGATGGGTGTCCTGATTTCGAGTCCGGACAAAGAGCTATGGCCCGACGCCGTTGGCGGTGAGCCGGTCACGAAAGTTGACCTGGCGCACTATTACGAGGCCGTGGGTTCTTGGCTCATCAATCATATCAAGGGGCGGCCCTGTTCGATTATCCGGACACCTGATGGCATCGGTGGCGAGCAATTCTTCCAGCGTCACGCGATGCAAGGGACATCCAATCTGATCGAGCAGGTAAAAGTGTCCGGTGACAAGCAGCCCTATCTGCAGATCGATCGGGTTGAAGGATTGGCGGCGATCGCCCAGATCGGCGGTACCGAACTCCACCCTTGGAACTGCGAACCAAACCAGCCGGAGGTTCCTGGGCGCTTGGTATTCGACCTGGACCCTGGTCCGGATGTCGATTTCGCGGCGGTGATCGAGGGCGCACGCGAAATCCGGGATCGCTTGGAGGAGCTCGGTCTTGTCAGCTTTTGCAAAACCACAGGCGGCAAGGGGCTCCACGTGGTGACGCCGCTGCTGGTGCCGAAAGGTAGGAAGCTCACATGGGATGAAGGAAAAGGTTTCGCGCATGATGTCTGCGTAGAGATGGCACGCGATAATCCCGACTTGTATCTCACCAAGATGTCCAAGGCCCAGCGCAGTGGGCGCATCTTTCTGGACTACCTGCGCAATGACCGCACGTCGACAGCGGTAGCGCCGTTGTCGCCTCGTGCGAGACCCGGAGCGACGGTCTCGATGCCGCTCAACTGGACACAGGTCAAAGCAGGGCTCGATCCGAAACGGTTCGCGATTCCGACTGTACCAGCCTTGCTCAAACAAAGCACGGCATGGGAGGACTACTGCGACGGCCAACGCTCACTTGAGCAAGCGATCACGCGTCTCAATAAGGGCAAGACGCGAGCAGCCCGGGGACAGATGCTTTGACAGGACTGTTTCTGTTTCGGTCCGATTTGCTGTGATAATGGCCATGCAACCCCTACCTTGTCGCGCCGAACAGGAATGCGATCGCAGCGACCATGGCCAGTGCCCGATTGGGCGTTCGCGGATGTTCTCGATGTCTCGCATCACGCCCGTCGACTTGCTGTCATTGACTAATGGGTCCTGGCCAACGTCGCTGTTGTTGATCCGCGATGCGACATCAAAGGCAACATCAGCACCAACACCCGTGAGCGCATCTATCATGTGCCCGGACAGAAATTCTACACTGAGACCGTGATTTCAACGGAAGAAGGAGAGCAGTGGTTCTGCTCAGAGTCCGACGCGCGAGCCGCAGGCTGGCGGAAGTCTAAGCGGCTAGTTGGCTACGCGAAGGATGTGGGTGACCGCTGCCCGAATTGTGAGCTCCCCCGGCAC
This sequence comes from Neorhizobium sp. P12A, assembly GCF_008365395.1. Lineage (NCBI taxonomy): Bacteria > Pseudomonadati > Pseudomonadota > Alphaproteobacteria > Hyphomicrobiales > Rhizobiaceae > Neorhizobium > Neorhizobium sp. P12A. The sequence goes on along the minus strand of NZ_QOVX01000031.1, from coordinate 2,884 downwards.
AGCGGCCTGACCTCGCCAAGAATCGAGGCCGCTAAGGTAGGTAGGCAGCGCCCTGATCTTTCAAGATCAGACCTTGGGCCGACGAAGGCTTAGGTCTCCGCAGGTTGGGAGAATTGGAGCGAGAACCGCAGTTCGAGGGTTGCCACTGAAGCATGGTCCTCGTTCTGAACGTCGATGGCCACCGACCCTCCATTTTCCAAGGGAATACCATCCGCTGCCATTTCTGTGAGGGCGAACTTGGCAGCTTCGAGGGCAGTGAGTAAATCAGGGTATTGATACGGCTCGTCATTGACGAAATCGCCATCACTATCGTGGATCAAAAAGTAAAACGCGGACATGGAATCTCGCCCATTGTTCGCAGCGATAATCTGTGAGCTTGGAAAAGGTTCAAATAAACCGGCTTCAAGCGCCATGTCTGGCTGTCTCCTGGGCCAAAATGTCGGAGAAGGCGACCTGATCAGCCTAATGGGAAACAGCGATGCGGATTGCTGCTTCCTGTCTGCGGCCGATTTGGCTGTTGGGGCACCCATTTGCTTCGCACCAATGGCAAACCGCGTTGATGAATGTCTCGATTTGGTCACTCTCAAGGGAAAGTAGGTTTAAGAGAGACATGTCCCCCTCCGCTTTGTTCGGGGGGAGCACATGAGCTCTCAAGCGGCCCAGCGGTGGATGCATAGGGACCGATGGCGAGGTAAATAGATAGCTCTTCAAAGGCGACAAGGTGGTTGCGGTACCAAATCTGTTAACGCTAGAGCCGCCGTCCTGGGTCTCTTGGCGAATTGGGAGCCAAGCGCTTAAGCTGTGGGTGCGATGGGCGCCTGGCTCTGCTTACAAAGGAGTGTAAGCTGTTCCCCAACCTGCCGGCGGTCAGATTGTTCCCGAGAAAAAGCCCCGCCGAAGCGGGGCAGACGATGCAGACGAAACGCAGAAGTAGAACATGCTAATTAACTAACCTCGACGGATGAAGCTCCATATCCTGGATGAATTTCGCGGGATCTGGGCGAATCAGGCACTCGTGGTGTGGGCTCGCGGCGGGACCCGGCTCATCTCACCCAATGGAGTGAGCGATTAGGGGAATTCCCGACGTATTGGTTCCAGAAGAGATCCCGCCGCAGTGGGGAATGAAGGGACGGTGAGCCAGGTTTCCATCTGGATCGCCTGGCTCCGCTCACATGGGGATGTGAGCGATAGTCAAATCTCCCGCGGGCAGGAAAGTTCCGCGCCCCCCGGCAAATCAAGACCGCCTATCGAAAACACGATGAACAATCGTCGGATGCAACCGGCGCACGATGAGCATTTTGAAATACGCATATTTGAGGGCCCAGACAAACCGGGTGATCGAGGGCTTCGCAGAGAACCAGAAGGCGATCTAGGCGACGAACGATCGCATCGATCGGGTGGTCGAGCCATTTGGTGGAAAGCTCGACACGGTGATTGAGAACGTCGGGAAACTCTTGACGCAAGTTTTCGTGCTATCGTCGAAGTTTGACGACATTCAAGACAAGCAAACCGGCAAGAAGCCTTTTGCACGCCCATAGTTCGGCCTGGCGTAGCTTGATATACCGGCTGCTAGAAGAGGCTTGAGTGACAACTCTATCAGCGATGGGGTACGGCGGCTAATCTCGGGGCACATCCTTATAAGGTTGATCTTGCGGATATTCTTCTTTGTTTGGGCCCTCGAATATGCTCGGATTCAATCTGAGCGTGCTACCTTGGAGGCCTTTGATCTTCACCATGATCCGCCAAGGGTTTTCGTCCGAAAATCGCATGTAGTAGGTGTGGATCACACCGTGGTCTTCCTCCGAGCCTTCTTCGTAATGCAACTGTACGAGCTCCTCGACCGTGATACCGAGTTCCCGTGCAATCAGTTCCGAATTCTGATCGACAAACATTGTCTTCTTTCTGAATCTCACAATACAATAGATAGGTAGCGTCGGCGGAGTTGAGGGGATGAGTCTGGTCGCTATGCCCATTCCCTCAGGTTCTCAGAGCTGAGCCAGATCTGCAAACAGGCTAAGTGCTCCCCCGAGTTCTTTATGTCGCGTGGCGGCGGCACGTCTATGAAGCCGGCAAGAATTTTCATTCGTCAAGTGGCGTCCGCACCAGCATCCGGTGCACATCCAGTATGTCGGGCACGCCATCTGCCATCGTGTCTGCGGGTTTCAGCAGCTCGCCGGCGTTTCTTTCGGACCGATGATCGCCAACGTTTCCAAGCTCCTGATCCATATCTCGCATCGTGTGACCTGCCGTCTCCAGCAGGCGGCGCTTCTCGACGGTTGTCAACCGATCGATTTCATTGGCGGCGCGGTATAGCTCGGCGATAAGGTCGGTGATGAGCGTCACCGGAATTCCATCTCCAAACGAGCCGATGTCGTCGCCCTCACAGGAAACTCGGCTCCGTGGGTTCGCCCGCAGTCGTGACGACGCTTAATCCATACGCTTCGCAGGAGGCGACCATGATCGCCTTATTCGGTGCCGGGCGAGCAAGATGCTGTGCTTCCTCCCACGGCGCGTTCAGCCAGATATCCGTGTCTTCCTTGGTCAATAGCAAGACAGGCATTGCCTTCTCGTGGATGGGCTGGACGACCTCATTGGGGTCGGTGGTCAGGAACCCGTAGAGATCGTCTGTGGTCAGCCCGTCTTTGACCTTCGGACGCTCTGCCACTGAGGGACGTGGATTCCGGCGAAGAACATTACTTGCTTGCTTTCGTCTCGCGCAAACCATGCGTTTGGAACTCGGCCGCCAGGCTCTTGGCTGGCGGGATCGGGTTCAGCGAAACTTGTGACGGGGACCAGGCATCGATGCTCGACACCGAGCCAGCGTTTCCAATGGGGCAGATTGAGCTTGCGAACATTGGTCAGGCCCCGATCCGGCTCCATGCGA
>NZ_QOVX01000030.1:0-36753 GCF_008365395.1 Neorhizobium sp. P12A | reverse complement strand
CTTCAACCGTGTTGCCTTCGCCGCGGCACACGTCGTCGTCGACCCGCTGGCCGACAACGATCCCTGGCTTGATCGCAACATCGACTGGGAGCGCACGATCGCGTTTCGCGAATATCTCTGGGATCTCGGTCTCGGCGTCGCCGAGGCCATGGACACGGCGCAACGCGGGATGGGGCTCGATTGGGCCGGCGCAAAGGAGCTGATCACCCATGCCCAGTCAGCGGCACGCGGCCGTTCCGACGCTTTGATTGCCTATGGTGCGGGTACGGATCACCTTGCATCCGGTCCTGACGTTAGCGTGGATGACGTCATCCGGGCCTATGAGGAGCAGGTGGCTTTCGTCGAAGGGCAGGGCGGCCGTATCATCCTGATGGCAAGCCGCGCCCTGGCGGCTGCCGCCAAGGGACCGGATGACTATGTCCGCGTCTATGACCGGATACTCTCCCAGGTGCGCGAGCCCGTCATCATTCATTGGCTCGGCGACATGTTCGATCCGGCGCTCAGCGGCTACTGGGGCTCCAAGGACGATCTTAGGGCGATGGATACGGCGGTCGGCATCATCAACGCCAATGCCGCCAAGGTCGATGGCGTGAAGATATCGCTGCTGTCGGCGGAAAAGGAGATCCTGATGCGCCGACGTCTCGATCCGCGCGTGAAGATGTATACCGGCGACGATTTCAACTATGCCGAACTGATCGCCGGCGACGAGCAGGGCTATTCGCACGCTCTTCTCGGCATTTTCGATGCGATCGCTCCGGCGGCCAGCGTTGCATTGCAGAAACTGGCCAAGGGCGACATGGATTCGTTTCATGCGGCCCTGGCGCCGACCGTTCCGCTCTCAAGGCATATCTTCAAGGCACCGACCCGTTTCTACAAGACCGGCGTGGTGTTCCTCGCCTATCTCAACGGCTTCCAGAGCCATTTCCACATGCTCGGCGGCCAGCAGAGCACGCGCTCAATCGTCCACCTGTCTGAGCTGTTTCGATTGGCCGATCAGGCACGCGTGCTACGCGATCCCGATCTGGCGGCGCATCGCATGGCGATGGTGCTCGCGACGGCAGGGCTTTAAGGCGGGAGCAGCGAACAATGGCACCAATAGGGGCAGCAGCAGGGGCAGTGGACGGTCTATCCATCAATCTTGCCACCGTGCGCGAGCAATACAATATGCGACAAGCGGTCGAGGCTTGTCTGACGCAGGGCATCACCGCGATTTCTCCGTGGCGCGATCAGGTTCATGCGATCGGGCTCGCCGAGGCAGCCCGCATCGTTGCCGACAACAGGCTGAGGGTTACCGGTCTTTGCCGCGGCGGCATGTTCCCGGCCGCCGATGCCACAGGCCAGACCGCAGCCATCGATGACAACAAACGCGCCATCGACGAGGCCGCAGCGTTGAATGCCGATTGCCTCGTGCTCGTCGTCGGCGGCCTTGCGCCCGGCTCGCGCGACATTTCCAGCGCGCGCGACATGGTCGCAGACGGCATCGCTGCCATCCTGCCGCATGCGCGGGCCGCAGGTATTCCGCTGGCGATCGAGCCGCTGCATCCGATGTATGCCGCCGACCGGGCCTGCGTGAACACGCTCGAGCAAGCGCTCGACATCTGCGATCTGCTGGGCGACGGGATCGGCGTCGCGATCGACGTCTACCATGTCTGGTGGGATCCGAAGCTTTATGAACAGATTGCGCGCGCCGGTGCCGCCAGGCGCATCTTCGCTCACCATATCTGCGACTGGCTGGTACCGACCACGGATCTGCTGCTCGATCGCGGCATGATGGGTGACGGCGTCATCGATCTCAAAGGCATCCGTGCCGCGATCGAGAAAGCCGGATATCACGGAACGCAGGAGGTCGAGATCTTCTCGGCCCAGAACTGGTGGAAGAAGCCGGGCGAAGAGGTGCTTTCCACATGCATCGAACGGTTTCGGACAGTATGCTGACTTTTACATCTCTATCTGGAGGAGGTAGCAATGAGCTTTCAATCATTTAATCCCACAAACGGCGAACTGATTGGCACCTACGAAGAACAGAGCGATGCCGATGTGGAGCGCCTGTTACAGCAATCATTCGACACATGGAAAAGCTGGTCGCAGACGCCGCTGCAGGAGCGCAAGGCGTTCCTCATTCGGCTTGCGGATCTTCTTGAACAAAGAGTCGACGAATATGCCGCACTCATTGTTTCTGAAATGGGCAAGCCGTTTGCGGAAGCACAGGGCGAGGTTAAGAAATCGGCCTTTGGCGCTCGTCATTTTGCAGGCGACGGGGCGGCCTATGTCGCTGACGAGGCCATTCCAGGAACGCCAGCCAAGATCGTCTATCAATCGCTCGGACCGATCTTTGGTGTCATGCCTTGGAACCTGCCGTTCTGGCAGGTGCTGCGCTTCTTCATTCCCGCCGCTCTCGTCGGCAACACCGTTGTCGTCAAGCACGCCGAAAGCGTGCAGGGATCGGCAGCGGCCATCGAGACGCTCGTCCTTGATGCCGGTGGTCCGGTGGGCCTGTACACAAATCTGGTGATCGACCGCAAGCGTGCCCCCGCCATCATTAGCGATCCGCGCATCGCCGCCGTCACCGTAACCGGAAGTACGCAAGCCGGCCGATCGGTGGCGCAGCAGGCAGGGTCGCTTGGCAAGAAAGTCGTGTTGGAACTCGGTGGGTCCGATCCGTTCATCGTGTTCAGCGATGCCGATTTCGACAAGGCGGTCCAGATGGCCGTCGTATCGCGCTATTCGAACAATGCGCAGAGCTGCATTGCCGCCAAGCGGCTTCTGGTGGAGGAATCGATCGCAGAACGCTTTACTGCGGCATTCGTGGAAGCCGCCAAGAAAATACCGGTTGGCGATCCCATGAGCCCGGAGACCAAGCTTGGGCCACTTGCCCGAAGGGATATTCGCGACAACGTCCAGCGGCAGGTTGACGACGCCGTTAGGGCAGGTGCGCGGATCCTGACCGGCGGGAAGTCGATCGAAGGTCCGGGCAACTTTTATGAAGCGACGGTTCTATCGCACCTGCCGCACGATGCCGATGTCGCTCGAGAGGAATTCTTCGGGCCCGTGGCGATGCTCTTCACCTTCAGGGATGAAGATGAAGCAATCGCGCTCGCAAACGATACGGAATATGGCCTCGGTGCCGCCGTATGGAGCGGCAACGCCGAGCGGGCGGAGAGGGTGGCAGGCCGCATAGAGGCGGGCGCCGTTTTCATCAATGATTTCGTGCGATCGGACCCACGCGCTCCTTTTGGTGGCGTCAAGGGCTCAGGGTTTGGTCGCGAGCTCGGAGATCTCGGAGCAAGAGAGCTGACAAACGCCAAGCTCGTCTGGAAGGGTGCCTGATCGGCAAAGGTCAACCAAAAGAAAACGGCCGCGATCAGATCACTGGTCGCGGCCGTTTTGTCAAAAAAGCCCTAGGCGATCCTGTTCATCAGCATTTTTCTGGCCAGAAACACAGCGCCCTCGACCGGCGAAACATCGAGAACATGCACGACGAGAGATGGGTTCGTTTCACCGACCGATCGTTTGAAGCCCTCCAGCAATCTCGTCTGGTTGACGATTACGCTGCCGGCGACAACGATATCCGTTCCGACCGCGCCGCGGGCAATCAGTTGCGCGACCAGCGCGGCAAGATGCCGGGCGCCGTCCTCGATCACTCCGGCGGCCAGGTCTGAACCCGCATCGGCGGCAGCAAAGACGCTGGGGCAATGCGGTGCCCAGTTTTCGGCGGTAGGGTCGTCATTGACCCGGCGGGTCAGGCGTTCCGCATCTTCAACGCCGAAATCCGCAATCAGTGCGCCGAGCAGCCCGTCGGCGGGGCGACCTTCGTCTGCGGCCCGCAATGCAGCGCGGGCTGCCTCTCGCACAAGAGCGGCGGCTCCCCCCTCATCGCCGATGACCGAGCCCCAGCCGCCCGATGACAGCGGCTTGCCGTTGCTGTCTGCGCCGACCCCGATTGCTCCGGTCCCGGCGATAATACCGAACCCTTGTGAAAAGCCGGCGGCCGGCACGATCAAGGCGGCGTCGTTAACCGCTTTTGCCTGGTAGCCATGAGCGCGCAATTCCGCTTCGAGCTGCGTGGCAATATCGGCGCTGTTGACGCCCTGAGCCCCAAATGCGGTCGCGCCGATTTTCAAATCGGCGGGAACGTGGGCGCGCAATCGCTCCGCAATCCAAGCCGCTCCGTCTCGTGGAGGCTCGGCGTCCCATCCGTTGCTCGAAACAACGATATCGACCAGTCTGACGCCATCAATCGTTTCAACCACGATATGCGTTTTCGTACCGCCCACATCCAGAGCAATGAGGCACTCACTCATGTTGACGTCCTCTCAGGCAACTTTTGTATCGTGGTTTTCAAACACGAATGCGTCCGGATCCAACCCGCGCGCAACAGCGGTCTCGACGGCGATGGTCTGCATGACGATCGCCTCCAGGAGAGGCCGCTGCGTTGCCGGCAACACCGGCAGGCTGATATGGCTCAGATGGTCTTCGGGCGTGACACTCAATGGGCTGATCAGGATTGTCTGATGTCCGGCGCGTGCAAGCGTGGTCGCCAACTGTACTTCGCGCTCGTCGCCGAAGATGATGTGCGTGCCGAGGCCCGCAGATTCCATCGCGCCGTGAAGATACTGTCTGGTGGACATGCCCGTCGCCGGAATTCGGGCAATTTCGCGAAGAAGCAGCGAGCCGACTTCGGCCGAGCCCACGGACGAGGCGATAGCGGCGCAATCGACGTATTGAGCATGTCGAAGGCGACCGACGAGTTCTTCTTTTTGCGCGGCAAGCCTGCTCTCCAGCGCGCGAACGGCATCCGCGACGGATGACCAGGATGGCTCAATCGTTCCGCCATCCCAGCTCTCTGCGATCATGCCGAGGGCGGCGATCGTCGCCGTGTAGCCGATGGTCGATGCATAGCTGTCCGCAATACCGCCAAGCGAAATGTTCTGGCGGGACAGATCGGCGATGGGCGAGCCCTTGGCATTGACGACGGAGAGACGATACGTCTGATCAACGCTCTTCAGGACGGCAAGTGTTTCCGAGCTCTTGCCGCTCTGCGAAACGCCGATGATCGGATGCGCGCTCCGGGGAAAGGGAAGGGGATACTCTCCGGCATTCAGCCGCAGGGAATGGATCTGACGCGAGCGCAGTTCCCAGACCGCCGCAGCCGAGGCGGCAAAACTGGCGCCTATGCCAAGAAAGATCGGTCCTGGTCCCCCAAGCACGTTCGCGCGCTGGGCCGCCTGCACTTCGGCGGCAATTGCAGGTATTGCGCTGTCCAAGGCGTTGGCCTGGGCCGTTCGAGCCTCGGCGAGCGAAATGTAGCCTTTTACCAATTGGTGTCTCCTTGGTTGCATCGTCGATCGGCCTGGAGCGGCATCAGCACGTCTCGCCATTTCGATCGTTCGTTTTGTTGGGTGAGGTTAAGGCCCTGAGCTGAGATTGCGCATCGACCTCTAGACGGTTTTTCCAGTACGGGAGAAAGACGTCCTCAGACGGTAACGGTCGCCGGCGTAGCGGATCGTCGAGCAGAGCACGGGCCGGCCGGAGCTGTCCTCGATCAACTGCTTCATCGCCAGAATCGGCATTCCGACCTCTATCTCGAGATGCTTCGCGAGTTCGAAATCGGCTCCTTGAGCTTCTATCGTCGAATCTGCCCGCGCCAGGTCGACACCCGCATCCGTCAACAGACGGAACAGGGAAGCATTGGCGAAATCGACGCCGGCAAGATCAAGGCCGCGCATCAGCGGGAAGTAGGACGTGTCGACGGCGACCGGCACGCCGTCGAGCCTTCGAACCCTGTCCAAATGGAAAATCATCGAGCCCGGAGCGATCGAAAGAATCTCCGCCTGATCAAGGGTTGCGGCGGCCTGGCGTGCGCTCAGGACATCCGACGACGGAGCAAGGCCGAGACGGGCAGCCGTTTCGCTGAACGACTCCAGCGTTTGCGGAAACTCCTGATGGGCTTCGGTCGCAACATACCATCCCCGTCCGTGCGACGACACCAGAACGCCGCTGTTGACGAGGCTCTGCAAGGCTCTGCGCAGGGTCACGCGGCTGATGGCCAGTTTTTCGAGCAATTCGCGTTCCGGCGGCAGGCGGCCGCCGGCACCGAGTTTCAGGACGGCGATCTCGCGCGTAATGGCCCTTGAGGCTTGCTGCCATAACGGCTCAGGCGAATCCGATTGAAGCGGAGCGACCCGCGCATCCAGTTTGGACATCAACTCACCGCCACCTTTTCCCACATTTTCGTCTTCATCGAGCGATAGCAAGCATCGATAATTCGATTGACGATCACCCCATCCTCAAAGGTCTCGGCCGGTGCCTCGCCTTTTGCGTAGCAGTCGATGAAGTGACGCATCTGCTGCGAAAAGCCATAGGCGCGGGTCTCTTCAGGAACAGGATAGACCCAGCCGGTCTCCGCATCGGCTTTTTCGACCGTATAACCGACCGGCTTCTCGACAAAACCCCACACCGGTCCGACCGACGTGTCCGTCACGATTCGTCCCCCGGAGCCCACGAGCTCATGGCGAAGCTGCATGCCGCCCTTTTCGATCCAGGACGATTCGATCGTTGCGAGTTCGCCGCCTGCAAATTTGAGCAATGCAATCGACGCATCTTCACCTGTCGTCTTGTCCCCATGAACCATCGTGCTTCCCCAGGCCATCACTTCGACAACCGGGTTGTCCTTGCCGAAAAAGTGACGAGCGGATTCTACGGTATGGCAACCCATGTCAAGCAAGGCGCCGCCGCCTGCTGTTTCCGCGTTCCAGAAATGAGGCGCGTGCGGTCCCGAATGGGCTTCCCGAGCCCGCATCGTCAGCAGTTTGCCGATGCCGCCCGCCTGGACCATCTGGTAGGCCTTGGCGATGTTTGGGGAAAAGACGGAACTCTCGGCGTAGCCGTGCCAGATGCCGGCATCCAACACCGCCTTCAGCATCTCGGCCGCCTCCGGCTCGGTTCGTGCGAGGGGCTTGGTGCAGATGACGGCCTTGCCGTGGCGGGCGACGATCCGGACGGCCTCAAGATGAACCTCGTTCGGCACGGCGATGACGACGACATTCACCGTCGGGTCGGCGCACAATGCGTCCATGTCCGTATAAGCGCGGACGTCCGGCCCCCACTTGGCAGAAAATGCAGACGCTCGTTGCGCGTCTCGCGAATAGCATGCGGCCAGCTTCGCGTTCCGCACGTCCAAGAGCGCGTCAGCGTAGCAATCACCGATAAAGCCGGAGCCCAATAGTCCTACACCGATCATGCTGTCCTCCACGAGTCGAAATTGCCGAATAAGCGTTTCAAGCAATACCACATAAGACAAAAATGGGAAGAAAAAATAAAACTTGCTACATCTTGTATTGAGAGGTATTTTCCAACTTGTTAACTCGGGTCCGCCGAAGGGCCTGAGCGGGAGCAGTTTCAGAGCCTTTTAAAAATGGGAGAATATCAAATGCGTTATAGGCATGCATTGATCAGCAGCGCTTTGACGTCGCTGGGCCTCGGTCTTGCGTTGGTCGCAGGCAGCGCCTTTGCTGACGACGCCGTTACGCTCAAGTTGGGAAGCTGGCGCACCGAAGACATTGCCGTTTGGCAGGACAAGGTGCTGCCCGCTTTTGAGGCGAAGCATCCGAATATCAAGGTCGAGTTCGCCCCTATCAATACAAACGAATACAACGCCGCCATTCAGTCGCAGATCGAGGCGGGCGCTGGGCCTGACCTGCTGACCTGCCGTCCGTTCGATGTGAATCGCGAGTGGATCGGCAGAGGATATTTCGAGCCGCTCGCCGATTTCGACGGCATGAAGAATTTCGCGGCGACGTCGCAGGCGGCCTGGACGGATGCAAAGGGTGCGCCGTTCTGCTTGCCGGTCGCAGCCGTCCTCGCCGGCTTCTACTATAACGTCGACATCTTCAAGGAGCTTGGCCTGGAAGTTCCCAAGACGCAGGACGAGTTCATCAAGGTTTTGCAGAAGATCAAGGATAACGGCAAATACACGCCGCTGGCCTATGGATCTGCCGAATCCTGGCAGCTGGCCTATAACGGCCTTTACAATATCGGCCCGGCCTACTGGCATGGCGAAGACGGGCGGCTCGGCCTGATCGATGGAACCAAGAAGCTGACGGATCCGGAATTCGTTCAGGCGTTTGCCGCCTTTGCGGCATGGAAACCCTTCCTTCCGGCGGGCCAGGCCAGCCTTCAATATGCCGATATGACGCAGTTGTTTACCCTCGGCAAAGCGGCGATCCTTCCCGATGGCTCGTGGGATATCAACCAGGTGACGGCGACCGGCCTCAATGTCGGGGTCTTCGGTCCGCCGGCCTCCAAGGACGGCGACAAGCGCTACCTGCAGGAAATGCCGGATATGGCGATCGGCATCAACAAGGCCAGCAAGCACAAAGATGCCGCGAAGGTGTTTCTGACCTGGCTTGCCAGCCCGGAATTCCAGGAGATCTACGTCAACGAGGCTCCAGGCTTCTTTGCGATGAGCAACCAGCCCGTGACCTACAAGAACGAGCTGGCGCAAAAATTCGCCGACCTGAAGAAAGGCGCGCAGTTGACGCCGCGTCTCGCGCTTGATCGTCTGAGCGCAGGCAATCCTCCGCTCGACGATGAGATCTGGCGCGTCCTTCAGACGATGATGATCGGCGATGATGTCACGCCGGAAAAGGCGACGGCCGAACTGCAGGCTGGCCTCGCCTCATGGTATGCTCCTCAAAAGAAGTAAGCCGGCTCAAACAGCTTTCACGCGCCAAGCAATCGGTGCGTGGAAGTACGTGCTGCATGGATATCCCGCATTCGAGAATACGGAGCTTGCCGAGTGAATCGTCCTGCGACAGCCCGCTGGAGCTTATTTCTGTTCGTCTTGCCAGCGCTGGCGATCTATCTCGCCTTTGCCGTTTTGCCCCTGGCGGCGTCTATCGTCATGAGTTTCTTCGATACCGACAACCCGACCCGCCCGACCTTCGTCGGCCTGGCCAACTATTTCTATCTGTTCACCCACCCTGTCACGAGTGCGCGCTTCTGGAACGCGCTTCTGAACAACATCGAATATTTTGCAATTCACCTCGTCGTCGAAGTTCCGATCGGCCTCCTGTTGGCCGCGCTTCTGACATCGGGCGTCCTCAAGCGCTCGGAGGGAGTTTACCGTACACTCCTGTTTGTTCCGGCCACGCTGTCGGTGGTCATCGTGGGATTCATCTGGCGGCTTATCATCAATCCGCTGTGGGGATTGGTCAGCTTTCCACTGCTTGGAACCGCGAGCACGGCCCTTCCGACGATCTCGCTGATGTCGGTCTGGCAATATGTCGGCATTCCGATGATCTTCCTCTATAGCGCACTTCTTGCTGTACCGGACGATATCGTCGAGGCGGCGCGCTTGGACGGTGCCAGCAATTGGAAGATATTCTGGGGCATCAAGTTTCCGCTCATCGCTCCGCAGTTCGGCCTGATCGTCATCCTCACCTACATCTGGACCTTCAACGGTTTCGACCTGGTATTCGCATTGAACGGGGCCGCACCCGGACCGAATTACAGCACCGATATTCTCGGCACGTTTTTCTACAGGACGTTCTTCGGCTCAAGCGGCCAGGTCGCCAATCTGGATCTCGGAGCAACCGTTGCAACCGTGATCTTCACGATGATGCTGGTGGTAACCGCCATCTATTTCTGGCTGGTTCAGCGCCGCCTGAAACAGCACCAGATTTAGGAGCCGGCCATGGATACGCCAAACCATCGCAAAACCGAGACCCGCAATGGGAGAGCCGAACTGATCGTGGTGCACGGGCTGCTGATCTTGTTCGTCCTGCTGGCGCTCGGGCCGATCTTGATCGTGATCTTGAATTCGTTCAAAACGACGCCCGCGATCTTCGGGGGCCCCTTTGATCTGCCGACCGCGAAGACCTTCAGTGTCGATGGATATTTGCGCGTTTTCACGCGCGGAAATTTCCTGATGAACTACAAGAACAGCCTGATCGTTACCGTTGCGACGATTATGCTGACCGTCGCAACCTCGGCATTGGCCGCCTTCGCTCTCGTTGAGTACCGTCTGCGGATGACCGCGCCACTGATTGGACTGTTCGTGGTCGGGATCATGCTGCCGATCCGATTGGGCACCGTTCCGATCCTGGAAATTATGATCTCCTGGAACCTCGTCGATACCCTGACGGCGTTGATCCTCGTTTATACGGCGATGAGTATTCCGATCGCAGTGACGCTAATGGTTGCCTATTTTCGGACCGTTCCGACCGAGCTCAAGGAGGCGGCCCGGATTGATGGCGCCGGAGAAATCCGCACCTTCCTGATCGCTTTGCCAATCGTGAAGCCTGGGCTTGCGGCGGTTGCCACCCTGACGATGTTGCCGGTCTGGAATGATCTTTGGTTTCCGCTGATCCTGGCCCCCAGCAAGTCCAACCAAACGGTAACGCTCGGCGTCCAGCAGTTCGTCGGGCAGTTCCTCAGCGACTATCCGGCCTTGCTTGCTGCGTTAACGCTTGGGGCGGTGCCGTTGATCGTCCTTTACGTGATCTTCTCGCGACAGTTCATCAGAGGCCTCAGCCAGGGTGTCGGCAAATAGCTGCCCGAGGAAAAGGTTTCCATCTGACTTTGGAAAATGGAGTGCCGCATGGCGGATGTTAAAATCAGCAAACTTTACAAGCGCTTCGGTGCCATCGATGTCTTGAAGGACATCAATCTCGAAATCAAATCCGGGGAGTTCGTGGCCTTTGTCGGGCCTTCGGGCTGCGGCAAATCCACGTTGTTGCGGTGCATATCCGGGCTCGAGCTGATCTCCGAGGGCACGTTGGAAATCGGTGGTCAAGACGTGACCGATGTCGGCCCCTCGCAGCGCGGCATCGCCATGGTGTTTCAGTCCTACGCGCTCTATCCGCATATGACCGTCTTCGACAACATGGCCTATTCGCTCAGGCTGCAGAAGATGCCGAAGGACAAGGTTCGCGACATGGTGCAAGCGGCGGCGGAAAAGCTGCAACTGACGCCCTATCTTCAGCGTCTTCCGAAAGCTCTGTCGGGTGGGCAACGGCAACGTGTTGCCATCGGACGGGCGATCGTCCGCAATCCCAAGGTCTTTCTCTTCGACGAGCCGCTGTCCAATCTGGACGCCGCCCTTCGCGTGCAGATGCGAATGGAGATTGCCCAGCTGAACAAGACATTGTCCGATACGGCGATGATCTATGTGACGCACGACCAGGTCGAGGCGATGACAATGGCGGACCGTATCGTCGTCCTTCGCAACGGCGTCGTCGAGCAGGTGGGAACGCCGATGGAGCTTTATGAAAATCCGCGAACGCTCTTCGTGGCTCAGTTCATCGGCTCGCCGGAGATGAATTTCATTACCGGCAAAAACGCGGCTGCCTATCAGGCCGAGACGGTTGGCGTCCGTCCGGAACATCTGCAGATCGAAAGCAGCGGCGGCGCTTGGTTTGGCAGCGTCGTCCACTACGAAAACCTGGGCGCCGACTCCTACATCTATGTGGACATGGGTATGGCGAAGCCGATCATTATTCGTGAGGACGGAAGATCGTCTTATTCGACCGGCGAAAAAGTCAACTTTTCTCCCAAAGGGAAAAGCTATCACTTGTTTGATGGGCAAGGGAGACCGATCCCATCAGTGACGTGATCGCGTCGAACGCTGTCGATCTGAATGCGGATGAGGCAAGCTTGAATCGCCTGGATGGGATCTCCTGTCGGGAGGCGTTAAGAGCAAGCTCACGGCCGTTTGGGCGGACCACATTAGATTTCGTCTAAGTCACGATCATTGAATTCGGACTGACGCTCGCAAGCGTCTTTCACGGCGAGATGAGCTTCGCTACATACCGGCGAAGTGTCTCGCCCGGACGTCGGTTCGAATCCCATCAAGAGCAATTCCAATAGCATTCAGCATGGAACCTCGCTCCGAACACATTGGCCATTAGAGCTTCTGCATTGTCCGGGGAATATTGGGAACTTCTGTTGGGCGGTTGGGCCGGGATTGCCGCGCAAGGGTCGGCTCTATCGGAATTGGTTTGAAAGCGCATCCAGCGCCGGACGCTCGGAGCGCCGGCGCTGCATTGGCGAGTTTGTCAGGCCGCGGAATTCCGCCGAAGCTCCTGGCGAATTTCCTCGGAGTGTTCCCCGAGAGTCGGGGGCGGAAGGAATTCCACGGGAACATTGCCGTTGACCGTGATAGCCGGACGAATCGTGCGCACTTCCCCTTCGGTCGGATGCATCGCTCGGATTTCGAGTTTCATGTACTTTGCCTGCGGATCCTCAAGCGCTTCATCCAGATCGTAGACCGGTGCGCAGGGAACATCGTTGGCGACGAGAGCGTCGAGCCATTGCTGCCGGGTCTTGGTGCGGAACAGCATGGCCAGTTCAAGGCGCAGCGCCTCGTGATTGTCGACGCGATTCATGCGGGTGGCAAAACGCGGATCGGCGGCGAGTTGAGGATGTTGGGTAGCAGTGACGAGTCCCGTCCAGAATTTTTCCGGCGAAGACAGATGCAACGCCACCAGCTTGTCGTCCGCGCAGGCAAGCACATAGGACTGCGATACCGCGGCACGGCCATAGGGTCCCGGCGTGACGCCGGAATTGAAGTAATTCGAATAGGGCTCGATGGAAAAATGCGTCATCGCTTCCAACATCGAGACTTCGATCAGGCGCCCCTTGCCCGTAATCCCACGTTCGATGAGCGCCGCCATGATACCATTGGAGGCGTAAAGTCCGGTCACCGCGTCAGCAATGGCGGGCCCCATGACCTTGGGAGCTGCGGGATCGACGAGCATATTCAGGAAACCGCTCATCGACTGGGCGACTGTGTCATAGGTTGGCCGGTCGACATAGGGGCCGCCGCTTCCGAAACCGCTGATCGAGCAATAGACCAGCTTCGGATTGATCTTCATCAGCCGCTCCGCATCGAGACCCAGCTTCTTTGCAATGCCCGGCCTTGAATTCTGAATGAAAACATCAGAAGTCGAAAGCAGCTCATCGAAAACGGCAAGATCGTCCGCCTGCCGCGTGTCGAGGGTGATACTCCGCTTGTTCCTGTTGTAAGCCTGGAAATGCGGACTATAGAGACCGCCGCGAAAGCTGCGGAACGGATCGCCGCCATCCGGCCGCTCGACCTTGATGACGTCGGCCCCCATGTCGGCAAGCAGCATCGACGCATAGGGACCGGTGATGAACCCGCCGCATTCAAGCACGCGAATTGAACGGAGAGGCTTTTCGTTCGCCATTGAATTTATTCCTTGTCTTCTGTTTTTGATGTGGGGCCGTCATAGGCCACATGTTCCTCGCCGATGCTGGAGAGGGCGAAACCGATGGGACGATCCATTTCTTCCAGCAGATGGGCGAGAAGGCTTGCTGTCCGACCGATCAACGGAATGCCTTTGAGTGCCCTCATCGGAAAGCCGACATCGAGCAGCACGGCGGGAATGGCGCCGGAGACGTTAAGAGGCAGATGACGGCCATAGACATCGGGCACGGCCTCGACCACGGCCATGAGCGCCTCGCAATGGCGTCCGAATGTGCCCCGCTCGTGCGCATAGGCGAGCAAGCGTGTGGAGCGCGGATCTTCTTGCCGGTGAACCGGATGGCCGAAACCCGGGAGCGGCGACTTGGTCGCCTTGAGTTCGGCGACATGCTCGCGCACGATGGTACGCAGGTCGCCTGCTGTCTGCTCCACCCGGGCCACGATATCGGCCAGCATCCGGCCGGCGACTTCCGAGCTGCCCAGAATAACGGAACCGCAGCCGAGGAGGCCGGCCGATACCGCCCCGTGCAGGGCTTCGGGGGCTGCCGCAAAGGTCATGCGCGCCGCCTGCACCGACGGCACGAGGCCGTGCTCGGCGAGCGCCACAAGACAGGCGTTCAATATCGCCGACTGATCGCCGTTAGGCTTTTCGCCGGCAATCAGCAGAAAGGCGTAGTCTGTGAAGGAAATCTGCCCGATGATATCTGCGCAGAGATCGTATCCGCGAACGGTGATACGGTCGGGCTCGACATGGGCGATGGCGGAGGAAGGCTGACGACTGGTCATCGGTATGTCCAATTTTCGTATAGCGAAATTTTATTCGATATGCGAATTATCGAACAAGCGCTTGAAAGCTGTCAAGGGAGGACGCGTATCGAAAACGGCGGAAGTTGAGAGGAGGAGTGAGCTTACGCTCCCACCCTTCCGGCGACACATCCACCCCTCTGTACGATTGTGTGAGTATCGCCAAAGACTTCGCTGAAGGAAGCATTCTGGCGATCCTTGACATTCCGCGTTGCGAAAATTAATTCACTGAGCGGAGATCACGGAGATTACATTGGAACTGTCCCCCGAAAGTCCCGATTTCGTGACGGCGCTTGCCCGCGGGATAGATATTCTTCTGGTCTTCAGCAGGGAGAAACCGGAGCTGACGCTGAGCGAAGTCTCGGCGCTTGCCAATGTCGCGCCAGCAACGGCGCGGCGGTCGCTGCTGACGCTTCAGGCCCTCGGCTACGTGAGGAGCCACGGCAGGCGCTTCGTCTTGACGCCCCGGGTTCTGAAACTCAGTGCCTCTTTCCTTTCGTCGATGAACATGCAGGAGGTTGCAAACCAATATCTGCAGGATGTGGTCGACCAGACGGGCGACAGTTCCTCAGTCGCGGTCCTCGATAACGGCGAAGCGCTCTACATCGCCTCCGTCACCTCGAAGCGTTCCGTACGCCTGACCGCGGGTCTCGGCACGCGCTATCCTGCCTATGCGACCTCGCTCGGCCGCGTTCTGCTGGCCTATCTGCCGCCTGACCGGCTGGATCGGTATTTCGCCGAAACCGACCTCCGCAAGCTGACCGAGAAGACGGAGACCGACCCGACAGAGCTTCGCGCGATCTTGGCCGAGATTCGCGCCAACGGCGTCGCCAGCATCCAGGACGAACTCGACTACGGGGTCGTTTCGGTTTCCGTTCCGGTGTTTGCCGATAGCGGCGCCGTCGTTGCGGCCGTCAATTGCTCGACATCCCCTTCGCGGATTTCGCGTGAAGAAATGCTTGCAAGCCGGCTGCCGCTGCTGCAGGTGACCTCGCGCCAGATCTCGGAGACGTTGCGGCACAATCCGGCGCTTGTTCATTCCGTGCTCGGTTACTGACGGCGAAGCTGGCCATTGCGCGCTTACCTTTGACGAGTTTGCCTGTCGGCGCTCTTACCCCTCATGGCTGAAATACCGGGCAGCCCGCCGGCTGTACCGGACTTGTGCAATGGGATTTCGGAGCCGGTTGACAAACCCGGGTCATTGCCGCAACATTCGCAATACGAAAACTTTTTCGCTATACGAAATATCCCCAAGCGATGTTTCGGGAAAATGGGAGCGTGTGCGGCCGGAAAACTATGGAGACATCCGCTCGATGGCTTTCACGGGTCAATGAATGTAGTTTTAGGCAGGGAGGATTTGATGGCTGCCCGCATGAGTAAGGTCGCGTTTGCCGCGACAGTCGGCACGACGATCGAGTGGTACGATTTCTTCATCTACGGCACCGCCGCGGCGCTGGTGTTCAACAAGCTTTTTTTCCCGCAGGTAGACCCGCTGATCGGAACGTTGCTGGCATTCGGCACCTCGGCGACCGGCTTCCTTGCCCGCCCGCTCGGCGCGATCGTCGCCGGCCATTATGGCGACCGCGTCGGCCGCAAGGCACTGCTGATGATCACGCTCGTATTCATGGGCGGCGCGACCTGCCTTATCGGCCTATTGCCGACCTATGCGTCGATCGGCATCTTCGCCCCCATCCTGCTTCTGGTCCTGCGCGTCATCCAAGGTTTCGCCACCGGCGGTGAATGGGGCGGCGCGGCGCTGATGACCGTCGAACATGCCGGCGACAAACGACGTGGCCTATGGGGCAGCCTCATCACGGTCGGCATCGTGCTCGGGCTGGTGATCGCCTCTCTCGTCTTCAATCTCTTTACCCTGCTGCCGGATGACGCCTTCATGAGCTGGGGCTGGCGCATTCCCTTCCTGCTGAGCGCCGTCCTTGTCGTAATCGGTCTCTATATGCGCCTGAGCGTCGCGGAATCGCCCGAGTTCAAGAAAATGGCGGACCGTGGCGAACGTGAAAAGCAGCCGATGATCGCCGCGCTCAAGGAATGGCGCAGCATTCTGACGATCTTCCTTATTCGCACGGCGGAGAATTTCAGCTTCTACATCTTCGCGGCCTTCAGTCTAACCTATGTGTCGAGCGTGCTCGGTTTGCCGAAGACGATTGTCCTCAACGCCGTCATCGTCGCCGCTCTTGCTGAATGTGTGACATCAGTGCTGTTCGGCCTGCTTGCGGACCGCATCGGCAGCAAGAAGGTGATGCTAATTGGTCTGACGATCCAGTTGCTGCTCGCATTTCCGTTCTTCTGGCTTCTGGAATCGAAGTCGCCGGGCCTGATTACGCTGGCCCTGACGCTCGGTTTCGGCCTTGCCAACGGTGCGATCTCCTCCGTGCAGCCCGATTACTTTGCCCGCTTCTTTGCCGCCAATATCCGCTACAGCGGCATCTCGCTTGGCCGCGAGGCGGCAACAGTCATCGGCGCGGGATTGGCGCCTGTCATCGCCACGGCCCTGGTCTCCTGGTCGGGCGCCTCCTGGCCGGTCGCACTCTGCATGGGCGGAACGAGCCTGCTTGGCCTCGCGGCAGTCATTCTTGCCGGCAATAAAGGCGATGTTACCAGCAACAACGAACTCTCCCCCCTGGAAGTGTCCGGCCAAGTCCGCAAGGCTTGAAACATCCATCATCGGCAGGAGCCCGCCTATCGCGGCTCCTGCCGTCGACTTCATTGCTCAGGAAAATCCGCCAGGCTTTTGGGGCATTTACACTTTTTGCAATAAAAAATTACATACACAACTTAAGTAATCATTTACCATAATCCATCCAAGTTTGGGCATCGAACCTCTCGCTGCAACAAGAGCGAAAGCCGTCCCCAGATGTCTCAAACTTCGATAGCCGCACTCCTCACTCTCGGTGCAGCTTACCGCCATCCATTCCTCCCGGTTCTGGCGCTGGCCCTTGCGATCGTGGCCGCGCCACATGCCTTAGCTCAGCAGGTGACCATTGGCGGTGACAGCAATCCCTCGGATCCAGCGACCGTCGATGGCAGCGTTGATTTGACGATCGGTCAAAACGGGACGGGAGCGCTAGACATCAAGGATGGCGGCACTTTGACCGATGGAACCGGCTTTGTCGGCAATCATGACGGTAGCGTGGGTAACGTCACACTGTCGAGCAGCAACGGGAGTGTTTCGACCTGGATCAACGCCGGCGATCTCGTTGTCGGCCAGAACGGAACTGCCGACCTGACGATCCAGGATAGCAGCGAGGTGACCAACCAAAACGGATACATCGGGGCCACCACCGGTTCCGTCAGTAGGACCGTGGCTCCGAGCAACGTCACCGTTTCGGGTAGCGGCTCGACTTGGTCCAACTCCAGTCAACTTTTTGTTGGCGATGCCGGGACAGGTGAGCTGGACATTTTGGGCGGTGGCTTGGTGGAGAGTGGCATTGGTCTTGTTGGTAATCAGAACGGCGGCAACGGTGCGGTCACCGTTTCTGGCTACGGCTCCTATTGGAACAATAGCAATCAGATCGATATCTGCAATGAAGGCACCGGCACGCTCAGCGTCGAGAACGGTGGCATGGTGACCAGCTCAGAAGGGGATATCGGCGGCACCACCGGCAGTGCAGACACCGGCGACGGTACCGTCACGGTATCGGGTAACGATGGCGATGGCCACGCCTCGACCTGGAACACCGGCAATGTCTATGTCGGTTTCATGGGCACCGGTAGATTCAATATCTTTGATGGCGGCTTGGTGACCAGCGATGGGGGAGGGGGAGCCGCCGCAACCGGCTATATCGGTTATTCCAGTGGCAGCACCGGCATCGTCACGGTTTCGAGCAGCACAGGAGATGTCTCGACCTGGACGGTTACCAACGACATTGAGGTGGGAGTCGATGGCGTCGGCACGCTGAATGTGGAAAAAGGCGGCAAGGTGCACGTCGCTACCGATGTCACGATCGGCGTCAACGCTGGATCGAGTGGAAGGCTGAACCTCCTCGGGGATACGAGCGGGCGCGGTGTTCTTGAGACCGGTTCGGTGATCAAGGGCGACGGCACTGCGATCTTCAACTTCAACGGCGGCATCCTGCGCGCAACGCGGGATGAAACAGATTTCCTGCAGAATTTCGGCACGCAAGCGATCAGCATCGGTGCGAATGGCGCCGTCATCGATACGAACGGCTACGATATCGGCATCGCTCCCCGGTTTGACGGAACCGGTGGTTTAACCAAGGACGGTGCAGGCACGCTGGCCCTGACCGGGACAAGCACTTATACCGGGCCGACCGACGTCAACGCCGGTTCACTGCTGGTGAATGGTTCGATCGCAAACTCGGCCGTTCTCGTTCACGATCGAGCATCTTGTCAGGCTCCGGCACCGTCGGCGCCACGATAGTAGGGTCTGGCGGCACGATTGCGCCGGGCGATGGGGTCGGCACGATCTTCGTCAACGGAGATTACAAGCAGCAGGCCGGCCTATCAGGTCGAGGTCGATCCGACATCTTCGAGTGCGGATCGCATCGCCGTCATCGGCCAGGCAACGCTGGTTAATGGCGCCACTGTCAATGTGGTCAAGACCGTCAACGCGCCATATGTACTCGGCACCCGCTATACGATCCTCACCACCACCGGCGGTCTACATGGAACCTACGATCTCACGGGCGACACGGATCTGTCCGCATTCATCAGCCTTACCGACGACTACGATGCTAACAACGCCTATCTCGTCACGATACAGACCCGGTCGATCGGATCGGTCGGCACCACGCCAAACCAGACTGAGACCGGTACGGGGATCGACAGCTTGCCGCAATCCGATCCCGTGAAAAGCGCGGTCCTTAATCTCCCCGATGGAGATACGGCAAACGCCGTGCTTGATCAGCTGTCCGGCGAAATCCATGCATCCGTAAAAACGGCAACAATCGAGAACAGCCACTTCGTGCGTGACGCGGCCGGACCTGAGTCATTGTGCACTCCTTCTCTAAGTGTCTGTAAACATTGGAAGCGTCTCCGTGTCAGCAATGCGACACGGGCGGCCCTTTCGCGCTATCGCAGCTTGGACCGTCGCAGAAGTCAGGTCGCTGGCCCGGATTTGATACGGCGCGCCGGGAACCACCTGCTCGGCAGACAACATGTTCGTCTTGATAAGGTGGCGTATTTTGTGGTTCGTCACGCCCAAGGTCGCCGCCGCCTCTGTCATGGTCAGCCATTCGCCCTCTTTATCGGCTGATTTGTACGCGTGGATTGCGCGCACGCGCCTTACGGAAGCGACCCGGTGTGCCGTCCAAGTTTTTCCTTGCCCGGTGGGCAATCCCATTCGATTGAGCGACGCGGCGATATGTTCATCGGACCAGCGTCCTGCCATGCTCCGCATCACTGCCAAAGCATCTTCCGTTGTGGCGCACCCGTGTTCACCCGTCTGGGGTTTGCGAACCTTGAGCTCCGAATGCTGGCCGCCTTTCCAATGGATGGTCAGCACCACGTCGCGCACCTCATCATCGACATCGACAACAATGTCGGCGATCAATGTACGTAGCAGTTGCTGGCGCACGCGCATGGTGACATCCGGCGACTCCCAGGCTGCCTGCAGATTGTCGGCGAGGTTTGCGAAAGTGTCTGGGACAACTTCGATGGTTGAAGGACTTTCGGTCGGCCTACGCACTTCCAGATCACGGACACGGCGTAGCGCCGTTTCCCAATTCTTCTCAAGCTGTGCGGCTATCAGGCGGTTGTCAGGGTCGCATGCCGCATAGCGGCGCTCGGCGAGGCCAGCCTCGTAGCGGGCCTGTTGTAGCTCCAGATCGTGAATGTGGCGCTGGTCTTCCTGTCGCTCCCGGTGCATCCGCTCTGCTTCAAAAGTCGCCTCGATCGCTAATGGTTCTACCGCGCGCAACAACTCGCGCGCAACCGCCGCATCGACCTTCGAGCCGCCGAACGTCATGCAACGGGGCAAGCCCATCATCAGGTTCTGTTTATAGCAGCGGTAGACAGGATTTTGTGGATTTCCGGTATAAGCAACACTCAGTCGCCGTCCACACCGTCCGCAGGTTAGGAGACCCGATAAGAGCGCTTTGCCGCCGCGACCCGATTTAGTCCCGCCCGAGCGGCCATAGTTATTGAGCGCCAATTGCTGCTGGTTGCGCTCGTATTCGTCCCAACTGATATAACCTTCGTGATGGTCCCGGATCATCACCTCCCAAGTGCCGACGGGCTTGCCGTGCCCGTAACTGCGCCGAGCCCGTCCATCGACGATGGCAGTCCGCTTCTCGCTCTTTCCATAGACGTAAACGCCGGCGTAGAAGGGGTTTTTGAGGATGCCAATCACATTGCGATAACGTACTGGCTTCCATACGAAGTTGGTCATGCGCCCTTCATCCGACGGCCGCGGAAAGTGAACCTGATCTTTTGTCATCGACAGCAGCACCTGACGCGCACTTCCTAGCTCATGGAAGCGGGCGAATATGGATCGGATCACGTCTTGCAGACGCAGATCGGGGTCCAACCCAAGCCCAGCGTCCCGATGCCAAATGTAGCCGAACGGAACGGAAAGCCGCAATTCGCCACGGCGCGCCTTCGATCTGGCAGCATCAAGCATGCGGGCTCTCAGCACGCCCAATTCAAACTCGCTGATACTGCCCTTCATGCCTAATAGCAGACGGTCGTTGGGGCGGCATGGATTGTAGACGCCGTCATGGTCAATAACGCGGGCTTCGACCAGGCCGCAAAGTTCGAGCAGATGATGCCAATCACGTCCGTTGCGTGCGAGCCGTGATGCATCGAAGCATAGGACGGCACCAACCTTGCCGGCACACAGCAGCGCAACGAGTCGATCGAAGCCAGGGCGGGCGACAGTCCCGCTGGCAGAGCGCCCGAGGTCGTCGTCGATGGTCTCGATGTCACTGAAGCCGTGGTGTCGCGCGACGTCAGCAAGATCATACTGCCGTCGCTGGCTTTCAAGATTGGTCATGACCTGTGACTGCGTGGATTGCCGCACGTAAACGATGGCCTTGCGCGCGAGTAATGCTGCCGGCATTAAATCAGTGCTAGTCATCGTTTAGCTCCTCGATGACCAGACCTGCCGCCTGCATCAGCAGGCACGCCAGAGTTGACACCGCCTTCTTGCGATCCTTGTCGCTCAGTCCATCGATCGTCCGGGTTTTGAATATCAGGTCGAGCTGCCGGCCCGACGCCGGCACCAGCGTATTGCGGGATCTCATCATGGTCCTCCTGAGTGATTCTACGTCCACTTCGGAAGAGTGCCGCCTTCGCACCGCCTGAGACCAGTCTGTTCAGTTCGATCAGCGCCGCAAGATCGACGCGTGCCGTTCCCACGGTCATGCCGCTGCACACTATAGGATCAATCATCCAGCCCGAGATCGCGACCACGACACCTGGCGGCCCCAGAACCTTCAAAAACTGACCTGTCGCTCGTTCTTCGACACGGCAAATAGAAACTCTCTGGCCGAAATACGGATGCCAGCGGTAATAGACCTCGACGTCATCCCCGACATGGGCAGAATGAACGGGGCATTGCAACTGGCCGTATCCGCGAAGCTTTCTGCGGCGTTGCTGCCGAAGCGACGATCCATAGGCAGGAAGCGAGCGATGAGGACAGACAACGGTCGTCGACGGACTGCGGTGCCTCACCGGATCGCCCGGCGGTATGGGGGCAGGCTTTTGGATCCTGGGGACTCACGGATAGCGACGGCAACGCCGCAAAGATGAAGGGTTCGACCGGCGGGTTTATTGCCGGTGCGGACGCCGCTGTCTTCGACACCTGGCGCTTCGGCGTACTTGCCGGTTACGGTGACAGCAGTATCCGGGTCGACGATCGCAACTCTTCAGCGACGAGCGACGAGTATGATCTTGGATTCTACGGCGGCACACAGTGGGGTCGTCTGGGCTTGCGTACCGGCGCGACATACACCTGGCAGAACATCGACACCCACAGATCCGTGAATTTCTCGGGCTTCGGCGACAGCCTGTCGGGTGACTCGTGCCGGTGTGACCCAGGTATTTAGCGATCTCGGCTATCAGATCGACGCAGACAAGGTCGCGGTGGAACCGTTCGTCAATCTTGCTTACCTGAACCTCGATACCGATGGTTTCACCGAGCATGGCGGTGGAGCAGCGCTTTCCAGCAAGGGTAACACCACCGACACTTTCTTCACGACCTTGGGCACACGGGCTTCCACAGCCTTCGAATTCGGCGGTATGGATACCCTGGCTCATGGTTCTGTCGGTTGGCGACATACCTTAGCTGATACGGTGCCGATATCGACCTTGGCTTTCAGTGGTGGCTCGCTCTTCGATATTGCAGGCGTGCCGATCGCCCGCGATTCCGTGATCGTCAACGCCGGCCTCGACTTCAATGTAAGAAAGCATGCGACACTCGGAATATCCTATGACGGACAATTCGCTAGCAGTGCCATCGATCAATCTGTCGCCGGCACATTCAGCGTCAAGTTCTGACTGGATCTCAGCAACATGGAACAATCGTACTCCTGATACTAAGTTCGTATCTCATCAAGAGCCCGGAAACTGTTACGCTGTGCCCCTCGATTGCGCAGACTTGGCGTATTGGTCAGCCTTGCGGCGCCTTCCAGGTCAGATGGTAGGCACATTGGTCGTGTCACCGTCGGGCGGAACGAGCGGGAGCACGGCAACCGAAAGCCCGCCGATTATCAGGAACAAAATGGACATCGGCACGAAGGCGACAAGATATCCGCAAACTGTCGGCCCAGCGATCACGGCGAGAGAGAGTACGCAAAATACAGCGCCGGTACCTAGGGAAGGACGGGGATGGAAAAGCCGCATACTCCATACCAGAAGGCCGTTTCCAGGCAGGATCGACATCATACCGAACAACACCGCCGCGATGAAAACAGCGGGCAGGCTTTGCGGTAGCAGTGCAATCAGCACATACGACAAGCCGCATAAGGGAAGACTGACCAGCAACAGCACCCTCGACCCGAACCGCGCCACCAGTTCGCCGGCGAAGATTGTCGGCAGTCCGGCGATCCCGAGCAGCACCCAGAAAAGCTTGTCCGCCGGCGCGCTTATGCCTCCGGTTGAAAGGATGAGATCGATGGCGAAAGTCAGATAGACGCTGAGCAGAAGGCCATAGACAAAAGTAACGACATAGAGTGGCAAGCAGCGTGCGCGCGTGAAAAGCTCCCACCTAATTGCGATTTTCAGTCGTTCAGCTTGATGGAGGGGACGATCGGGGATCGCCCACCAGTTCCACATGGTAACGACAAGCGCAATTGCCGCCATTATGACCCAGGCGGTTTGCCATGACGTTTGCATGGAGAACGCGGCAAGCCCGGTTAAGATGAGCCCGGGTGTCGCTCCGGCATTCACAGCCCCGACGGTTCGGTGTTTCCATCGCTCAGGTAGCCATGCCTCTATTGCCTCAAAAGCAGCTGGCGAAAAGAAGCCTGCCCCGATACCGGAGAGGACGATCCCTGCGATCGCGACCCAAACATTCGACGTGATGCCAACGGCCAGAAGGCCGAGTGTCGTCACCGCTCCCGCGCCGACGATGAAGGTCCGTGGCCGAAAATGGACGGCTGATCCCGATGCTATCACAGTCGCCACGAGATAAACTGCAGCGTTAAGGCTGGCGATAAAGCCAAGGGTGCTGGTGTTTAGCCCGAACGTGTCGCGGATCGCGGGGAGAAAAAGACCATATGCATAACGACCCAGACCGTAGGCGACGCCCGTCATGGCAACGGCAGCGAAAGTAAAGGTTGCCGGGGAATACTCTGGACGTTGCACTGAATCGCTTTTCGACACGTCTGTCATGGATCACTCCAAGCTTGAGTTGGTCCAGCCATAAGAGATTATTGCCGCTGGGCTGAGAAACGAATATATCTAACCCCAGGATCAAATTTTATTTGAAGATAGGCGATGGCAAGACATATACCCGGCACCCGTTCTCTGCTTGTTTTGGATGCTGCCGCCCGACACCTTAACTTTACGCAGGCGGCCCATGAACTACAGGTCACTCCGGCCGCCGTGAGTCATCAGATAAAGGAATTTGAAGATCAGCTCGGCGTCGAGCTTTTCGTCCGCGCCAATAGATCCCTTAAGCTGACTGGAGCTGGCGAAATTTTTTTCGATGCCGCGCGCACGGCTCTAGAAGGACTCCGGCAGGCGGCAGGCCGAGCACGACGCCTTCAGGCACCGACTCGTTTGAGGGTGTCGGCACCAACTTCGATCGCGGCAAAATGGTTGTTGCCCAGGCTGCGCAACTTCACAAACCTGCAGCCACAGTTCGATGTCAGGATCAGCATTTCCTGCGACCAGCCGAATTTCGACCACGACGACACCGATCTGGCTATCCTGTTCTGTGACGGACAGGGATCGGAGCTGACGTCGGATCGCCTGTTTGATCATGCGATCTTTCCGGTTTGCAATCCCATTATTCTGCACGGCTCCGGAGCGGTTCACGACGTCGACGACCTGCTTAGACACACACTCATCCATGTCTCATGGAGTGGTCAGGGGGTGACGTGGCCCGACTGGGCCATGTGGATGGAAGCTGCCGGCGTCGGGGATTTCAAGGCGAAACCTGGGCTTTATTTCGAGAATACTGCACTTGCCATCCAGGCGGCACTCGAAGGCCATGGAATCGCCCTCGGCGACCTTTCCCTGGTTGCCGACGATCTTGATGCCGGCAGGCTCGTCCGACCGCTTCCTTTGACGATCGCCGGGCCACCGAACTTCGCGTATTTCATCCTGACGCCGACTGATACCGCCGCAGATCCACTTATCGCGAGCTTTCGGGAATGGCTGCTGGCCGAAGCGAAGACTACGCAATCGAAGAGCGCGCAGCTTCTACTGGCCGAGGAAAGATATTCCTCCTAGCCAAGAGTTGCACCACGTCCGAGCAAAATCGGAAAGCCAGGGACCGACGATCGCAAACATTTGACTGCCGCCCCAGCCTAAAATGCAGCAAAGCCTAGCAAGCTTCTGCTTCCGAGGCGCAAACAGGAGCGGGCACTTCGTAACGAAGAGCGCTTTCAACGAGACGCAAGCGTCAAGCGGCGGGGATTCCCGGTCAATCGATGGCCAACCGGCCGTAAGAGGCTTGCCTGCAGCTTTGCCATGTCACACCTGATCATCTGATCAAGAGGGTTTACAAGGAGGGCGAATGCAATAGTTGTTACTGCGCCTCAAATACTTGTTTTGGCGGTGTTCTCAGGATTTGAACTGGACGTCAGCGGTTAGGACCTATCAAGCGCATAAAAAAACGCGGTTACAGGGGCACCCTCCGTCCTCGTCGCACGACTTGAAGAATGATATCATTTATACTATATCGATATCACGGTAAGCGAGTAGATTGGATTGTATTAATGGCAGCGGTCACCATTCGAAACATTTCTGAGGAAACGCATCGGGCGTTACGCGCAAGAGCAGCTAACCACGGCCGCAGTACCGAGGCGGAAATTCGTGACATTCTTGAAGCCGCTGTACGGCCATCTGGACGCGTGAAACTCGGATCATTGCTCGCGGCCATCGGTCGTGATGCTGAGTTATCAAACAGCGATGTTGAAGCGTTGCAGCAACAGCGCGACAGGACACCAGCTGAACCGATGACTTTCGAATGATCTTGCTCGACACTAATGTGATATCCGAGCCGTGGAAACCGGCTCCTGATACTGCCGTGCTGACCTGGTTGGATGCACAAGCTATTGAGACGCTATTCATTTCCGCAATTTCAATTGCTGAACTTCGTTTCGGGATTGCCTCAATGCCGTCAGGGAAACGTCAGACAATTCTACACGATCGCCTTGAAGGTGAAGTTCTTCCGCACTTTGACGGACGCATTCTGCCCTTTAGCGTAGGTACCTCGCAATTTTACGCGGAGCTGATGGCCAACGGCCGACTATCCGGAAGGGCGATAGGGAAGGCTGACGGATACATTGCTGCGACAGCAGCAGAGAACCATCTCGTGGTTGCTACGCGAGATACGAGCCCATTTGAGGCCGCTGGATTGAAAGTGATCAATCCTTGGGTGGCCTAAGCCTCTAAAACTGTGGGTCCCCGGTTCAGCTCCTATCAAGAGCAAATCAACGTGGGGTACGGCGGAGCCATACCGATTGCTGCGAGTCTTTCTAGCAACACCAAAGCCGGAACTGTAACCTTCGACGGATTTGGCTGGATTTGGGCGTTTCAGTTACGGTAACCCTAGCAACGCAAAGCAATTTGCACGAGTGGGACAACTAGGGAAGGACGTCCGCATCTCCAAAAGCAGGACCTTGATGAACGCGGATATGATAGCCGCCTGGGCGGTGGAAAACGGATTCCATGCGATCGATTCGGGGAATTATCGTCGGCATGACGCTGCAGGCGTGATCACGATCGAGATAAAGAGGATGTCATTTCTCCTCATCGATGAGAGGCAAGGATTGCGACCGCGCCTCATGTCGCGGTTGTTCAAAGAAGTAACCTTTTCAAGTGGGACCGGCTGTTTGCAGGTTCTTCTTGACCGCTATCGCAACCATAGAGCCTGACGTGGTGACCGCAGGCCAGCCAATTCACCAAGGCGGTGGATCGGGCTAACGCGATGAGCACTGTCGCAAACGCGAAAAACTCTCAGTATTTCTTCTTGCGAACGATCTTGTTGGCGCGTCCGCTCACGACCCGTCTTCGGTCGCGATTTTCTGCAAGCGGGTTTCGCCTGCGTTCCAGGCGATCGGCCTCCAGGGCAGCCTCCGCGCCAATCCGAATGTCAAAGCGTTCCTGACGTTTCTCAATGAGGGAGCCCACTTCGGGACGAAGTGGTGTTTGCTGGACAGTAGTGTTGCAGCGTCTGGGCGCTATCACGTCAACAATATGCGGTGACCGCTATTGGAATCCAAAGCGAACGTTTGGCCGCTGATCAGCTCGTGAGTGCCAGATATGCGCGTTTTCAGGAGAGAAAGCCCCGCGAGGCAACTGTTGCTTGGTGACAACGCGGCAGCAAGGCGGGTGTTACCGCCTAATGTTGTCTAGGCGCGCCAAGCCGAACTACCGCATATCCGGTGCCACCAATCTCAATCAAAAGGTCTGCTCTCATTTCCCCATCAGTGACTACCTTGATTTTGGTCCACTTGTCGATCTTGGTATCGAGCGGGAGCGGCAATCCTTCTCGCAGCAGGAGGGTGAGGTCAGGTGCTTTTTCCGACTTATAGATGCAAATCCTCATCGCACGGAACCTAACTGCAGAGATATGTAGTGGCTATATTGCGACGCATTGTTGACTATTGCAATGCCGCAAAACCGTTCTCCAAATGCACCGATGTGTATTTTGTCTTCCTGTCCCTATACTCCCGCGTCTTCCTGCTTGGTTGGCAATCACCGTGACAGCCCTTTTTGCCATATTCGCTGACTGTCCTGCATGGTTCAGGCGAGGGATGGGGTGCCGAGAACCAGCGCTGCGGCGTAGCCGGACTCTGCGGCAGCCGACGCTAGCTCGACGACATCCGATGGCGCCGCCGCGCCGATCCCCACCATAAGCCCGTCACTGGGAAGCTCTGAGGCGGCGACCTCCATCAGCGAGCGCCGGGATTTCACCGACAGGGAAGTCTCTTCGCCGGTCGTCCCCAGGACGTTCAGAGCATCGCAGCTGGAAGCGAGCAGGCGCTGCAGTTTTTGCCCGCTGACCTCGGCGTTGAGCGAGGAAAGGGCGACCCAAAGAGCCGCGCCGGACGTCCGAACGGCACGGAGGCGAGCAGGGTCTCCGCAATCTCCAGCATGATTCAGACGCGATTCAAGAACTCAACCACTCGGATGGTTAGTAACGCGGTCGCATCCGCGTCGTACGACGGGAGCGAGCTGTCGGCGAAGTAGGTGCTGCGTTCTCGACCTTCTCCACAATCTCGCGGGCGGCGTCGATGTCGCCCCATTGTCCATACCGTGGATTAGCGTCGCAACGCCGTCAGGCCAGGGTCCGAAGGCCCAT
Source organism: Neorhizobium sp. P12A (assembly GCF_008365395.1). Classification (NCBI taxonomy): domain Bacteria; kingdom Pseudomonadati; phylum Pseudomonadota; class Alphaproteobacteria; order Hyphomicrobiales; family Rhizobiaceae; genus Neorhizobium; species Neorhizobium sp. P12A. The sequence goes on along the minus strand of NZ_QOVX01000030.1, from coordinate 8,770 downwards.
TCGCCAGTGATCGGCAGGCAAGATTTGAAGAGCAGGGCTCCGCGGGCTCCGGGACGTGTCTGTGCAAGCGTCTGCGCCGGTAGCACACCGAAGGAGAACCCCGCGTAGACGAGCTCAGGGGGAAGTTCGTTGGCGACGCGGACTCCGCGCTCCCGCATTTCGTCGAATCCGATTCTACCGATGTAGGCGAGACCCTCGTCGATACTCTGGAACGTCCGTCCGTCGAACAGGTCCGGCGTGTGCACGATGTGACCGCCGGCCCGCAAGACACCGGCGGACGCGCACACACCAGGGGTCAGCCCTTGCTTGCGCATGGTGGAACAGCAGACCTCAGCCATAAGTCATCTCTAAATAACCGATGAGGTGCGGCAGGTAAGGCCGGTTCGGGAGGCAGCCGACATATGGGTTGATGACTGCGGACCCTGGAGTTAACCTATTTGCGAGACGCATCCGATTACCGCTCGCGCTAGAGGTGGGGCCAACAGTATCCGAGCTTGCCGCTTAAGCATCAGCGCAGTCGACGGCCCGCTCTCATAGCGGTCTTCTGGAACGATTCCCGAGCAGTAGGCTTGTCCCATGTGTACCGAGTACGAACAACACATCAGCTACACCCAATACTGCAAGGTGATGCAGGATCTCGCGCTTGGCATCCCCACCCACCAATCGGAACTGGATATGCCGGCTGCCAACAACATCAAGATCGGCGAGATGGCCCCGGTCATCCGTGCTGCCGGCGATAATATCGTGGAGCTGACGCAGATGAAGTTCGGGTTTCCCCCAACCCGAACGCGCGGTCCCGTGTTCAACCTTCGATCGGAGCGGAAGCACTTCGGCGACAGCCATCGGTGTCTGATTCCGGCCAGCGCGTTCTTTGCGTATACGGGGAGGAAATACTCGAAGGCCAAACACCGTTTTGCGCTCGTGAGCGCGCCGCTGATGGCGATCGCCGCGATCTGGCGGCCCAGCCGCAAAGGCCAGCCTGCGGCGTTCACGATGTTGACAACGGAGTCGGGGCCGGATGTAGAGCCTGTTCACAATCGCCAGGTCGTCGTTCTTCATCCGCTAAGTTGAAAGGCGTGGATCGACCTTACCAAGCCAGAGGAAGAATTGTTAGGCCCGCTCCCGGTAGGCTCGCTGAGGGTGGAGACCCGCAGAGACCGGCCGACCGGCTCATAACACGCGAAGGAAAGGAGCCGGGATGGATGAGGCGCTCGGGACAGGTCGGACTTAGCCTCTTTGCGTATTGTCGGCGGGGGTCGTTGCTCTATCTCGCAACGCGAGCAATCATTCCATGTTAAAACGACACATCCGTTCGGCCGATCTGCCGCTCTTCTCGGATGATCTCGATCGGTGCCAGAAATATCCGACGAGGTGTCGATCGGTGCCGAGGCGAGATCATCGCCCGGCATCCGCGGGTGCTGGGAACGAGAAGACGTCGTCTTCGATCCCGTCCATGGCCTGCCGCTGACCGAGCAGAAGATCAATGCGCTGGAGCAGCGCCACTCCAGGGCTGGGACCTATCGGACGAGTTCGCCACGCTGCGCCGATTTTCTTTAGTAAATCTGCAAGCACCTCCATGGAAAACATCGTTGGCATTCTGAAACAAATCGAGGGGCGATATCTTCCTTGGCCGCTAGCGGTGGTCGGGGCAATCGTCGTGACAGCCCTTTTTCCATATTCGCTTGATCGTATTCGGCTAGAAAAAAGCCCGCGCAAGGCGTGCGGCGAGTGCGTCCAACTGCACAGGGGAAACGTCTGTGCATTGTACAAATCAGGCCTTGTCGGGGATCAGTCAACCCGCGCCTGCGCAGGCTGCGTCAAAGTCGAGAATCCTGAAAGTCGACCGGGCGCTCTGAGACGGAAGCAGGAGAGCCTCCAACGCCCGGCCCTAGCACCATTGGTCCGTGCGCCGCCATTATATACTGTTTCGGCCTGATTCCCACCTGGCTTAGCCGATCCACCCCGGCGCTCTGGCGATTTCGATGATGCCCCAAGCGAGACCGAGGACCCAGACGAGAGTGATAGCGATCATCAGGACTATGTCGGGGACGGCTCTGATCATGTTCTTTCGGAACTCAATGCAAAGCCCGTCTGAACGGGTAGCAACAGGCGGGCCTAAAAGGAAGCCATCAGCATGATGACAAAGGTTATATACAACCGGCGCCCGTTGATTCGCTTTGCGAAATACACTTAGTGGATCTATTTCCCCCGAAAGACCCGGTTCCGTGGAGACCAAATGCCTAAAAGCCGCCGTCTTTTAGCCGAACTGACGAGGGTGCGGTTTGCGCACCCGACCGATGTGCAACATCAAGTGTCAGCAGTTTGCCACCGCGTCTATCCAGCGACAAACGATCTAGAAGTTTTGCTAATTACTACCCGCGAATGCCATCGCTGGACCCTTCCGAAAGATCGACCGATGAGCGGGAAAGCGTCGCACGATGCTGCAAAGCAAGAAGCGCTGGAAGAAGCCGGGATCAAAGGCAAAGTCTCGAAGAGAATTTTTGGGCGTTTCACCTTTGTCAAAATGACTAGATGACTGACATACGGCGCCCTGCAGTGTTGAGGTCCATCTCCTGCGGGTAAAAAAAGCTTGCCAATGCATACAAGGAACAGGTCAACGCGTGCTCTATAGGTGTTTCTGTTTCGACGTCGCTATCAAAGCGAGGGCCCGAGCTAACGGACCGTTTCGTCTTCTGTATGACCGTCATCAAGCGGGTGGTTTGAAGCTGAGAGGCCGCGCCATTGCCAAGCGGATGCGACTGCGCGAGAAACTGTGACGCAGCTTAGACCTGTTCTTGGGAAGATTGCCGACGGCGTCGAGGAGATCGACGTGCTTGCGCTAGACTATCGACAACTGCATGCATTTTTCCTCTTTTCATTGAGGAGGCTGCGACTTGAGCGTGGCCGGTGAGCGATGCTCGGCGTGCTATTCTCTTCTTTCAGCCGTTCACACGTCGGCCGAAATCTCTTCGGTTATGACTTCGAAGCGCGTCAGTTTCGCTAGGCCGAACGCGGTAGTGAGTGCCACATCCGTCGCGTCCCGGCCTGTAGCCATCAGGATACGCCCTATGCGCGGTCTATTGTGCCGGGCATCGACCGTGTGCCAGTGACCTCCAAGGTAGACTTCGAACCAAGCACTGAAATCCATCGGGTTCGGGTCCTTCGGAACGCCGATGTCGCCTAGATACCCGGTGCAGTAGCGTGCCGGAACGTTCATGCAGCGGCAAAGCGTGATAGCCAGATGCGCGAAGTCACGACAGACGCCGACGCGGTCGTTATATCCGCCGAATGCGGTTCTGGACGGGTCCGCTTTCTTGTAATCGAAAGTGATGTGGCTGTGCACGAAGTCGATGATCGCCTGTACTCTGGGCCATCCGAGAGGTGTTAAGGAAAACTGCTTCCAAGCAAAGTCGGCCAGATGATCCGTATCGCAATAACGGCTGCCGAGCAGATAGACCAGCACGTCGTCGGGCAGATCCTTGATGTCGTGTTGCATTGCGTCGCCAGGGATGGGATCGGGCAGTCCGCTGTCATAGATCTCGAATTCGGTCGAGATCGTCGTCGCTCCAGTCGGCGCGACGATCCGGCTACAGGCATTGCCGAAGCCATCGATATATCCCCATGCCTCGATCGGCCTATCGAAATCCAGGACCTGATCGGTCAAAAGATCGGCGCGGCGGGACGGGTGAATGTTGAGGACCAGCAGCATCGGGGTCGGCTGCTGGCATTCATATCCCAGATGGAAACCCGCGCGTATTTTCATTGGCTTTTTCCTTTGGAGAGCTCTTTGGCGAGACCGCGATCGTGCAGCAAACGCCTGGATAGGCAAGCCGTTCCGTCAATTGCCCACGCTCACGAGCGATCATCCGTCGTGACATTGACCTGAACGGACATGCCGTCGAAATCAGAGGCCGTTCCATCATAGCTCCCCCAAAGCGGAACGGCTTGTCTCGGGTCTCGCGCCACCCCCACACGAATAAGGTCGCGGTTGCCGACAATGCCATTGGTCGGATCGAACTCCGCCCAGCCAGCGCCGGGCAAATAGATCTGGCACCAGGCATGGGTCGAACCGCCGCCGAGCGTTGTCGAGCCGTCGCGATCGGGAACGTAGATATAGCCTGTGACGAAACGCGCGGCGAGCCCGAGCGATCTGGCGGCTTCCATCATCAGGAGCGCGAAGTCTCGGCAGGTCCCTCGTCGAAGCTGCAGAGTCTCGAATGGCGTTTGCGTGCCATGCTCGTGCCGCCGAGCGTAGATAAAGCTCTCATGGATCGCATAGCACATCGTCATCAGCAGCCGCCCAGTTTCGGTGAGCTGGCCGATGCGAACAAATTGGCGAGCCCATTTGCCAACCTCGTCGCTTTGATCGGGATATTGCCGTTGAATAGTCTGCGTGAGATCCAGCATTTCGTCCGGATCGTAGGCGAAGGGATAAGTCAAAGCCTGCTGATCGATCTGTAAATCGATTGCGACATTCGGTGTGTGGTCGAGGCGGATAACCGTTTCGAAGCGAAGTTCTCGGGAGGCTTGGGCAAAGCCGATCACCGCGACGCAGTTTCCGAACACGTCATGGATCCATCGGATGTATTCAGGTTTAGGATCAACCTCCAGACGCGAACTCAAAAGCGTCTGGTCGAAACTGTCGCGGGGACGAAACATCAATCGATGCTCGCCGAATTCCACCGGTCTCATATAGCGATAGGCGGTAACATGCCGGACGGAGAATATCGTCATTGTCGATCCCGAATTGCGGACATGACAACATAAAGCAATTCGACCGCCCTTTGCGTGAGACCAATGAGAAGAATCGATTTGGCGCTCAAAGGTTCATGACGCTCCCCAGTCTCTCGCCTATTCCACCGCTCTCGGTGTCGCGGCAGGTGCCTTCAGTTTGACTGGCCGATAGGCGTGAGGCTGGCTCACAGGAAATGGCAGGAATCGGTCTTTAAAACAGAAGGCAGGATGTTCCGGTTTCTAGTTAGCGACTGGCCTTGTGGCGCTTGATCAGTACCCGCCATTCATTGTGCGCCTGCCTCATCGTGCCGTCCCGTTTTCTTTCACGAGCGGCGTCGGGGCGGCAGGGCGGCCGTGCGCCTGAAGAATGTGGTCAAGCAGACTACGGAACAGACGCGACATATGCCTTTCCCTGCGGAACAGGATATTCAAAGGACGGTCCGCCGGACGGTACGTTGCCATGAGGGGGCGCAGAAGGCCGGCGGCGACATCAGCCTCCGCGATCACATCCGGCAGGAGGGCGATGCCTATTCCTGCATTTGCCGCTCGGCGAAGCCCCTGTGCCCCGAAGGCTCGGAGGCGCCCTTTCACCTCTACTGCAACCGGCCCCTCCGGACCGAGCAACTGCCAGATCTCACGATCCTCAACTTTACCCGAACTGCCGTAGAGCAGGCAGTCGTGACCGGAAAGTTCGGATGGCGTAGTGGGAGCTCCTTTACGGTCGATATAAGACGGCGCGGCGCAAATCATCAATCCGTAAGGCTTGAGGGGACGTGCGACAAAGTCTCCGGTCGTTGGTTTGCCAAGTCTTATGGCGGCATCGAAACCGCCAGCGTCGATATCGACAATCGTGTCTGTAAGATCGACGTCGACATTCACATGCGGGTGGCCTTCGAGATAGGCGGCCAGTCCGGGGAGCAGAATTTCCGATCCGAAAATCACCGGCGCTGTCAGGCGTAGATGGCCACGAGGCTCGGCCTGTCGGGCTTCGGCCATCAGATCGGCCTCTGCCAGGCGATCCAGTATTTCGCGACATCGGGCAAGGTAATCGCGGCCGAAGGGGGTCAGATCAAGTCGGCGGGTGCTTCTGACAAGAAGCTTTGCATGCACCCTGCTTTCCAGTGCTGTGAGGCGATTCCCGATCTGGGTTGAGGTGACCCCCAGACGGCGGCCGGCGGCGGCCATGCTGCCCGTGTCGACCGCTCTGACAAACGCCTCGATTGCCGCGAGAACATCCATTGCCAAATATTCCTTGATACTGAAGCGAATGAGATAGCCATTATAGCGATTTCTGTAAGAGGTTAAGTCCTCCTTTCATGAAACGAAAGGAACAACTCCGATGATCAGAAACTCTCTGCTCGGCAGTCCTGCTCTCGCAGCGGCCTGCCTGGGCTTCGTGATTATCAGCCTCGATGCGACTGTTGCAAACGTGGCTCTTGGCGATCTCAGGGTGACACTGAACGCTGACCTGTCGTCGCTTGAGTGGATACTAAACGCTTACACAGTGACTTTTGCCGGACTTCTTCTCAGTGCAGGGGCGTTGACCGACAGACTGGGCGCTCGTCGCGGTTATCTTCTCGGCATCGCTCTCTTTCTTGTTGCATCGATCCTCTGCGGCGTGGCGCAAACCGCCGCAGAACTTGTTTTCGGCAGGGCGTTGCAAGGCGCCGGCGCGGCAGCCGTCGTCAGCGCCTCAATGGCTCTAATCGCGGTGAACTTTCCGGATCTAAAAATGCGGTCAAAAGCGGTGGCGGTCTGGGCGATGTGCGGAGGCAGCGCCACGGCTGCTGGTCCATTGGCAGGTGGATCGATACTTGAACTCTCCGGGTGGCGGACGATTTTTCTGATGAATGTCCCACTGTTGCTCCTCGCGTACCACTTTGGCCGTCTAACGGTGCACTCCCCCCAGAAAGGAAGGTCATTCGATTTCCTCGGCCAGGTCCTGGGCATCGTTGCTCTCGGGAGCCTCACAGCCGGCCTTGTTAAGGCCGGGCAGAATGGCTTTGGCAATCTTGAGGTCGTAGCGGCTTTTGCTGCATCGGCGATATCATCGGCCCTGTTCATCGCCGTCGAAAAGCGGCGTTCAGAGCCGATGATACCGACGTCGCTCTTTGCATCGTCTCGGTTCACGGCTTGCTGCGTGGCAGGCTTTGCTGTCAATTTCGGTTTTTACGGACTTCTCTTTGCCCTTAGTCTCAACTTTCGTCTCGGTGGTTTGAGCGCGTTTCAGACCGGGCTGGCACTGATGCCACTGACGCTTTGCCTGTCCGTTGCAAATTTCGTTGGCGCGCTGCTGATTGCCAGATTTGGCGCGCGACTTGCGATACTGTGCGGCCTGGGCGTGGCGGGCATCGGGTATCTGGGGCTTGCCGGCGGCGTGGGTCTTGATGGCTACGGGTGGACCATGCCAGGGATGTTGCTGATCGGAGCGGGGTCCGCCATAACCGTCACAGCGCTTTCCATGGAGGCTCTCTCAGCCGTGGATGCGTCCAACGCAGGTATCGCGGGCGCCACGCTCACCACGGCAAGGCAAGTCGGCGGGGCACTCGGTGTTTCATGTTTTGGCATTCTGCTGGGAGGCGTTGGACGGTCTGTCGAAGTCGATCGGCTGCAACTAGCTTTTGCCACCGCAACCTCTGTCATCCTTGTCGCGTTCATGCTTTGCTCGGTCGCGCTTCGCACCGGGGATGTGTCGACAGCCAAACCGGATGGAAATTCCGATGGCAATCCGCCCCCGGTTCCGAAATGATGTCGCCCCCTTTAGCAGCTATGGCGTGGGTGTTCTGCCGGTGTGAAGAAATCGCCTACTACGGGCGCTCGCCGGGTCGTTAGTTCGACTCCCATCAAGAGCAAGCAGTCCCGAGCATAGCTACATCGGGATGTGTCGACCCTCTCCTGCGCATCGCACAGTCGCCCAATCTCTCTGAAAGGGAGCTAACGGTGCTGATGTCAGTGAGCTGATACGGCAGCAGACGTGCTGTGTTCAGCCCTTTCTAGCCGCCGCGGTTTATATAGTCCCATTGCGAATTCGTCTGCACGCGCGGCCCCCAGTTCTGCGCGGCAGGCCTCGCCGAAATCGAGCAGGAAATTCATCGCGCCCGAGTGCGCCAGGTCCCGCATCTCGGAGAGCGAGCAATTTGGGGTAAGGTAGGTTTCCACGATCCTTGCCATTGCTCTCTCGGCTGCGTCCACCACGGGTCTCGACGAGATGAGACGCATCTGGGCGACCAGCGCATAAAGCAGCACAAGGTCCGAGACGTCGTCCTTCTGGTGACTGACTGCATCACCATAAAGCCTCGTGGCTTCTGCAATGAAATCCGAAAAAAGCTTCTCGCGCTTGGCGACCTCGATCTCGCGTTGTTTTTCCCTCACCTGCGAACGGTGAGTTATCCAGGCGGTGGCGAACGAGGCTAGACCGCCGATGGCGACGCCTGCGAGGCCGACCAGGGCTGAAATGTATGCGTCCATGAGAGTTTCCTTCGAGAGCGAACGCGGCGCGACCGTCGGGCGGGCGACAGACGAGGCGGCGTACTTCTATCCCGCAAGCGGCGGACCTACCCAGACACCGTCTGGCACTGTGGGGATCCCGTTCACCAATCCGTCGAGCATTCCCTGCAGGACGTTCTCAGTCAGCTCCTCCATCTTGTCGCTGGGACCGACCAGTCGGTCCACTAGTAGCAAAGTCAGGCCATGCATCTGCGACCAGAATACCAGGATCGCCCCATCCATCGCGCGGGTGTTGGGCTCGTCGTTTGGAATTTGCCGCCCCAGCGCGCCGTCGGAAATCGCATCAACGACCAAGGCTTTCATTGTGTAGGCCGCCGTTCTTTCGATGGCCGGGCGCCCTTCGTCCTGCGCCCCAAGGTAGCCCCCGAACATCAATCTGTAGAGCGCAGGATTGTCGACGCCGCTTTGAACATAGGCGCGCGCCATGGCTGCCAGCCTATCGCGTGGATCGTGCAGTTCCTTCGTCGCTTCAGCCATGCGCTTCGCCAGCAGCTCGAACCCCACAGCAGAGACGGCTGCAAGCAATTCA
>NZ_QOVX01000003.1:0-542749 GCF_008365395.1 Neorhizobium sp. P12A | reverse complement strand
GCAATTCGTCGCCAGCAGCGCCGCCGCCCTCGTCAGTGATCGGGCTTATAGACCCTACCCAACGAACTAGTCAACAGCGCCAAACAAAGTTTTTTGACATTTTTGTAACATGCTGTTTTCGTTTATCTTTTTTCTGCACAATCACAAGCGTCCCAGAACTCGCCTCCAAATGGGTAAGAATCCGGGTACCGTTTTCCATCTGATGCGCCGCTCGGTAGGGAGATAGCGTTCGGAGACGCCAATTCAATCCTCGCGCCTCTCCTCCATATTGCGCTGAATGCGGCATTCGCTAGTTTGCGCTGTCGCCGGACATAGGGAAAGAACCGGCATTCTGGAGGCTCGCCATGTTGGTACTCGACCAAGACGCAACCCGATCCGCCCTCGCTTGGCCTCAGCTGATCGACGCGATCGCGGACATGTTTGGAGGCGACTGCGTCATGCCGATCCGCCATCACCATGATGTGGAGGTTCCGGGCGAGCGTTCCGCAACCCTTCTCCTGATGCCTGCCTGGGTGCCTGGCCTATATGCAGGGATCAAGATCGTCTCGGTCTTTCCGGACAATACTACACGTGCACTCCCGGCGATCTTCGGCACCTATCTCTTATGTTCAGGCAAAACGGGTGAGATGCTGGCGGCCATCGACGGCGGTGAGCTGACGGCGCGGCGGACAGCGGCGACTTCTGCGCTCGCGGCCCGTTATCTCGCACATCCCGAGGCGGAAGAGCTTCTTATCTGCGGCACAGGGCGGCTTTCACTTAATATGATGCAGGCGCATGCGCAGGTGCGCCCCCTCAAACGCTTCCTTATCTGGGGCCGCAACGGCGACAGCGCCCTGAGAATGGCCGACGAGGCCCAGGCTCTGGGACTGAATGCGCAGGCCGTCAGCAATCTGGAAGCAGCGGCAGGGAGCGCCGACATCATATCCTGCGTCACACTCTCCAGCGAACCGCTGGTAAAAGGCGCCTGGTTGAAGCCCGGCGCCCATCTCGATCTCGTCGGCGGCTTCAAGCCGGACATGCGCGAGACCGACGATGTAGCGATCGGCCGGGCGACCGTCTTCGTCGATACGCGGGCGGGAGCCGTGAAAGAGGCGGGCGACATCGTCCAGCCGCTGAAGAGCGGTGTGTTGAAGACACATGACATTCGTGCCGAACTACACGATCTGGTAGGGGGTGCTCACTCCGGACGCTCCGGCAGCGAGGAAATCACGCTGTTCAAATCGGTGGGTGCGGCGCTAGAGGATCTGGCAGGCGCCATCATTGCCTATGAACATGTCACCGGTGGGCTGAAATAACAGGTGGACTGAAATAATAGAATGACGATTTCTCTTCCGGAGCTTCCGGTCTCGCATGTCCTGCCCGATATTGCCGAAGCGCTGGCGAGCGCGGGCCGGGCGGTGCTCTCGGCCCCGCCTGGTGCGGGCAAGACAACGCTGGTGCCGCTTCATCTTCTTGGCGCTCCCTGGCGCGGCGACGGCCGGATCATCCTGCTTGAGCCGCGGCGGCTTGCCGCACGGGCGGCAGCGGCGCGGATGGCCTCGCTGCTTGGCGAACAGGTCGGGGACACCGTCGGCTACAGAATGCGCCTCGACAACCGCATTTCGGCCCGGACCCGGATCGAGGTGGTGACGGAAGGCGTGTTTGCGCGGATGATCCTCGACGATCCGGAGCTTGCGGGTGTGGCCGCCGTCATCTTCGATGAGTTTCACGAGCGGTCGCTGGATGCGGATTTCGGGCTGGCCTTGGCGCTCGACGTGCGGTCGGCGCTGCGCGAGGACCTCAGGGTCCTCGTCATGTCGGCGACGCTGGATGTGGAGCGCGTGGCCGCCCTGCTCGATCATCCGCCGGTCATAGAAAGCATGGGCCGCAGCTTTCCGATCGATATCCGCTATCAAGAGCGGCCGGCCGGCGAGCGGATCGAGGATACGGTGACGCGCTCCATCATAGAGGCTCATGCTACGGAGGCGGGTTCCATACTCGCTTTCCTGCCGGGACAGGGTGAAATCACCCGTACGGTGGAGCGGCTGGAAGGCCGTTTCGGTCCTTCGACCACGATCACGCCGCTTTACGGCAATCTCAGCCAGAAGGAACAGGACGCGGCGATCAAGCCTGCGCCGACCGGCTTGCGCAAGATCGTGCTGGCGACCTCGATCGCCGAGACCTCGATCACCATCGATGGCGTCCGCATCGTCATCGATAGCGGCTTGCAGCGGCTTCCTGTTTTCGAGGCTTCGACGGGGATCACGCGGCTGGAGACGGTGCGGGTGTCGCGCGCGTCGGCCGACCAGCGGGCCGGCCGTGCCGGCAGAACCGAGCCGGGCGTTGCCGTCAGGCTCTGGCATCAGGGGCAGACGGCAGCACTGCCGGCGTTCACGCCGCCGCAGATCCTCTCCAGCGATCTTTCGGGACTGGCGCTCGACCTTGCTCATTGGGGCGTTCAGGATCCTGCGACCCTTTCCTTTGTCGATCAGCCGCCGGCGACAACGCTCGGCGAGGCGCGGGCATTGTTGCGCCAGCTCGGTGCGCTCGACGACGACAATATGCTGACGGCCCATGGCCGGCTGATGCGTAACCTCGCTTTACCGCCACGGCTGTCGGCCATGGTCATATCGGCAGCGGAGATCGGCCAGGGGCGTGAGGCGGCGCTGCTTGCGGTTTTGCTGACGGAGCAGGGGCTCGGCGGCCCCAGCGTCGATCTCGAAGACAGGCTGCGGCGCTTCAAATCTGAAAAAGGCGAGCGGGCCGAGGCGTCACGGCGGCTGGCGGGACGGCTGGCGGCTGCGGCGGGAGCGAAGGATCCCGGAGCAGCGGGCGCCGTCACGGCCGGCCAGTTGTTGCTGCATGCCTTCCCGGATCGAATCGCGCTGCAGCGCGGAGGCCGCGGGCGGTTTGTCATGGCTAACGGGCGGGGTGCTGAATTGCCGGAGACGGATCGGCTTTCCGGCTCGACGATGCTCATCATAGCCGACCTGACCGGCCGGGCAGCGCAGGCGCGCATTCTGGCGGCGGCGGAGATTTCCCGCGGCGATGTCGAGGCCTATCTGCCGGGCGCGATCAAGACCGAGGAGCAATGCATCTTCGACAGGGCAAGCCGGCAGGTGCGGGCGCGGCGCGTCACGCGGCTCGGCGCGATCATCTTCGATGAGACGCCTCTGCCCCGGCCCTCGGGCGAAAAGGTTGCGAAGGCGCTGGCCGAGGGCATTGCCGATCTCGGGCTCGACGTCTTGCCCTTCTCCAAGGACGCGACGCAATTGCGGGACCGGATCGGCTTTCTCTATCGGACGATCGGCGAGCCCTGGCCCGACATGGGAGACGAAGCCCTGCTCCAGCGGCTCGACGACTGGTTCGTTCCGTTTCAGGCGGAGGCGCGGGGCCTCTCGGATATTTCGTCCGGTGGGTTGTCAAATGGGCTGATGTCGCTGGTGCCTCACGAGTTGCAGCGCGAATTGAGCAAGCTGGCGCCGACGCATTTCGAAGCGCCCACGGGACAGCGCCATCCGATACAATATGACGGAGAGGAGCCGACACTGACGATCCGCGTTCAGGAGCTCTTTGGGCTGAAGGAACATCCTTCCATCGGCGGCGGACGCCTGCCGCTGCTGCTCGAACTGACCTCCCCGGCGCACCGCCCGATCCAGACAACCCGCGATCTGCCGGGCTTCTGGGCCGGATCCTGGAAGGATGTGCGCGCCGATATGCGGGGGCGCTATCCGAGACATCCCTGGCCGGACGATCCCGCCGGCGCTGTCCCGACGACAAGAGCAAAGCCGCGTGGTACATGATGGACATGCAGTGGCTTCGCAGAGGATTCGGAATTATTACTGAAGCGGACGCAAAGGCGCCGCACGACTACAAGACCAGCCGGAGACTGCGTCTGCAGACGATCGTTCGTCTGCGCTGGCTCGCCGTCGGTGGCCAGACCGTGACGGTTGCGATCGTTGCCTTCTGGCTGAAATTCCCGCTGCCCCTGATGCCGTGCTGCGTGCTGATCGCATGCCTTGCCTGGATCAATTTCTTCCTGACACTGCGCTATCCGGCGACGCACCGGTTGGAACCGCCGGCCGCTTTCGCTCTGCTCGGCCTTGACCTGCTTCAGCTTTGCGGATTGCTGTTCATAACCGGCGGGCTTGCCAATCCCTTCTCGGTGCTCGTCTGCGTGCCCGTCATCATATCCTTCGCCTCGCAGCCGATCCGCTACAGCATGGTGCTGATCGTACTCGCGATGATCTGCATCACGGGACTCGCCTTCTCGCCCTTCCCCCTGCCCTGGTACGGCGGCATCGAGGTGAATGTTCACAGCGTCATGCAGCTCGGCGTCTGGTGCTCGATCGCGTCCACAATGGCATTTGCGGCCTTTTATGCCTATCGCGTGTCGATGGAGGCAGGCCAGCTTGCGGAGGCGCTTGCGGCAACGGAGCTCGTGCTCCAGCGCGAGAAACATCTCTCGCAGCTCGATGGACTTGCGGCAGCCGCGGCCCACGAACTCGGCACGCCGCTTGCGACGATCAGCGTCGTTGCCAAGGAGATGGAGCGGGAACTCAGCCACGACGAGCGCTACCGCGAAGACGTGGCGCTGCTTCGAAGCCAGAGCGAGCGTTGCCGCGACATCCTGCGCCGGCTGACGACGCTGTCCTCCGATGACGAGGCGCATATGCGGCGGCTTACTCTCTCCTCCATGATGGAAGAGATCATCGCGCCGCATCGCGAATTCGGCATCAATCTCGAGATTATCGAGAAAAGCCCCCGTTCCGGCGAGCCGATCCTGAGCCGCAATTCGGGTATCATGTACGGGCTCGGCAATCTCATCGAAAATGCCGTCGATTATGCGCGCAGCAAGGTGACTGTCACGGTCGAGTACAACCCCGAACTGCTAGTCATCGTCATCGAGGACGACGGCAACGGTTATTCGCCGGATGTTCTGACGCGGATAGGCGAACCTTATGTGACCAGCCGGCAGCGCGACGATACGGCAGGCGGGCTCGGCCTTGGTCTCTTCATCGCCAAAACCTTGCTGGAGCGATCAGGCGCGGTGCTCAATTTCGACAACCGCGACCCGGAAACACCGGGGGCAAGAATTCGCATCGAATGGCCGAGAATGTTAGTAGACAGTAATTCGACAAATTGATTTTGGCGGCTTACAACAAGTTCGTTGAAGAGCAGCAATTTATGCAGGCGGAACATGCCGCCGGGATTGTGTAGGATGATTGACATGCATGAAGACACGCAAGCCGCGCCGATATCGGGCGGCAGCGTCGAGGATCACATCGGCCCCGACAAGACATTGCTGATCGTCGATGACGACGGGCCTTTTCTGCGCAGGCTTGCACGCGCCATGGAAACCCGGGGCTTTGTCGTCGAAACCGCCGAATCCGTCGCGGAAGGCGTTATCAAATCCAAGTCGCATCCGCCGAAATATGCCGTGGTTGACCTCAGGCTCGGCGACGGCAACGGCCTCGACGTCATCGAGGCGATCCGCCAGCGCCGCAGCGATACCCGCGTCATCATGCTGACTGGATACGGCAATATTGCAACCGCGGTTACAGCCGTTAAGCTTGGCGCCGTCGACTATCTCTCCAAGCCTGCCGACGCGGACGAAATCTATTCGGCGCTGACGCAGCGGCCTGGCGAAAAGGCGGAAGTACCGGAAAATCCGATGTCGGCCGACCGGGTCCGCTGGGAACATATCCAGCGCGTCTATGAAATGTGCGAGCGCAATGTCTCGGAGACCGCACGCCGGCTCAACATGCACCGCCGCACCCTTCAGCGCATCCTCGCCAAGCGCGCGCCGAAGTAACGACCCTTATTCGATCGGGAATGGTTTGCCGCTGGCCCACTCGGCCATCAGTAGCCGTTGGGCTGCCGCGCGCGAAAAATTCAGCGTGACCGATTTGCGCGTCGCAGGCGGCAGGCGATACTCGGGCGCCTCGCGGATCATGTGAGCGCCATAGCCATCCGACAAGAACAGCCCGCAATCTTCCGGGAAGATATCGAGCGGCACGTCCTTGTGCGTCGCAAAGAACAGCCGGTCGCAATGCAGACGGTATTCGGGCCACTTTCGGTCGACCCGGAAGTCCTCGATCGACGTCTTGATCTCGACAATCCAGATTTCGCCCTTGTCCGACAATGTGATCAGATCAGCGCGGCGGCCACTGGCGAGGGACAGTTCAGGCAACACCGCGTGGCGCATCTCGTGAAGCAATATCTGCGTTCCACGACGTACCATCATCGCCCGATCGGACTGCCGCCCGTCTATTAACGGATTGTTATTGTAAACGTTCAAAATCGTCATGATTTGCGGTCTATTCCGGGCATGTCTTGTTGCAAAAAAGCCATGCGAATCTTAATTGCGCCGATCACGAATATTTGTGGCGCCACTGCGGCTTGCAAAGGCGATTCTAATGGAAAATAAACCTTAGTGAAAGACGTTCGAAGCGTCGCGATATCCTCCCTAAACAAAACCAAAGAGACTGCTCATGCGCCTCCGCAATGCAATGACCGTATTCGGCCTTGTCGCTACGCTCGCCGTGGCCGGCAATTCCGCCATGGCTGCACCACTCAGCTCGGCTGCCGCTTCGGCAGAAACGCTGAAGACCTTCGACAGCGATTATGGCGTCGTCACGGATTCCGGCTTCTCCCTGCCGGCGATCCCGATCCAGAAGGTCAAGCCGGAATTCCGTCGCCAGATCGTGAAGTACGATTCCGATGAAAAGGCCGGCACGATCATCGTCAACACCCGCGAGCGTCATCTCTACTACATCCTCGGCAATGGCGAAGCGATGCGCTACGGCATCGGCGTCGGCAAGCAGGGCTTCGCCTGGTCGGGCACCGCCTACGTTGCCTGGAAGCAGGAATGGCCGAACTGGCACCCGCCGAAGGAAATGGCTGTTCGCCGTCCCGAGATCGCAAAGTTCGTCGACGACGGCATGAACCCGGGCCTCGAAAACCCGCTCGGCGCCCGCGCCATGTATCTCTACAACGACAAGGGCCAGGACACGCTGTTCCGCCTGCACGGCACGCCGGAATGGGCCTCGATCGGCACCGCCGCTTCCTCGGGCTGCATCCGCCTGATCAACCAGGACGTCATCGACCTCTACAGCCGCGTCCTGCCGGGCCGCGAAACCAAGGTCGTCGTGATCCAGTAATTGCTGGACGCCTCTATTGAAAAGGCCGCCAAGAGTGATATCTGGCGGCCTTTATGTTTTTGTGGTGTGACGGGATGGGGATGGCCATCTTTCGTTTTCGCTCAAGGTACGCCTTGCAGCCCCTCATCCGGCTGCCGCCACCTTCTCCCCGTTCTTGACGGAGAGAAGGGACCCGCGGCGCTATCGTGCCTCGTTTCAAGCGTAGAGATTTGAGCAGTATCAGCGCAACATCCCCTCCTCCCCGCAGGCGGGGAGAAGGTGGCGGCAGCCGGATGAGGGGTCGCACGTCAATATCGAGGTAGGTGGCCCAACCTAAACAACGCTCCGCCTCCCAGCCTCACCCCGCCTGCTTTGCCTTCAGCTCCAGGCGACGGCGATGCAGGACCGGTTCCGTATAGCCGTTCGGCTGCTCCCTGCCCTTGAGCACAAGTTCGAGCGCCGCCTGGAAGGCGATGGAGCCGTCGAAATTGCCGGCCATGTTGATATAATTCGGATCGGAGGCGTTCTGCCCATCGACCACGGCGGCCATGCGCTTCATCGTCTCGATGATCTGAGCTTCGGTGACGACCTTGTGGTGCAGCCAGTTCGCCATGTGCTGGGCGGAAATGCGCAGCGTGGCGCGATCCTCCATCAGGCCAACATTGTTGATATCGGGCACTTTCGAGCAGCCGACGCCCTGGTCGACCCAGCGCACGACATAGCCGAGGATGCCCTGTGCGTTGTTGTCGAGCTCGCGCTGGATTTCCTCAGGCGTCCAGTTCGGGCGGACGGCGACCGGCACCGAGAGAATGTCGGAGAGCTTGGCCCGCGCGCGAGATTTCAGACCCTGTTGGACTTCGGCGACGTTGACGCGGTGATAGTGGGTCGCGTGCAGCGTCGCGGCGGTCGGAGACGGCACCCAGGCCGTGTTGGCGCCTGCCTTGGGGTGGGCGATCTTCTGTTCCAGCATGGCGGCCATCAGATCAGGCATCGCCCACATGCCCTTGCCGATCTGCGCATGGCCCGAGAGGCCGCATTCCAAGCCGATACCGACATTCCAGTTTTCATAGGCTGCTATCCAGGCCGCCTGTTTCATATCGCCCTTGCGAATCATTGGTCCGGCTTCCATCGAGGTGTGCATTTCGTCGCCGGTACGATCCAGGAAGCCGGTATTGATGAAGACGACCCGCTCGCTGGCTGCGCGGATGCATTCCTTGAGGTTGACCGTCGTGCGGCGCTCCTCGTCCATTATGCCCATCTTGATGGTGTTGGGCTTCATGCCGAGGATGTCTTCGACCCGCGAGAAGATCTCGACGGCGAAGGCGACCTCTTCCGGCCCATGCATCTTCGGCTTGACCACATACATGGAGTCGCTGCGGGAATTCTTGCGGCGGCCGTTCGGGCCGATATCGCGCAGGGCGATTAGCGCGGTGATCATGGCGTCCATGATGCCCTCAGGAACTTCATTTCCGTCGCGATCGAGGATAGCCGGGTTGGTCATCAGGTGCCCGACATTGCGGATCAGCATCAGGGAGCGGCAATGCAGCTCGAAGCTCGATCCATTGGGTGCGATGTAGGCGACGTCAGGATTGAGGCTGCGGGTGAAGGTCTTGCCGCCCTTCGAGACCTCTTCGCTGAGATCGCCCTTCATCAGGCCGAGCCAGTTGCGATAGACGACGGTCTTGTCTGCCGCATCGACGGCGGCGATCGAATCCTCGCAGTCCATGATCGTGGTGATCGCCGATTCGAGCCTAACATCGGCGATATTGGCCGGATCACCCTTGCCGATATCCGTGCTGGCATCGACGACGATCTCGACATGGATGCCGTTGTTCTTCAACAGCACGTGCGTCGGCTTTGCAGCATCGCCGAGATAACCGGCAAAATGCGCTGTATCTTTGAGACTAACGGACTTGTTGCCGGCCATCAGCGACAGGGCGCCGTCCTTGACGGCGATACCAGTCACGTCCTTCCAGCTTGCACCGGACAGAGGTGCAGCGGAATCCAGGAAGTCACGTGCCCAGGAGATAACCTTTTCACCGCGCTTCGGATTGTAGCCCCGGCCCTTTTCGGCGCCATCGGTTTCCGGGATCGCGTCGGTACCGTAGAGGGCGTCATAGAGCGAACCCCAGCGGGCATTGGCTGCGTTCAGCGCATAGCGGGCGTTCATGACCGGGACGACGAGCTGCGGGCCGGCAATCGAGGCGATCTCGGGATCGACATTCTCGGTCGTTATCTTGAATTCCGCGCCTTCCGTCAGGAGGTAGCCGATCTCCTTCAGAAAGCCCTGATAGGCTTCCATGTCGGTCGGTGCGCCGTTCTTGCGGTACCAGTCATCGATTTTGAGCTGCAGCTCATCCCGCTTGGCGAGCAGCGCGCGGTTCTTCGGCGCGAGATCGTGGACGATCGCGGAGAAGCCGGCGAAGAAAGTATCGGGATCGATGCTTGAACCCGGCAGCGCCTCGCTGACCAGGAAATCATGCAGCTCGGTGTCGATCGCAAGCCCGTTTTTATCAATGCGACTCATGAACTTTCTCCTCATGCCGACCGGCGGCTCAGATCTCTTATCGTGCCAGTTTGCGGCTGACGGTGCGCCCAGTCAATTTGGCAATAGTTCGAAAGATTTATATCATATGGGAAACAATCAATGGGCGATCCGCGGCCGTCCGCTTGCAGTCGCCGTAAAGCGCGCCTCGATGAGCTTGCGATTGCCCTCGATTTCCGGTGCCCTTATATCCTCGACAACGGAGACGACCGGATCTTCCGCACCATTCCGACGCGCGTGGGCGATGGCTGCGGCTTCAGCCCGCTCCCGGGCGACGGCAAAGCTTCTCTCTTCATCCGTCAGGCGGATGGGCTCGCCCGCGCCGCTCAATATATAGATGCCATCCTCCGGCATGGTGACGAAAACGGAGATCGTGGCGCGCACCTGGCCGACGACGGCGCCGATGGCATTGGCAACATCCGAATCGGCGGGAATGGCGCTATCGCTCGCAAGCAGGTCGGCGATGGCCGGATAGTAGACGGGCGCGGAAGCCCCAAGGCCGACCAACGGCCGATCCAGCGAAACAGCGAACCGGACGATGCCGGGGGACCTGTGGAGCGCCCGGTCGATCGGCGTCGATCTCGCCGGATCGAGATCGATACCGTCTTCCGACAGTACCGCCGACAGGATCACGTCGGCGGATTGACGGGTCAGGCGATCGACGATGCGCTGCGCCAAATCCTCCGCCGATGCCGAGATCGACCGGCCGGAGCCATCGCGGATGCGCAGTGCCAGCGAGAGAAAAAGCCTCGCCGCTTCCGCGTTCCACTGTCCCTGTCGGCCGAGCACGTGCATGGCGTCTGATGGGGTCAGCCCGCAGAGATGGACGAGGCCGCGGGCGACGAGGCGATCGAGCGTCGCCTTCTGCGGCGTCGACGTCAGAAGCTGGTCGAGCGCCACGGGGATCGCGCCGATCTTGTCGAACAGCGCCTGCTCCTGTGGCTGCAGTCCGCTTGCCAGATGATCCGGCACGCCGGTGCGAACCGCAAAGCGACCGTCGTTGCGGCCGAGATGGGGAGCGCGCAACTGCCGTTCGAGAACGGGCAGCACGGCGTCGGGGTGAATATGGGCCGCTAGGCTGAGCGGCAACAAACGCCGTGGGCCGAGTTCGAAGGACGCGGTCAGGCCGCGTTCGTTGATTTTCACCTCGGAATCGCCGCCAAGCCCATAGGTCCGCATGGCGACGGCCTCGACCATGGTGCGATAGCCGCCGATCACGGCACCTTCGGCATCGAGGCGGGGGCGGCCATTGTCCAGCACGGCAACGTCGGTCGTCGTGCCGCCAATATCCGATACGACCGCGTTGTCGAGCCCTGTAAGGTAGCGCGCGCCGACCAGGCTTGCGGCGGGGCCGGAGAGAATCGTCTCGATCGGCCGCAACTTGGCCTCGGCAGCCGAGATCAGGGCGCCGTCACCGCGCACGACCATGACAGGGGCGTCGATGCCACGGGCAATGAGGAAGCCTTCACAGGCGCCGACCAGCCGGTCGATCATCGAGACAAGGCGGGCGTTCAAAAGCGTGGTCAGGGCGCGGCGCGGGCCGCCGAGCTTCGAGGAAAGCTCGTGGCTGCAGGTGACAGGCAGATGCGATATTTCTCGGATCCTGTCGCGCACCCTGATTTCATGAGCCGGATTCCGGACAGCGAAATAGCCGGCGATGGCGAAGGACGAGACTGACTTCGCAAGCTCCGGCAGGGCCGCTTCCAGCGCCGACATGTCGAGCGGCGTTTCACTGCCGTGGACATCGTGGCCGCCCCGCAGAAAGATCACGGGGTCGGAGCCCAGGGCTTCCGCAAGACCGTCGCGTTTCAGATCTTCGGGTCCAAAACCGATCATGACGAGGCCGGCGCGGCCACCCTGCCCTTCGACCAGCGCATTGGTCGCAAGCGTCGTCGACAGCGAGACCAGGCTGATTGCAGAGATGGGAACGTCGGCCTTGGCGATAACAGCATCGACCGCGCCTGATATCCCGATTGCCAGGTCATGGCGGGTTGTCAGCGATTTGGCCTTGGCGATAACGCCGTCGGTTTCGTGGAAGAGGACGGCATCGGTGTAGGTTCCACCCGTATCGATGCCGAGCAGGAAATGCGAAGTCACGCGCTTATCGAGTCCCTGAGGCGGAAAGTCATACCCTTATGACACTCTTGCAAGCCGCGCCGCTAGCCGGGAAACGGCAAAATCGGACCTCTCTACGGAGGAATTATGCGGCAGCGCGCGGCGTGACCAGCATCGGCAGGCCATTTTGCGGCTGCGTCGTCAATTTCTGCACCGGCCAGGGATTGGTATCTGCGGTCACGTCGAATCGAAAGCGATGCATCATGACGGCAAGCGCGATCACCGCCTCCTGCAACGCGAAGGTCGCGCCGATGCAGACGCGCGGACCGGCGCCAAAGGGGAGATATTGGAAGCGATTGATCTTGCCGCGATTCTCCGGAAGGAAGCGCTCCGGCATGAAAGCACGCGGCTTTTCCCAATGGAGCGCGTGGCGATGCAGCGTCCAGGGCATGACGAGAACGGTGATATCGGCCGGGATCTCGACACGCTCTCCCTTGGGGCTCACCCAGACATCGTCGGTGATCGCAGCGCGATTGATCGACGGTGCGGGCGGATAGAGCCGCATCGCTTCCTCGAAGGCTGCGCGGACGTTCGGCATGAGGTCGAGCCATTCTACGGGCTTTGCCCCGGTTGCGAGCACACGGTCGATCTCTTCCTCCATGCCGGCGCGGATATGCGGGGAGTTGGCGACGCAATAGACCGTCCAGGCAAGTGCCCTTGCCGTCGTTTCGTGGCCGGCGCCGATGAAGGTCAGGATATTGTCTTCTATTTCCTCCATCGTCAGGCCGTCAGGGCCGGCTTGTTCCAGAAGAAGCGTCAGGAAATCCTCCGGCGCCGAGGCCCGATCCCTTCTCATCTTGTCGAGGCGCTGGTTCATGGTGTCGCGGACAATGCCGCGGAACTTGTCGAGAACCTTCTGGCCGCCGATGCGTGTCACACGTGGAACCCAGGAAGGCGCGCGCAGCAGATCCATGGGATCGACGCGGCCCATGCGATGCAGCAGTTCATTGACATCGTCGGCGAAGTGACCGCTGGCGCTGACGATCTCGCCCGAGAACAATGTATCGGCAAGGATCGCAAAGGTCAGTTCGGTCATGTCGATGGCAATATCCGAGACCATTCCATCCGGCCCCGATTCCTCATATTTCCGGACGTACTCCTCCGTCTGCTGCAGCATCTGATCGGCAAAGCCCTGGGCGTGTCGCGGCGTGAAAACAGGCGCAACCGCCTTTCGCGACCGCTTCCAGACCTGCCCTTCCGCCGTCAGCAACCCGTCACGCAGGATCGGGCGCAACACAAGCTGTCGGATATCCGACATGCGGTAATTCGAGGCATTATCGACCAGCACATGCTTGATGAGGCCGGGATCGTTAACGATCAGCGTATGCGCCCCAAAGAAGCTGGTCGCGATCCAGGGCAAGGTATAGGAAGGCTCGCCCCAGAGCTCCAGCGGATTGCGCAGGATGGTGCGGACGATCTGCAGCCGCGACGGCGGCTTGTTACGGGGGATCGGCGCAGGCGGTGTGAAGGGCTCGGGACTCATATCCATGAGATCGCCTCTGTCTTCCTGATTTAAGGCAATTCCGGATGCAACGGAATTGCCTGAAGTTATCGTCCGCCCACAGCGAAGATTAGAGCAGCGATTTCAGGTCGTCCAGCTTGTCGTTGATCAGCCAGCCGTAATAGTTTTCCTCGGGCCAGACGGTCTGTCCCGATGCCTTGTTCTTGGCGGCAAGGGCGGCGGCGCGCTGGCGGGTATTGCCGACATTATAAAGCGTCGCCGTTATTCCCGGATTGTCGGAAATATCCATGCCGGCGATCGAACGATAATCGTCGATCGACTTGCGGATCGAGGCGGCAACGAAGGCGAGCGAGAGATCGGGATCCATGATCGCCTTGTAGACGTCGCCGGCCTTCTTTTCGTTGAGTTTCGGTATGCCGGAAACCCTGCTCACCAGATCCGACAGTTCCAGCGCGGTCAGCGGATTGACCTGGCCGAGACCAAAGGTCTGCCCGGCATAAAAAGGTTGGAAGAAGACGGCGCTGAAGCGATTGTTCGGGAAAGACTCCCCGCCGACGGTCTTGCTGCGGAAATCGCTCTCCCAGACATCATCGCGACATGTCCAGAGGCTGTAGGAGTCGGACTTGCCGTTGCAGGCGGCAAATTGCGGCCGCGCCACGAAATCATCGACGCTCTCGCCGTTATAGGCAAAGCGGAAGCTTTCGCCGGCATAGGAGGCTGCCTTCACATAGTAGCTCTGCAGGCCGTCATAGGCATCGACATTGTAGGTGTGCTCGCCGACCAGCGCGCCGATGACATGGATCGGAGCGATGCCGTAGGCGGCGGAGACCGACTTGATCTTCGACATCAGCTGCTTGTCTGTCGCAAGCAGCTCTCGCACCTTCTGATATTTCCGCTCGAAGGTGGAGTTGGTGCCCTTCGTGCGGCGAACCGATGCCCCTGGAATATCCGGCTGCTCGGCATTGCGATTGCCTGGCGGCACGGTCTGGATGGCGTAGGCCGCAGGAATCCAGGACAGGCTGACAATGGCCACGAGAAGGGAAATCAGGATGCGTCGCACGATCGGCTACCCTATCGACAAGTTCATCGGGTGTTTCGAAGCGGCTGCGTGGACCACAATCTTGGCCGAAAGATGCCGCACTCGAGCTTTTCACGCACAAGGAAACGGGCCTTCACTAAAAAGTAAAAGGCCCGTTGTCGAGTCGTTAGAGTGCTTCCGCTTGCCGTACTAGAGGATGTAGCGCGACAGGTCGGTATTGTTGGCGAGATCGCCGACATGCTGGCGGACATAGGCGGCATCGATATTGACCGCCTGGCCGCCGCGATCCGGAGCATCGTAGGAAATCTCGTCCAGCACCCGCTCCATGACCGTCTGCAGACGGCGAGCGCCGATATTCTCGACGGTCGAGTTGAGATGGACGGCGACTTCGGCGAGCGCATCGATCGCGTCTTCGCTGAAGTCGAGCGAGAGACCTTCGGTTTCCATCAGCGCCTTGTACTGGCGGATGAGGCTCGCCTCGGTTTCCGTTAGGATCCGGCGGAAATCCTCCTTGGTCAGCGGCTTCAGCTCGACGCGGATCGGCAGGCGGCCCTGCAGCTCGGGGAGCAGGTCCGACGGCTTGGCGACATGGAAGGCGCCCGAGGCGATGAACAGGATATGATCCGTCTTGACCGGGCCGTACTTCGTCGAAACTGTCGTACCTTCGACGAGCGGCAGCAGATCGCGCTGTACGCCTTCGCGCGATACGCCCGCGCCGACACCGCCGTCGCGGGCAGCGATCTTGTCGATCTCGTCAAGGAAGACGATACCATCGTTTTCGGCAGAGCGGACGGCTTCGCGCTGAATCGCCTCATTGTCGATCAGCTTGTCGGATTCGTCGCGGATCAGCTCCTTGTAGCTATCCTTGACTGTCGTGCGCACCTTCTTGGTACGGCCGCCCATCGCCTTACCGAACATTTCCGACAGGTTCAGGACACCGATATTGGCGCCGGGCATGCCGGGAATTTCGAAACCGCCGGGCATGCCCGAGCCGGTATCGGCAACTTCGATGTCGATTTCCTTGTCGTCGAGCTCACCATTGCGCAGCTTCTTGCGGAAGCTGTCGCGGGTGGCGGGCGATGCGGTGGAACCGACCAGCGCGTCGAGCACGCGCTCTTCGGCGCTGTCATGAGCCTTCGCCTGCACTTCGGCGCGCTTCTTGTCGCGCACGAGGCCGATGCCGACCTCGACCAGATCGCGAACGATCTGCTCGACATCGCGGCCGACATAGCCGACTTCGGTGAACTTGGTGGCTTCCACCTTGATGAATGGCGCACCGGCGAGCTTGGCAAGGCGGCGAGAAATCTCGGTCTTGCCGACACCCGTCGGTCCGATCATCAGGATGTTCTTCGGCATGACTTCGTCGCGCAGATCGGGCTCAAGCTGCTGGCGGCGCCAGCGGTTGCGAAGCGCAATCGCGACGGCGCGCTTAGCCTCATGCTGGCCGATGATGTAACGGTCGAGTTCGGAAACGATCTCGCGGGGTGAGAAAGTAGTCATATTATTGGTTTCCCGTCAGGGCTGGACACATTCAAGATAGGAACTCAGGCTTCGGCGTCGAGCGTTTCGATCAGGATGTTGTGATTGGTATAGACGCAGATGTCGGCGGCGATATCGAGGGCACGGCGGGCAACGTCTTCTGCAGACTTGTCCGAATCCATCAACGCGCGGGCTGCCGCGAAGGCATAATTGCCGCCTGAGCCGATGGCGATTGCGCCATGTTCCGGTTCGAGAACATCGCCATTACCTGTGATTGCGAGCGTGATCGACTTGTCGGCAACCAGCATCATGGCTTCGAGATTGCGCAGATATTTGTCGGTGCGCCAATCCTTGGCGAGTTCGACGGCGGCGCGCATCAGCTGGCCGGGGTACTGCTCGAGCTTCTTTTCGAGGCGGTCGAGCAAAGTGAAAGCATCGGCGGTCGCGCCGGCAAAGCCTGCGATGACATCACCCTTGCCGATCCGGCGAACCTTGCGGGCATTGCCCTTCATAACGGTCTGGCCGAGGCTGACCTGACCATCGCCGGCCATCACTACCTTGCCACCCTTCCTCACAGTAATAATCGTTGTCATAGAACACCTGTTTGCCCCCGTTCTGGCGGGCTTTTTGTCGGGCCGCGCTTCGGCCCCGTCGAGACCTATGTAAGAGGGCTTTTCGCGATTGCAAATGCTTGCGATTTCTGGCGCGCGCATTCTTGCCGGCGAAAACCATCCGGACGGAGAGGATTAAAATGAATGAGATTTTCGAGAGTGCCGTTCGCTCGGCTGGAGATCTCGCCGGCGTATTCGAGTATGATGGCGAAACCGGCTATTTTTACCTTTATGAAGTCGACGCCGACAGCGGCGACAAGATTGCCGACGTCATTTGGATCTTTTCCGGCCAGCCTGATTTCTCGCAATCGGATGTTTCCGTTCGATGGGATTCGTCGCAAAGAACCGTGGGCTTGCTAATTGGTACGGTCCTCTGGGCGGCCTTCGATCCTGGCAGCAAACAGAAATTCGGGGGTGACTACCGATCGGATGGTGCTCCCAACATACCAAATGAAGTCATCTGCCAATTCACTCATCGTCAGTAAGATAGGCGATCCGTCATGATACGTCGCAAGGTTCCGGTGAGAGCTAGATATTTGTCGATGTGCCTGATATGGAACGGCCTTCATTCCGATGGAGCAGCCCCATGGCAGAGACCGCAGCGAGCCGCACGGCCAGCGTTTCCCGCAAGACGAACGAGACATCGGTTTCCGTTTCTGTCCATCTCGACGGCACCGGCAAATCGAAGATTTCGACGGGTGTCGGCTTTTTCGACCATATGCTGGACCAGCTGTCGCGTCATTCGCTGATCGACATGGAGATCGAGACAAAGGGTGACCTTCATGTCGACGATCACCACACGGTCGAAGACACCGGCATTGCGATCGGCCAGGCCATTTCCAAGGCGCTCGGCGACCGGCGCGGCGTCACACGCTACGCTTCGATCGACCTTGCCATGGATGAAACCATGACGAAGGCGGCCATCGACATTTCCGGCCGGCCGTTCCTCGTCTGGAACGTCAATTTCAGCTCGCCGAAAATCGGCACGTTCGACACCGAACTGGTGCGCGAATTCTTCCAGGCACTGGCGCAGAATGCCGGTATCACGCTGCATATCCTCAATCATTATGGCGCCAACAACCATCATATCGCCGAGACGTGTTTCAAGGCCGTTGCCCGCGCACTGCGCACGGCAACAGAGATCGATCCACGGCAGGCAGGCCGCGTGCCCTCGACGAAGGGCACGCTCGCCTGAGTCTATCGGGAGCAATATGATGGCAAGCTATCTGATTTTGACGCCTCCAGAGGCGACCGGCGGAAACCTCGAAAAGACGCGGTTCATCCGCGACAGCTTTTCGTTTCCGGCCTTTCTATTTCCCGTGCTCTGGCTTCTCTTTCATCGGCTGTGGTTTCACGCGATCGTTGCGTTTCTCGTCCAAGCGATCGGGTTCCAGTTGCTCAGCATGCAGGGGTTCGGTCCGGCAGGCGCGGCTATCATCTTTGCGGTGCATTTCCTGACCGCATTCGAAGGTCGGCACCTTGTGTTTTCGAACCTTTCGTCCAGGGGCTGGCGGCCGGAGGGGCTTCTTTCGGCGGCCAATCTCGCGACGGCGGAAGACATTTATTTCTCAGACATGGAGCCCGCTGAAAAGGAGGATATCCCTGCAGTAAAATGGGATATGCCGCCTTCTTCCGGTTCCCAGAGCCGTGGTAACGCTTTCGGGCTTCCCGGCTACGACGGAGGTCGTTGATTTATGCGTGTTGCAATCATCGACTACGGGTCGGGTAACCTCCGTTCCGCCACGAAAGCCTTCGAACGTGCCGCCCGGGAAGCCGGCATCGACGCAACGATCGACCTGACCGACAAGGCTGACCGGGTCGCGACCGCAGACCGGATCGTGCTGCCCGGCGTCGGCGCCTATGCCGATTGCCGCCGCGGCCTCGATGCGGTCGCCGGCATGACGGAAGCGCTGATGGAGGTTGTGGAGCACAAGGCGCGGCCGTTCCTCGGCATCTGCGTCGGGATGCAGCTGATGTCCTCTCGCGGACTTGAGAAGACGATCACCAAGGGGCTTGGCTGGATCAAGGGCGACGTCGTTGAAATGGCGCCCGGCGATCCCAATTTGAAGGTTCCGCAGATCGGCTGGAATACGCTCGATCTTGCCCATCCGCATCCGCTCTTCGACGGCATTCCAACCGGGACGGACGGTCTGCATGCTTACTTCGTGCATTCCTACCATCTCGCTGCCGAAAAGCCCGGCGATGTCATCGCGACGACGAACTACGGCGGCCCCATGACCGCTTTCGTCGGTCGCGACAACATGGCCGGCTCGCAGTTCCATCCCGAAAAGAGCCAGAGACTCGGCCTGGCGCTGATTGCCAATTTCCTGCGCTGGAAGCCTTGAGCTCGCGCGTGCCTTAAGGACAGACCAATGATCCTATTTCCCGCCATCGATCTCAAGGATGGGCAGTGCGTGCGGCTGAAGCTTGGAGACATGGAGCAGGCCACCGTCTACAACCCAGATCCCGGCGCCCAGGCGAAAGCATTCGAGGAACAGGGCTTCGAATGGCTGCATGTGGTCGATCTCAACGGCGCTTTTGCCGGCGAGACGGTCAATGGCGCGGCTGTCGACGCCATCCTGAAATCGACGAAAAACCCGGTCCAGCTCGGTGGCGGCATTCGCACGCTCGCCCATATCGAGAGCTGGTTGTCCCGCGGCCTGACGCGCGTCATCCTTGGTACGGTTGCCGTTCGTGATCCGATGCTCGTCATGGAGGCTTGCAGGCTCTTTCCCGATGGCGTCGCGGTCGGCATAGATGCCAAGGGCGGCAAGGTTGCCGTCGAGGGCTGGGCGGAAGCTTCCGAGCTTGGCGTGATCGAGCTTGCGAAAAAGTTCGAAGGTGTGGGCGTTGCCGCGATCATCTATACCGACATCGACCGCGACGGCATCCTGACCGGCATCAACTGGGATTCGACGCTGGAACTGGCGGAAGCCGTTTCGATCCCCGTCATCGCGTCGGGCGGCCTTGCTTCGATCAACGATATTCACCGGATGCTTGAGCCGGATGCGCGCAAGCTCGAAGGTGCTATTTCCGGCCGCGCGCTATACGATGGCCGTATCGACCCTGCGGAAGCTTTGGCGCTGATCAAGGCCGCCCGCGCAAAGGAGGCTGCGCAATGACCCTGAAGGCTCGCGTCATTCCCTGCCTTGACGTCAAGGACGGCCGTGTCGTCAAGGGCGTGAACTTCCTCAATCTCATAGATGCCGGCGACCCGGTCGAGGCGGCCAAGGCCTATGATGCGGCCGGCGCCGACGAGCTTTGCTTCCTCGACATCACTGCCTCCTCGGACAATCGCGATACGATCTTCGACGTGGTGGCCCGCACTGCCGAGCAATGCTTCATGCCTGTGACCGTCGGCGGCGGCGTCCGCACCGTGGCCGATATCCGCAAGCTGCTGCTCAGCGGCGCCGACAAGGTGTCGATCAATTCGGCCGCGGTCAACAATCCCGATTTCGTCAAAGAGGCCGCCGACAAATTCGGCAACCAGTGCATCGTCGTTTCGATCGATGCCAAGAAGGTTTCGGGGGCCGGCGAAGGTGATCGTTGGGAGATCTTCACCCATGGCGGCCGGCAGCCCACGGGCATCGATGCGGTCGAGTTCGCGCATAAGATGGTCGAGCGCGGCGCCGGCGAGCTGCTGGTCACCTCCATGGACCGCGATGGCACCAAGATCGGCTACGATCTGGAGCTGACGCGGACGATCGCCGATTCGGTTCGCGTACCCGTCATCGCGTCGGGCGGCGTCGGCTCATTGGACGATCTGGTCGCCGGGGTGAAGGAAGGACATGCAACGGCGGTGCTTGCCGCCTCCATCTTCCATTTCGGCACCTATTCCGTAGGCGAAGCAAAGCACTATATGTCTGAGCGCGGCATCGCGATGCGGCTTGATTGACAGCTAAGGAAGGCTATGAGCGGATTTACCCTCTCCGATCTGGAACAGATCGTCGATAAGCGTTCAAAGGCCTCTCCGGAGGAATCCTGGACCGCCAAACTTTATGCCGCCGGCCAACCGAAGGCTGCCAAGAAACTGGGAGAGGAAGCGGTCGAGGCCGTCATGGCGGCGGTCACCAACGACCGCGAAAACCTGACCTACGAGGCTGCGGACCTTCTTTATCACCTGATGGTCGTATTGAAGATTGCTGATATTCCGTTACAGAATGTCATGAGCGAGCTTGAGCGGCGCACCACCCAATCCGGCCTCGAAGAAAAGGCCAAGCGATAGAGCTCATGAGTATAGCAACTCAGATTTCCGCGGCACCAGAACCGCTCGATCACTTCCAGGCGAATGCCTATTCGCCCTATCATTTCTTTTCTTCCGAAGAGTGGTCGCATTTTCGCGCGGATACACCGCTGACGTTGACCGCCGACGAAGTGAAACGGCTGCGCTCGATGGGCGACCCGATCGATCTCGACGAGGTCAGGCGCATCTATCTTTCGCTGTCGCGCCTGCTCTCCTCGCATGTGGAATCA
The DNA here is from genome assembly GCF_008365395.1 of Neorhizobium sp. P12A. Lineage (NCBI taxonomy): Bacteria > Pseudomonadati > Pseudomonadota > Alphaproteobacteria > Hyphomicrobiales > Rhizobiaceae > Neorhizobium > Neorhizobium sp. P12A. The sequence continues at coordinate 521,904 of NZ_QOVX01000003.1, read as the reverse complement.
TCGCAGATCCTGTTTGAACAGCGCAACCGATTCCTGAGCCTGTCTGACGTTACCAAGACGCCCTTCGTTATCGGCATCGCCGGCTCGGTCGCGGTCGGCAAATCAACCACGGCGCGCGTCCTGAAAGAGCTTTTGGGCCGCTGGCCGTCGAGCCCGAAGGTCGACCTCATCACCACGGACGGGTTTCTGCATCCGAATGCGGTGCTGCAGCAGCGCAATCTCATGCAGCGCAAGGGCTTTCCGGAAAGCTACGATACGGCAGCGCTGCTGCGCTTCCTCTCGGCGATCAAGGCCGGACAGCAGAATGTCAAGGCGCCCTGCTATTCACATCTGGTCTATGACGTGCTGCCGGACGAATACAGGGTCGTCGACCGGCCCGACATCCTGATCTTCGAGGGCATCAACGTGCTCCAGTCGAGGCATCTGCCCGCCGACGGCAAGATCATCCCGATGGTCTCTGATTTCTTCGATTTCTCGATCTATATCGATGCGGAAGAGAGCCTGATCCGCAACTGGTACGTCAACCGTTTCATGAAGCTCCGGGAAACGGCGTTCCGCGACCCGAATTCCTTCTTCCACCGCTATGCCTCGATCACGGAAGACGAAGCACTGAGAACCGCCGAAGGACTCTGGAAGAACATCAACCTCAAGAACCTTCGCCAGAATATTCTGCCGACACGGCCAAGGGCCGATCTCATCCTGCAGAAGGGAAAGAATCACTTGATTGAGCAGGTGGCGTTGCGGAAGCTCTAGCAATCGGCGCCTTCCGACGGGGGAAAGACGTCAGGTTACACGTCTCAAAGTCAGATTGATCCGTCCGCCGTTTTTGAGCAGCGTCGACGTTGCCGGATAGATGCGATCGACCCCATGAAAGCAAAGCCTGCCCTCGCCCCCCAGCACCACGATATCGCCGCTTGAAAGCTTGAAGGATAGCGTGCGATCCGACCGGTTGTTGCCGCCGACGCGGAAGAGGCAGGTGTTGCCGAGCGAGATGGACAGAACCGGAGCCTCGAGGTCCTTCTCGTCCTTGTCCTGGTGGAGACCCATGCGGGCGTCGTCAGCGTAGAAATTGACGAGGCAGGCTTCCGGCGGTTTTTCATAGCCGGCTATGTCGGTCCATAGCTGGAGGAGGTCGGCCGGTATCGCCGGCCATCGCTTTCCTGTCACAGGATGGGTCGGCTGGTAGCGATAGCCGCGTTCCTTATCCGTCACCCAGCCGAGAGGACCGCAATTGGTCATGCGCACGGACATCGGCTTGCCGGTTCCGGGCATAACAGGAACAAACAGCGGCGCCTCGGCCACGACGGTGCGGATCGTCTCGACCAGCGCCTCTTGCCTGACGCGGTCGAGATAGTCCGGAATATATCTTGCGCCATTCGGCAGGGTGGACATTGCTGATATCCCGGTCGATGAACCTCGAGAACCGCAATATCACCCGGCCGCCTAGCCTTCCAGAGGCGGAATGCGCAGAACCTGGCCGGGATAGATCTTGTCTGGATGGGTCAGCATCGGCTTGTTGGCTTCGAAGATGATGTTATTCTTGGCGCCCTGCCCCTTGCCATATTCGGCCTCGGCGATCTTCCAGAGATTGTCGCCCTTCTTGACGGTATAGAGGACGGGATCCTTGGCCGGCGCTGCCGCAACCTTCAACTCGCCCGCCTCGACCTTCGAGATTCCGAGCGTGTTTCCAACCGCGATCACGGCCTTCTCGAACGCCGCCTGGTCCTTGACCTCACCCTGCAGCACGATCTTGTCGCCGGCCACTTGGACGTTGACGCCATCCGTGCCGAGCCCATGCGAATCGAGCTCCTTCTTGACCGACGCCGCGTCCGGCTCGCCGCCACCGATGCCGAGCTTCTTTCCGGCTTCCTTGATGAAATTGAACAACCCCACGACGCTCTCCCTTGATCTGTTTCGACAAGGGTAAAGGAGTGCGCGGGCGCGGAAAGACAAGATGCTAAATTAAAATTCGCTTAATCACCGCCAGGCTTGCCGCGCATCTTCTTGACTTCGGACCGGCCTGATTTTTCCTTCAGCCTGCGCTCTATCGAGCCCCTGGTGGGCTTGGTCTTGCGGCGTGGCGAAGGCGGAGGCGCGGCCGCCTCCAGAATAAGTTCCTTCAGACGCTCGCGGGCGTCCTCGCGGTTGCGATCCTGGCTGCGGAAACGGCTTGCCTCGATCATCAATACGCCGTCCTTCGAGACCCGCCGGCCCGCCAGGCGGATTGCATTTGCCTTGACGCGATCATTGAGCGACGGCGAATTGGCGATGTCGAAGAACAGCTGAACCGCCGTCGACACCTTATTGACGTTCTGACCGCCGGGACCGCCCGCCAGAACGAATTGTTCGCTCAGCTCCCAGCCGGCAATGGTGATCCTGTCATTGATGTAAAGCGTATCGCTGGCCATGTTTTTCTCCGCGTCCGTCTATCCCACATTGGCGGGCGCTTGAAAACATTCCTGCAGGCAAAGAAAAACCCGGCGATCGCTCGCCGGGTTTCACGTGAGTCAAGGTGAGCACAATTACTCGGCAGCTGCCCGCACGCCGGGCGCTGCATCACGGACGTTACCGTCCACATGATCTTCGAACTTGGCAAAGTTGGTGATGAACATCTGCACGAGCCTGCTCGCCTGTGCGTCGTAGGCCACGCCGTCAGCCCAGGTCGAACGCGGATCGAGGATACCGCTTTCAACGCCAGTCACCGCGACCGGAACCGCAAAGCCGAAATTCGGATCGACGCGGAATTCGACGTCATCTAGATCGCCCTTCAGCGCAGCCGACAGCAGCGCGCGCGTCGCCTTGATCGGCATGCGATGACCCGTTCCGTAGGCACCACCGGTCCAGCCCGTGTTGACCAACCAGCATTGAACGCCGTGGCGGCCGATCAGCTCCTTGAGTAGATTGCCGTATTCGGCCGGATGACGCGGCATGAAGGGTGCGCCGAAGCAGGTCGAGAAGGTTGCTTCCGGCTCGGTCACGCCCTTTTCGGTGCCGGCGACCTTGGCGGTGTAACCGGACAGGAAGTGGTACATGGCCTGCTCCGGGGTCAGCCGGGCGATCGGCGGCATGACGCCGAAGGCATCGGCGGTCAGCATGATGATCGTCCGAGGATGGCCGGTCATGCCGGTTTCCGACGCGTTCGGGATGAAATCCAGCGGATAGGCGCTGCGGGTGTTTTCCGTTAGCGAACCGTCGTCGAGATCAGGCATGCCGTGTTCATCGAGCACGACATTCTCCAGCACGGTGCCGAAACGCCGCGTGGTTGCGTAGATCTCCGGCTCGGCCTCGGCCGACAGGCGGATGGTCTTGGCGTAACAGCCGCCCTCGAAGTTGAAGATGCCGTTTTCGCCCCAGCCATGCTCGTCGTCGCCGATCAGCGTACGGGTCGGGTCGGCAGAGAGCGTTGTCTTGCCCGTGCCCGAAAGGCCGAAGAAGATCGCGGCGTCACCGTCGGGACCGACATTGGCCGAGCAGTGCATCGGCATGACGGTCTTTTCCGGCAGGAGGTAGTTCAGGACAGTGAAGACCGATTTCTTCATCTCGCCGGCATAGGAGGTGCCGGCGATCAGGACGATGCCTTCGGCGAAATTGCAGGCAATGACCGTCTCCGAGCGGCAGCCGTAGCGCTCCGGATCGGCACGGAAGCTCGGCAAATCGATGATCGTCAGCTTCGGTACGAAGGCTTCGAGCGCCGAGCGTTCCGGGCGGATCAGCAGGTTGCGGATGAACAGCGAGTGCCAGGCGAACTCGGTGATCACGCGTGTTGGCAGCGTGTAGTCCACGTCGGCGCCGCCGACCAGATCCTGCACGAAGAGGTCTTTTCCGGCGGCATGGGCGAGCATGTCCTTGTGCAGCAGAGCAAAATGCTCCGGCGACATGGGCTTGTTGTTGTCCCACCAGATCTGGTCTTCTGTCGTGGCATCGCGGACGACAAACTTATCTTTCGGAGAACGTCCGGTATGCTGACCGGTGATGGCGCGCAGGGCGCCATGGGCCGTCAGATCGGCTTCACCGCGGCGAATCGCTTCTTCATAGAGGCGGGCTGCAGCGAGGTTATAACGCACACTTGCGGCGTTTCCTAACCCGATCGTCTCCAGCTCCGTCGCCGGATTGCGTACTCCGAACTGCTGCATGGCTTGGTCCTCTCTGCAGATCACTGCCGTTGAAACTGCCCAAAGAGTAGAGAGCTTTTTTAAAAGCGCAAGATCACAAATTCGAAAAAATCCAGTGATATCAATTATTTAATCGATTTAAATTTCTGCAGATTATTTTAAATCGTTTGAAGGTCTTGATTCTTATCGAACAAAATTTCACGCAATTTTAAAGCTGCTTCAGCCGATCGCATCGGCTTGCCCTTTATCTTTGCCACAATTTGTTCCACCTTTATCCCGATAAGCGCGCCTGGTTCCGGCTACCCGAGCCGGGAACCGGACTGGACCTCAAATCCGGAGATGCGCTCTTGATGACGGAGACGAACACCATGCTGACAATCGCGCTCGTAGATGACGACCGCAATATTCTCACTTCCGTTTCGATTGCTCTGGAAGCTGAAGGATACAAGGTCGAGACCTATACGGACGGTGCTTCCGCGCTCGACGGTCTTCTGGCTCGCCCGCCGCAGCTGGCTATTTTCGACATCAAGATGCCCCGCATGGACGGCATGGAATTGCTGCGCCGCCTGCGGCAGAAATCCGACATGCCGGTGATTTTCCTGACCTCCAAGGATGAGGAGATCGATGAGCTCTTCGGCCTGAAGATGGGGGCCGACGATTTCATCACCAAGCCTTTCTCCCAGCGCCTGCTGGTCGAGCGCGTCAAGGCGGTCCTGAGACGTGCCTCGGCCCGAGAAGCCGTGGCTACGACTGGAGGAACAGCGGGTGTGGCTGCCAAGCCCGGCGCCGTGCAGCAGGCCCGTTCGCTGGAACGCGGCCAGCTCGTCATGGACCAGGAGCGTCATACCTGCACCTGGAAAGGCGAGCCGGTCACGTTGACTGTGACGGAATTTTTGATTCTCCACTCGCTCGCCCAGCGTCCCGGCGTCGTGAAAAGTCGCGATGCGCTGATGGATGCGGCCTATGATGAGCAAGTTTATGTGGATGACCGCACGATTGACAGCCACATCAAGCGTCTTCGCAAGAAATTCAAGATGGTTGATCTCGATTTTGATATGATCGAAACGCTCTACGGAGTCGGATACCGCTTCCGCGAAGCAGCGTAACGCCATCCACAAGGCAAAGGGCATCGAATGAAGAATGTGGGCAGGATTGCCGGTTCCTGCTCTTTGAAAGGGCGGCGGCTTGGCACAACTCGTGCAGCATAGAGATCTAGACGATACGGATAGCTCAGGTGGCGTTCGCATCGCGCGCAGGCGTTGGACCCATCCTTTTACGCTTATCCGACGGATTTTCGGCAACGCCGTTTTTTCGAGCCTGACCCGGCGTATCCTGTTCTTCAATCTGACCGCATTGGTCGTCCTTGTCGGCGGTATCCTTTATCTCAATCAGTTTCGCGAGGGCCTGATCGACGCCCGTGTCGAGAGCCTGCTCACGCAAGGCGAGATCATCGCCGGTGCCGTCTCCGCTTCGGCCTCAGTCGATACCAATTCCATCACGATCGACCCGCAGAAGCTGCTCGAGCTTCAAGCCGGGCAGAGCATTACGCCTGTTCCCAACGATGAGGACCTGGAGTTCCCGATCGATCCGGAAAAGGTCGCGCCAGTTCTGCGGCGGCTGATCTCGCCAACGCATACGCGCGCCCGCATCTTCGACGCCGATGCCAATCTCCTGCTGGATTCGCGCCATCTCTATTCCCGCGGACAGGTGTTGCGCTTCGATCTGCCGCCGGTCGAGGATGAGACCCAAAGCTGGTCGGACTGGTTCAGCGGCCTGCTGAACAAGATGCTACAGCCCGGCAATCTTCCCGTTTACAAGGAAGCGCCAGGCGGCGACGGCTCGATCTATCCTGAGGTGATGAACGCGCTGACAGGCGTCCGGGGCGCGGTTGTGCGCACGACCGAAAAGGGCGAGTTGATCGTTTCCGTCGCAGTGCCGATTCAGCGTTTCCGCGCCGTGCTCGGTGTCCTCCTTCTGTCGACCCAGGCCGGCGATATCGACAAGATCGTCCATGCCGAGCGCCTCGCGATCATGCGCGTCTTCGGTGTCGCCACGCTCGTCAACGTCGTGCTGTCGCTGCTTCTTTCCTCCACCATCGCCAACCCGCTGAGACGCCTGTCGGCGGCGGCCATTCGTGTACGCCGGGGATCCAAGGAGCGCGAGGAGATCCCGGACTTTTCCGCCCGCCAGGACGAAATCGGCAATCTTTCCATCGCCTTGCGCGAGATGACAACGGCGCTTTACGACCGCATCGACGCGATTGAAAGCTTTGCCGCCGATGTCAGCCACGAGCTGAAGAATCCGCTGACGTCGCTCAGAAGCGCCGTGGAAACATTGCCGCTCGCCCGCAACGAGGATTCCAAGAAACGGCTGATGGACGTCATCCAGCACGATGTCCGGCGTCTCGACCGCCTGATCAGCGATATTTCTGACGCCTCCCGTCTCGACGCCGAACTTGCGCGCAGCGATGCCGGACCGGTGGACATGGAAATCCTGCTGCGCGACCTCGTCGACCTTTCGAGACAGGTTCGCCACACCAAGAAGCCGGTCGAGATCGAATATGTCGTCGATCGCAAGCCTGGAGCGAAAACCCGCTTCGTGACCAACGGGCACGATCTTCGCATCGGCCAGATCATCACCAACCTCATCGAGAACGCGAGATCCTTCGTACCTGCGGAGGGCGGCAAGATCATCGTCCGGCTAGTGCGGACGCGCACCCGCTGCGTCATCTATGTCGAGGACAACGGCCCTGGCATCCAGGCCGAGGATATCGACCGCATCTTCGAACGCTTTTATACAGACCGGCCCGAATCGGAAGGTTTCGGGCAGAATTCCGGCCTGGGGCTCTCCATCAGCAGGCAGATTGCCGAGGCTCATGGTGGATCGCTGAGGGCCGAAAACATTACCGACGGCGAGGACGCCCATCCAATCGGCGCTCGCTTCATCCTCTCACTACCGGCTGAAGCGCACGCATGATGGACGACGTTACCAACATACACGGAACGGCGATCGTCGTCGCCACGACCGGCCTTCTCTTCCTCGGACCATCGGGGGTGGGCAAGTCCTCGATTGCTTTTTCATGCCTTGCGGCCGCAAAGCCCCTCGGCCTCTTCTCCGCGCTTGTTGCCGACGACCGCGTATTGGTATCGCTGCGCAACGGCCACGTCATTGCGGAATGCCCGCCGGCGATCGCCGGCCTGATGGAGGTGCGGGGAACGGGGATTCTGCGCATTCCCTATATTTCGCCGGTTCTCATCCATTTTGCGGTGCTGCCGGGCGATCCCAACACAGCCGAACGGCTGCCTGACGAAAACGAGCAGATCGAAGTGGCGGAGGGTATTTCGCTGCCGGTGATCCGCATCTCCTCGACGGCCATCAATCCGCTTGCCATAATTATGGCGAAAATCCCGATCAGGTTGAATTGATACGTGACCGAGCCGCAGCGACAATCCGATTTCGATATTTTAGGCTTGCACTTCGTCTTTTCATCGCCAAGATGTCCCCCCACGGTGGACGAGATTGCTGCATTGCGATATGGGGCCACCCGGATTGCTTATGCGATGGGAGCATTAACATCATGATCGGACTTGTGCTTGTCACTCATGGCAAGCTGGCTGAAGAGTTTCGCCATGCAGTCGAGCATGTCGTTGGTCCGCAGAAATTCATAGAAACTGTATCGATCGGTCCCGAAGACGATATGGATCAGAGACGCCAGGACATATTGCAGGCCGTCTCTGCGGCCGACGACGGCCATGGCGTCATCATTCTAACTGACATGTTCGGGGGTACACCCTCCAATCTGGCGATTTCAGTCATGAGCAGCGGCCACACCGAAGTGATTGCCGGCGTCAACTTACCGATGCTGATCAAGCTTGCCGGTGTGCGTGGCGAGAACAACATGGAAAAGGCCTTGGTCGAGGCTTCGGAAGCGGGACGTAAATATATCAACGTGGCGAGCCGTGTGCTCAGCGGCAAATAACGAGGCATCCGCTCCATCCATGACATCGCACTCCCGCGAACTCCTGATCATCAACAAGCGAGGCCTGCACGCGCGCGCCTCGGCGAAATTCGTCCAGACAGTCGAGGCCTTTGACGCTGCGATCACCGTTTCCAGGGACGGGACGACGGTCGGAGGCAATTCGATCATGGGGCTGATGATGCTCGCCGCAAGCCCAGGCTGCAGCGTTCTCGTCACGGCAAGCGGAAACCAGGCTGCCGAGGCTCTCGAAGCTTTGGATCAGCTTGTCCAGAACAAGTTCGGCGAAGAGATCTAGCTGCCGCCAACCATATAAAGACATAAAGACTTCTTTATATCCTTATTGCTTTCCCGCTCCAAGACTGCTAAACGGGCATCATTCCGCGCATTGCGTGCGCAATCTTGCATTCCGTCGCCCGATCGCCGGCGGTCCGGATGCTTCGTCCAGGCTGGAGACCTTCATGAGCACTGAAAAGGACTACCTCGTCGCCGATATCGGGCTTGCGGAGTTTGGCCGCAAGGAACTCTCGATCGCCGAAACCGAAATGCCGGGCCTGATGGCTTGCCGCGCCGAATTCGGCGAGAAGAAGCCGCTCAAGGGCGCCCGCATCACCGGTTCGCTCCACATGACGATCCAGACGGGCGTTCTCATCGAGACGCTGATCGCACTCGGCGCCGAAGTTCGCTGGGCATCCTGCAACATCTTCTCGACGCAGGACCATGCCGCTGCAGCGATCGCCGCTGCCGGTATCCCGGTCTTCGCCGTCAAGGGCGAGTCGCTCACTGAATATTGGGAATATACCGACAAGATCTTCCAGTGGGCCGATGGCGGCCTGTCGAACATGATCCTCGACGACGGCGGCGACGCCACCATGTACATCCTGCTCGGCGCTCGCGCCGAAGCCGGTGAAGACGTGCTGTCGAGCCCGCATTCCGAAGAAGAGGAAATCCTCTTTGCACAGATCAAGAAGCGCCTGAAGGCATCGCCGGGCTGGTTCACCAAGCAGCGCGACGCGATCAAGGGCGTTACCGAAGAAACGACAACAGGCGTTCACCGACTGTATGAACTCTCCAAGAAGGGCCTGCTGCCCTTTCCGGCGATCAACGTCAACGACTCGGTCACCAAATCGAAGTTCGACAACAAGTACGGCTGCAAGGAATCGCTGGTCGACGGTATCCGTCGCGGCACCGACGTGATGATGGCCGGCAAGGTCGCCGTCGTCTGCGGCTACGGCGACGTTGGCAAGGGTTCGGCAGCATCGCTCGCCGGCGCCGGCGCCCGCGTCAAGGTCACGGAAGCCGACCCGATCTGCGCGCTGCAGGCTGCCATGGACGGCTTTGAAGTCGTGCTGCTTGAAGACGTCGTCTCCTCGGCCGACATCTTCATCACCACGACCGGCAACAAGGACGTCATCCGCATCGACCACATGCGCGCGATGAAGGACATGGCGATCGTTGGCAATATCGGCCACTTCGACAACGAAATCGAAGTTGCAGCACTTCGTAACCTGAAGTGGACGAACATCAAGCCGCAGGTCGACATGATCGAGTTCCCGAAGGGCAACCGCATCATCCTGCTCTCGGAAGGCCGCCTGCTGAACCTCGGCAACGCCACGGGTCACCCGTCCTTCGTCATGTCTGCCTCGTTCACCAACCAGACGCTGGCGCAGATCGAGCTCTTCACCAAGCCCGGCGAATACAAGAATGAAGTCTACATTCTGCCGAAGCATCTCGACGAGAAGGTCGCTCGCCTGCATCTCGCAAAGCTTGGCGTAAAGCTTACGGAACTCTCCGCCGAGCAGGCCGCCTATATCGGCGTCAGCCCGCAGGGTCCTTTCAAGGCCGACCACTACAGGTACTAAGTCTAGACTCAATATCCACAAGATGTTGTGGCCGCGGCATTGACAAATGCCGCGGCTTATTTTTTGAGCTCCGCCCTTTCCGCAGATTCCCTTAAACGGTATTCTTCTGGGACTTGATTCGTAGCTGGCAACACTTTGGTGACGCTGCGAAAATGGGATGTCTTGTCGAAATGCGGCACATTACAGGACGGAGACAGACCGCGAATGTCGGAAATGAAGGACAGCCTGCCTGAGCAGGCGGATGCATCATCCTATGCGTCCGCGATGCAAAGGCATGGCGGGAAAAGAGCAGATGGTCAAAAGATCGGGCGATACGGTGTGTTCCGGAAGGCGAGTGCCGTGGCACGTCTTCTAGCACTCTACGCGTCCGGAACGGCCCTGGCTGCGATCGCAGGCCCCGCGCTTGCGCAGGCGAAAGTCCCGGAAACGGCACGCCTGTTTACCTCTTCCGAAATGGTTACCTTTTCCGTCGTCATCGGCATTGTTTCGGCGGCACTTCTCTCCGCCATCTGGATGGTGCGGCAGCGCGGCAACATCGAAACGGAGAGCCGCGAGATCCGCTCGGCTCTGTCAGATGCCAATCAGCGTATTTCTCAATACCAGGCCCTGATCGCCGACAAAAACCGCAGGATCGTGATCTGGGATGGCCCAGACGCACGGCCGGAACTTCTCGGCCAACTGCCTGCCGAAACAGGCGCGCCGCAGGACAATGAATTCCTTGCATTCGGCCTCTGGCTGAAATCCTGGTCTGCTGCAGAACTCGACAAGTCGATCGACAAATTGCGCAGCAGCGGACAGGGTTTCGACATGGTCGTCGAGACCAACCGTGAAGAGATATTGGAGGCGCAGGGCCGCATTTCCGGCGGGCGTGCCTTCGTTCGCTTCATCGCGCTCAACAACCTGCGCGCCGAACTGGCGGAACTGAAGATCGAGCGGGACCGGCTGATGACGTCGATCTCGGCCTTCCAGGGATTGCTCGACGCCATCGACCTGCCGGTCTGGCAACGCGATCCGCAGGGCAGGCTCACCTGGGTCAACCAAGCCTATGGCGATGCCGTCGAAGCGGTTACCCCGGAGGAAGCTCTGCGGGAGAGCCGTGAATTTCTTCCGACCATTTCCCGCGAGCGGATCCGCGCGCTGGCCACGCCCGAATCGCCATTCCACGACAAGATTTCGACGGTCGTCCATGGCAACCGCACATTCTTCGATGTCGTTGACGTCAAGGTACCGAACGGCTCGGCCGGCATCGCCATCGATGTTTCCGAGACGGAAGCGGTTCGCGCCGAACTCCAGCGCACGTTGAAGAGCCACGCCGAAACGCTGGATCATCTGGCCACTCCCGTTGCGATCTTCGATGGCGAGCGCCGCCTGCAATTCTACAATCAGGCTTTCGTCAGCCTCTGGGAATTCGATATCGCCTTCCTCGAATCCAAGCCGGACAATGGCGAGCTGCTGGAACGGCTCCGCGCCGCCAAGAAGCTGCCGGATTCGCTGAACTGGAAGAGCTGGAAGGACGGAGCGCTGTCGGTCTATCGATCGCTCGATACACAATCCGACCTCTGGCATCTGCCGAACGGGCAGATTCTCCGGGTATTCGCGACCGCGCATCCGCAGGGCGGCGCCACCTGGGTCTTCGAGAACCTGACGGAACAGGTCGATCTCGAGACGCGCTACAATACGCTGGTCAAGGTACAGGGCGAGACGATCGATCACCTCTCCGAAGGTGTGGCTGTGTTCGGACCGGATGGCCGCATCCGGCTTTCCAACCCTGCTTTCCGCGCGCTCTGGGGCATCACCGAGGCCCAGGCTGCGCCCGGTACCCATATCCGCGGCCTGGCTGATGCCTGCGCCCCTTCCTATGACGGGCCGGATGGCTGGAACCGCTTTGCAGAGCAGATCACCAGCTTCGATGACGAGCGGCCCTCCTCGCAGGGAACGCTCGAGCTCTTCTCCGGCCTGGTGCTGGATTACGCGATCATCCCGTTACCCAACGCGCAGACGATGCTGACCTTCGTCAACATGACGGACAGTGTCCGCGCCGAGCGGGCCCTGACGGAAAAGAACGAAGCGCTGCGCAAGGCCGACGAGCTGAAGAACGATTTCGTACAGCACGTTTCCTACGAATTGCGGTCGCCGCTCACCAATATCATCGGCTTCACCGATCTACTGAAGACCCCCGGTATCGGGCCGCTGAACGATCGGCAGGCGGAATATATCGATCATATCTCGACCTCGTCTTCGCTTCTCTTGACCCTGGTCAACGACATTCTCGACCTCGCTACGGTCGACGCCGGCATCATGCGGCTGAATTACTCCGAGATCCGGCTGGACGAACTGCTGGACGACGTTTCGATCCAGATCGCCGACAGACTCCAGGAGAGCGGCGTTACGCTCGAGATTCTCGTCCCGGCGCACCTCGGCAGTCTCGTCGCCGACCAGCAGCGCCTGAAGCAGATCCTGCTCAAACTTTTGAACAACGCTGCGAATTTTGCACCCGAAGGCTCGATCATCTCGCTGAAATGCCACCGCGAAGGCACGGATTTCGTCTTCTCCGTCGCCGACAAGGGGCCGGGCATTCCTGAAGAGATGATGCGCGCGGTATTCAACCGCTTCGCCAGCGGCAAGGGCGGCAAGCGCAACGGCGCGGGCCTCGGCCTCTCGATCGTCGAAAGCTTCGTCAGCCTGCACAATGGCAAGGTGTCGATCGACAGCCAGCCCGGCAAGGGCACGACGGTCATATGCCGCATCCCGTCCGCCGATCTGCCCCACTCCGTCGCAGCCGAATGATTGCAGCAGACGACGCCATTTCTATTTTCCTGGAAGACGACGCAGCAACCGCATGGCTTGGTGAAGACCTCGCCCTGGCGCTGAAAGCGGGCGATTGCCTGGCGCTCTCCGGCGACCTGGGGGCCGGCAAGTCCTCACTTGCCCGTGCCCTTCTGCGCGCGATCGCCGACGACGACAGCCTTGACGTCCCGAGCCCGACATTCACGCTCGTGCAATCCTACGATCTGCGCATTCCGGTTTCCCATTTCGATCTCTATCGCCTCGGCCATCCCGATGAGTTGGTGGAACTCGGCTTTGACGAGGCTTTGCGGAACGGCATCTGCATCGTCGAATGGCCGGAAATGGCGGAGGGCGATCTGCCCGCCTCGCGCATCAACCTGAAGCTCGAACATGAAGGCAAGGGTCGGCGCGTCACGATAAAGGCACCAGAGCAGGAGATGGCGCGAATTCGGCGCGTGCTCGATATCCGCGCCTTCCTCGACGCCCACGGTCTTACCGATGCAAGGCGGCGGTTCTTGACCGGTGACGCGTCGCTGCGCGCCTATGAATCGGTCTATCCGGCAGACGGCAGCGCGCGGCAAATCCTGATGGACTGGCCCCGCCGCCCCGATGGCCCGCCGGTTCTCGACGGCAAACCATATCCGAAGGTGGCGCATCTTGCCGAGGATGCCTACCCCTTCGTGGCACTGGCCAATGTGCTGAGGGACGACGGCTTTGCGGCACCCGAGATCTATGGCGTGGATTACGATGCGGGCATTCTCCTGATCGAGGATCTCGGCACCGAGGGTGTTCTCGATGCCGAAGGACTGCCGATCCCGGAGCGTTATCGGGAAGGCGTTGCCTGTCTCGCGCATCTGCATTCGCTTCCGGTGCCGCAGGACATCGCGGTCACGCCCGATCATATCCATCACATTCCCGATTTCGACCGGGTCGCGATGAAGATGGAAGCGCGGCTACTGGTTGACTGGCACTTGCCGTGGAAAAGCGGGCGCGAGGCAAGCGATGCGGAGCGGGCGGAATATCTCGCGATCTGGGATCATCTGATCGACGAGCTGGACAGCGCGGAAAAAAACCTGCTGCTCAGGGACTTTCATTCCCCGAATATCATCTGGCGGACGAACGAGCATGGCCTACGGCGCATCGGCATGATCGACTTCCAGGACGCTATGATCGGGCCGACCGCCTATGATCTCGCCTCCATCGTCCAGGACGCCAGGGTCACGATCGACCGTCCGCTTCAGGACCAGCTGATGGGCGACTATCTGGCGCTTCGTCGGCTGGAGGCGGGGTTTGCCGAGCCGACTTTCCTGAAGAGCTGGGCGATCATGTCGGCGCAGCGCAACTGCAAGCTTGCCGGCCTCTGGGTCCGGCTGCTCAAGCGCGACGGCAAGCCCGGTTATCTCAAGCACATGCCGAGAACGCTTACCTATCTCAAGGTCGCCTTCGAGCATGAAGCACTCGCCCCCTTGCGCGATTGGTGTACAAGGGCTGGAATAGGCGAAAGCGAATCATAACTTCCGGATCAGATGACCATTAAACAAGCCATGGTGCTGGCAGCGGGTCTCGGAACCCGCATGCGGCCGATCACCAATACGATACCGAAGCCATTGGTGAAAATCGCCGGCAAGCCGATGATCGACTATGCGCTGGACACGCTGGCTGATGCCGGCGTCGAAAAGGCGGTCGTCAACGTGCACCATCACGCTGACCAGATGCTTGCCCATCTCGAGGCCTACAAGCGGCTGGAGATCATCATTTCCGACGAGCGGGAAGCGCTGATGAACAATGGCGGCGGACTGGCCAAGGGCTTGAAGCTGCTTGATGCGGGAAAGGTTTTCGTCATGAATGCCGACCTCTTCTGGGTCGGCGAAAAGCCCGGCATGCCGACCAACCTGCAACGGTTAGCCGGATTCTTCGATCCAGCAGGTATGGACATGGCGATGCTCTGCGTCGATATCGATAACACGACAGGCCACAACGGCAAGAACGATTTCGGCATGGCGAAGGATGGCCGGTTGACGCGGTTCCGCGAGCACGATCCCTCGCCCGTTGTCTATGCCGGCGCGATTGCGATGGACACGTCCTTCCTCGATGATGCGCCTGCCGATGCCTTCAACCTCAATATCTATTTCGACAAGGCGATTACCCGCGGTCGCCTGTACGGAATGATGATGGACGGACATTGGCTGACGGTCGGGACACCCGAAGCGATCAGCGATGCCGAGGCGACGATCCAGCGCTTCCAGGAACTGGTCTAAGCCATGGCTACCGGCCATCGCCAGCGAATCCTCACCATTCCGGCGGGCCTCCCCTTCCTGAAGACGCTGGCAACCGCGCTGTGCGACGGCCGGCTGATCGAAAGCTACAAGCACGACCCGGCCGATCCGTTGTCGCTGGCCAAGGTGACAATCTTCCTGCCGACGCGCCGCGCCGTTCGCGTGCTGCGATCCGAATTCGTCGATCTCCTGGGCGGCCGAGCAGCCATTCTTCCCGTCATCCGCCCGCTGGGGGAAACGGATGACGACAGCGGCTATTTCGACGAAGCGCTGCCGGCAACGCTCGATCTCGCGCAACCGTTGTCGAACACGGTGCGGTTGCTGGAGCTGGCGCGACTGATCCTTGCCTGGCGTAACAAGCTGCCGCAGATCGTTCGCGACATACATTCCGACTCGCCGCTGGTCGCGCCGGCGAGCCCGGCAGACGCCATATGGCTCGCGCGCAACCTGGCCGAACTGATCGATTCCATCGAGACGGAAGATCAAAACTGGGACGAGCTTGCCAAGCTCGATGCGCGGGATCATGCGCTTTGGTGGCAGCTGACCGCGGAATTCCTGCAGATCGCCAGCGCCTTCTGGCCGGCGCGCCTGGAAGAGCTCGGCCGCTCCTCGCCCGCCCGCCATCGCAACGCCATCCTGCGCGCCGAGGCCGAACGTCTGGCGAGCATGGAGCATAGCGGGCCGATCATCATTGCCGGTTCGACGGGATCGGTTCCCGCAACCGCCGATCTGATTGCCGCCGTCGCCTCCCTGCCGGAAGGTGTCATCGTGCTGCCGGGGCTCGACGGAGCCATGTCGGACGAGGACTGGACGCTTGTGGCACCGGATTTGCGGCCCAGCGAACGCGCGGACCCTGCGGCTCGTACCCATCCACAATACGGGCTTGCACTGCTTTTGAAGCGGCTGGGTGCGACGCGGCAGGATGTCGGCACCGTCGAGGACGCCGGACCTATCCTGCAACGACGGGCGGAAATCCTTTCCCACGCACTGGCTCCGGCCAAAGCGACGAGCGACTGGGGCGAATGGCACCGGACCCTGCCCGAAGACGCACTGAAGCAGGCTTTCGCGGATGTCTCTCTCATCGAGGCGGCTAACGAGCGAGAGGAAGCGACCGCAATCGCGATCGCCTTGCGGCTTGCCCTCGAAAAACCGGGGCGAAATGGCGAAAGCCATGCCGCGCTGATCACGCCGGATCGCAACCTGGCGCGTCGCGTCGCCTCCGAACTCGCGCGCTTCGGCATCACCGCCGACGATTCCGCCGGTACGCCCTTGGCGGCAACGCCGCAGGGCGGCCTGCTGCAACTTCTATTGGAAGCGACCCTTCGCCCGGGCGATCCCGTCGCGCTCGTTTCGCTGCTCAAGCACCCCCTGGCCCGCTTCGGCCTCGATCGCGCCAGCCTCGAACCTGCGATCGATGCATTGGAGTTGCTGGCGCTGCGCGGCGGCGTGGCGGAAGTCGATATCTCTGCGCTGGAGCCGTTGCTGGATGAGCAACTGCTTGAAGGGGCCGACGATCGGCACGCGCCGAAATGGCTGAAAAGCCTGCCATTGAAGGCGATCGATCAGGCAAGGGATCTGGCGCGCCGTGTAACCGCGGCTACGGAACCGTTGGCATCGGCGCTGGTCCGGCATCGACCCGGCGACCGCGGCCTGACCAGTAGCTTTGCCCTATCCGAATGGGCAGAACGAACCGGACGCGCGCTGGAAGCAATCGCGACGGATGAACGCGGCAACCTTGCAGCGCTCTGGTCAAGCGAGGCGGGCGATACGCTGGCGAGCCTTCTGCGGGAGGTCATTGACGCCGACGACCAGCTGGAGGCTGATGGACCACAATGGATCGACATCACAGCCGCTCTGTCGGCCGGCCAGGCGGTGAAACCCCGCTCGCTCAGCCATCCGCGCGTCTTCATCTTCGGCACGCTCGAAGCCCGTCTGCAGAGCGTCGACACGCTGATTCTGGGTGGCCTGAACGAAGGCTCCTGGCCGGGGCAGACATCCAACAATCCGTTCATCTCGCGAACGATGAAAACCGACATAGGGCTGGAGCCGCCGGAGCGGCGCATCGGCCAGCTCGCCCATGACTTCGAGATGGCGAATGGCACGCGCGATCTCATCTATTCCCGCTCGCTCCGACAGGGGTCGACGCCGACCGTCGCCTCCCGCTGGCTGCAGCGGCTGATGGCGCTGGGCGGCAAGGACTTTCAGGCGGAGTTGAAGGCGCACGGCGACCGCTTTCGGCATTGGGCTGGGATGATCGACGAGGGCGACAACCAGGCGCCGGCGCAGCGTCCGACACCCAAGCCGCCGGCGACACTGCAGCCGAAGAGCTATTCCTTCAGCGAAGTCGGCCGCCTGCGTCGCGACCCCTATGCGATCTATGCGCGGCGGGTGCTCAAGCTCGACCCGATCGAACCCTTCAACCGCGACCCCGGCGCTGCCGAGCGCGGCACGCTCTACCATGCGATCATCGAGCGGTTCGTCAGCGGCGGGCATATTGCGGGCACGCCGGCGGGATCTGCTGCCATGGAGCAGATCATCGCCGATCTCTTCGATGACGAGCGGTTGCCGCCCCATATCGACAGCGTCTGGCGACCGCGCTTCCGCGAAGTGGCCCGTGCCTTCCTGAAATGGGAGGCGGATCGACGGCCGCATATCCGCGAGACCTTTACCGAAGCTCGGGGCGGTGTCGATATCGAGCCGATCGGCATCAAACTGACCGGCATCGCGGACCGGATCGACGTAAAGGGTGGCAATGCCGCCGATATCGTCGACTACAAGACCGGCTCCAATCCCTCGCCGACGCAGGCACGCGCCTTGCTCGATCCGCAGCTTGCACTCGAGGCCTATGCGCTTCAGGCCGGCGCATTTCGTGAAGCAACCGGCCTTGTGCCCGACAATCTGCTCTATGTCCGGCTTCGTCCCGGCGAGCGCTTCCAGGTCGATCAGGTCAACAACGAGCTGGCAAGTGCCACTGCGAAGACCAAGCCGAAGTCGGCTATCGATCTTGCCGAGGAATCGATCGACCAGCTCGTCAAATTCGTCTCGCTGCTGCAATCGGGCGAAAGGGGCTTCACCTCCCGCCTGATCCCCGCGCAGCAATTTGATTTCGGCGGCGACTACGATCATCTGGCCCGCGTCTCAGAGTGGTCGACTGCAGAGACGGAGGAGGCAGCCGGCGATGAGTGAATTCGCATCCCTGCCCGAAGGCGACGATCCCGGCACCTGGATCAGCTGGACGACCATCCAGCAATCGATCGCCTCCGATCCCCTACGCTCCGCCTGGGTTTCGGCCAATGCCGGATCCGGCAAGACGCATGTGCTGACGCAGAGGGTCATCCGGCTGCTGCTTGCCGGCGCACGGCCTTCCGCCATTCTTTGCCTGACCTATACGAAGGCGGCGGCGTCCGAGATGTCCAACCGCGTCTTCGAACGGCTGGCCGACTGGGCGACGCTGCCAGACGAGAGCCTGCGGAAGAGAATTGCCGATATCGAAGGCGAAGAGCCTGATCTTTTCAAGCTGGCCGAAGCGCGCCGGCTTTTCGCCAAGGCGCTGGAAACGCCGGGTGGGTTGAAAATCCAGACGATCCACGCCTTCTGCGAAGCGCTACTGCATCAATTTCCGCTGGAGGCGAATGTCGCCGGTCACTTCTCCGTTCTCGACGACCGGGCGGCTGCAACCTTACTTGCGGACGCTCGCCGCTCACTGCTGACGGCGACGACGCCCGAGGGCGATGCCGATCTTGCCGAGGCTTTCGCCTATGTGCTCGATCTCGGTGACGAAGCCGGCCTCGACAACCTGCTTGGCGACATAGTTGCCAATCGCAATGCCATCCGCCGGTTTACCCTGGCAGCGGCGCAAGAGGGCGGCGTCGATGCGGCGCTGCGCCAGAGGCTTGGGCTCTCCGCCAACGACACTGAAGCCGGCATTGCGGAACAATATTGGCCCCTGCCCGGCCTTTCCGGCGGCGTGCTCGAAACCTATCTTGCGCTTGCCGACCAGAAGGGCGGCGTAAAAGTGCAGGAGATCGCTTATGGGCTCCGCCTCGCAAAACGCGATGGGGACGCAGGTGAGCGGGCAGCGCTTCTGGAAAAGCTGTTCCTGACGGGCAAGGGCGAGCCGAAGGCGGACAGTTCGCTCGTCGCCAAGGCAATGGCGACAGCGGCACCGGAGCTGGTGGCCGCGATCGATGCCGTAAGGTCCCATATCGTCGCCTGCCGCGACCGGCTGAAGCTGATGCGGATGTACAGCGCCACCCATGCTGCGCTTGTCCTGGCAGACCGGCTGAACCTCGACTACGAAGATCTGAAGAAGCAGCGCAGCCAGCTCGACTTCGAGGACCTGATCACTCGCACGGCCGATCTTCTGACGAAAAGCGGCGTCGGCCCCTGGATCCATTACAAGCTCGATCAGGGCATCGACCACATCCTCGTCGACGAGGCGCAGGATACGAGCCCGATCCAGTGGAGCGTCATCCAGTCGCTGGCCGAGGATTTCTTTGCCGGCGAAAGCACGCGCCCTGCCCTCAGAACGATCTTTGCCGTTGGCGATGAAAAGCAGTCCATTTATTCCTTCCAGGGCGCGCGGCCCGAGCGATTTTCCGAGGAAAGCAGCCGAACCCGGCGGCGCGTTATCGCCGGCGGCCAGGCCTTTTCGCCGATCCGCCTGCCGCTGTCCTTCCGCTCGACGGCAGACGTGCTTTCCGTGGTCGACCGGGTCTTTGCGCTGCCCGACAATGCCCGCGGCCTCAGCGCCGTCGGCGAGGCCGTCGTCCATCGCTCCAGCCGTATCGGCCACCCTGGAGCCGTCGACCTGTGGGACATGATCGCGCCTGAGCCGATGGCGAGGGAAGACGACTGGACGGCGCCTTTCGACGCCACGCCCGAGAGCGCGCCGGCCGCGATCCTTGCGCGGCGCATCGCCCACAGGATCGGTGAACTCGTCGGGCGCGAGACGATCATCGAAAAGGGCAAGGAACGCCCCGTCGAGGCGGGCGATGTCCTGGTGTTGGTGCGCAAGCGCGACGCCTTCGTCAACGCGCTGACACGGGCGCTGAAGAAGCGGGGCAATATTCCCGTCGCCGGCGCCGACCGACTGGTGCTGACCAGCCATATCGCCATCCAGGATCTTCTCGCGCTCGGCCGCTTCCTGTTGCTGCCGGAAGACGATCTTTCGCTTGCCGCCGTTCTGAAAAGCCCGCTCTTCGACCTCAACGAAGACGACATTTTCGCGATCGCAGCACTTCGCGGCGAAAACCAGAGTGTCTGGGGCCATCTTCAGGCCTTTGCAGCCGATGGACAGGCGCGATACGCCGCCGCCGTCGAGCGCATGAAGACCTTCATGGCGCTTTCGAAAAACTGCTCGGTGCATGATTTCTACGCCCGCGTGCTCGGCAGCCTCGGCGGGCGGCGGCAGTTCCTCGCCCGGCTCGGCACCGAGGTCAGCGACATCCTCGATGAATTCCTGACTTTCACGCTGGAGCATGAGACCAACGGCCTGCCGGGACTGCAATCCTTCGTTTCGACGCTGGAGCTGGAAGCGCCCGTCGTCAAACGCGAGCAGGATAAGGGCCGCAACGAAGTGCGGATCATGACGGTCCACGCTTCGAAAGGCCTGGAAGCGCCGATCGTCTTCCTCGTCGATGGCGGCGGCAAGGCCTTCACCCACACCCATCTGCCGAAGCTGCGGCTAATCGACACCAATGACGGCCAGGAACCCATTCCGGTCTGGGTTCCCGTCAGCACGCTCGCGAACTCTCTGACCCAGGCGGATGCCGCGCGCATCCAGTCGCTGGCGGAGGAGGAATATCGTCGGCTGCTTTACGTGGGCATGACCCGCGCGGCGGACAGGCTGGTGGTCTGCGGCTATCGCGGCATTCGTGAGAATGCCGGCACGTGGCATCAGATGATTTCGGCCGCCATGCGGGCGGATGAAGAGCATTGCGCACCGGCTGCATTTTCCGGCCCTGATGGCGAGTGGGAAGGACTGAGTTGGCGGGTGCAGCACGTAAGCCGGCCGGTCGATCGCGCAGAGAGGACCAAAGCGTCCGAACAGCGCCAATCCCTGCCCCTCGAGCTCGGGCGCCCGCTGCCGGCGCAACGGCATTTGCCGCGACCGCTCAGCCCCTCGGGTGCCGGAACCATCATCGATGAAGAGGCCGACGACCTGCTCGTCACCTCGCCGCTTTTCGGCGAGAAGGGAAAGAGCGACAGGTCGCTCGAAAAAGGCCGCCTGATCCACCGGATGTTGCAGACATTGCCTGACATTCCGCCGGTCGATCGCGCCGACGCTGCCGGGCGCTATGCCGAGCGGGCGGCGCGTTATTGGCCGCAGGCGGAGCGGGAGGTGCTGGTCACTTCCATCATGCGGCTGCTTTCCAATCCTGATCTGATGAGTGTTCTCGACGCCCATGGCCAGGCGGAAGTCTCGATCATGGGGACTCTCACGCTTGGTGATCAGCGATTTGCCGTCTCGGGACGGATAGACCGCCTTGCCGTTCTCGACGATCACGTCATCATCCTCGACTATAAGACGAATCGCGTACCGCCTACCAATCCGGAGGCGATCCCCTTTGCGCATCAGGCGCAGCTCGCCATCTATCGCGAGATCCTGAAGCCGCTTTATCCGGGAAAGCCGATCGATTGCCTGCTCGTCTATACGGAGAATGCCTCGATCCATCGCTTGAGCGAAACCGCGCTCGCATCGGCGCTTGCGCAGCTCAAAACAAAGTGAAATATCGAATATTGAAAATCAGGCACCGGCTCATCACATAAGGTGCAACAGCAAATTCGCTAAAGGAGCAGCCTATGGCTACCGTGAAAGTCGATACCTCCAACTTCAAGTCTGAAGTTCTGGAATCCGCAGAGCCCGTCGTTGTCGATTTCTGGGCTGAATGGTGCGGTCCGTGCAAGATGATCGC
The DNA here is from genome assembly GCF_008365395.1 of Neorhizobium sp. P12A. NCBI lineage: Bacteria > Pseudomonadati > Pseudomonadota > Alphaproteobacteria > Hyphomicrobiales > Rhizobiaceae > Neorhizobium > Neorhizobium sp. P12A. The sequence goes on along the minus strand of NZ_QOVX01000003.1, from coordinate 499,974 downwards.
TCCGAGCCTTGAAGAAATCGCCATTGAAATGCAGGGCAAGGTGAAGGTTGCCAAGCTCAACATCGACGAAAACCCGGAACTGGCTGCCCAGTTCGGCGTTCGTTCGATCCCGACGCTTGCACTCTTCAAGGCCGGCGAAGTTGCCGACATCAAGGTTGGCGCCGCTCCGAAGACTGCGCTTTCGAACTGGATTTCGAACGCTTCCTAAGGGTATCGATCTCTTAGAGCATTTCTGTTTTTCTTCGAAACGCGGCAATGCTCTAACTCTTTGATTTGGCGCAATTTCGGACGCAAAACCGTGTTACACTTTTGCTGAAATTGCTCTAATAAGAAAAGCTCGGCAATGCCGGGCTTTTTCATTTGTACGGGATGTCGTTATTTCGGCGGCGTGCCGTTGTCCGCGAGAACATCGCCGACCAGATAAAGCGAGCCGCCCATCAGTATCCGCGGCGCAGGCTTTTCCGGGACCACCGCCTGCTTGATTGCCTCCAGCGCCTCGGCAACCGTCGACATGGGTTCGGCAACGAGCCCTGCATCGTAAGCCGCATTGGCCAGGATGACCGGGTCGATCATCGCATCGCTGTGGCGGATCGGCACGCAATAGACCTTTTCCGCAAGACCGGCGAAGGCCTTGAAATAGCCGACGGGATCCTTGGTGTTGATCATTCCGATAATCAGGAAGAGCGGCCGGGACTGACGCTCCTCGAACCCGGCCATTGCCTCCGCGATCACCTCTCCGGCGCCGGGATTATGGCCGCCGTCCACCCAGATCTCCGCACCTTCAGGCGCATAGGCCATGAGATTGCCTTCAGTCAGGCGCTGCAGGCGTCCCGGCCATTCGACCGATGTCATCGCCTTTTCCATCATCGCTTCGGTGATGGTGAAGCCTGCGGCTTTCACGGCGCGGATCGCGGCGGCGGCGTTGGCATATTGATGGCGGCCAGGAAGGCGCGGCAGCGACAGGTCGGCAAGGCCGAACTCGTCCTGATAGACCAGCCGTCCATATTCCTCATGTGCCATGAAATCCTGGCCGAAAGCGGCCGTCGGGCAATGCAGCCGCTCGGCGGTCGACAACAGGACGTCGAGGGCCGCATCATATTCCTGATGGCCGATGACGACGGGCTGGCCGCGCTTCATGATGCCGGCCTTTTCGGCAGCGATCAGCTCGACGCGGTCACCGAGATAGGCCTGATGATCGAGCGAGATCGGCATGATGACCGAAACGGCCGGGTCGGAGATGACATTCGTCGCATCGAACCGACCGCCGAGGCCGACTTCGATGATCGCGGCATCGGCCGGGTGTTCCGAAAACAGCAGGAAAGTCACCGCCGTCAGGATTTCGAACACGGTGATCTTCTGGCCGGCATTCGCTTCCGCGACGCGCCGCAGGGCGTCGGCAAATGTCGCGTCGTCCACAAGCTGGCCACGGCCGCCCTGGACGCCCATGCGATAGCGCTCGTGCCAGTTGACGAGATGCGGCGAGGTATGGACATGAACGCTGAGGCCGGCGGCCTCAAGCAATGCCCGGCAAAAGGCCGCGACCGAGCCCTTGCCGTTGGTGCCGGCAACGTGGATAACCGGCGGAAGCCTCTTATGTGGGTTGCCGAGGACTCCCAGCAGGCGGGTGATCCGATCCAGCGACAGATCGAAGCCCTTGGGATGCAGAGCCAAGAGCTTGTCGATCTCGCGCTCCGCCTCGCTCGTAACGGAATGGCTCATTGGAATCATCCAGCACCCCCGCCCTCAGGCCTTCAGTTCAACGTCGATCAGGCGCTTGCGGCGATAGCCATTGCAGCGCCGGTTTCCTTGACGGAGATATTGGCCGGCTTCTTCGTCAGAATCTTGAGCAATCTCGCGAGCGTATCAGGAATATCATGACGCTTGACGACCATGTCAACCATGCCATGTTCCAGCAGGTATTCAGAGGTCTGGAAGCCTTCCGGCAGCTTTTCGCGAATGGTCTGCTCGATGACGCGCTTGCCGGCAAAGCAGATTTCCGCACCGGGTTCAGCCAGATGCACATCTCCCAGCATGGCGTAGGACGCGGTGACGCCACCGGTCGTCGGGTTTGTCAGCACGACGATATAGGGCTGGCCTGCTTCCTTCAGCATGTCCACGGCAACGGTCGTGCGCGGCAGCTGCATCAGCGACAGGATGCCTTCCTGCATGCGGGCGCCGCCTGAGGCCGGGAACATGACGAGTGGGCATTTTTCGGCAATGGCGCGCTCGAAAGCCTTCACGATTGCTTCGCCAGCAGCAATGCCGAGCGAGCCGCCCATGAAATTGAACTCGTGCACAACGGCAACCAGCTTCAGCCCACGAACCTTGCCGACACCGGCAAGAATCGTGTCTTCCTGCTCGGACTTGAGACGGTTATCGCGCAGGCGATCGGCATATTTCTTCGAATCGCGGAATTTCAACGGGTCCTGCGCGACCTTCGGCTGCGGTAGCGATTCGAATTCGCCGCCGTCGAACAGATCTGCCAGACGAGCCTTGGCCGGCATCTTCATATGAAAGCCGGAAGCGGGAATGACCCACTTGTTGTCTTCCAGGTCCTTGTGGAAGACCATTTCACCGGTCTCAGGGCACTTGATCCAGAGATTCTCCGGCACTTCGCGACGGCCCAGCATGGAATTGATCCGCGGGCGAACGTAGTTGGTGATCCAGTTCAAATCGAATACTCCTGATTGACTGACGCCAATGTGGTGACACTATTCGGCAGCAACAAGGCGTGCCGAGCGGGTTCCTGTGGAGAGACCCCGCACGAGTGTGGCCACGGCCTGGACGGTATCTGATGTCGCCTTGCCGTCCTTGGTGAGGCTTGTGGCAATCTGGTTGACGATTGCAGTACCAACGACGACGCCATCGGCCGCGCCACCGATGAGCTTGGCATGCTCGGCGGTCTTGACGCCGAAGCCGACGCAGATCGGCAGGTCGGTATGATCCTTGATGCGCTTGACCGCGCCGGAGACCAGCGACGGATCCGGCAGGGCCGAACCGGTGATACCGTTCATCGAGACGTAATAGACGAAGCCCGAGGTGTTCTTCAGAACGGCCGGCAGGCGCTTGTCATCTGTGGTCGGAGTCGCCAAGCGAATGAAGTTGATGCCCTTGCGGATCGCGGGGATGCAGAGTTCGTCATCCATTTCCGGCGGCAGGTCGACGACGATCAGGCCATCGATGCCGGCAGCGATCGCATCGTCGAGAAACTTTTCGACGCCGTAGATGTAGATCGGATTGTAGTAGCCCATCATCACGATCGGCGTGTCGCTGTCCGTCTTGCGGAAATCGGCTGCAAGCTGCAGCGTCTTCTTCAGCGTCTGCCCGCCCTTCAGCGCGCGCTGGCCGGCCATCTGGATTGCGGGGCCATCAGCCATCGGATCGGAAAAGGGCATGCCAAGCTCGATAATGTCGGCACCAGCTTCCGGAAGCGCCTTCATGATACCGAGCGACGTTTCGTAATCCGGGTCTCCGCCCATGAAGTAGGTGACGAGCGCCGGGCGGCCTTCCGCTTTCAGGTCAGCGAAACGTTTGTCCATACGTGCAGTCATATCAGAGCCCCATTCCCAGAATCTTGCCGACGGTGAAGATGTCCTTGTCGCCGCGACCGGAGAGATTCATCAGGATGATTTCGTCCTTGCCCATCTTGGGAGCGCGCTTGATGACCTCGGCCAGGGCATGGCTGGGTTCGAGCGCCGGGATGATGCCCTCTAGCTTCGTCAGGGTCTGGAAGGCTTCGAGTGCTTCGTGGTCCATGATCGGAACATATTCGGCGCGGCCGATATCGTTCAGCCAGGAGTGCTCCGGGCCGATGCCGGGATAATCAAGGCCGGCCGAAATCGAGTGGCCTTCCTTGATCTGGCCATCGCCGTCCTGCAGCAGGTAGGTACGGTTGCCATGCAGCACGCCCGGCGAGCCGGCCGTGATGGAGGCGCAATGTTCGTCGCCCTGCAGGCCCTTGCCGCCTGCCTCAACGCCGACGATCTTTACGCCGGCATCGTCGAGGAAGGGATGGAAGATGCCGATGGCATTCGAGCCGCCGCCGACGGCAGCAACGACGAGATCAGGCAGACGGCCTTCGGCTTCAAGCATCTGCTGCTTGGCTTCGGTGCCGATGACGGCCTGGAAATCGCGAACCATTTCCGGATAGGGATGCGGGCCGGCGGCGGTGCCGATCAGGTAATAGGTGTCGTCGACATTGGTGACCCAGTCACGCAGCGCCTCGTTCATGGCATCCTTCAGCGTGCCGTGGCCTGCGGTAACCGGCCTTACCTCGGCGCCGAGGAGCTTCATGCGGAAGACGTTCGGCGCCTGGCGCTCGACGTCGGTCGCGCCCATGTAGACCACGCAAGGGAAGCCGAAACGGGCCGCAACCGTGGCAGAGGCCACGCCATGCTGGCCAGCACCGGTTTCGGCGATGATGCGGGTCTTGCCCATGCGCTTGGCGAGCAGGATCTGGCCGATGCAATTGTTGATCTTGTGCGAGCCCGTGTGGTTCAGCTCTTCGCGCTTGAAATAGATCTTCGCGCCGCCGAGATGCTGAGTCAGGCGTTCTGCAAAATAAAGCGGGCTCGGGCGGCCGATATAATGCGCACCCAGGGACTTCAGTTCAGCCTGGAAGGCCGGATCGTTCTTTGCCTTATCCCATTCCGCCTGCAGATCGAGGATCAGCGGCATCAGCGTTTCGGCGACGAAACGTCCGCCGTAAATACCAAAGCGGCCATCCTCATCGGGGCCGGCGCGGAAGGAATTCGGTTTTGGCGTCTCGTTCACTCTTAACTCCCTGATGCAATTTCAGGCTGGCAGGCGGTTTCGACCGCATCGAAAAACTCGTCGATCATCTCGACGCTCTTCACTCCGGGCGCGCTTTCGACGCCCGAGGCCGTGTCGACACCGCGCGCGCCGGTCAGACGAATGGCGTCGCCGACATTATTCTTGTTCAACCCGCCGGACAGCATGTAATCGACGTTGCCGTCGAGCCAGCTGAGCAGGCCCCAATCGAAGGAAACGCCGTTGCCGCCCGGCAGTTCGGAATCTTTCGGCGGCTTGGCGTCGAACAGGAAACGATCGGCGATGCCAATATAGGCTTCCACCCGCTTCAGATCATCGGCCGTACGAACCGGAAGTGCCTTGATCACCTGCAGACCGTAGACCGCCTTTATGGTCAGAACACGTTCAGGGCTTTCGTCGCCGTGCAATTGAAGAATATCCGGGTGGAGGAGTTCCGCGATCTCGTCGAGTTCGTCATTCGTCGGATTGACCGTCACAGCAACGATCTTCGCTTTGCCGCGGACCGGCTCGGCAAGCCTGCCGGCAAGATCCGGCTCGACATAGCGGGGGCTCTTCGCGAAAAAGTTAAAACCGATATGGGTCGCGCCGCGCTTCAGCGCGCGATCGATTGCTTCCGGCGTCTTCACGCCACAGATTTTTACATCGGGTTTCATGGCTGCGAAGTGACATGAAATTGCGAAAGAGTCGAGCCAAAACGCAACGATGCGCTCATTTCAACGGCTTCAAGCGTAACTCAATCGAAGTCGATCGCGTGCAGCTGGCTGCCATGGCGCTTCAGCCAAGCCTTGGCTTCGTCCATATGCGGGCAGAGCTTGCGGCAAAGCGCCCAGAAGTGCGGGCCGTGGTTCATCTCCTTGAGATGGGCGACTTCGTGGGCGGCGAGATAATCGATCACCATCGGCGGCGCCATGACGATACGCCAGGAAAAGCTCAGATTTGCATCCGTCGAGCATGAACCCCAGCGGCTGCGCGTATCCTTCATGCTGATCGATGCGACCTTCGCTCCGATCCTGCCGGCATGAATGGCGACGAGCCGTTCCATATCGAGGCGACCTTCCTTCTTCAGAAAGGTCGCGATACGCCGGCCGGCATGTTCGGGCATGCCGCTGACCCTGAGGACGTGCCTGCCATCGACGAGCACGGATTCAGTCAGGCCGCGCAGGGTGCCGGTGTGCTCGATACGGTGCTTTACGCCGCGCAGGAGAATTTCCCCGCCCGGCTCAAGGACAGTCTCGGAGGAAAACTTGGCCAGCTTCGTCAGCAGCCAACCCTGATGACGATCGAGGAAAGCATTGATTTCCCGCGCTGCAAGGCCACGCGGTATCGTCATCTTCAGCCCGCGGCCGCCCGGCTCGATGCGCAGGGTTATTCGCGTTGCCCTTTCATGCTGACGGATCGTCAGGGGCATCAGGCGTCCAGCCACATCAAGGGTACGCGTCTCCGGCGCAGGTGGCTGCCTTATCGATCGGCGGGCTTTTGACAGAAGCGGAAACATGGCCTCGTTTTATATGATTCGCCGGGATTTCCGGCACAGAAAAACCGGCATCGCGGGATGCCGGTCGATGGTTCAGAACTTGATTACGGAACTCATAGGCCCTTACGGGGTCTGGAATTCCGGAGCCGGGCCGTTGTCGTCGCGTTTCACGCTGTTGCGGTTGTTCCGCTCGCGCATGAAGCGATCGAACTCTTCCTGGTCCTTCGCCCGGCGAAGCTCGCGGACGTAGTTGTCGAAGTCGGCGCGCATCTCGTCGAGCTTGCGGCGCTCTTCCTCGAGGCGGTCAAGTTCGGCCTTGCGCCAATCGTCGAAGGCGACGTTGCCGGTGCCGAACTGCGAGCGGTAGCGGCCGTGCGACCGGCGGCAGCCGGCAAACATTCCGTCGGCAGCCTGATTTACATCTCTCTTCCATCCTCTCAGGCGTTCGCCGAAGAGAATGTAGGCTAGCATGGCGAGACCCAGAGGCCAAAAGACCACGAAGCCGAGAATCATCAGGGCAATGGTAGCCGGAGTCCAATCCGGGCGAAGCAATGCTGACTGGTTCATCGTGAGGTATCCTCGCTTTGAGCGGCCGGCCTGATGCCGAACCGCTCAAATCGATGTGGTTACCGCAACCCCGACCTTCAATATGATCCGAGGTCAAATCCGACAACCTGCTGAATCACAAGGACTAATTCAGCTTCGCCTAATTATGGCGTGCATTTCAGGTCGATTTTCCGCCCTTTATCACCCGTTTCACGACCGGTTTGCCGGCTCGAGAATGCTCGCGGGTGAAGGCGACAATGCGCGGAGCGATCTCGCGTCTAAAGCGCGAACCGTTGAAAACACCATAGTGACCGACATCCGGCTGCAGATAATGCATGCGCATGTCTTCCGGGATGTTGGTGCAGATGGTCTGCGCGGCCTTTGTCTGGCCGACGCCCGAGATGTCGTCGTTTTCGCCTTCGACAGTCAGCAGCGCGACATTGCGGATCGCGGTCGGATCGACGCGCTGGCCGCGATGCATCAGCTCGCCCTTCGGCAAAGCATGCTTCATGAAGACCTGGTCGACCGTCTGCAGATAGAACTCGGCCGTCAGGTCCATGACGGCGAGATATTCATCGTAGAAATCGCGGTGCTTTTCGGGTTCCCCGTCGTTCTTGACGAGGTGCATGAAGAAATCCTTGTGGGCGATCATGTGCCGATCGAGATTCATCGACATGAAGCCGGAAAGCTGCAGGAAGCCAGGATAGACCGGCCGCAGGAAGCCCGGCTGAGGCCAGGGCACGTTCATGATGACATTGTCGGCAAACCATTCCAGCGGCCGTTCCTTGGCAAGCTGGTTGACAGCCGTCGGATTGATGCGCGTGTCGATCGGCCCGCCCATCAAGGTCATGGACGAAGGCGACAACGGATCGCGCGCCGCTTCCATGACTGCGGCAGCGGCGAGCACCGGCACCGCCGGCTGACAGACGGCGACGACATGGGTATTGGGACCGAGGTGGTGCAGCATCTCGATGACGTAATCGATATAGTCGTCGAGATCGAAGGTGCCTTCCGTCATCGACACCATGCGGGCATCGATCCAGTCGGTGATGTAAATATCGGCGCTCGGCAGCAGGGCCTCCACCGTCCCCCGCAGAAGCGTGGCGTAGTGACCGGACATCGGCGCAACGATCAGGATGCGCTGGTCGTCACCATGGCCGGCGGGAAGGCTGTGCTCGAAGTGGATGAGATTGCAGAAGGGCTTTTTCCAGACGATCTTCTCGTGCACAGACGCCTTCTTGCCATCGATTACCGTTTCCTTGAGGCCGAATGCCGGTTTCCCGTAACGACGGGTGGTGCGCTCGAAGACTTCAAGGCTGGCAGTGATGGTTCGGCCAAAGGCCGTATCGGACAGGGGGTTGAACGGGTTTTCATAGGCGAGCCGCATCATGTCGGCAGCGACCCGAAAAGGGGCCATGGCGGCGTGGTTCAATTCATAAAGCTGGTAGAACATCGGAAGCATTACCTCTCAGGGGGCTGAAACGATCGCGGCTTCCAGGCAGTCGTGATCTGATCCTTTAAACACATAATATCGGACGAACAATCTCTGCTGCATAGCAACATAATATATGGGGCTGAACAACGAAAAATGCCGGAGAATTGCTCTCCGGCATCATAATTGCCCAGAAATCTTAAGGTTCCGCCCAGCAAATAGGCTTAATTGTCCGCCTGGAAGGTCTGGCGCTGCGTGCCCAGCCCTTCGATGCCGAGTTCGACGACGTCGCCCGGCTTCAGATACTGCGGCGGCTTCATGCCCATGCCGACACCGGGAGGCGTGCCGGTCGAGATGACATCGCCCGGGTGAAGCGACATGAACTGGCTGAGGTAGGAAACCAGGAAGGCAGCGCCGTAGACCATCGTCTTGGTCGAGCCGTCCTGCATCGTCTTGCCGTTCACCTTCAGCCACATGCCGAGGTTCTGCGGGTCGGCGACTTCATCCTTGGTGACCAGCCACGGGCCGATCGGGCCGAAGGTGTCGCAGGACTTGCCCTTGGTCCACTGGCCGGAGCGCTCCGTCTGGAAAGCACGCTCGGAGACGTCGTGGGAGACGCAATAGCCGGCAACATAGTCCAGCGCATCGGCTTCGCTGACATATTTCGCGGTCTTGCCGATGACGACGCCGAGTTCAACTTCCCAGTCGGTCTTTTCCGAACCGCGGGGGATCAAAACGGTGTCGTTCGGGCCGACGATGGCGGAGCTGGCCTTCATGAAGATGATCGGCTCGGGCGGTACGGTTGCGCCCGTTTCGGCGGCATGGTCGGAAAAGTTCAGGCCGATGCAGATGAACTTGCCGGTGCCGGCGACGCAGGCGCCGATGCGCCGGGAGGCAAGCTCGGGCAGTGTGGCTGGATCAAGTGCGGCAATCTTTGCAAGGCCTGCCGGCGAAATCGCCTCACCGCCAATATCTGCTACATTCGCAGACAGATCGCGGATCTTTCCATCCTTGTCTAGAAGCGCCGGCTTTTCCTTGCCAGCCTCACCTACACGCATCAACTTCATGATAATCCCTTCCTTGCTTCCTCATGCAAATGGTTTCGCCATATATGAACGAATTATTTACCTGTGTCACCAATCGATTTTCTCATTAATTGGCTTTGCCCGAAAGGCAATTTTGCTTGTTTGAGAAGAACAACTGCTGTTCCAAAGGGATCGAAAAATCAAGGGCGAACAAGGCGGCGGGGATATCCAGAAAATAAAGAAGGATATCCCTTACGCGATCTTGCCCTGCCTTAGAACAATTCGTCCAAGGCCGGCCCAAGCGGGACGATCCGCGTAGGGTTGAGCGATTCGATCGAATAATAGCCGTGCTTGATGTGATCGAAGTTTAGCGTTTCCGCGATGCCCGGCCAATCCATCATGCGACGGCAGAACATGCTGATATTGGCATAGTCCGAAACCCGCCGGAGATTGCATTTGAACAGGCCATTATAGGCGACATCGAAACGAACGTGCGTCACGAAAAGGCGGATATCACTTTCCGTCGGGTGGTCTGCAAACAGGAAGCTCTTGCCTTCGAGTTCGCCCTCGACCCAATCGAGGCAAGTAAAGACATCGTTGAAGGCTTCCTCATAGGCGATCTGGGTGGTCGCAAAGCCCGTGCGATAAACGCCATTGTTCAATGCCGAGTAGATGCGATCATTGAACGCGTCGATATCCGCCCGTCTATCGGCTGGGTAGAGATCGATCTCGTTCCGTGCCAGATCGCCAAACCATCCGCTCATCATCCGCAGAATATCAGACGACTCGTTGTTGACGATGGTGGATGTCTTCTTGTCCCAGAGAACAGGCACCGTTGCACGGCCGGTGAACGTCGGCTCCACCTTGGTATAGATCTCATGCATATAGGTGGCATTGTTGACCGTATCGGCTGTGGAGCCCGGATAGTCGCCGAAGCGCCACCCCTGCTTCGACAGGGCCGGCTCGACAATCGAAACCGAGATCGCCTCTTCAAGACCCTTCAGCTTGCGGCCGATCAGGGTTCTGGATGCCCAGGGGCAGATCAGCGCGACATAGAGATGGTAGCGACCTGCTTCCGCCTTAAATCCTCCCTCACCGGTCGGACCCGGACGGCCGTCTGGCGTGACCCAATTGCGAAAGCTCGACGTCTGGCGGACGAAGCCACCCTTTTCATCCTTGGCCTGAACCGGCTGCCAATCTTCCGCCCATTTTCCATTTACCAGCAACGACTTAATCTCCAAACAGCGCTATCCTCTCCTGTAAGGATACCGAATTTCTCAATCATATTAATCACATATTGTTGAAACAGACTGTCTTCGACGAGTGATCGGACAAGACTTGCCAAACGATCCGAGGCGTTTAAAGATAAAACCTTTCTCGTTTAGTCATGTATTGGAGATGACATGTATACCTCAACAGCTGATGTCAAAACGGAGCATGGCAGCCGTTACCTCCAGCAGCTCTGCAAGCATTGGAGCCACCGCTTTACGGTCGAATTCGACGAAAAATCCGGCAAGGTCCCCTTCAGCGACAACGCAAATGTCGAGTTCACGGCCGATCCCTCCAAATTGCATATGGTCCTAAACGTCGCTGCGGAAAACGATCTCGAACGGATGCAGAATGTGGTCGCCGATCATTTGAAGAGGTTTGCCTTCCGGGAGGAGCTGGAGATCATCTGGACGCGGCAATAACGCGCGTTATAAGTCGGGGCTGCCAATCCCAATTGCGAGCATCGAACCGAAGAAAGGTTCATTGCCGCCCTTCCACGCAGAAAGTGCCCCGATGACCACTAGCAATACACGCGAATCCTCCTATCCGATCGACACGATGTTTCTCGACCGCTGGTCACCGAGAGCCTTCACCAAAGAGACGATGCCCGAATCCGATCTGTTGACCATGCTTGAAGCCGCCCATTGGGCACCTTCGGCTTCGAACCTTCAGCCGTGGCGCTATCTCTACGCGCTGCGGGGGTCTGAGCATTGGGACAAGCTCTTCGGCGTTCTCGTCGAATTCAATCAGGGCTGGGTAAAGTCGGCAGCAGCGCTGCTCTTCGTCATTTCGCGCACGCACACCGGTGAACTTGGCTCCTCGGAGCAGAAGCCCAGCTACAGCCACTCCTTCGACGCCGGCACGTCATGGGGCTTCCTGGCGCTGCAGGCTCATCTCATGGGTTACGAGGCTCATGGCATGACCGGTTTCCATGCGGACAAGGCCAACGAGATGCTGGGCGTTCCAGATGGTTACCGGGTCGAGGCTGCCATCGCTATCGGCAAGGTAGGCGACAAGAACCAGCTATCGGAGAAGCTGCGCGAGCGCGAAGTTCCGAGCCAGCGCAAGCCGCTGTCCGAACTCGCCTTCAACGGAACTTTCGTCGCCAAGTAAGCCAGGACAAATACCCCGGTCAAAAGAAAAGGCCCGCTCGATGCTTGATCGGCGGGCCTTTTTCGTGAGCTTGATCTCCGGATCAGATGTCGAGGTTTGCAACGCTCAGGGCGTTCTCCTGGATGAACTCGCGGCGTGGCTCGACTTCATCACCCATCAGGCGCGCGAAAAGCCCATCCGCATCCGTCGCATCGCTGACCTTGACCTGCAGGAGCGAGCGGACGTTCGGATCGAGCGTCGTTTCCCAAAGCTGCTCGGCGTTCATTTCGCCAAGGCCCTTGTAGCGCTGCATGGACAGACCCTTGCGACCCGCTGCAAAGATTGAATCGAGAAGGCTGCGGGGGCCGGAAATCTCCGTTTCGCCGTCTCGGCGAACGAGGACCGGCGGAATGTCGTAGATATCCTTCAATCTCGAACCGAGCTGGTCGATATGACGCGCATCGGACGAACCGATCAGCGCCATGTCGAGAACGATCACTTCCTTGACGCCGCGAACCATGCGCTCGAAGCGCAATCCGCCCTCGCTGGTAAGGTTGCCTTCCCAGCCGCGCTCGGTTTCCTCGGCAATGATGTCGAGACGCTTGGCGACCTCGGCGGCAACCGTTGCCGCCCGTGTCCGATCGCTGACCAGCTCGGCATTCAGCCCGCCGGCAATCGCGGCCTGTTCGACGACGGCCCGATTATAGCGCGAATGGAGATTGTCGAGCAGCGCGCGCAGGCGCAAGGCGTCTACGATGACTTCGCGCAGATCCTGTCCTGCACGGACCTCTCCGCTGCCGAGCCGAAGGCTGGCATCATCCAGCCCCTGACCGATCAGATAGTCTTCGAGCGCCTTCTCGTCCTTCACATATTGCACCGACTTGCCGCGCGTTACCTTGTAGAGCGGCGGCTGGGCGATATAGAGATGGCCGCGCTCGATCAAGTCCGGCATCTGCCGGAAGAAGAAGGTGAGCAGCAGGGTACGGATATGCGCGCCGTCGACGTCAGCGTCAGTCATGATGATAATCTTGTGATAGCGCAGCTTATCGGCGTTGAACTCGTCCTTGCCGATGCCGGTGCCGAGCGCAGTGATCAGCGTGCCGATTTCCTGGCTCGAAAGCATCTTGTCGAAGCGCGCGCGCTCGACGTTCAGGATTTTGCCGCGCAACGGCAGGATCGCCTGATTTTCGCGAGAGCGCCCCTGCTTTGCCGAACCGCCAGCCGAATCGCCCTCGACGAGAAAAACTTCGGATTTGGCCGGATCGCGTTCCGAGCAGTCGGCAAGCTTGCCGGGCAGCGAGGCGATATCGAGGGCGCCCTTGCGGCGTGTCAATTCACGAGCCTTGCGGGCAGCTTCGCGAGCGGCGGCTGCTTCGACTACCTTGCCGACGAGAACTTTCGCTTCCGACGGATGCTCTTCCAGCCAATGGCTGAGCGCTTCGTTGACGAGGCTTTCGACAACAGGTCGCACTTCCGACGAGACCAGCTTATCCTTGGTCTGCGAGGAGAACTTCGGATCCGGCACCTTAACCGAGAGGACAGCCGTCAGGCCTTCGCGACAATCGTCGCCCGTCAGCTGGACCTTTTCCCTCTTGGTAATACCCGAAGTGTCGGCATAGGAGGTGATCTGACGCGTCAGTGCTGCGCGGAAACCGGCCATATGCGTGCCGCCGTCGCGCTGCGGGATATTGTTCGTGAAGCAGAGGACATTCTCGTGGTAGCTGTCATTCCACCACATGGCGACCTCGACGGTGATGCCGTCCTTCTCGCCGCGGATAGAGACAGGCTTGTCGACCAGCGGCTTCTTGGCGCGGTCGAGGTAGGAAACGAAGGCCTCCAGGCCACCGTCATAGAGCATTTCTTCCTGCTTGACGTCGGAATGGCGCTTGTCCGTCAGAAGGATGCGCACGCCGGAATTCAGGAAGGCAAGTTCGCGCAGGCGATGCTCCAGCGTTCCGTAGTCGAACTCCGTCATCGTAAAGGTGTCGGTGCTCGGCATGAAACTGACTTCGGTGCCGGTTTCAGCCCCAGCCTCGCCAGTCGCCTTCAGCGGCGCATCGGCGACGCCATGGGTAAAGCTCATCTCGTGGATTTTGCCAGCACGGCGGATCTTGAGCTTCAGCCAGACGGAAAGCGCATTGACGACAGAGACGCCGACGCCGTGGAGACCGCCTGATACTTTGTAGGAATTCTGGTCAAATTTACCGCCGGCATGAAGCTGGGTCATGATGACCTCGGCTGCGGACACGCCTTCGCCGGTGTGGATGTCGGTCGGGATGCCGCGGCCATTGTCGGTCACGGTCACCGAGCCATCAGGATTGAGCGTCACGGTGACGATATCCGCGTGGCCCCCTAGCGCCTCATCGATGGCGTTGTCGACGACCTCATAGACCATGTGATGCAGGCCGGAGCCGTCATCGGTATCGCCGATATACATGCCTGGACGCTTGCGCACGGCATCAAGGCCCTTGAGAACCTTGATGGAATCTGCGCCATATTCGGTGCTTGCGGCGTTTTCGGTCGCGGGCGTATCGGTCATATGTCTTGAGGTCTTTCCAGTGTTTGCACAGAGGGAATCGATGATCCGGCGAATCATCGGGCTTCCACTCCGGACTATAGGGCGCTTTTCCCCGAACTTCCAAATATATGGCCCCTGAAGTGCCTATAAAACAGGGGATTAAGGCGCTTTTCAGCCGCTTTTTCGGGTATTTTCCAACATTGCCATCAGGGCTCTGATCGTCGCCTTGTCGAGATGGCGGATTTCAATCGAGAGGCGGTTTGCAAAGGCGGTATATTCGGGCTCGAGGCCCGATGTATCTATGACGACGCGCGGGTCGGAAACCCGTGCCAGAAGGAACAATTCCTCCGCTTCATCCCAGATAATGTTGAAGTAGCCGGCGATGCGCTGCAGCAGATCGAAGCTCGGCAGTCCGCGCTTGCCGTGCTCCAATGCCGAGAGATAGGCCGGCGAGAGATTGAGCGCGGCCGCCATCTGCTTTTGCGACACGCCCTTGCGAAGCCTAAGCTTCCGGATAGCCTCGCCGAAGGGCGTCATGGCCTTTCCCCGCGCGGTCGCGACAGCCTGATATAGAGGGCGCCCTCGCCGCCATGATGTTGTGCGGCCGCCTCATAGGACGATATCAGGTACCGGAATTCCGGCTTCGAGAACCAGAATGGCACTGCGCGCTTGAGAGCACCGTCGCTACCCATCGAGCTACCCTTGCCCGTGATGACTAGGACATGGCGAAGTCCGCGCTCATGCGCCCGTATGAGGAAATCGAGCAAGATCACATGCGCCTCGCTCTGGATCATGCCGTGAAGATCGATACGGGCCTCCAGCGGCAACCGGCCCTTGGCGATCTTGCGCTTGACCGGCTTCTCCAGCGGATGGTGCCGGGTGGGAAGCTGCTTCTGCGGCAAGGGGGTGGAGGGTTGCGCGGCCGAGCTTTGAAGCTCGATTTTCGTCTTCTCCAGGCGCGCGGTTTGCTGGGCCTGTTCCTCCGCCAGGAATTCGTCCAGGGCGCTCAGATCATTCTTTCGCTCCGGCAGCGGCCTCGTGCTCTTTGCGACCTTGCCCCAGAGGATCCGTTCTTCATTGCTGAGCTTTCGATCCTTGGCCATCAGCCAAACCTCTCGGCTGCCGCCTTCGGAAGGAGGATGTAGAAATCGGCATCGTTGCGCACCGTACCCGCCAGCTCGCCGGCGTCATATCCGGAGCCGGTAAAGATATCGCCGCGGGCTGGGCCAAGGATTGCCGAGCCGGTATCGAGCGCCAGCATCAGCCGCTGGAACGGCCGGCCGTCATCGAGATGCGTCAGGCTCTGCGAACGGATGAAAAAGGGAAAGCCGAACGTATGGATCAGCCGGTCCACCGCCAGCGAGCGGCCGGCAATCAGCGGAACTTTCGCGGCGGCAACAGGTCCGGCCTGCGGATCGTCGACGGCGGCTTCGCGGAAAAATATGTAGGACCGGTTGTGCCAGAGCACTTCATCGATCTGGTCAGGATGGGCGTTCAGCCAGGCGTGGATCGATTGCATCGAAATCTCCGAACGCGCGATCTCGCCGCGATCGATGAGAAGCCGGCCGACCGGAGAAAATGGATGGCCGGCCTTCGCCGCATAGGTGATCCGCCCGAGCCGCCCGTCGGGATAGCGCAGCCGCGCAGCGCCCTGCACATGCACGAAGAACAGATCGACCTTGGCTTTCGCCCAAGCAATCTCCAGCCCGCGCCCCTCCAGATAACCGCGATCGATTTCGCCGCGATCGGGATAGGCGGAAATCACCCCGTCCCTGAGCCGCCCGAACATGTAGGAAGGGTCGATATCTTCGGGTCGATTCTTGTCGTCCAGATCGATCAGGTCATCCGGGCGACGATAGAAGGGGTAGCGATAGATCGCGTCCGGCACAGCCGATACCTCGATCTCCGGCTCGTAAAAGGCTGTCACGAAACCGGGATTGTCGTCGGCGCGGTGGATCAGGAAGGGACGACAGCGTTCTTCGAAGAATGCACGCGCCTCGGCTGCATCCATGGGATCGAAGGACGCTGCATCATTCAGCAGCGGCAAAAGGTCGTCCGCTGAAAGACCGAGCGAACCGGTGCGATAGGGTTTCGTCCCGGTGATATAGTCGCGGCAATCCCTCATGGCGCGAAAAAGGCTGGATGGATCATCGTCCCTCCAGCCCTTCAAATCATCGAAAGCAACCGGCTCCAGCCGGAAATCACCAGGCGCTGCGCTCATTGTTCCGATTCGGTCGCCACAAGTTTCCAGTTCGGATCACGCGAGCGCGTATCGCGCGAGAAGGTCCAGAGATCGTTGACCTCGCCGACCGATTCGGCATCGCCTTCGATCAACGTGTCAGATTTGTCGTAGGTCGCCGAAATCATCTGGCTGACGAGGCGAACGGTGACCAGCGCCTCGGAGCCCTTCATTTCGGCGTGCATGATATCCGCCTTGTCGATGCCGACGAAAGTGGACTTCACCTTTTCGCCCTTTGCTTCGCGATCGGAGATGGCCGCATCGAAACCGTCATAGACTTCGCGGGACAGAAGGCCCTTCAGCGATTTCCGGTCACCGTTGGCAAAAGCCATGACGATCATCTCGTAGGCCATGCGTGCGCCGTTGATGAACTCCTTCGGATTGAAGGATGGATCGGCCTTGCTGAGTTCCCTCAGCGAATCATTGAGCGGCGTTCCCGACGGGGTGAAAGCGTCGATGGCAGCGAACCGGTCTTCGTCCTCGACCACATCGCGCCGCGGCAGCGTGACGACCTTGCCGGCATCGGGCGTTTCCGACGTGGCAGCGGCATCGCGCGGTGAATAGAGATCACGCGGCGGCTTTTCGTTTCCGGTGCGCCGACCAAGGACACTACGGAGCTGAAGAAAGATCAGCACCGCCGCCACCAGAAAGAAGAGCGTCACAAAGTCGTTAGAACCCATATCGTACCGGCACCGCTGTTACATCCATTGTTGGAACACCATATAGTCCGCAAAGACCCATCATTCAAATAGCCGAACCGTTTCTTTGTAGCGCATGATGGATTAACGCTATTGGAACTGGCATCGCGAGGACTACACACTATGCGCCTTTCGCTCATTCCCATCGCAATCTTTCTGATGCCGCTTGCCGAGATTGCCGGTTTTGTGGTCGTCGGCAAGGCGGTCGGGTTGTGGGCTACGCTCGGACTCGTCATCCTCAGCGCCATGCTGGGAGCAGCCCTGTTGCGGATCCAGGGAACAGGCATTCTGCGGCGAATCTCGCAGGAAACCCAAAATGGCGGCATTCCCAGTCGCGACCTGGTTCACGGTGCAATGATCGTCGTCGCGGCCTTTCTGCTGCTGCTGCCGGGCTTCATAACCGACATACTCGGCCTCCTTCTCTTCCTTCCCCCTGTTCGCGATCTTGCCTGGAAACATCTGAGCAAGCGGATCGTCGTCCTCGGATCCTCGCCCGCATTTCGCGGCGGCAGCCGGGGTGGACCGAAGCCGCAACCAGGACGGCGACCGGCAGGTCCGGTGGTCGATCTCGATCAAGAAGACTTCCAGCGCGAACCTAACCGCAACTCGCCCTGGTCGGACAAAAAGCAGCTGGGCGACTAGGTCTAGATTGATTGCCGGAGGCAGATGATCCTGCCGGCGCTCAGGGTTGTAAGGCCGGTGTCGAAATGTTAGATGGCGACACCCAATAAAAGCCGCGAGGAAAACCCATGGCCACCGACATCAGCAACGGCAACGGCGCCGCAAACCCGAGCCTCACCATTCTTGCGCAATATACCAAGGATCTTTCCTTCGAAAATCCCGGCGCTCCGCGTTCTCTTCAGGCCCGCGACAAGGCGCCTGACATCAACATCAATGTGAACGTCAACGCCAATCCGCTGTCGGATTCCGATTTCGACGTCGTGCTGAGCCTGAGCGCCGAAGCCAAGGATGGCGACCGGGTGCTCTTCCACACCGAGCTCGTTTATGGCGGCGTCTTCCGCGTCACCGGCTTCCCGCAGGAGCACATGCTGCCGCTTCTCTTCATCGAATGCCCGCGGCTGCTTTTCCCCTTCGCGCGCCAGATCATCGGCGACGTCACCCGCAACGGCGGCTTCCCGCCGCTGATGATCGACCCGATCGATTTTGCCCAGATGTTCACGCAGCGCATGGCCGAAGAACAGGCCCGCGCTCAGGTTCAGGCCGTTCCGAACTGAGCCTTGAAATCGTAGTACCAAACAGAGATGCCCGGACCAAAATCCGGGCATTTTTATTTTCAGTTCTGCGTTCCGTATTTCGACCAGATGCCTTTTGCTCCCAGCTTGGCGATCAGGGCTTCGTGGGCACCGCGCTCGTCTTCCGTCAAGCGCTCGGGCAATGGCCGCGGACGCGTCAAGGCAATGACCACAGCATCGTCCGCATCGTAATTGTTTCCGGCCTGACTGGATGATGCACTGACGCCCAGACCAAGGGCGGTCTGCCGGCCGCCGATCATCTCGATATAAACCTCTGCCAACAATTCGGAGTCGAGAAGCGCGCCGTGCTTGGTGCGGTGCGAATTGTCGATGCCGTATCGACGGCACAGCGCATCGAGCGAGTTCGGACCCATCGGATGCTTGCGACGCGCGAGCGCCAGGGTATCGATGACCGATTCCGGCAGGATTGGCGGCAGGCCGATGCGGGCGAATTCCGCGTTGACGAAACCCATATCGAATGTGGCGTTATGGGCGATCCATTTGGCGTCGCCGAAGAACTCCAAAATCTCTTCGACGACGTCGGCGAAGGGCGGCTTGTCCTTCAGAAATTCGTCGGTAATGCCGTGGACGGCCAAGGCATCGGGATGGACCTTCCGGTCGCCGGGATTGACGAAGAGATGGATGGTGCGGCCAGTCGGAAAATGGTTGAAGAGCTCTATGCCGCCGATTTCGATCACGCGGTCGCTGCGGCTGTCGAGTCCTGTTGTTTCCGTATCGAATATGATTTCGCGCATATCAGTTTCCCTGGAAAGCAGTTCGGCCGCGTAGTTCGGCAATGATCTCTTCTACCCGCTCCCGCGCCGCTTCAACGCCATGACCAGTGTCGATCACGTAATCGGCTCTCGATCGCTTTTCCGCATCCGGCATTTGACGGGAGAGAATCATGTTGAATTTGTCCTCCGTCATGTTCGGGCGGGCAAGCACTCTCGTGCGTTGAATCTGTGGATCGCAGCTCACGACGACGATTTTATCGACACGGCTCTCGGCTTTTGATTCGAACAGCAGGGGAATATCGAGAACGACAATATCTGCGCCTTTCGCCCGCGCTTGCTCAAGGAACTGCCTTTCCCGCTCGCGAACCAAGGGATGGACGATCCCTTCCAAAATCTTGAAGCCTGCAGGATCGGCGGCGAGCTGGCGGGCAAGTTCCTGCCGATCGACCACGCCATCCTTCATCGTTCCGGGAAATGCCGCATCGACCAGCGGCGCGGCTGCGCCGGCATAGAGTTCGTGGACCACGGCATCGGCATCATTTGTCGGGATGCCGGCATCAGCAAACAGTCGAGCCGTTGTCGACTTTCCCATGCCGATCGATCCGGTAAGACCAAGCCGGATCATCAGTGCCTGTCCATGTCGGCGATGATCAGATCCCTCACGGCATCATCCACGACCGGCCGCTTGCCGAACCATTTCTCGAAACCAGGGACCGCCTGGTGCAGTAACATGCCAAGCCCATCGACCGTTGCAAAACCCTGTTCCTCGGCCTGCGCAAGAAGTGGGGTCTTGAGGGGAACGTAAACAATATCCGTGACGACGGCGTTCGAGGCTAGGGGAGAGAAGTCGATTGCCGGCGCGGGCTCGCCATCCATGCCCAGCGATGTTGTGTTGACGAAGAGGCCGGCATTGCGCATGACCTCCGCCAGATCAGCCATCGGGTGCGCTTTCACCTTATTGCCGAAGCGGTCGGCTAGTTCCTGCGCGCGCTCGACGGTTCGATTGACCACATGGATCTCTCTGAAGCCGCGATCGCGGACTGCTTGGATGATCGCACGGCTTGCTCCCCCTGCCCCGAGAATGACTGCACGATCCGACTTGTCCCAGCCTGGATGCCGCTGGTCGAGGTTTGCGGTAAAGCCTCGACCGTCCGTGTTCGTGGCATGGAGCAGACCATCTTCGAGCCAGAGGGTGTTCGAGGCGCCGAGTTCCTGGGACAGCTCGTCCGGGCGATCGGCCAGTTTGAATGCCATTTCCTTATGCGGGATGGTGACGTTGCCGCCGATAAAAGGAGACGCGCCTTCCTTCAGCGATTGAATGAAGGCCTGGAAATCTTCCGGCTTTACCTCATGGGCGCGGTAGCTGCCTGGAATATCGAGCGTGCGCAACCAGTGGCCATGGATCAGTGGCGAGCGCGAATGCTTGATCGGGTAGCCGGTTACGAAAGCGTTCCGCCCGAGTGTTTCACGTGAATCATGCATCGATTGATCCCATCAAGCGCAACTGCTCCAGAAGCGGCAGCATCGGTAAACCCAATATCGTAAAGTAGTCGCCATCGATCTTGGAGAAGAGCTGAATGCCCTCCCCCTCCAGCTGGTAGGCGCCAACGCTGGAGAGTGCGCGTTCACCGACTCGCGAGAGATGGCGATGAATAAAGTCCTTTGAAAGGTCCCTCATCGTCAGCTCGGCGTGGGATATATGCTCCCAGACAATATCGCCATCCAGCGCCAGGGCGATTGCACTGTTTAGCCGGTGCGTCTTGCCGGAAAGCAGACGGAGATGATTTTCCGCATCTGTCATATCCTTCGGCTTATGAAATACCAGCGACCCGAGCGACATCGTTTGATCGGAGCCAATCACCAGTGCCCCGGGAAAGCGGTCGCTCACCTCCCTCGCCTTTGCCTTGGCAAGGACGAGCGCCACGGCGTCCGGCGTTGTACCCTCATTTCCAATCGACGCTTCGATCGCGCGCTCGTCGATATCAGCAGCCACCGCTTCAAAACTCAGGCCGGCGTTTTCCATCAGCATGCGGCGAAAGGGACTGGAGGAAGCAAGAATTAGATCGGGCATATTGGAAACCTCTGAAGTCCGGCAGTATTTGCGGCTTATCGCAGCTTGGGTCTCAGGGCAACGATCGCAGCAGCCGTCTCTTCGATCGATCGCCTGGAGACGTCGATGATGGGCCAGTTGTGCCGAGCGCAGAGAGAGCGGGCATATTTCAACTCCTCGGAAATCGTCGCGCGATCGGTATAGTGGCTCCGGTCGAAGCCTGCGGCCGTGCCGAGGATGCGATTTTCGCGAACCTGGGAAATCCGGTCCGTCGTCGCGACCAGGCCGACGATCAAGGGTTTCGTTGCCTGGATAAGGCTTTCTGGGAGCGGCATGCCGTGAATGATCGGGATGTTGGCTGTCTTGATGCCGCGATTGGCGAGATAGATGCTCGTGGGCGTTTTCGACGTTCGGCTGATCCCGATGATGACCACATCCGCATCATCGTAGTCGTCGGGCATCTGACCGTCGTCATGATCCATGGTGAAATTGAGCGCCTCGATCCGCGCGAAATAATCGGCGTTCATCACATGCTGCGCACCGACCCGCCGGCGGGACATGGTCCCGAGATACGTCTGGAAGACGTTCAGCACCGGCTCGAGCACGTTGACGCAGGGAACACCCATCTCCCTGCAGCGCTCGTCGATGAGATCCGCCAGCTCGCGATCGACGATCGTATAGAGAACGATCCCGGGGCTCTTATCGATTGCCTCCAGCACGGGCAGCAACTGTTTGCGGTTTCGAACCAGGGGATAGACATGCTCGATCGGCTGGCTGGCATGGAATTGAACCGAGGCCGCTCGTCCGGCGGATATGAGAGTCTCTCCGGTCGAGTCAGAAATCAGATGAAGATGAAAGAAGCTTGTGCGGTTCTCCACGCTATTTTCCATCCTCTGTTGATAAGGCGGGACGGCGAAGAGGTAGGACGATCGCCTCGGCAGGGGCAAGGGGAAAACTGCCGATTTTTCCACACCGGCAATTTTTCGGGGGTTAGAAAAGGGCGAATGTGGGAAGTGTGGACAACATGAATTCCCGAGCATCATTCCCCAGCTTATCCACAGAACCGGTTTCTTCCGGGGTCGCAGCAAGCGTCGGAGAAGATTGAAGGATTCGGGACCGTGCCCGACTTTTTTCAATCAATCCCGTTTCGAGGCTAATCCGGATGGACAGACGCGACAAATCGCACGGTCTGTGGAAGGCGTTTAATCCTTGATAGTCACCGACTCTAAGAAATAGAAACTCTTTTAAATAGATTTGGTTTTAGAAGAGGGCATGGGATTGAGCGATGAACGCCGGAAGATAATGCGTGTCTTGGACGGCGAAACTGTCATACCGCCTCCTATCTGGCTCATGCGCCAGGCGGGGCGGTATCTCCCCGAGTACAGGGAAACGCGCGCCAAGGCCGGAAGTTTCCTCGATCTTTGCTATACGCCCGATTTTGCCGTCGAGGTGACGCTGCAGCCTATCCGACGTTACGGCTTTGATGCCGCCATCTTGTTTTCCGACATTCTTGTCATTCCCGATGCCCTGAAGCGCAACGTCCGTTTCACCGAGGGACATGGCCCAGAGATGGATCCGATCGACGAGACCGGGATCCACGCTCTGAATGGAGAGGAGATCGTCGAGCACCTTGCTCCGGTTCTGGAAACTGTGCGTCGCTTGCGCCAGGAGCTACCGCAGGAGACCACGCTGCTTGGCTTCTGCGGCGCGCCCTGGACGGTTGCTACCTATATGATCGCCGGCCACGGCACCCCGGACCAAGCCCCTGCCCGTCTTTTCGGCTATCGGCATCGAAAGGCTTTCGAGTATCTGCTGATGCTCCTTGCCGACATCTCTGCTGATTACCTGGTGGCGCAGATCGATGCCGGCGCCGATGCCGTGCAGATATTCGACTCATGGGCGGGTGTTCTCGGCGAAGCGGAGTTCGAGGCATTTGCGGTAAGGCCTGTCGCGCGGATGATTGCGTCGATCAAGTCGAGACGTCCTGACGCCCGGGTGATCGCCTTTGCGAAGGGCGCCGGCTATCTGCTTAGGGATTATCGTCGCAAGACGGGCGCGGATGCGATCGGGCTCGACTGGGCTGTGCCGCTTTCCTTTGCTCAGGAGCTGCAGAAGGAAGGGCCGGTCCAGGGTAATCTCGATCCGATGCGGATGGTCGCCGGCGGTCGGGCGCTCGAGGAAGGCATCGACGCGATCCTGCAGGCGCTTGGCAATGGCCCTTTGATCTTCAATCTGGGACATGGAATTACGCCCCAGGCCGATCCGGCAAACGTGTCGACGCTGGTCGAGCGTGTGCGGGCATGGAAGGGCTGAGGCGATGGAAAAGCAGACTGACCCGAGGCCCGGGAATTATGCGCGCCGGCGGGCCTATCTGGCGATAGGCTTCTTTGTCGTGCTGGCGGTCGGGCTCTTCGTCTGGCAGCCCGACAATCTCTATCTCTGGATCAAGACGCTGCACATCATCGCCGTCATCTCCTGGATGGCCGGGCTGTTCTACATGCCGCGGCTTTTCATCTATCATACGGACGCGGAAATCGGCTCGGTGCAATCGGAAACGTTCAAGGTGATGGAGCAGCGGCTGCTCAAGGTCATCATGAACCCGGCCATGATGCTGACCTGGATCTTCGGGCTTTATCTCGCCTGGTCGGTCTACGGCTTTCAAGGCACGTGGCTGCACATGAAGATCGGTCTCGTCGTCCTTTTGACCCTCGTCCACATGTCCTTCAGCCGTTCGGTGAAAGCATTTGCCCGGGACGAGAACCGCCATTCGGCGCGGTATTGGCGATATATGAACGAAGCGCCGACGGTTCTGATGATTGCAATCGTCATCCTGGTCGTCGTTAAGCCATTTGGCTGAGCGAGGCTGAGGCCGGAGGTTAAATTTATTTCATTTCGGCCTCCCCCCTTGCGGGGGTGAAAATGAATCGCTATTTTCCGGCCATCTCATCTTCGTGGCATGTATCATTCAGTCGCCCGCGAGTCCCCTATCGCGGTCCCGAATACGAGCAACATCGCCTTCCCCCTTTTTAAAACGTAGAGTAATTCCCTTCATGGCTGAAATGAAGCTTCAAGAACTTAAGAACAAATCCCCGACCGATCTTCTGGCTTTTGCAGAATCGCTCGAGGTCGAAAATGCAAGTACGATGCGCAAACAGGAGCTTATGTTTGCCATATTGAAGATGCTTGCCAGCCAGGACGTGGAAATCATTGGGGAAGGCGTCGTAGAAGTCCTGCAGGATGGCTTCGGCTTTCTGCGTTCCGCCAATGCCAACTATCTGCCAGGCCCGGACGATATCTATATTTCGCCTTCCCAGATCCGGCGGTTCTCTCTGAAGACCGGCGATACCGTCGAAGGGCCGATCCGTGGACCGAAGGAAGGGGAGCGTTATTTTGCGCTGCTGAAGGTCAACACGATCAATTTCGATGACCCGGAACGCATTCGCCACAAGGTTCATTTCGACAATCTGACGCCACTCTATCCGAACGAACGCTTCCGAATGGAGCTTGATGTTCCGACGAGCAAGGATCTGTCGCCGCGCGTCATCGATCTGGTGGCACCTCTCGGCAAGGGCCAGCGCGGTCTGATCGTCGCTCCGCCCCGCACCGGTAAGACGGTGCTGCTGCAGAACATCGCCCATTCCATCACGGCTAATCATCCGGAATGCTATCTGATCGTTCTGCTGATCGACGAACGCCCTGAAGAAGTCACCGACATGCAGCGCTCGGTTCGCGGCGAGGTTATCTCCTCGACCTTCGACGAACCCGCCGTGCGTCACGTCCAGGTGGCCGAAATGGTCATCGAGAAGGCCAAGCGGCTTGTCGAACATGGTCGTGACGTCGTCATCCTGCTCGATTCCATCACTCGACTCGGCCGCGCCTACAACACTGTTGTCCCCTCCTCCGGTAAGGTTCTGACCGGTGGTGTGGACGCGAATGCGCTCCAGCGCCCGAAGCGTTTCTTCGGTGCTGCCCGTAACATCGAGGAAGGCGGTTCGCTGACGATTATCGCAACCGCGCTCATCGATACCGGCAGCCGTATGGACGAAGTCATCTTCGAAGAGTTCAAGGGTACCGGTAACTCGGAAATCGTCCTTGATCGCAAGGTGGCCGACAAGCGCATCTTCCCGGCAATGGATATCCTCAAGTCCGGCACGCGTAAGGAAGACCTCCTTGTGCCGCGCCAAGACCTGCAGAAGATCTTCGTCCTTCGCCGTATTCTGGCTCCGATGGGAACGACCGATGCAATCGAGTTCCTGATCGACAAGCTGAAGCAGACGAAGAACAATCCGGATTTCTTCGAATCGATGAATACCTGATTTCCTTAGCCGGATTCAGCTGCTGGTTTTATGAGGGTCGCACATTGTGTGGCCCATATTTGTTGGGACCATCAGCAACGATTCGGAACCGAACTGATTTGGCGTAGCGATGAGTAAGCTTCACACGGACACGATATTTGCACTCTCCAGCGGCTCGCTGCCGGCTGGCGTGGCGGTGGTTCGAGTGAGCGGACCACGGGCAACCTCCGTTCTTGGGCAACTTGTTGGATCTGTTCCGCCGCCGCGACAAGCGGTCTTACGAACGATTCGGACTCGTAATGGAATCGTGCTCGATAAGGGTTTGGTTCTCTCCTTCCCGGCACCGAACTCCTTTACCGGCGAGGACTGCATCGAAATTCAACTCCATGGCGGCAAAGCCGTGGTGGCTGGCCTGCTGGCCGAACTTGATGCTTTCGATGGCTGCAGGCTTGCCGAGCACGGCGAGTTTACCCGTCGCGCGATGGAAAACGGCCGGATGGATCTGGTCGAGGTGGAAGGTCTCGCCGATCTGATTGCTGCCGAGACGGAAATGCAGCGACGCCTGGCTATTGAACATAGCGCGGGGGGCCTCTCGGACCGGTATCGCGGCTGGGCCGACCGTCTGACGCGCGCGCGGGCCCTGATCGAGGCAGAGCTCGATTTCGCTGACGAAGACGACGTGCCTGGGTCGGTATCCCAGCAGGTCTGGGCGGATATGGCGGAATTGCAGCAGGAGCTGACCGCTCATCTGGCTGGCGCTGCCTTTGGGGAGATTGTCCGTGATGGGCTGAAAGTGGTCATCGCCGGCGCACCGAATTCCGGCAAGTCGAGCCTGCTGAATGCCTTGGCGAGGCGCGAGGTGGCGATTGTTACCGATATTGCCGGAACGACAAGGGACGTTCTCCATGTCGACCTCGACATTGAAGGCTACGCCGTTCGACTCTATGACACGGCGGGGCTGAGAGAGACGGACGAGGTTGTCGAGAGAGAGGGCATCCGCAGAGCGCTTCATGCGGTCTCCGAGGCCGATGTGGTTCTCTCGCTTGCCGAAAATGGTCTTCCTGCGCAACAGGATTTCGCTACCCTCTCGGGCAAAGTCTTTCGAATTGGTACGAAGCTCGACATTCGTGAATCGTCGGCGGATTATGATGTGTGCCTATCCTCAACGACCGGGGAAGGTTTAGATAAGCTGAAGTTGCTCATTCTAGAGCATCTCCATTCTTACGGCGATGGTTCGTCGCTTTCGTTGCCAAGTCGGTTGCGGCACAGAAGGTTGCTTCAGGAGGCGACTGATTGGGTGGCGAGAGCGACGGCTGGCTCGCAGGAGAGTCTGGATATTCGAGCCGAATATCTCCGGCTGGCATCCCAGAGCCTTGGGCGGATCACCGGTCGCGTTGATGTTGAAGACTTACTTGATGTAATCTTCTCCGAGTTCTGCATTGGTAAATGATTCACGTGAAACAGCGATCTGCGCTATAAGGTGGCGACTGTTTCACGTGAAACCTTATAGGTTCCGGCCGATCGTATTTGGTAGCATAGGAGCGCGAGATGCTCGACAAGACATATGATGTCATCGTTATCGGTGGCGGACATGCCGGCTGTGAAGCCGCGGCGGCGGCAGCGCGTATTGGCGCCAGCGTAGCTTTGGTTACTCATAAGAAAGAGACGATCGGCGTTATGTCGTGCAATCCAGCCATAGGCGGGCTGGGCAAGGGGCATTTGGTGCGGGAGATCGATGCCCTTGATGGCCTTATGGGTCGGGTTGCCGATGCCGCGGGTATTCAGTTTCGCATGCTGAACCGAAAGAAGGGACCTGCGGTCCGTGGTCCTCGCACCCAGGCCGATAGGAAGCTTTATCGAGAGGCGATGCAGGCGGAAATCGCCTCGATCGAAAACCTTGATGTGATCGAGGGCGATGCTTTCGACCTGGAACTGAGCGATAGCGGCCTGACGGCTGTTATCCTGAAGGATGGTCGCATCCTGAAATGTGGGGCAGCCGTCCTCACAACCGGAACATTCCTGCGCGGATTGATTCACATCGGAAACGAACGGACGCCTGCTGGACGTGTCGGTGAAGAACCATCGCTTGGTCTGTCACAGACCTTGGCGCGACGCGAACTCAGGTTGGGGCGCCTGAAGACCGGCACCCCCGCCCGCCTGGATGGAAAGACGATCGATTGGGATAGCGTTGGACGGCAGGGTGCGGACACTGATCCGATCCCCTTCTCCTTCATGACCGATGCAATCCGGAACCAGCAGATTGAGTGTGGTGTAACACGCACGACGTCTGCGACGCACAAGATCATAGCGGACAATTTGAATCAGTCCGCTATGTATTCAGGTCAGATCGAGGGCGTGGGGCCGCGTTATTGCCCCTCCATCGAGGATAAGATCGTCAAGTTTGGCGAGCGCGACGGGCATCAAATATTTCTTGAGCCAGAGGGATTGGATGACGATACCGTCTATCCGAATGGAATTTCAACGTCCCTTCCCGCCTCGATTCAGGATCTGTTTATCAGAACTATTCCGGGGCTGGAACAAGTTCGGATCCTGCAACCAGGCTATGCGATTGAATATGATTACGTCGATCCGCGCGAACTCAAGCCATCGCTTGAAGTGAGAAAAGTTCCTGGCCTCTTTCTTGCCGGGCAGATTAACGGGACGACAGGATATGAGGAAGCCGCAGCGCAGGGGCTTCTCGCGGGGCTAAATGCTGCGCGAATGGCGTCAGGCGGTGCTTCTGTTCATCTTAGCCGCGCTCAATCCTATATCGGCGTGATGATCGATGATTTGACGTCTCGCGGCGTAGCAGAGCCCTACCGCATGTTCACTTCGCGCGCGGAGTATCGGCTTTCGCTGCGCGTCGACAACGCTGATCTGCGGCTCACTCCGGTCGGCCTTGAAATCGGCTGCGTCAGGGAGGCTCGTGCCCAACGCTTCGGGAGCCACATTCGAGAGCTTGCAGAGGCGCGCGATACGCTGCGGAGTTTAAGTGTCACGCCAAAGGAGGCTGACAAGGCTGGGCTGAGGTTGAACCAGGACGGGCAGCGGCGAACCGCCTATGAGATCTTGTCTTATCCGGATCAATCAATCGCGGCGCTTCGTGTGCTCTGGCCTGAACTTGGCGCTATTCGGCCGGCCGTGGCGGAGGCCATTCAGATTGAAGCGAGCTATGCGGTCTATATGGATCGGCAGGCAGCGGATATTGCGCAGACGCGCCGCGAGGAGGACCGGGTTATCCCGGACTCATTTGCATTTGACCAACTCTCTGGTCTGTCAAATGAGCTGAAACAAAAGCTGAGCTCGGTGCGCCCGGTGAATCTTGCGCAAGCGGCCCGCATAGAGGGGATGACACCAGCTGCGGTTTCGTTCCTGTTGGCCCAGCTTAAGAAACTGGAGAAGCAGCTCGCAGTTGCGCGCTCGGCTTAATCTTTGCAATGTTTGAGAGTCTCAAATGGAATTGAACGGTCTACGTGTTTCACGTGAAACACAGGAACGCCTAGAGCATTTCGTATCGCTGTTTCGGAAATGGGCGGCGACGATCAATTTGGTTGCGCCATCGACCTTGGAAGACCTATGGCAGCGTCACGTTCTCGACAGCGCCCAGATCTTTCGGTTTAATACAAGCCCGGGTCGTTGGGTTGATCTTGGAAGTGGGGGTGGCTTTCCTGGCATTGTTACCGCGATTCTTCTTGCGGAGTCAGGGACCGGCCATGTCGATCTGATCGAGAGCAACCAGAAAAAGGCTGCCTTCTTACGGGTGTGTCTTCGCGAATGCTCGGCCCGAGGCGCGGTCCATGCAGTTCGGATTGAAGAAGCGCGCAAAATCGTCCCAGATTGCGATTTTCTCTCCGCTCGAGCGCTTGCTGATCTGGATACTCTGCTCGGCTATTCATATGGGTGGGCCGAAAGCAACCGTGATCTTCGGTTAATTTTGCATAAAGGCCGGGATTACCAAACCGAAACTCAAAAAGCGCGTGGTCGTTGGGAATTTGATCTGGTAGAACATCAGAGTGTCGTTGAGCGGGATTCCGTTATCCTGGAAATCTCCGGACTCCGGCGGAAAGTTTAAACCATTTCAGGTGAGAGCGACCATGGCAGGCGAACGCAATCGTATAATCACCATCGCAAATCAGAAGGGTGGGGTCGGAAAGACCACTACCGCTATCAATCTCGCAACGGCGCTAGCGGCGATCGGCGAACGGGTGCTGATTGTTGACCTGGATCCTCAGGGCAATGCTAGCACTGGTCTCGGTATTGAGCGTCGCAACCGCAAATCATCCTCGTATGATTTGCTGGTCGGGACGCATGGCGTTCAGGAGACGGTTCAGGAGACCGCAGTTCCTAATCTCTACATTATTCCGTCGACTATGGACTTGCTCGGCGTGGAAATGGAGATCTCTCAGCAGAGCGACCGAGTCTTCCGTCTGCGGCGCGCCCTCTCATCTGCCGAAGCTGCGGAATTTGCCTATATACTGGTTGATTGCCCGCCCTCGTTCAACCTGCTGACGATGAACGCAATGGCGGCCGCTCATTCCGTTCTGGTTCCGCTTCAGTGCGAGTTCTTTGCGCTGGAAGGTCTTAGTCAGCTTCTGGAGACCGTCGATCAGATTCGCCGGACTGTCAATCCGTCCTTGGACATCCAGGGTATCGTGCTGACGATGTTCGAT
Source organism: Neorhizobium sp. P12A (assembly GCF_008365395.1). NCBI lineage: Bacteria > Pseudomonadati > Pseudomonadota > Alphaproteobacteria > Hyphomicrobiales > Rhizobiaceae > Neorhizobium > Neorhizobium sp. P12A. The sequence goes on along the minus strand of NZ_QOVX01000003.1, from coordinate 469,888 downwards.
GCCCGGAACAATCTGGCACAGCAGGTCGTCAGCGACGTTCGCACCCATTTGGGGGAGAAAGTCTATCATACGCTCATTCCCCGCAATGTCCGCGTATCGGAAGCTCCGTCCTATGGTAAGCCTGCGATTCTGTATGATCTGAAGTGCGCAGGCAGCCAGGCCTATCTTCAGCTTGCTTCTGAGGTTATTCAGAGGGAGCGGCTGCGCAAGGCGGCTGCATAGTTAAAAATTGGTATAAAGGCGAGTAAAGCGCGATGAACGATGATCCTTCAAAACGGCGCCTCGGCCGCGGGTTGGCTGCACTGATTGGAGAAATGGATCAATCGACGCCTGTTGAGACAGGACGTTCCGGCATCAATCCGGACCGGATGATCCCGATTGAGTTTGTCAGCCGCAATCCCAGGAACCCTCGTCGCTATTTCGACGAGGCCGAGCTTCATGATCTCGCGAGTTCGATCCGCCAGCATGGCATCGTTCAACCTGTGGTCGTTCGCACTATTTCAGCCGATCGATACGAGATAATAGCCGGCGAACGACGTTGGCGTGCCGCCCAGCTCGCAGGATTGGTCGAGATTCCGGTGATCGTTCGCGATGTGGATGACAAGACGGCGCTGGAGATCGCGATCGTCGAAAACGTCCAGCGTGCGGACCTCAACCCGCTCGAAGAAGCACTTGGCTACGAGCAGCTGATTGCTGAGCATGGTTACACGCAGAACGACCTTGGCGAGATCATCGGCAAGAGCCGCAGCCATGTGGCTAACTCATTGCGATTGCTGAAACTTCCCGATCCGGTACGTGACATGTTGGCCGGCGGAAGCCTGTCGGCGGGGCATGCTCGCGCTCTGGTATCGACATCAGATCCCGCGGCACTGGCTCGGACCATCGTTTCCAAGGGCATGTCGGTGCGCGATGCCGAGCGGCTTGCGCAGAACGATATCAAGGCCCAAAGCGAGCCGCGCTCCGCTATTCCCAAGGGAGACACCAAGGATTCCGATACGCTCGCCCTGGAGCGCACGCTGTCGGACACTTTGGGGCTGGATGTCTCCATCAATCACAAGGGTAATGGCGGCGGTCAGGTTCGCATCGGTTACAAGACGCTGGAGCAGCTCGAAGAGATCTGCAGGTTGCTCGAGCGGCGTTGAGGCCGCTCGAAAGCGCATTGTTTCGCAAGTATCGATTTCGCCTTTAGGCGACGACTAGCCCTTGCGGGCTGACTGCAGGGTCGTGCTCAGAAGCGTTTGTATGGCGATGCTGTCTTCCAGGCTGGGGCGTTGGCGGGTCTGGAAGATGGCGGCCTGAAGCCTGTTTGTTTCACGGGCGATTGCCGCCCCAGTCCATGTGCGCAACGCCTGCTCGATGACAGGCTTGCGCTTGAAATGCAGATGCCGGCCGTGTGTTTGCATCACCTGCGCCGGCTGCAGCCGCTTTTCATCCATCTCTAAGCGCATGGTATCGAGCATCTGAAACTGACGAAGACATCCCTGCAAAACAAGGAACATGGGTGTCTTCGAAGAAGCAATCTTTCGGATGGCATGCTGGAAGGCTTCGGTATCGCCCTTCAGGACGGCGTCGACTGCGTCATCGGCAGAGACGGCACTGGCGTCGCCGATAATCTCGTTGACATGTTGCTCGTCAATCGTGTCTAGGCCGCGGCAATAGAGCGCCAGTTTGCTGATCTCATTGCGGGAGGCAATGCGATCGCCGCCCAGCAATTCCAGCAATGTCTCCCGAGCGAGAGGTGTGATACGGAGACGTTCCTTTGCCAGCTCACTATCAATCAGACTGTTCAGAGCGCGGGCGTCGTCGGCATAGCAGGCGATTGCTGCAACCGACCTGCTGCCCTCCCCTATCTTCCGCAAGGCCGCGCCCTTTTTCAGGTCGCCGCCTTCGACGATGACAAAACAGCTCTCGGGCGGCTTTTCGGCAATGACTTGGAGCGCATCGATGAGCGCTTTTTCGTTTGCGGCGCCCCGCACCCAGACGAGCCGCTCGCCTCCAAACAACCCAATGGAGTTGACTTCATCGATGAGGCGGCCAGGATCGCCACTCAGATCGCCGACGTCGAGCTTCAGGAGCGAAAAAGGGTCGTCGAGGGCAATCTTTGTCCCTTGGGCAATTGCCGCCGCACGCTCAGAAACGAGCCCGCGATCGGGCCCGTAGACGATAAAGATCCTGTAATTGCGCGCCGAGCCTTGAAGGAATCCGTCAAATTCGTGTGACTTGATTTCCGTCATCTCGACGACCGGGCATTCAACGGCTGAGCGTCGCGGCGAGATCGGCTGCGACCAGCTCTGCGGCTTCCGCCGCAGCACGGTTTTCGGAATCGATGTCGGCGCGGATCTTGCCGAATTCCTGCGTCGGCTGGTCAAGCAGCGAGGTCGCGGCGCGGTTGCCGGCCTTCAGTACCTTGCCGTCGCTTATCCGCTTCAGCACGTAGGACACAGTCACGGTCGTTCGCGCTGCCGCCGACGTCGAAGACGATGGCAGATAGATGACGCCTGAAGTCCCTGATGTCACCGTCAAAGTGACGTCATATTGCGGGTTCTTTGGTTCGCCGCCGCCGTGGTTGGCTATGAAGACGAGGTGGTTCCGGACTTCCAGGCCAACCCGGCTGCCAACGTCGGAGAAGGATACGGCGGCGAGCTTCTGCGTCACGCCGGTATTCTCGGCATAGAGCGGCCGCACCTGGCAGGAGGAAAGCAAGCCGCCGACCGCGACCAAAGACACCACGCCCGCAGCGCGGGCGAGCTTCAGAATGAAATCAGACGACAATGTTTACGATCCTCTGTGGAACGACGATGATCTTTTTTGGCGCCTGACCATTCAACGCACTTTGGACGGCATCCAAGGCTAGTACAGCACTCGTTACGGCATCTTGATCCGCGTCGCGCGCGATTGTCAATTCGGCGCGCTTCTTGCCGTTGATCTGTACCGGCAGCATGACCTCGTTTTCCACCACCAAGGCTTCGTTGTAGTCAGGCCAGGCCGACATCGCGATCAAATGCGTGTTGCCAATGGCAGACGAGCATTCTTCGGCCAGATGGGGCGTGATCGGCGCCACGATGGCGATCAGGATCTCGACAGCCTCGCGGATAGCGGCGCTATAGGCCTTGTCGGCCTCACCAGCGGCAACTTTCGCCAACGGGGCGGCAAGGGCGTTTACGAACTCGTAGATGCGCGCCACGGCCTTGTTGAAGGCGAGCTTGTCGTAGTCGCCCTGGACGGCTTTCAGCGTCCGATGCGCAATCTGCGAAACGGGCAGCGCTTCGCCATCCTCAGCCGGAGTCGATTCGATTCCGCTCAGTGCCTCGGCAGCCTCGGACACCAAACGCCAGACACGCTGGGTGAAACGATGTGCGCCTTCAACGCCGGCTTCGGACCAGATGACGTCGCGATCCGGCGGCGAATCGGAGAGAACGAAGAAGCGTGCCGTATCGGCGCCGTAGGATGCGATGATATCATCCGGGTCGACCACGTTCTTCTTCGACTTCGACATTTTTTCGATCGAGCCGATGGTCACTTCTTCACCGCTCGACAACAGGACCGCGCGGCGCTTGCCGTCGATTTCCTCGATGCGCAGATCGGCCGGCGATATCCATTCGCGAGTCAGGCCCTGGCTGCGGCTGTACGTCTCGTGAACCACCATGCCCTGGGTGAAGAGGCCTTTGAACGGCTCGTTGACGCCAACGTGGCCGGTTTCGCGCATGGCGCGGGTAAAGAAGCGCGAATAGAGCAGATGCAGGATCGCATGCTCGATGCCGCCGATATATTGGTCCACCGGCAGCCAGCGGTCGGCAACAGCCTTGTCCGTCGGCTGATCTTCCCAGGGGGCCGTGAAGCGTGTGTAATACCAGCTGGAGTCTACGAAGGTATCCATCGTGTCCGTCTCGCGTCGGGCTTCTTTGCCGCAATGCGGGCAAGCGACCTGTCGCCAGGTTGGGTGCCGATCCAGCGGATTGCCGGGCTGATCAAAGGTCACGTCGTCCGGCAATTTTACTGGCAGATCCTGCTTCGGCACCGGCAGGACACCGCAATCGTCGCAATGGATAACCGGGATCGGGCAGCCCCAATAGCGCTGGCGGGAAATGCCCCAGTCGCGCAGGCGGAAATTCACCTTGCGCTCGGCCTGCGGCTCGTTGCCGAGCGTCGCGGCGGACAGTTTCGCGGCGACGGTTTCAAATGCCTCGTCCGTAGACATGCCGTCCAGGAAGCGGGAGTTGATCATGACACCGTCGCCATCATAGGCGATATCGCCGACGGTGAAGCTTGCTGCATCACCATCCGCCGGCATGACGACGGGAACGACCGGCAGGCCGTATTTGCGGGCGAAATCCAGGTCGCGCTGGTCGCCGGAAGGGCAGCCGAAGATCGCGCCGGTACCGTAGTCCATCAGCACGAAATTGGCGACATAGACCGGCAGCTCCCAGGATGGATCGAGCGGATGCCTGACGCGGATGCCGGTGTCCATGCCCTTTTTCTCAGCCGTTTCCAGGGCTGCCAGCGAGGTGCCCGCGCGGCGGCACTCCTCGCAGAAGGCATCGATAGCCGGATTCTCAGCGGCTGCATCCCTTGCCAGCGGGTGATCCGCTGCGATCGCCAGGAAGGACGCGCCAAAAAGCGTATCGGGGCGCGTGGTATAGACGGTGACTTCACGGTCTTCGCTCTGGGCCGTACCGGGTACGATTTCCCAGCGAATGGTCAGGCCTTCGGAGCGACCGATCCAGTTTTTCTGCATCAACCGCACTTTTTCCGGCCACTGGTCGAGCGTGTCCAGCGCGTCCAGCAGATCCTGGCTGAATTCGGTGATCTTGAAGAACCATTGCGTCAGCTCGCGCTGCTCGACCAAGGCGCCAGAGCGCCAGCCGCGACCGTCGATCACCTGCTCGTTCGCAAGCACGGTGTTGTCGACCGGATCCCAGTTCACCTTGGACTTCTTGCGGTAAACCAGCCCCTTTTCCATCATGTCGATGAAGAGCATCTGCTGGCGATGATAATATTCGACGTCGCAAGTGGCGAATTCACGGCTCCAGTCGAGCGAAAGGCCCATCGCCTTCAGCTGCGAGCGCATGGAAGCGATGTTCTGATAGGTCCATTCCTTGGGATGAACCTTGTTGTCGCGGGCAGCATTTTCGGCCGGCATGCCGAAAGCATCCCAACCCATCGGGTGGAGCACATTGTAGCCGCGGGCGCGCTTGTAGCGGGCGACGACATCGCCCATGGCATAGTTGCGAACGTGGCCCATGTGAATGCGGCCCGACGGATAGGGAAACATTTCAAGGACGTAGTATTTTTCGCGCGGATCGGCGTTGTCGGTAACGAAGACCTTTTCCTCGTTCCACTTCTGCTGCCAACGCGGTTCGGCGTCGCGCGGATTATAACGTTCGGTAGCCATCAGACCTGTATTCCGGAAAAATCATGGGAGTTGGTGGTGACCTTCATCACGAAACCAATCGAGCGTCAAGTTTGGCGGGTATTTCAGAAGTCGAGACAGGGGCTTTAAGCGTCGGATTCTGCAAGCTGGGCCTTGGCAAGAGCGTGGCCGCTCTTTACTTCAGAAATCACGAAGCAGCACTTATGTCGAGGCGAGACGATGGAACTTCAAGAGCGGCTGAACGATGTGCGTCTGCATGTTGCAACAGCGGAACAGCAGGCGGGGCGCCCCGAAGGTTCGGTGCAGATCGTCGCCGTCTCGAAGACGTTCGAGGCGGACGTGATCCGGCTGGCGATCGAATCGGGCCAGCGTGTCTTCGGGGAAAACCGTGTCCAGGAAAGCCAGGGCAAGTGGCCGGAACTGAAGGCCGAGACATCCGGTATCGAGCTCCATCTCATCGGGCCGCTGCAATCCAACAAGGCTGCCGAGGCGGTGGCGCTATTCGACGTCATCGAGACTGTCGACCGTGAAAAGATCGCGCGCACGCTGGCCGACGAGATGAAGCGCCAGGATCGCGTCCTCAGGCTCTACGTGCAGGTCAATACCGGGCTTGAGCCGCAGAAGGCGGGGATTGCGCCGGACGATGCCGTTTCCTTCGTGACGCTGTGCCGTGACGAACTGGGGCTTTCGATCGAAGGTCTGATGTGCATTCCGCCGGCAGAAGAAAATCCGGGTCCGCATTTTGCACTTCTTGCGAAGCTTGCAAAGAAATGCGGTGTCGAGAAGCTCTCGATGGGCATGTCCGGCGACTATGAAACCGCCATTGCCTTTGGCGCCACCAGCGTTCGTGTGGGTTCCGCTATTTTCGGAGCACGCTGAGCCGAAGCTTTTACCGCTTTGGTCGGGCTTCCTGTATCCTATCCCCTCCCCTAGATTATCCTGATATCGGCTTGCATATCCTGGGGAGGAGCGAATGCAGAGCGAGTATGATCAGGTCTATGCGGCCTGGAAGAGCGATCCCGAGGGTTTCTGGGAGCGCGCTGCAGAGGGTCTCGATTGGTTCAAGCCTTCGGAACAGGTCTTTGCCGCTGACGATGGCGTCCATGGCCGCTGGTTTACCGGCGCCGAGACCAACACCTGTTACAACTGCGTCGATCGGCATGTCCTTGCCGGACGTGGGGCCGATACGGCTGTCATCTTCGACAGCCCGATGACGGGTGCCAAGCGCCGCTTCAGTTTCGGCGACGTGCTGCGCGAGGTGAAGGCAATTGCGGCCGTCTTGATCGGTCTCGGCGTCGGCAAAGGCGACAGGGTCATTCTGTATATGCCGATGGTGCCGGAAGCGGTCTTCTCCATGCTCGCCTGCGCGCGCATTGGCGCAGTTCATTCCGTCGTCTTCGGCGGATTTGCCGCAAATGAACTGGCGAGTCGCATCGACGATTCCGGTGCGCAGCTCGTCATCACGGCGAGCTGCGGGCTGGAGCCGGGCCGTGCGGTTGCCTACAAACCCTTGCTGGACCTGGCGATGTCCCTGGCCAAGGTGAAGCCGGAACATTGCCTTGTGCTGCAGAGGCCGGAGTTGGTGGCCGAGCTGTTGACCGGAAGAGATATCGATTTCGAGACCGCGGTTATGGAGGAGCGGGAGCGCGGCGCCGATATCGCTTGCACGCCGGTCGGAGCCACCGACCCGCTCTATATACTCTACACGTCGGGGACCACGGGTCAGCCAAAAGGCGTTGTGCGCGACAATGGCGGGCATATGGTTGCGCTTTATTGGTCGTTGTCGGCGATCTTTGGGATGAAGCCGGGAGAGGTTTTCTGGGCCGTCTCGGATATCGGCTGGGTGGTTGGCCATTCCTACATCGTTTATGCGCCGCTGCTTGCCGGTGTCACGACCGTCGTCTTCGAGGGCAAGCCGGTGGGCACGCCGGATGCGGGAACGTTCTGGCGGATTTGCGCTGAGCATCAGGTCAAGGTGCTTTTTGCCGCGCCGACGGCGTTTCGCGCCATCAGGCGTGACGATCCCGAAGGCGATTTCATCAAGGCCTATCGCATGCCGCATTTTCGGGCGCTGTTTCTCGCCGGCGAACGCGCAGACCCGGAAACGCTGAAATGGGCGGAGCGGATGCTGGGAGTGCCGGTCATCGATCATTGGTGGCAGACGGAAACGGGCTGGCCGATCGTCGCAAATCCGCTGGGGCTCGGTCTCTTGCCGGTCAAGCATGGCTCACCGTCGGTGCCGATGCCGGGTTATGCGGTCGAGATTCTCGACGATGCGGGCCATCCCGCGCCTGCGGGAACCCTCGGCAATGTCGTTCTCCGGCTGCCCTTGCCGCCCGGTTGTCTGCCGACGCTGTGGAACGCGGACGAGCGCTTTCGAGCGGTCTATCTCACGGAGTTTCCCGGCTATTACAAGACCGCCGATGCCGGCTATATCGACGAGGGCGGCTATCTCTTCATCATGGCGCGCACGGATGACATCATCAATTGTGCGGGCCATCGGCTGTCCACGGGGGCGATGGAGGAAGTGTGCGCGCGCCACCCCGATGTCGCGGAATGCGCCGTCGTCGGCGTCAGCGACAGCCTTAAGGGACAGGTGCCCTGCGGCTTCCTCGTGCTGAAGAAAAATGTTTCACGGGAAACAGTGGCTATCGAGAACGAGGTTGTGCGGCTGATCCGTGACGAAATCGGGCCGGTTGCCTGCTTCAAGACGGCAATCGTCGTCAAGCGACTGCCGAAGACCCGCTCCGGCAAGATCCTGCGGGGGACGATGCAGAAGATCGCAGATGGCGTGCCATGGAAAATGCCCGCCACCATCGACGATCCCGCCATCCTCGACGAGATTGGTGCCGCCTTGCGTGAGCGAGGATACGGTTCGGTGGCGCTCTAGGCGCCTCCCTCGTCTCTCAAAGGCAAAAATAAAGCCCGGCGAAAAGCCGGGCTTGATCCATGTCCTGGAAGTGGTCGATCTTAGTACTGATCGTCCTCGTCTTCGTCCTTGGGGGTCGACTTGAGCGACTTGAGCTTGGCGAAAACGGCGTCGGCGTCGATTTCCTTTTCCTTCTCGTCGTCGCGATCATAGCTGAAGCCGAGCTTCTCGGTTTCCTGCGCCGGCTGCAGCGTTGCGCCGAGTTCGGCGGCGGTCGGCAGCGGACGGCCCTTGGCGGCCTTTTCGACTTCCATGTCGAGGTCGATCTGGCTGCAGAGGCCAAGCGTGACCGGATCCATCGGGGTCAGGTTGGTCGAGTTCCAGTGTGTGCGGTCGCGGATCTGCTCGATGGTCGACTTGGTCGTGCCGACGAGGCGGGAAATCTGCGCGTCCTTCAGTTCCGGATGGTTGCGAACCAGCCAGAGAATGGCGTTCGGGCGATCCTGGCGCTTGGAAACCGGCGTGTAGCGCGGGCCCCGACGCTTGGATTCCGGCACGCGAACCTTCGGCTCGGAGAGCTTCAGCTTGTAGTTCGGGTTGCCTTCCGCGCGGGCGATTTCATCGCGCGACAGCTGGCCTGTCGAAATCGGATCCAGGCCCTTGATGCCCTGCGCGGCTTCGCCGTCCGCGATTGCCTTGACCTCGAGCGGATGCAGCTTGCAGAACTGCGCGATCTGGTCGAAAGACAAGGCGGTATTGTCGACGAGCCAGATGGCGGTCGCCTTCGGCATGAGCAGTTGTTGAGCCATGGATATAGTCCTTCTGTCGTCCGCGCCGGTGTCGCGGTCGGTGGGTTTCACCATATTGTCCGGGAAATATAGCGCTATATAACCGCAGTGACACAGAATTGCAATTCTTTGAGGACGAAATGACCTTTGTCTAATTGCTCCCGTGACTTGACCTGCTATTGATTGGCCCGAAAGACCGCCCATACTTCCTCGAACCGGGTATCGCGGCGGCGCATATTTGAGGAGGAAACCATGTCGGAAAAGATTTATCCGGTCACCAAGGCCGTCAAAAGCCATGCCCTGATCGACAAGGCCAAATATGAGAAATGGTATCAGGAGAGCGTCGAGGATCCCGACAAGTTCTGGGGCAAGCATGGCAAGCGCATCGACTGGTTCAAGCCCTATACCAAGGTCAAAAATACGTCCTTCAAGGGCAAGGTTTCGATCAAATGGTTCGAGGACGGGCTCACCAACGTTTCCTATAATTGCATCGACCGGCACCTAAAGACGCATGGCGATCGCGTCGCTTTCATCTGGGAAGGCGACAATCCCTATATCGACAAGAAGGTCACCTATAACGAGCTTTACGAGCATGTCTGCCGCATGGCGAACGTGCTGAAGAAGCATGGCGTCAAGAAGGGTGACCGTGTCACCATCTACATGCCGATGATCCCGGAAGCGGCCTATGCGATGCTGGCCTGCGCGCGCATCGGAGCTGTCCATTCCGTGGTCTTCGGAGGCTTTTCACCTGATGCGCTCGCCGGCCGCATCGTCGACTGCGAGTCCACCTTCGTCATTACCTGCGACGAAGGTGTGCGCGGCGGCAAGCCGATCCCTCTCAAGGACAACACCGATTCCGCCATCCATATCGCCGCGCGCCAGCATGTAATTGTCGACAAGGTACTCGTCGTGCGCCGTACGGGCGGCAAGACCGGCTGGGCGCCGGGACGCGACCTCTGGTATCACCAGGAAGTCGCCACCGTGAAGGCCGAATGCCCGCCTGTCAAAATGAAGGCCGAGGATCCGCTGTTCATCCTCTATACGTCGGGGTCGACAGGCAAGCCCAAGGGCGTGCTGCACACGACCGGCGGCTATCTCGTCTTCGCGTCGATGACGCATGAATACACGTTCGATTACCATGACGGCGATGTCTACTGGTGCACGGCCGATGTCGGCTGGGTGACGGGTCATTCCTATATCGTCTACGGGCCGTTATCGAACTGCGCCACCTCGCTGATGTTCGAGGGGGTGCCGAACTTCCCGGATCAGGGGCGCTTCTGGGAGATCATCGACAAGCATCAGGTCAATATCTTCTACACGGCGCCGACGGCGATCCGTTCGCTGATGGGGGCCGGCGATCACTTCGTGAAGCGTTCCTCGCGCTCCAGCCTGCGCCTGCTAGGCACGGTTGGTGAGCCTATCAATCCCGAAGCCTGGGAATGGTACTATCATGTCGTCGGCGACGGACGCTGCCCTGTCGTCGATACATGGTGGCAGACGGAAACCGGCGGCCACATGATCACGCCGCTGCCGGGCGCCACGGCCCTGAAACCCGGCTCCGCAACGACGCCCTTCTTCGGCGTCAAGCCCGAGCTTGTCGATCCGGAAGGCAAGGTGCTCGAGGGCGCTGCCGACGGCAACCTGTGCATCTCCGACAGCTGGCCGGGCCAGATGCGCACGGTCTATGGCGACCATGAGCGTTTCATCCAGACCTATTTCTCCACCTACAAGGGGAAGTACTTCACCGGCGACGGCTGCCGCCGGGACGAGGACGGCTATTACTGGATCACCGGGCGCGTCGACGACGTGCTCAACGTTTCCGGCCATCGCCTCGGCACGGCCGAGGTCGAGTCGGCGCTCGTTTCGCACAATCTGGTGTCGGAGGCGGCCGTCGTCGGCTATCCGCACGCGATCAAGGGTCAAGGCATCTATTGCTACGTCACCCTGATGGCCGGTCACGAGGGTACGGATGCCCTGAGGCAGGACCTGGTGAAGCATGTCCGCACCGAGATCGGTCCGATCGCGGCGCCGGACAAGATCCAGTTCGCCCCGGGCCTGCCCAAGACCCGATCGGGCAAGATCATGCGCCGTATCCTGCGCAAGATCGCCGAAGACGATTTCGGTTCGCTCGGCGATACCTCCACACTGGCTGATCCAGCCGTCGTCGACGATCTCATTGCAAACCGGCAGAACAAGGCGAATGCCGCCTGAGTCTTTTAGGTTGAAGCTGGAAAGCTGCCGCTTGATGCAGAGGCGGCTTTTTCATTCGGAACTGCAGGGTGTCGCCGGTTTCCTGCCGCCGTTATATAAAACGGCGTATCCTTCCTGCAGAAGATCATGAGCCGGATTCCGTCCGTCCTTGGTCGTCACGTCGGCCAGGATACGGCCGAAATACTTGTCGCCGGAAATTTTTGTCAGCTCGATTTCGCCTGTGGCCGGCATGATTGCCTCCAGCGCTTCCTGCGCCTTTTGCGCGGCGGCGCGAACCGCCTCGCATTTCGAATGAAGCTCCGGCGCATCGATGCCGCGCAGCCGGACATAGACCTCGATCGTCTGCTGCGGCCACGGCATTGCTTCGACGAGAATGGTGTCACCATCGACCACCCGAATGATCTCGGCGGAGACAGGGCCGTCGATGGTTTCATGGACGGTCTGCGCCCTCGCCGATGTTGCCAGCGACGAGGCAAGAAGAATCAAGATGGGAATCAAGCGAGAGCGAAACATATCAGGAATTATTTCCTGATATGTTCGAAAGTCAATAGGAATATTTACCTTAGAAGTCGATTGCCCGACCGTTGATCTCCCAGTCGCCGAAGCGCGACGGTTCCGCGCCACCGCGTCCACCGATCTCCGGGGGAAGGTCAGGCGAGGTTTGCGTCCGGCGGCGTTCCTCGGCCTCGGCAAGTGCGCGTTTGGCGGCAGGCGACAGAGGCTTGCGTGGCGCACCCGAGCTGATTGTCTCTTCGGGGCTTGCGCTATTGTCGTTATCCGCTGTCTGCATGGGGCTCTCCGGCCAGGAAATATTGAATTGGGTGGTCGAATTCCCAAATGATAGTGCGACGGGGTTCAAATAAAAAGGTTTGGACCCATGCTTTACGGAGATGACAGATGAACCTCATGCGCACTGCCATGTTGCTTGCCTTCATGACGGCCCTGTTCATGGGGGTCGGTTATCTCATCGGTGGCCAGGCCGGAATGATGATTGCTCTCGTCGTCGCTGCCGGCATGAACTTCTTTTCCTACTGGAATTCGGACCGTATGGTCCTGTCGACCTATCATGCCCAGGAGGTCGATGAGCGCGCTGCTCCCGAATTCTATGGCATTATTCGTGATCTGGCCCGGAACGCCGGCCTGCCGATGCCCCGTGTCTACCTCTATGACAGTCCGCAGCCGAACGCGTTTGCGACCGGGCGAAATCCTGAGAACGCTGCAGTTGCTGCCTCCACCGGCCTTCTGAATGCGTTGACGCCTGAGGAAGTCGCCGGCGTCATGGCGCATGAACTCGCCCATGTGCAGAACCGCGACACGCTGACGATGACGATTACGGCCACGCTTGCGGGCGCAATCTCCATGCTCGGCAATTTCGCGTTTTTCTTCAGCGGGCGCCGCGACAATAACAATCCGCTCGGATTTATCGGCGTGCTGGCTGCCATGATCGTCGCTCCGCTTGCCGCCATGCTGGTGCAGATGGCGATCAGCCGGACACGCGAATATTCGGCCGACCGGCGTGGCGCCGAGATCTGCGGCAATCCGCTCTGGCTCGCCTCGGCGCTGAACAAGATCGCCCGCAGCGCCGAGCATGTCCCGAACTATGATGCCGAGCGCAATCCGGCGACCGCGCATATGTTCATCATCAATCCGCTGTCCGGTGAGAATATGGACAATCTTTTCTCCACGCACCCGAACACGGAAAACCGCATCGCCGCGCTGCAGGAGATGGCGCGGGGCACGGGGGGCAGCCCGGCACCAATTTCCGACTTTGGGTCGACGCAGAGTGCAAGGGCTGCTAATCCGGGGCGCAAATCGCGCTCCGTGCCGGATACGGGTCTGGGTCGCGGTGGCTCGCAACCGCCCAAAGGACCCTGGTCTTGAGTTCAGACGAAAAGAAGAAGCCTTTTAGAAGTGGAAGCAGACGGCCGGACGGCGGATCGTCCAACAAGCAGCCGCAGGCCGCTGTTACCGATAAGCCGGGGCTTGCTGCAAGGGCTGCTGCCTCGAAGATCCTGGGCGCCGTCATCGATCGCAAGACGCCGCTCGATGGAATGCTCGATGCGGAAAGCGGCAATCCGGCCTACCGGGCGCTTGGCGAAAGCGACCGGGCGCTGGTGCGTGCGATCCTGAATTCGGCGCTACGGCATCTGCCGCGCATCGAGGCGGCCATCGATTCGCTTCTGGAAACGCCGCTTCCGGAGGGCGCTCGCGCGCTTCACCATGTTCTGGTCGTGGGCGCCGCGCAGATGCTCTATCTCGATGTGCCGGATCATTCCGCCGTCGATATCGCCGTCGAACAGGCCAACCAGGATCCGCGCAATCGCCGCTTCGCCAAATTGGTCAATGCGCTGCTGCGGCGTATCGGCCGGGAGAAGCAGGCTATTCTCGAGCGTGTCGCCGACGTCCCGGCCATGCCGTCCTGGTTCCTTTCCCGGCTTCAAAAAGACTATGGCCGCGAGGCCGCGCTTGCGATTTCAGAGACACAGCTCGAACCCGCGGCGATCGATCTGACCGTCAAATCCGATCCGGAAGGATGGGCAGCAAGGCTGAACGGCGTCGTCCTGCCCACGGGCGGCATACGACTTGCCGCCTTTGAAGGCTCGGTTCCCTCGCTCGACGGATTTTCCGAAGGAGAATGGTGGGTACAGGATGCGGCGGCCAGCATTCCAGCCAAGCTTTTCGGCTCGCTCTCGGGCAAGCGCGTCGTCGACCTCTGCGCAGCACCGGGCGGCAAGACCGCGCAGCTCGTACTTGCCGGCGGCGCGGTGACGGCGCTCGACCAATCGGCCAGCCGTCTGAAGCGCCTGTCCGGCAATCTGGCGCGCCTGGGCATGGAGGCGGAGACCGTCGTTGCAGATATGTCGAAATTCCAGCCCGCGGAGCTTTTCGATGCCGCGCTGCTGGACGCGCCATGCTCTTCGACAGGCACGACGAGACGCCATCCCGACGTTCTCTGGACCAAGGGGCCGGAGGATATCGCCAAGCTCGCAGCACTGCAGGAAAGGCTGCTTCGCCATGCGCTGACGCTGGTCAAGCCCGGCGGGACAGTGGTCTTTTCCAATTGCTCGCTCGACCCCGAAGAGGGCGAGCGGGTGGTCGAACGTCTATTGGCCGATACGCCTGATGTGGAGCGTGTGCCCATCGCATCGGGTGACTGGCCGGGTCTTGAAACCGCCATCACGCCTCTCGGCGAGTTTCGCACGACGCCGGTCATGCTGTCGCCGGGCAGTGGTTTTGCTTCGGGGTTGGACGGGTTCTTTGCCTCCGTGCTCCGTCGCAAGTCCCTGGGTGATTAGTTCATCCACAGCTCATCTGATCAGAATGGATCACTTAAGGATGAATTGACGCATTCGTAACCTCCTCTTAACCATTGAGGAGGGAGAATAAGCTAAAGCAAATATGCAATTTCCGGCAGGCGGTTGGTGAGTTTACACGTGCGGGAAGCATGGCGGCGGATGTCGCGCCGCGCGGCGTTGGCGCGTTTGCGCCTCACCCGCCACACAGTTCGTGTGCCGGAACGGCTGATTGTCGCTCCGACCGATCTCAGATCCATCGATCCCTACGTTGCCGCCGAACTCCTCAATGGCCGCATTCCCCTGGCCGGACGGGTGCTGGAAACCAACGGCAAATCTCCTTTTTCGCTCGAACTGCCGTCGCAGATGTTTGCGATCCGCCTGCACGCCTTTCACTGGCTCCGGCATATCAGGGCGGAGAAAACCGATCAGGCCTGTGCTGTGGCGCGAGCGATCGTCAATGACTGGATCGCCGTCCATGGCCGCCGCATTCAGGGAATTGCCTGGCATGCCGATACGGCCGCGCAGCGATTGATCGCATGGCTGTCGCACTCGCCTGTCGTCTTGCAGGGCACCGACAGCGGCTTCTACCGTCGCTTCATGCGCTCGCTCATTTTCCATGTTCGCTATCTCAGGCGCGTTGCGGCGACGGCGCCCGATGGCGAGGTGCGCTTTCGTGTCCGTATCGCGCTTGCGATGGCCTCGGTTGCCATGCCGGCGCGAAACGGCACGATCAAGCGCACCGGGCAGGCACTGGATAACGAGATCGATCGGCAGATTCTCGCGGATGGTGGCCATATCTCACGCAATCCGCGCGCAGCGCTGGAGCTGCTGCTCGACCTGCTGCCGCTCAGGCAGACCTACGTCAATCTCGGGCACGATGTGCCGGCACGGCTGATTGCCGGGATCGACCGCATGTATCCGGCGCTGCGCTTCTTTCGGCATCATGATGGCGATCTGGCGCTTTTCAACGGCGCGACCTCGACGCTTGCCAATGAGCTGATGTCGGTGCTGCGCTACGACGAGAGCGCCGGCCAGCCGTTCAAGGCATTGCCCCATACAAAGTATCAGCGGCTCGCCGCGGCCCAGACGCTGGTCATCATGGATACCGGCATTCCCTTTTCCACTGATCTCTCGCGAACGGCGCATGCCGGCTGCCTGTCCTTCGAGATGTCATCAGGCAAGCATCGCTTCATCATCAATTCGGGCTCGCCGAAATTTGCCGGCGATCGCTACGTGCAGATGGCCCGCGCCACCGCGGCGCATTCGACCGTTACCCTCAACGACACATCCTCAAGCTCTTTTTCGCGCTCGGGTTTCCTAGGGCCTGTGATGATGAGCGGCGTCCGCAATGTCCCGGTGGAACGCGTCGAGACCGAGGACGGGCGCGATTGCGTGAAGGCGTCGCATGACGGCTATCTCGCGGCCTTCGGCGTCTATCACGAACGTGAATTGACGCTAAATGCCAGCGGCTCGATCCTGACAGGTCGCGACCGTTTCTTCGTTCCTGAAGGCAAGAGCATGAAGGGGGAAAATCGCGCCTCGGCACGCTTTCATGTGCACC
This sequence comes from Neorhizobium sp. P12A, assembly GCF_008365395.1. NCBI lineage: Bacteria > Pseudomonadati > Pseudomonadota > Alphaproteobacteria > Hyphomicrobiales > Rhizobiaceae > Neorhizobium > Neorhizobium sp. P12A. The sequence continues at coordinate 453,792 of NZ_QOVX01000003.1, read as the reverse complement.
CCACGATCAGCCTCGTCCAGAACGAGACCGATTCAGCGATGCTGGTTGCTCCTGATGGCGAAACCTGGCTGTTTTCGGCGCCCGGTTGCGAGGTGCTGATTGGCGAAGATATCTTTTTCGCCGATGCATCAGGCGTGCGGGCGTCTGACCAGATCGAGGTCACGTTTTCGCTTTCCGACAAACCCGAAATCCGCTGGTTTTTATCCCACCGTCAGGCTTGAGTGTTTCCTCCCCTGTCAAGCTGTGATAACGCGGCGCCATCAAGCTCCAGCGTCCCTGCCGGATGTCTCCCGCACGCCAAACCGGAGAAAGCTCATGGCCGTCGTTTCCAAGAAGATTCCCGCCCCCGATAAGGTCAAGGTCAAGACGGCGCTGCTGTCGGTTTCAGACAAGACCGGCATCGTCGAGCTGGCACGCGCGCTGACCGACCAGGGTGTCAGGCTGCTATCGACCGGCGGCACGCACAAGGCCATCGCAGCAGCCGGTCTTGCTGTAACCGATGTTTCCGATGTCACGGGCTTTCCTGAGATCATGGACGGCCGGGTCAAGACGCTGCATCCGGCCGTTCATGGCGGCCTGCTCGCGATCCGTGACGATGAAGAGCATCAGGCGGCAATGAAGGCGCATGGCATCGAGGGGATCGATCTCGTCGTCGTCAATCTCTATCCCTTCGAGGATGTGCGAGCTGCCGGCGGCGATTATCCGACGACAGTCGACAACATCGATATCGGCGGTCCGGCGATGATCCGCGCCTCGGCCAAGAACCACGCTTATGTAACGATCCTGACCGATCCGGCAGATTATGCGGAGCTGCTGTCGCAGCTGTCTTCCGACAATGGCCAGACGATCTATTCCTTCCGCCAGCGCATGGCCGCCAAGGCCTTTGCCCGCACCGCAGCCTACGATGCGATGATCTCCAACTGGTTTGCGGATGCGCTCGATATCGCCACGCCACGCCACCGTGTCATCGGCGGCGTGCTTCGCGAGGAAATGCGCTACGGCGAGAACCCGCACCAGAAGGCTGCCTTCTATGTCACCGGCGAGAACCGGCCCGGCGTATCGACGGCAACGCTGCTGCAGGGCAAGCAACTTTCCTACAACAATATCAACGACACGGATGCCGCTTACGAGCTGGTTGCCGAGTTCTTGCCCGAGAAGGGGCCGGCCTGCGCCATCATCAAGCATGCCAACCCTTGCGGCGTTGCCACCGGCCCAAGCCTAGTCGAGGCCTACAAGCGGGCGCTGGCTTGCGATCCGGTCTCGGCCTTCGGCGGCATCATTGCGCTGAACCAGATCCTGGATGCAGCGACGGCCGAAGAGATCGTCAAGCTCTTCACCGAAGTCATCATCGCCCCTGAGGTGACCGAGGAAGCAAAGGCGATCATCGCCGCCAAGCCGAACCTGCGTCTTCTCTCGGTCGGCGCCCTGCCCGATCCACGCACACCCGGCATCACGGCAAAGACCGTCTCCGGCGGGTTGCTGGTCCAGGGTCGCGACAATGCGCTGGTCGAGGACATGGAACTCAAGGTCGTGACCAAGCGTGCGCCGACCGCGCAGGAGCTTGAGGACATGAAGTTCGCCTTCCGCGTCGCCAAGCATGTGAAGTCCAATGCTGTCGTCTATGCCAAGGACGGCCAGACGGCGGGCATCGGTGCCGGCCAGATGAGCCGTGTCGACTCCGCCCGTATCGCGGCGCTCAAGGCCGAGGAAGCCGCAAAGGCCATGGGTCTCGCCGAGCCGCTGACTCGCGGTTCAGCCGTCGCCTCCGAGGCGTTCCTGCCGTTTGCGGACGGTTTGCTGTCTGCCATCGCGGCAGGCGCGACCGCGGTCATCCAGCCGGGCGGCTCGATGCGCGATGAAGAGGTGATCGCGGCCGCGAACGAGCACAATGTCGCGATGGTCTTCACCGGCATCCGGCATTTCCGCCACTAAGGGATATCCTCTCTTTCAAATCGGATATCCCTTGCGGATGCTGTGAACTGTCGCAGATCCGTAAAAAAATTGTTGCAAGGGGCTGCTACCACCATCTCGCTGGCGCAGAGGGCGTGCCGGCGACGAGGGAAGGTGGTGGAGATGCAGGCAATCCTGGTTTCGCTCGACAGGAGATGGAAGCGCGGTAAGGGTGGCTTTGCACCTTTTCACTGGAAGATCTGTTTGTTCATGACAGCCAATATCGTGCTGTTGTCGGCTCTTCTGCTGGATGCTCCCGTCGGTGCCAACGCCAAGAACCTTGCTCCGCCAATCCATTTCTTCGCAAAGCTTCTCACCAATTTCGGCGAGTCCGGCTGGATCATCATCGTCAGCGCCTTCCTGTTTTTCGAGGGCCTTGCCGGCAGCCGCCTGCTGCGCTCGGCGCGCTGCCGTTGCCAGGCGGTACAGTTCAGCCGCATCGGCGGCTATCTGCTCATTTCCATCGCTCTTTCAGGCATTCTCGTGAATATCCTGAAGCGCATCATCGGCCGCGCGCGGCCCATGCATTATGATGATTGGGGCATTCTCGGCTTCTCGCCTTTCAATGGCCATGCCAGCTTCGAGAGTTTTCCGTCCGGTCATGCCACGACGATCGGCGCCTTCTTTGCAGCACTTGCCTTTCTCTCTCCGCGCTATCGTTTCGTCTTTGCGGCCTGCGCGATCTGGCTTGCCGCAACGCGCGTGATGATCGGTGCACATTATCCGAGCGATGTCATTGCCGGTCTGGCGCTCGGCGCTTGGTTCTCCTTCATGCTGGCGATCGTCTATTCCCGCTATGGCCTGCTCTTCAGGATCGGCGAGAATGGCTGGCCCGTGCCGCGCCTGCCGATCATCCGCTCGACATCGGCAAATGAAAACCCGGCGCCCTGAGGCACCGGGTTCGTCACGCGACGGCTGGGGGTGGTCAGTCCATCGCGTTGATGTCGCGATCCTTTGTCTCCGGTAGGAACAGCATGCCGATGACAAGCGTGATTGCGGCAAAGACGATCGGATACCAGAGGCCGTAATACATATCGCCCTTGGCCGCGCTCATCGCGAAGGCCATGGCGGGCAGCAGGCCGCCGAACCAGCCGTTGCCGATGTGGTAGGGCAGCGACATGCCGCTGTAGCGGATGCGTGTCGGGAAGAGCTCGACGAGCAGGGCTGCGATCGGGCCGTAAACCATCGTCACATAGATGACGAGAACCGTCAGGATGGCGATCGTGCCGAACCAGTTGACCGCTGCCGGATCGGCGACCATGGCGAACGCGCCGCCGTTTGCGATCGTATAGACCGGCATTTCGGTCAGGCCGTTGGTTTCTTCCTTGGTGATCAGCTTGTCGGCGACGAGCTTGTCGACCGGCACCATCGCCTTGTCCCCGCCTCTGACCGCGTCTGCATTAAGGCTGAGTTCGGGATTGGCGTTGATGAAGCCGTCGAGCTTGATGTCAGGCACCTTGATGGCGCCGCGGACCAGCGGATAGCCACCGTCATGCAGCGCCACGTTGATGCCTTTCTCGAAGGCGCTGTTCAGTGACTTCGCCTTGTCGCCGGCGGCAACCGCGTCATAGCTCGGCACCGTCTCGTTGCCGATCTTGACCGAAGCAGCCTGTCCCGGTGCTCCCGCCACGATGTCGTAGGGCACCGAGTTCTTGGTCAGGAAGGCGGTCGCCACATCGCAGGAGCTGGTGAATTTCGACGTGCCTGTCGGGTTGAACTGGAACTTGCAATCGGCGGGATCGGCGGTGACGGTCGCGCGGACAGTCGCCTGGGCCTGGGCAAGAGCAGGATTGGCCGTCCAGGTCATTGCCTTGAACAGCGGGAAGTAGGTCAGCACGGCAAGCAGCAATCCGAGCATGAGGATCGGCTTGCGGCCGACGCGGTCGGATAGCCAGCCGAAGAACACAAAGAAGCTCGTCCCGATGAGAAGAGCGACTGCGACCATGATGTTGGCAGCCCGAAACTCCACCTTGAGCACGTTCTGCAGGAAGAACAGGGCGTAGAACTGGCCGCAGTACCAGACAACCGCCTGGCCCATGGTCGCGCCGAAGAGCGCAAGAAGCGCGATCTTGGCGTTCTTCCAGGTTCCGAATGCTTCAGTGAGAGGAGCCTTCGAGCCCTTGCCCTCCGCCTTCATGCGCTGGAAGACCGGCGACTCGTTCATCCGCATGCGGATCCAGACCGAAATACCCAGCAATACGAAGGAGACGAGGAACGGAATGCGCCATCCCCAGGCACCGAAATCCTCCTTGCTCATGAAGCCTTGAACGACAAGGATGACAATGAGCGACAGGAACAGACCAAGCGTTGCCGTCGTCTGTATCCAGGAGGTGAAGTAGCCGCGCCTTCCCTGAGGGGCATGTTCGGCGACATAGGTCGCAGCACCGCCATATTCGCCGCCGAGTGCCAGACCCTGCAGCAGGCGCAGCGCAATCAGGATGACCGGTGCGGCAAAGCCGATAGAGCTCGCTCCGGGCAGCAGACCGACCAGAAAGGTCGACAGACCCATGATCATTATGGTGATGAGGAACGTATATTTGCGGCCGACGAGATCGCCGAGCCGGCCGAAGACAAGCGCGCCGAAGGGACGAACCAGAAAGCCGGCCGCGAAAGCCAGCAGCGCGAAGATGTTGCGTGTCGTTTCGGGATACTGGGTGAAGAAGGTCGCGCCGATATAGCTGGCGAGCGAACCGTAGAGATAGAAGTCATACCATTCGAAAACGGTACCGAGTGAAGAGGCAAAGATGACCTTCTTCTCCTCGCCCGTCATGGGGCCGGCCTTGGGGCGGCCCACGCTTGCAACATTCGCCATTTTCTGTCCTCCAACAGAGTGTGTCCAAGCGCGTCTGACCCAACTCTCCTCCGGGTTGCCGAACAGGCGCGACGCACTTGCGTTGACTGTGACAGAAAAGCGCAGTCAGACAGAGAGATGCTTTCGGCTTATGACTTTAGTCTAAGTCCGCGTTCGCACGACGGAATCCGCCTGCGTTTTGAGATTTCAAGCTGGAGAGCCCACGCGAATGCGGAACCTCACTTTTATTTAAATTCTGTGGCTCCGCATTCGCGTGGCCTTCGGCGTTCTTTCGGGGCATCCCTCCCCTACAGGTGATCACCTCGCCTCGCTGCGTAGCTGCATTTGCGATTTCCTTTCGGGAAATCCTGCTACTTGCACGGCTTAACCGAACCGGGCACGGCTGCCCGGGGGAGGCTTGATAGGAGCATTTGTCTTTCGACGGGCGCTCCATGGCTTTCACCTCTTCCGCCCTTCCCGCACGTTACGGGTCAGACGAAAGCGCCGGCTCCCGCCTGCCCGCGAACGTCTCGCGAAACACTCCGGCGACGGAAGCGGGAGGATTGTAGGCATGGTTTTGGGTAAGGGGGAAAATTGGAGGGGGATTTTTTATTCGCCGGACCGCGCGTCATCCGCGACTGTGGCGATCAGGAGCGGCAAGCGCCTTCCCGTTGTTTGTGGAATCCAGCCCACCGACAAATCTCCTCTTGGGAAAATCCGGGCGAAGCAAAGGGATTTTGGGCTACGAGGTCAATGAAGCAAATGCGTCCTTATGACAGCGGCTTGCCCTTGTGATCGTGCTCTGCATCCTCGCGGATTGCCTCCTGGTGATACCAGCAGTTCTCGAGCGCCGCATAGCAGATATCGGAGGGGTCGAGTTCGACGGGCGGGGCGGCGTTTGCCGTAAGTCCGTTCCGACGGATTGGCCTCTTCGGAAACTGATAGATCTTCGCCGATTCGCGATGGAACTGCGTCGTCATCATGTCACCTCCTTGGTGTGGCGCCGAAGCGCCGGGATGAGAATATAGCAGATCTGCATCTTGTTTGCGCGAAATGCTGCAAATATCGGCAATATTTGTCGGAAATCTGAGCATGCCGCGTTTCAGAGGGCGACGATCGATTCTTCTCGGTCCGTTTCTGCCTCTTTTTTCTGCATCCGATTCATTGTTCGGCAGATAGCTTAACGTCTCAGAAATGGCTTAAGTTTCGGTGGATGCTAATAGAATCCGCTAATGCCCACGGAATGAACAGATCGGGAATCGGCTTTACTCCGCGAATTTTTTGCATCGTGGTCTGCAATTGGCACGCAAAATGCTTCTCCTTTTCCGGCCCCTGATGACGCAGGTTTCTGGCCAGACATCAGGATTGCTCGCTCCCGGCAGCAACACGTTATGAGAGACACGCAATGACAAAGTATAAGCTTGAGTACATCTGGCTCGATGGTTACACCCCGGTTCAGAGCCTCCGCGGCAAGACGCAGATCAAGGAATTCGACGCTTTCCCGACGCTCGAACAGCTCCCGCTCTGGGGATTCGACGGCTCGTCGACCGAGCAGGCCGAAGGCCGCAGCTCGGATTGCGTACTGAAGCCGGTTGCCGTCTTCCCGGACAGCGAGCGCAAGAACGGCGTTCTCGTCATGTGCGAAGTCATGATGCCCGACGGCAAGACGCCGCATCCGTCGAACAAGCGTGCCACGATCCTCGACGACGAAGGCGCCTGGTTCGGCTTCGAGCAGGAATACTTCTTCTACAAGGACGGTCGTCCGCTCGGCTTCCCGGAAGCCGGCTATCCGGCTCCGCAGGGCCCGTACTACACCGGCGTCGGCTATAGCAATGTCGGCTCGGTTGCCCGCGAAATCGTTGAAAAGCATCTCGACATCTGCCTCGCCGCCGGCATCAACCACGAAGGCATCAATGCCGAAGTGGCAAAGGGTCAGTGGGAATTCCAGGTATTCGGCAAGGGCTCCAAGCGCGCTGCCGACGAAGTCTGGATGGCTCGCTACCTGATGCTCCGCCTTTGCGAAAAGTACGGCATCGACATCGAATGGCATTGCAAGCCGCTCGGCGACACCGACTGGAACGGCTCGGGCATGCACTGCAACTTCTCGACGACCTACATGCGCGAAGTCGGCGGCAAGGAATATTTCGAAGCCCTCATGGCTGAATTCGAAAAGAACCTGCATGACCACATCAACGTCTACGGCCCGGATAACCACCTGCGTCTGACCGGCAAGCACGAGACGGCTCCGTGGAACAAGTTCTCCTACGGCGTTGCCGACCGTGGCGCTTCGATCCGCGTTCCGCATTCCTTCGTCAACAATGGCTACAAGGGCTACCTCGAAGACCGTCGTCCGAACAGCCAAGGCAACCCCTACGAAATCGCTTCGCAGGTCCTCAAGACCATCGCTGCCGTCCCGACCGCAAAGTCGGCTGCTGCCTGATTTCCCAAGACTGACCACACGACGCAGGCCTCGTTGCCTGCGTCGTATTTTTTTGTCGCTGGGAGGCCGCCGAACCCCTGCCCACAGACGGCAAGAGCCTCCAGTCTCCCTTGACTCTTTTCCAAAAAAAATGAATACCAACGCCGGAAAAGGAAGACGTTCCATGGTTCGCTTCGAACAGATCGGCATGAGCGATCACCCGGCATATTCTGCCCGGGGGAATTTCTGTTTTCCGGTTTCCTCCAAAACCAAGGCCAAAACGACGACGAAAACCGTCTGACGTCTCTGGCCTGCCGCTCTCTCCCCGGCTCGGCTGGGGACAGGAAGACGCGATCTTGTCGCGCCTTTCCCCCTCACCGACAAGAGGAGAGAAGAGAAAGAGAGCTTTAGAATGGGTTTCAAAGTTGCAATTGCGGGAGCGACCGGGAATGTCGGCCGCGAAATGCTCAATATCCTCGTCGAGCGCGGATTTCCCGTTGACGAAGTGGTGGCGCTCGCCTCCTCCCGCTCGCAGGGCGTTGAAGTCTCCTATGGCGACCGGACGCTGAAGGTCGCCAACCTGGAGAATTATGATTTCTCCGACACCGATATCTGCCTGATGTCGGCCGGCGGCGAGGTTTCCAAGAAGTGGTCGCCGAAGATCGGCGCGCAGGGCTGCGTCGTCATCGACAATTCCTCCGCCTGGCGCTACGACCAAGACGTTCCGCTGATCGTTCCCGAGGTCAACCCGGATGCCATCACGCAGTTCACCAAGCGCAACATCATCGCCAACCCGAATTGCTCGACCGCACAGCTCGTGGTCGCGCTGAAGCCGCTGCACGATTTCGCCAAGATCAAGCGCGTCGTCGTCTCGACCTACCAGTCGGTCTCTGGCGCCGGCAAGGAAGGCATGGACGAGCTGTTCAACCAGACACGCGCCGTCTTCGTTGCCGATCCGATCGAGAACAAGAAGTTCACGAAGCGCATCGCCTTCAACGTGATCCCGCATATCGATAGCTTCATGGAAGACGGCTACACCAAGGAAGAATGGAAGGTGCTGGCCGAGACCAAGAAGATGCTCGACCCGAAGATCAAGGTCACCTGCACGGCCGTGCGCGTGCCCGTCTTCATCGGCCATTCGGAATCGGTCAACATCGAGTTCGAAAACGAGATCACGGCCGACCAGGCCCGTGACATCCTGCGCGAAGCGCCGGGCTGCCTCGTCATCGACAAGCGCGAGAACGGCGGCTACATCACGCCTTATGAATCCGCCGGCGAGGATGCGACCTATATCTCGCGCATCCGCGAAGACGCGACGGTCGAAAACGGCCTGAACATCTGGGTGGTTTCGGACAATCTGCGCAAGGGTGCTGCATTGAACGCCATTCAGATCGCTGAATTGCTGGTCAATCGCGGCCTGATCAAGCCGCGCAAGCAGGCGGCCTGAACGCGGCCGATCGGCGCCGAGTTGTCGGACAAATACGGTTTATAAACCATTACCTTATAAAAGCCCCGTTGTTTCGTTTTGAAGCAGCGGGGCTTTTGAATGCCGCTGTTGCCTTCGTGTTTCACGTCGGGTGCAAATGCGTGGTAGCTGAAACGTGATGATGACATTAGCGCCTCCGGCTGGCATGGTCCGGGGAGGTCAAGACAAAGATATGGGGACGTGGATGCGCATGGTGAAGTCTGGATGGTCGGCTCTTGCAGGGGTGTTGCTGCTTGCGGCGCCCGTCGCAGCGAACGCCGCCCAATGCGGTAACGGTCCGGCCGGCTTTCCGGCCTGGGTCGAGCAGTTCAAGCAGGAAGCAGCAGGTCAGGGCGTCAGCCGCTCGGTTCTCGACCGCGCCTTTGCCGATGTCCATTACAACGTTCCGACCATCCGCGCCGATCGCGGCCAGAAGAGCTTCAAGCTGTCCTTCGACGAATTCATGAAGAAGCGCGGCGGTCAGGCGGTTATCAACCGTGGCCGCGAGTACAAGCGCGCCAACGCAGCCTTGTTTGCCATGATCGAGCGAAAATACGGCGTTCCCGCCGGCCCGATCATCGCGATCTGGGGCATGGAGACTGGCTTCGGTGGCTTTATGGGCAACCAGCCGACGATATCGTCCGTTGCGACGCTGGCCTATGACTGCCGCCGCTCTCCCTATTTCACCGATCAGCTCTACGCAGCCCTGCAGCTCGTCGGCGAAGGCTACCTCAGCCCCAACGCCCGTGGCGCGACGCATGGCGAGATCGGCCAGACCCAGTTCATGCCGCGCAACGTCGTCAATTTCGGCGTCGATGCCGACGGCGATGGTCGAGTGGATCTTGTCGGCTCCAAGGCCGACGCACTGGCCTCCACGGGGAATTTCCTGCGGGGACACGGGTGGCGCCCCGGAGCCGGCTATCAGCAGGGCGAGCCCAACTTCGCCGCGATCGCCGGCTGGAATGACGCCATGGTCTACCAGCAGGCCCTCGCCTATATCGGCCAGCAGATCGACGGTCGCTAAGGCTACAGCCCTTCCGCTTTTCTTCGGATAGCGGAAGCGCCTCATCTCTTTGATTTGACGCGATTCCGAACGCAAAACCCTGTGACGCTTTTGCTGGAATTGCTCTGGGTCGTCAGGCCGGCCGCGAGCGGCGGCCTGCTTCCGGCGATGCGGATTGTACGCTGCCGCTGGAAACCCGGTTTCGGCCCGCTGCCTTTGCGGCGTAGAGGGCGAGATCGGCCCGTTTGACGAGATCTTCGAAATTGACCGATGCCGCGGAATGCGTGCGGCCGGCGCAGCCGAAGCTTGCGGTGACTTTCAGCTCTTCGCCGCTCGGCAGAATGAACGAGGCTGCCTCGACCGCTTCCCGTACCCTTTCGGCTACGCTGGCGGCTACCTCGGGCGTGCAGTCCGGCAGGAATGCCATGAATTCTTCTCCACCATGCCGGACCAGCAGATCGAAGCCGCGGAAATTCTGCTTGGCGATATCGGCGACCTGCCTGAGGACGATGTCGCCCGCGTCATGGCCGTGGACGTCGTTGATCCGCTTGAAGTGATCAAGGTCGAACAGCACGATCGAAAACCAGCGCGATCTGCTCGATGCCTGGGTCACCAGCGCCTTGGCGGCAAATTCAAAGCCGCGGCGATTGTAGAGGCCAGTTAGCAGGTCCGTCTGCGCGGCATCGCGCAGTTCGCGGACCAGCGTCTCGCGCTCGCGGGTCAGCCTGTCTACCAGATTTATACCCTTGGCTGCGAGACCGGCGATGATCGCGACCAGGATGAGGAGCGCGAGCGAGAGGCCGACAACAGCCATCATGTGGCGGTCGGACCGCGCCGACAGCGTCTGTCCCGTCGTCCGCAGATTGTCGGTCAGCAGCATGATCTTGCTACGAAGGAAGGACAGGCGCGTCTGCTGGGTCATGATCCAGCTGTCGCGCAGGCCGAGCGTCGGCTTCAGGGCGCCCGTCAGGATCGCGTGCGTGAAGATCTCGGCTGCCTGCTGGTCGGGCTGGCGCAGGAACCGCAGCACGTCGCGGATGACCGCCGATGATGTCCTAAACTGCAGGCGATCCATTCCGGAGCGGCGCAGGATATCGCCCTGGACCAGCTGGTCGTGCGACGTGGCGGAAAATTCCGATTGCGCCAGATAACGGGTACCGAGGGCATTGACCACCATCTCGCCGTGGTAGGTCAGCAGCATGCTGAGGAGGTCGCCGGATTTCCTCAGAAGCACGGGGTCATGGATGCGCGCGGAGAGCGAACCGCCGATGCCGAGCTGTTTGAGGGCCGCCCGGCGGTAGATATATTCGACATCGGACGCCTTGCCGTAGCGTCCGGCATCGACGGCGGCGCGCAATCCTATGATGCGGCTATAGGCCATCTTCAGCTGCGACAGCTCGTTCTTCAATCCGGGATTCCGCTGATCGCCCAACGGCAGACGCGTGAAGAATTTCCTGCGTCCGTTGTCCAGCGTCGTGCGTGCGTTCTGCATCGCCGACTGGGTTTGTGCGTCGGGTGATTCAAGGAAGCGCTGCGTCGCGTCCATCTCGTCGATGATCTCGGTCGAGGCGATGGCGCCCGCCTGGGCCAAGAGATCAGCGATTTCCCGGTCGTTCTTCAGTTCGACGAATTGTTCGTAGGAGGAATGGATGAGCAGCAGCCCTTCCGCCATCATGAAAATGAACGGCAGCACGATCGCTGCGAGAACGACTTTCTTGATGGTTTCAAAATTCATCCAGAGCCCTTGCCGACAGAAATGGTCCCTTCCGCAACGTCATGCGGAGACTATCCGTTCGGCAAAATATAAAAATTCTCTTAAACAAGCCCTAAACGGGCAGGTCAGGTCGGATGAAATCGCCTGTATCGGGCTGCATGACCCAAAGTTCGCCCGTCGAAATATCGAACCAGGCGCCGTGAAGCTGCAGCGCGCCTTCTTTCTCGAGCTTTTCGATGTCGGGAAAGCTGCGAAGATTGTTGAGCGAATTGCGGATCGATACGCGCTCCAGCGCCGTCTGGCGCTCGGCAGCCGTCATGACGTCGTTGCTCTGGATCTGCTCGGCGGCGGACTTGACCAGCGACATCCAGCGACCGATGAAATCGCCGGGCGACAGCGGCTCGGCATCGGGATCAAGCGCCGCCTTGATGCCGCCGCAGCGGCCGTGGCCCATGACGACGATATCGGTCACCTTCAGCGCCAGCACCGCGAATTCGAGTGCGGCGGACGTCGAATGGAAATGGCCGTCCGGCTGGTAGGGCGGAACCATGTTGGCGACGTTGCGGATGACGAAGAGTTCGCCGGGGCCTGCGTCGAAGATGGTCTCCGGCGCCGAACGGGAGTCCGAACAGGCAATCACGAGGGTCTTCGGGCTCTGACCTTCTTCCGCAAGGCTGCGGTAGCGTTCGCGCTCATAGCGCCCGCTCATGAAGTTGCGATAACCGTTCAAAAGATAAGAAGGAAAACGCTGCATCATTTTCGATTACAGCGCCCTGCCTGCAATATCAACTGCTGCAGCGCAAAATGAGCCCGGCAAGATCAGGTTCTTCGGCGTTGGGCGGGATGCAGGAGCCGGCGCATCTGCACCATCGCCATCGGCGTCGACAGGCTGGAGGAGTCGGCGGCCAGGGTCAGCTCGTCGCTGCCGCGCTTCACCGCCCTTGCCAGAACCTCGTAGACGCTTGCCGTTGCCAGCTGCAGCGCCTTCTCCTCGTCATTGCCGGAAAGCAGCCGCGACAGGAACACGGCCGAGAGAAGGTCGCCGAGGCCATTCGGTGCATTTTCGATGGCGCGATGCTCCGCCAAGAGGGCATTCTTGCCGCTGAGATAGAGGTTGCCGATGCCTCCCGTCATCATCGGCACGGCCGAGGTGACCAACATCCGCGATGGGCCAAGCGCCAAGGCGGCCTCCATCACTGAATTGTTGTCGTCGAGCGGCGCGCCGGCCAGCCAGGCGAGTTCGTAGCGATTGGGTGTTGCCAGCGAGGCGAGCGGGATCAGATGGTCGCGGACGGCCTCAGCCGTCTGTTCGGCGACATAGAGGCCGCCCTTGTCGCCGATGACAGGGTCGCATGCGTAGAAGATATCAGGATTCTTCTCCCGCATCGCCGTCACCAGTCTTGCGACCGAGCGTGCCTGCGCGGCATTGGCGAAATAGCCGGACAGAACCCCCCTGACTTCGGGGAGCCAGCGCGCCGAGATGATATCGTCGATCGCCTGGTCGAAATCGGCTTCCGGGAAGGTCAGGCGCGTCGACTTGCCATGGCCCGGATGCCAGGGAAGCACGATGGTCGGGAATGCCCAGACGGGATGGCCAAGCGTCTCCAGGGCAAAGACTGCTGACCGGTTGCCGACCGATCCTCTGACGACATGGCTGGAGATGACGATGATGGCTCCCGCCGCAATTTCCGACATGACACGTTCTTCCGATTTGCAATGGCCGTTGATGATATCTTTGCCGCCCGGCTGTCAACAGTGCTTCATGAAGCCATGAAAACCTCATTGGATCAAAGCCGTGTCCAATCTTTCTTCTTTTCACAAAGTATGGATAGAAATCGCATACTAATTCGGAGATTTCGTAAGATTCGATCCATTTTGACCGGCGACAAGATGCCTTAGATTCTTTGCAAGTGTTTCAATCAACCTTCTGCTAGCCTGAGCAAAAATTTTATATCCGGGAGGATTCGATGGGTGCCAGAAACAACCCAAAGCGGGAAAAACAGATCGAGGCTGCGCGCAAGATTGCTGCGGCCACCGGGGACAATCACCTCGATCCGGCGATCCTCTTTAGCCGGGCCAGCAATGACGACATGGAGCGTTATACGCCGGAAATGCTGGCGCTTGCAGCCGTCCATGCGGCACGCGAACTGGCTGCCTGGAGCGGCGATGCCCCGCGTGTGACCGTCGAGACCGTTCCTAATATCGAACCTCAAGGAATTGCCGTCTCAATCCTGTCGATTACCGACCGCAACATGCCGTTCCTTTACGAATCCATCATGGGCGAGGTCACGAGCACCTATCGCGATCTCCATATGGCCGTCCATCCGATCCTGGTCATCGAAGAGGGCAAGCAACCGACGCTCTTCTCGGCCGAAGTTCCCAGCGATCCGGCGCAGCGTGTCAGCCACATACAATTGCATCTCGCTCCCCTCGGTGCGGGGCAGGCAGCGGAACTCGTGAAGCGCATAGAGACCGTGCTTGAACAGACGCACATGACCGTCTCCGACTGGAAGCCGATGCTCGCCAAGCTCGATACGGTCATCGAGGAACTATCGGCTCATGATGCCGGGCGCCGCAAGGCAGATCGCGATGAGGCGTTGGCCTTCCTTGCATGGCTGCGCGACGGCAATTTCACCTTCCTCGGCATGCGTGAATACGTCTATTCGGGCCGTGGCGCCGATGCGAAGGTCGAGCGCGACAAGGGTGCAGGGCTCGGCATTCTCTCCAATCCCGATGTTCGCGTGCTGCGCCAGGGCAAGGATGCCGTTACCACCACGCCGGAAATTCTCGCCTTCCTCGATGGTCCCGATTTCCTGATCGTCACCAAGGCCAATGTGAAGTCCATCGTTCATCGCCGCGCCTATATGGACTATGTCGGCGTCAAGCGCTTCGACGGCAACGGCAATGTCGTCGGCGAGCTGCGCATCGTCGGCCTCTTCACCTCGACCGCCTATAGCAGTGCGGCTTCCGACATTCCGCTGCTGCGGGCCAAGGTCGAGAAGATCACCGATCATTTCGGCTTCGATCCGGCGGGCCATTCCGGGCGTATGCTGGCCAACACGCTGGAATCCTATCCGCGCGACGATCTTTTCCAGATCGACACCACCTTGCTTGCCGGCTTCTGCGAGCAGATCAACGATTTGACCGAGCGGCCGCGCGTGCGCGTCCTGCCGCGCATCGACCGGTTCGATCGCTTCGTTTCCGTCATCGTCTATGTCCCGCGCGAGGAATATGATTCCATCGTCCGCGAGCGGATCGGCAACTATCTGAAAACCATCTACGACGGTCGCGTTTCGGCTTACTATCCGGCCTTCCCGGAAGGCGGTGTCGCCCGTGTCCACTTCATCATCGGCCGTTCCTTCGGCAAGACTCCGCGCATCCCGCAGGCGAAGCTGGAGGAAGTGGTCCGCGCGATTACCGCGCGCTGGAGCGACCGCTTCGAGATGCTGGCCGGGCCCAAGGCGCCTCGTATTGCCGTGAGCCAGGCGTTCAAGGAAGCGTTCACGCCGGAAGAGGCGGTTGCCGACCTTCCCGATATCGTTGCGACGTCAGGCAAGGAGCCGATCCGCATTGCCTTCTATGTGCGCACGACGGACGAGATTGATATTCTTTCGCTGAAAATCTTTCATGGGCACGGCAATCTGGCGCTCTCGCGCCGCGTACCGCTTCTCGAAAACCTCGGTTTCAACGTTCTCGCCGAGCGGACCTTCGATATCGACGTGACTGACAAGGGTGGACGGACAAGCTCCATCGTCCTGCATGATATGGAACTCGAGGCTCGCAATGGCGCCGCCATCGATCTCGACAAGCACGGATCAGCGCTGGAAGAGGCCTTCCTGTCGGCCTTTGCCGGCACGATCGACAATGACGGCTTCAATCGCCTCATCATTTCGGCAGGCCTTTTGTCCCGCGAGGTCAACGTTCTTCGTGCCTATGCGCGTTATCTCCGGCAGGCCGGCATCGCCTATTCACAGGACTACATCGCGACGACGCTCGACAAATATCCCTCGATCGCTGCCTCGATCTTCCGGCTTTTCCGCGACACGCTCGATCCGAAGCTGGGTGAGAAGAGCCGCCTGAAGAAGCTCGCCGATCTCCATCAGGCGATCGAGGCGGAGCTTGTGAATGTTCCGAGCCTCGACGACGACCAGATCCTGCGGCGCTACGTCAATGCCGTGGATGCGACGCTACGCACCAACTACTTCCAGAAAGATCCGGATGGCATGCCGAAGGCGATGTTTGCCATCAAGCTCGATCCGAAGTTGCTCGACGGATTGCCGGAGCCGCGGCCCTTCCGCGAAATCTTCGTCTATGGCGTCGAGGTCGAGGGCGTGCACCTGCGCTTCGGCAAGGTCGCCCGCGGCGGATTGCGCTGGTCTGACCGCGCCGAGGACTACCGCACGGAAGTGCTTGGCCTCGTCAAGGCGCAGCAGGTCAAGAACGCCGTTATCGTGCCTGTTGGTGCCAAGGGTGGCTTCTATCCGAAGAAGCTGCCTGTCGGAGGCACGCGCGACGAGATTTTCAACACAGGTCGCGAAGCCTACAAGACCTATATCCGCACGCTGCTGTCGATCACCGACAATATTTCCGGTACCGACATCGTCGCGCCGCCGGATACGGTGCGAATTGATGGCGACGACCCCTATTTCGTCGTTGCCGCCGACAAGGGCACGGCGACCTTCTCGGATACCGCCAACGCGCTGGCTCAGGAAGCCGGATTCTGGCTGGACGATGCCTTCGCCTCGGGCGGCTCTGCTGGCTATGATCACAAGAAAATGGGCATCACGGCCCGTGGCGCCTGGGAAACGGTGAAGCGCCATTTCCGCGAAATGGATATCGACATCCAGACGACGCCCTTCAATGTCGTCGGCGTCGGCGACATGTCGGGCGACGTTTTCGGCAACGGCATGCTGCTGTCGCCGAAGATCCGGCTGATCGCCGCCTTCGACCACAGGGATATCTTCATCGATCCCAATCCGGACATGGAGAAGACGCTCGCCGAGCGTCAGCGGCTCTTCGACCTGCCGCGCTCGAGCTGGCAGGATTTCGACAAGAGCGTTCTTTCCGAAGGCGCAATGATTATCCCGCGCTCTGCCAAGTCCGTCACGCTGACGCCGGAAGCGGCGGCCGCAATCGATATCGGCAAGAAGGTCGCAACGCCCTTCGAGATCATGACGGCGATCCTAAAGGCTCCCGTCGATCTTCTCTGGTTCGGCGGCATCGGCACCTATGTAAAGGCGGCGGTTGAGACCGATTCCGATGTGGGCGACCGCACGAACGATCCGATCCGCATTACGGCAGACGATGTCCGGGCCAAGGTGATCGGCGAAGGCGCCAATCTCGGCGTGACGCAGAAGGGCCGCATCGCCTATGGCCTCAAGGGTGGCCGCTGCAATTCCGACGCGATCGACAATTCCGCCGGCGTCAACACATCCGACGTCGAGGTCAACATCAAGATCGCGCTGGCATCCGCCATGCATGACGGCCGCCTGACGCGCGCCAAGCGCGACCAGCTGCTTGCCTCGATGACGGATGAGGTCGCCAAGCTGGTGCTTCGCAACAACTACCTGCAATCGCTGGCAATTTCGCTGACGGAGCGCAAGGGGACGGCCAACGCGCTGGAGCTTTCCCGGTTCATGAGCGTGCTGGAAGGTGCCAAGCAGCTGAACCGCAAGGTCGAGACGTTGCCCGACGACCAGACCTTTACCGAGCGCTATGCCAACAATCGGCCGCTGACGCGCGCCGAGATCGGCGTGTTGCTCTCCTACGCCAAGATCGTGCTCTTCGATGCGCTGGCCGCAAGCGAACTGCCCGACGATCCCTATTTTGCTGAGACGCTCTCCGACTACTTCCCGGTCAAAATGCAGCGCAGCCACGCGGCTGACATCAACGGCCATCGCCTGCGCCGCGAGATCATCGCAACGGCGCTCGCCAACGAGGCGATCAATCGTGGCGGTCCCGGCTTTGCCGTCGCCATGATGGATGCGACCGCTGCATCGGCTGCCGAAGTCGTCAAGGCGACCGTTCTCGCCCGCGACGGCTTCGACCTTAACCGGCTCTGGGCAGAATTGGACGCGCTCGACGGCACGGTGCCCGGCCAGGTGCAGAACCGCGCCTATGGCGAGCTCAGCCAGATCTACACGATCCTCACCCGTCTCATCCTGAAGACGGGCATGGCGAAGGGCGCGATGGAAGAAACCATTAGCCGGCTGCAGGCGGCTCTGAAGAAGCTGCGGCCACTCTTCCTTGCCAATATCCCGGCGGAATTTGCCAATGAGATCGCGGCCCGTCAGGCGGATTATCAGGCCAACGGCTTCCCGGAGACGCTTGCTGCCGAGATATCCGCCATCTACACGCTCGCCCTCGTGCCGGAGATCATGCAGATCGCTGAAAGCACCGGGGACAATCTCGCCCGGGCAGCGGAAAGCTACTTCACCGTGTCGCAGACATTCCGCGTCGGCCGTCTTCTGGTGTCCGGCAGCCGTATCGTCACCGGCGATCATTACGAAAGCCTGGCGCTGGCGCGCAGCATCGACCAGATCGCCAGTGCCCGCCGCGATATTGTCATCTCGGCGCTTAGCAACCATCCGAAAGAAAAGCAGCCGGTGCTCGCCTGGCATGCGGAAGACCGTATCCGCATCAACCGCATCATCGAGGAGCTCTCCGGGCTCAGCGAGAGCGGCGATCCCAATCTTGCGCGGATCACCGTTGCCGCCGGCCTGCTCACCGACCTTGCGCGCGACAGGGCGAGGTGACATGGTCCGCGCGGCTCATGCTTGAGGGCGGGATTTGGTGACCATCGATATCGGGAAAGAAGCGTCGGCAAGAGTGCCGGCGCGTGGCATCTGGGGATGGATGTTTTTCGACTGGGCGGCGCAGCCGTTCTTCACCGTCGTCACCACCTTCATCTTCGGACCCTATTTCGTGTCGCGGCTGACGGCGGACCCCGTTTCGGCGCAGACGACATGGAGCAACATGGCGACGATCTCCTCTGTGATCATCGCCGTTCTCTCTCCCGTCCTCGGTTCGATCGCCGATCAATCGGGTGCAAGAAAACCCTGGATCGGCTTCTTTGCCGTCATCAAGATCGCAAGCCTTTTTGCGCTCTGGGGTGCGGCGCCCGGCTCGCCGGTCATCTATCCCGTCATTTTCATGATCCTTGCCTCGATCGCGGCGGAATTCTCGATCGTCTTCAACGATTCCATGATGCCGCGGCTCGTCCCGAAGGATGATGTCGGCCGGCTTTCCAATACGGCCTGGGGGCTCGGCTATCTCGGCGGCATGATCGTGCTGATCGCAGTCGTCGCGCTGCTTGCCGGCAATCCGCAGACGGGCAAGACGATACTGGGGCTGACGCCGCTTTTCGGGCTCGATGCCAATCTCGGCGAGGATGCGCGCGTCACTGGGCCGATCTCCGCCGTCTGGTACTTGCTGTTCGTGCTGCCGATGTTCTTCTTCACGCCGGATGCGCCGCGCGGAAAGCCGTTTGGCGCCGCCGTACGCTCCGGCCTCCACGAGCTCAGGGCAACGCTTGGCGAACTCAGGCGCCGCCGCGGCATCAGCCGCTTTCTGATTGCGCGGATGATCTATCAGGACGGGGTCAACGGATTGCTGATCCTCGGCGGGACATTCGCGGCCGGCATGTTCGGCTGGGCGACGATCGAGATCGGCATTTACGGGATCGTCCTCAATGTCGTCGCGATCTTTGGTTGCCTGATCGCCGGACGCGTCGACCGCCATCTCGGTTCCAAGACGACCGTCGTCATCAGCCTTGTCATGCTGACCGTTGCAGCGATCGGCATCATCTCGACCGGCCCCGGCTTCACGCTGTTCGGGTTGGTGCCGCTCTCGACTGCGGATTCCGGCGGTCTTTTCGGAACGGCGGCGGAAAAGGCCTATATTCTCTACGGGCTTCTGGTCGGCCTTGCCTTCGGGCCTGTGCAAGCCTCCTCGCGGTCCTATCTGGCGCGTAGCGTCAGCCTCGATGAGGCCGGGCGCTATTTCGGCATCTATGCGCTGTCCGGCCGCGCCACGAGCTTCATGGCGACGCTGTTCTTCTCGCTCGTCACTTATTGGAGCGGTTCCGCGAGGCTCGGGATGGCGACGCTCATTCTGTTTCTGGCGGGCGGGTTGCTGCTGTTGTTGCCGACTCCCTATCCTGCCGATAAGGCGACCTGAATATCCGGCCCGGATGCTTCAGGCGCGGGAGAGGCCAGCCGGCAAGGCTCAGGGAAAAGACCAGGCCGAAGCGGGAAAAGACGATCGCAGTCGCATAGGCGAACCAGAAGCCGAGCGCCAATCCGGCAATGACGTCGCTCGGATAATGTACCCCGATGATGACGCGCGTCGCTGCAAGCCACAGAGCCAGGCCGATGAAGAGCGCCCTGAGACGCGGGAAGAGCAGTGCAAGCGCTGCAAAGAGCGCACCCACATGGGCCGAGTGCGCCGAGGGAAAGCTCTGGAAGAGGAAATCGCCGTTGAAGGGGTGAAGGCTGAAAATGCCATATTGGTCATAGACCAGCGGTCGGGCGCGGCCGATCGCATATTTCAAGATATGGACGGCGATGCTCGCCGACAGCACTGATATGGCGACATAGGCCGCCACTCGCTCGACATAGCTCAGCCGAAAGCGACGGCGGCCGTCGGAAAGTCGTGCCGCGGCAAAGACGCTTGCGGCCAGAACGGCACTCACCATGACCAGCACCCAGACGAGGCGGCCGAGATCGGTCACGGCATTTGCGAGCGTTATCAGATGCGGCGGAAGGGTCTTTGCAGTCTGGCCGAGTGGCGCATCGAGGATGAAGAACGCGATGGCGACGATGTTGACGGCGCTGAGCGCGTAAACCATCCATGGGATAGGCCGGCGCAGCTTGCTGCGGACGGCATAGCGGCGCGACAGGGCCTGTCGGAAAGGGATCTTCTCGCGCTTCGCGGTGGGAATGCTGCTGCTCTCTGCGTCCATACGGACGGAGATAGGAGACACGGGCGGGGAGATCAACGAAAACGCCCGCACCGGGGACCGGAACGGGCGTTTCGGACTGTAATCCGGGCTATGCGACAGGATGCATAGCCCAGAATGTTTCACGTGAAATATATCAGGCCGCCAGAATCAGGCAGCGAGAGCCTTGAATTCGGCGAGGATCGCGTCGCCCATTTCAGTCGTGCCGACCTTGCGGGCGCCTTCCGACATGATGTCGCCGGTGCGGATGCCTTGGTCGAGAACGTTGGCGATCGCCTTTTCCAGCGCATCGGCTTCAGCCACGAGGTTGAAGGAGTAGCGCAGGCACATGGCGAAGGAAGCGATCATGGCGATCGGGTTGGCGATGCCCTGGCCGGCAATATCAGGGGCGGAGCCGTGGACCGGCTCATAGAGCGCCTTGCGCTTGCCGGTCTTGCCGTCGGGTGCGCCGAGCGAGGCCGAGGGCAGCATGCCGAGCGAGCCGGTCAACATGGCGGCGACGTCAGACAGCATGTCGCCGAAGAGATTGTCGGTGACGATGACGTCGAACTGCTTCGGCTGGCGGACCAGCTGCATGCCGCCGGCGTCTGCGAGCATGTGCTCGAGCTGAACGTCCGAGTACTTTTCCTTGTGCGTCGCGGTCACGACCTGGTTCCAGAGCACGCCAGACTTCATGACGTTGCGCTTTTCCATCGAGCAGACGCGGTTCTGCCGGGTGCGGGCCATTTCAAAGGCGACGCCGGCGATGCGCTCGATCTCGTAGGTGTCATAGACCTGCGTGTCGATGCCGCGCTTCTGGCCGTTGCCGAGATCGATGATCTCCTTCGGCTCGCCGAAATAGACGCCGCCGGTCAGTTCGCGGATGATGAGGATGTCGAGGCCTTCGACCAGCTCCGGCTTCAGCGAGGAGGCGGAGGCGAGCGCCGGATAGCAGATGGCCGGGCGCAGGTTTGCGAAAAGCTGCATGTCCTTGCGCAGGCGCAGCAGGCCGGCTTCCGGGCGAACCTCGTAAGGCACGCTATCCCACTTCGGGCCGCCGACGGCGCCGAAGAGAACCGCATCGGCTGCCATGGCCTTCGCCATATCGGCTTCCGAGATGGCAGCGCCGTGCGCATCATAGGCGCAGCCGCCGACGAGGCCTTCGTCGAGAACGAAGCCGGTGCCCTTCGCCTCGTTGAGATAGGCGATGATCTTGCGGACTTCGCCCATGGCCTCGGGGCCGATGCCGTCGCCGGGCAGGAGGAAGAGATTGCGCACTGTCATGGGAAAAGCCTCCGCAAAAGAAATTGGTTGCGGGTTATTAGACCCGCGATGGAGGCTTTTCAAGCAAGCAACGGGCCGAAACGGTACGGTTTTAGGGCGCGTTGAGGCCTCTAGCCGCTATGTGCATGTTACGAGGGCAGCTTGTACGGCTAAGGCTTTTCACCTATGGGTGGCAATGCATAAACAAATACGAGCAATTTTTACTGATACTACAATTCGGGTTTATCAAGCTTATGGCGATCAAATCGCCGATGTAGCGCTTCGGCAGGGCACTTTTGCAGCGCCGTTCAGCTTCTCGCGAATGACCTGGATCAAACCTTCCTTCCTTTGGATGATGTATCGTTGCGGCTGGGGTCTCAAGGATGAGAACCAAAAGCGGGTATTGGCCATCGATATCGATCGCGCCGGCTTCGAGCGCGCGTTGTCGATGGCATGTCTGAGCCACTTCGATTCCGAGCTTTACCCCAGCGAGACGGCTTGGAAGGAAAAGCTTCAGGCCAGTGCGGTCCGGATTCAATGGGATCCGGAACGCGATATCTTCTTCCGGCCCTTGCCGCATCGATCGCTTCAGATCGGCCTCAGCGGCGAAGCTGTTCACATGTATGCCGGAGAGTGGATCAAGTCGATCACCGATATCACAGAAGAAGCATCACGCCTCAAAAAGGCAGTGGATGCAGGAGATCGCTCGTATCTCGAGGCAAACTTGCCGCAGGAGCAGCTTTATCCGCTGCCGCGTTCGATTGCTTTGGCGATTGGGGCGGACTGACACGCGTTGCCGCGATGCAAGACAGGTGGCCGGCCTCCGATGCAAATCCGGAGACCGGTGCAATCCGTTTTGCTTACTCGGCGAGGCCGAGCGATGCGATATGGGCGGCGGAGGCGGGGATCTTGGACTTGTCCTTGATCTCGATGATCAGGCGCGGATTGCTTTCGAGCTTGGCGAGGGCCGCAAAGACGGCATGCCAGCGAACGGTGCCTTCACCGAGGCTCCAGTGGCGGTCGGCATAGCCATCGGCGTCCTGCAGGTGGACGTGCTGGAGG
Organism: Neorhizobium sp. P12A; assembly: GCF_008365395.1. NCBI lineage: Bacteria > Pseudomonadati > Pseudomonadota > Alphaproteobacteria > Hyphomicrobiales > Rhizobiaceae > Neorhizobium > Neorhizobium sp. P12A. Next base: position 431,187 of record NZ_QOVX01000003.1, on the reverse strand, counting down.
CGGTTGCCGGCGGCGTGGACGTAGTAATCGACAGGCGGAGCGCCCGTCGAGCCGTGGGCATAGTGCGCATGGCCGGTGTCGATCGAGACGGCGACGGCCTTTGAGTTGAAGCTGTCGGCAAGCGCCACGCGGATATGTGGATCGATGTCTTCGATATTCTCGATGACCATGGTGAGGCCCATGTCCTCAGCGCGCTTGACGGCATCGCGAAGCGTCTGGTGGCAATAGTCGACGATCTTTTCGCGTTCGCCCTTGTTGTTGTCCAGGTTGTTGTAGGACCAGGTCGTGTAAGGGCTATGGATGACCATCTGGGTCGCGCCGATATTTTCGCAGACGTCGAGTGCCTGTCCGATGCGCTTCTTGACGACGTCACGGATGTCAGGGTCCTGGGAGGCGATTATGAAGCCCCAGAAAGGACCGTGAATGCCAAGGCGGCCAGTGTAGCCGTCAAGCAGCTTCTTTGTGCGATCTGCCAGCGGCGTCCAATCGCCGTTCAAGATGTTGGCTTCGACAAAGCTCTGCAGTTCCAGGTCGCGCTGCTTTTCGAAAAGCCAGTCGCGGTGAATTTCGAGGTCGTCGAGCGTCATGGCTGCGCCGAGAACAGGGAGAGAAGTCATCGGGGAATGCTCCGGTTGGAGGGGATTGGTAGCGGGGGAGGTCCGAAAGGAATCCGCAGGCGCTATATGATCCCCCTTCTTGTCGGGCATATTACAGTGACGCTCCAGTTCGAATGATCTCTAATCGGATGTCAGGCTGTGAGCGCTCCGGGGCCGGAGACGAAAAAACGGTGCTCGACAACGAATATCGAGTCAATCCGCTCCCGATCAAAGTGATTAGTGGAAAGGGGTTGCTATATCCTGCCGAGCAGCGCACCCTTCGATCGTCGGAGCCAACCTTTTGCGGGCGGCTGCGGTTTGGAAGCATGGGACGCTTTCGCCCCAATTTGAAAGGACTAGCCATGCTTGGTCCAGTCCGACAACTCCATCAGAAGCTAGCAGGACATTCGATTATCGGCGTTTTTTTCGGCGCGGGCCGAAGGGCGGACCGACGGACAGCTATGAACTGCGAAATCCAAAGCCTCTCCGTCATGCGCTTTAAGCACTATGGCCAAGGTATGGGCAGTGACAACGATCTGCTTAGAATAATGCGAGCCCAACCGTAAACTGCCAATCTGGACAATACATTGCCGTGGGATTGTTTGCGTACCCGTGGCCGTGAGCAGCTACGCGCATCGCTTGGTGATGCGCGTAGCGCATCTCGCCAATGTTAGAGAAAGCAGCGATCACGCTGCGTTGCGGAGCTATCATGACAAACGGAAGAATTTCCTCGTACAGGAATGCCAGTCGGTTCCCCGGCGATAAAAGTGTTGTAACGGACATCGTCTCTCGCGAGATCACAACGGCCGAAACGGAAGAACGGGCGGCAAAAACTGCCCATTTAAGATCGCTTCGACTTGCTGCGCAGAGCGGCAAAAAGGAACCGAATGCATCTAATATTATTCGCAGTTGGACAGCAGAGTTCAGCGCGGTAGGCGGGCGTCCCTCCGCATTGATACGGAGAATAAGAAACCTGGCTTTAACAACCAGAATTGCGCCAGGTGGCTTGGAGCTAGCCGATCGCATCCCGCCAGGTTCCTTACCATCAAGGTTCCCAACCCGTCATTGAGCAAAACCTCGATGCCGGGGAATGGGTCAGGTGCCGCCGGCGTCCCCCTAGTGGTGCCTGGCCTTCGTCTATTCAGAGGTCCGGGCCTTGCTGTAACCCTCCCTCGCTCTATTTCATTCTTTGCCCGATGGGGGCATTTGGGCTCTAGGCCGCTACGCGTGATCGATGAAAACCTGTGGCGGCCTCTGATATGTGAGATAGATGGACGAGCCCAAGTCTCCATCCACACCGTCCTGGGCAAGGCTCGGCCTCCTGACGTTCGAATTGGCGTTCATGACGCCGAACTCTGTACTTTCCCGCTACGATTGAGCAAGGATCACCAAAGTCTCTGGCAACACTCCGTCGTACTCCATCGCATCCGCCGCTGCCTTGGTCTTCATAAACTCTGCCAAGCGGCCCATGTCGGCTACCTCCATGACCAGGCCAACTCTTTTGGACGCTTGTGGATCGACAAACGTGCGAATGTTTGTGCAGCCGATGGGTTCGAAAATCTCTTTTCGGCGCGGTGAAGCGAGCCAATGTTTGACATCTTTGACGTCATGGTAGGCCAGTATGGTAGGCATTGCGTCCTCCTCTTTGGCCGCTGAAATGAAGGCCAAATAGAACATTACGCCTCGCCCGATCACAATAGAATTACCCCGATGGGCAGGGCGCATCACGCGCCAACCCGTTGATGGACACGCCCAGTGTCGACCCTAACGGTACTAAATACCCCGCTGCATCCAGGGAACATCCCGTCGGCGACTAGGACTGCACATTGTTTCGTGTGTGCTCATAGGGTTAGTCATAATTTTATTAAATGCACATATAAAGAAAACCATTCCGTCAGAGGCATGATATAATCACCTCTCTAGGAAATTATTTCTACAAATGAGAATGATGAAATTTATTTCATCTATGATGCCGATCACCTTCCGCAACAGGCAAGGATGCCATTATGTCAGACAACAGCAGCCAAACGTCGAAAAGTGCAAGAGGCTTTAAATGCACGATGAGTGAGAAGACCGCCACGGTATTTCGCACCATCAATACTGGTGACGTTGCCAAACGACGGGAAAAGGCCGGCCTTCTCAAGGCGCTTCGTAGGGAGCGAAACCGTCCGTCGCGCCCGCAACGGGAGAGCTGAGGGTGCAGGGCATTCGCATTGTGTTGTTCTTCTGCTCCGCAGGGTATTGTTGTGACTGTAGAGCCTTCTAACAAAGAAACCATGCAAAATGAGCAATCCAGCCTAAGGCGTGGCCTTAAGTGCGCCGAGTATGCAACCTCGGACATGGAGCCATCGCATGATAACAAGCTTCTGATTTTGCTTCAGGTCGAGTTGGCGGCTGATTTTGTGATTGTCGATCAGCAGAAACGCCATTCCGAGGCCCCGACCCTTGCCGAATTCCTATTCGCGAATCCGGACCAGAAGCCAATGCCCTAGCAATAGACCGTATGGCCGCTACGGGCAGAAAGCGGTCATTGGTGGCACCTGTTCGCATAATCCCGTGAAAAAGCCACTATCCAACATCCCGCGTCGATTTCTGGTCGTAGGGGCAAGAATTTATCGCGAGTGTACTGCGAGGCGCGTCCGTCAGTTCGCTGCCTTTACAACGCGTCTGGTGCTCGAATCCAGCGCCTGGCCGGTGTCTTTTACGTCGGTCGCCATGCCGCGAACGGTGTTGGCGCAGGAGGAGAGGGTCAGAAGAAGGAGGCAGGCGGCGGCGATGGAGGATTTGTTCATATGAGGTGCCCCTAGCTATGGCTTGCGAAAACCGATCAAGCCATGAAATCAACTAGCTGCGCGCCCCTGCCCTTCAAGCCCCGGCCCTTAAGGAAGCCGCTGAAATTTTTCACGCCGCGCGCCGCGAACCCTTAGCCGAACACGCAACATCACGATCTCGTGCAATCTTCAATGCGCCACAAAAAAGTTAGGTTCCTACCATTTTTAGCGCGCAGATATTGTTTGTTCGGAAACTGAAGGAGGGATTTATGATCAGTTCGCCCAATTTTGCCGAGGGTGATCCACGTCGTATCCGCGATTGCCAGAGAGCCGTGCTGCGCGAGCTGAACGATCTGATCGATCGCGCCGTGGCCAGCGGCTGGAAGCGAGGCGAAGTGCTGGTTTCGATCGATGATCTCGTCGACGCGGAAACGGCTGAAACCGGCGACCTCCTCAAGCTCATGATGGGCTATCTGAAGTCGCCTATGCCGGATGCGGCATAGCAATCGTATTCCTGCGTGTGTATTCCTGCGTGACCGGGCTTTCGCTCGTCACGCGCCCGTCTTGCGCTGCAGGTTGATCTCGCTTGTCGTGACCTTTTGTCCCGAGGTCGGGTCGCGATCGACGGTTGTCAGCCTCATTCCATTGTTGCCGATCTTCTGGATCATCATGTCGGCATTGCGGTCGCCATTGACCGGTTTGGCCCAATGCACGGCGAGATTGATGGTATTGCCCCGCCGTGCGCCGTTGAGGCTCGATCTGCCGCCCTGGGGCCCGATGTAGACGCCGCTGTAACGCGCGCCGCTGGTCTGAAGATCGGCGCCGATCGAGCGCGATATGACGAGCAGGCCGCGGCAATTGCCTTTCATCGATAGAGCGGTGCCGTCGGCGCGGGAATCGAAGCTGCAGGTGACATTGAGCGGCTTTGCCTGCGCGTTGGTCTTGACCATTCCGCTCCCGGTCCAGCTTCCTTCGAGCGATTTCAGAAAGCCGGTTTCGTCGGCGAAAGCGGGCGCCGCAAGCAGCAACAACGGCAATAGCAAAGTCATCCGGCGCCGAGAGGTCGTCATGGCAATCTCCGCTCGTGAGAGGACGCGAATTCTTCGCCGACATGGAACGTTTGATGTCGAGTGAAGTTCCTCATGGGGACAATACCACGTCGCAATCGTCGGCCATAGTACCCGCGGCTTGCCGACACTACATAGGAAAGAACGACAAACGCGGAGACATGAGGTTTGCTTATGAGCACCAGATATCTCGATCGTCTCTACGCCAAACGTGCCGAGCTTGAGGCCAAGCTCGAGATGCATAATGCGCGATATTGCTTTGGCGAAGAGGAGATTGATGACGGAACGGAGATGGATCTCCAGCAGCGCATCGACGAAGTCTCGGATGAGATTGACAGCCTTGAAAGAGGGTTTCGCTAACAGTCTGTCCACGCGCTGACGACTTCAACCTCGGCGGGGTGTTTGATATGCAAATATCAGCCCCAGTCGAGGATAAGCTCCAATGGATTTCCGTCCGGCCCGCCTGCCACGCCTTTTCGTCACCGTCCTCTCGATCCTATCGGCAACAGGTTCCATGCCGGCCATCGCATCGGAATTGCAGGTCGGGGTCGGGGCCCAGTATGACACCACACATGTCTATGTCGCCGCTGATGACGTCGATGCCTTTTCCAAGAGTTTCCTTGCTACCTTCGGCGGCACGAGCACCAAACAGGTGGTCACGACCGTCACCCCGACGCCGAGCAAGACGACATCGCAACTACTGCAGACGCCGTTCGGCGCGGTGTCCCTGTTCGGCTTCCAGACCCCGATCCCCTACCCTTTCGGGCTTGAGCGGACCGGCTATCTGGTGACGGATATGGACAAGGCGGTCGCGGCTGCGCGCGCCGCCGGCGCCGATATTCTCGTTGCTCCCTTTCCTGATCCCGTCGGCCGCGATGCCGTCATTCAATGGCCTGATGGTGTCAACATGCAGCTCTATTGGCATACGGCTTCACCATCCCACCCTGCACTTCAGACGGTGCCGGAAAATCGCATCTATCTTTCACCGGACGGCGCCGCAGCCTTCGTCCATGATTTCCTTGCCTTTTCGCATGGCAAAGTCGTCTCGGACGAGAGCAATGCCGATGGGGCGGAGATCGGGCGGCCCGGCGAAAAATTTCACCGTATCCGCATCGAATCGATCTTCGGGAAGATTGTGCTTCTGGTGACAGATGGGCACCTGCCCTTTCCCTATGGTCGGGAAGTGACCGGCTATGAGGTGACCGATCTCAAGGACACGCTGGAGAAGGCCAAGGCGAGCGGCGTGCAGGTACTCGGCGGACCCTATGTCTCGGATGGCCGGGAGGCTGCGATGGTCGAATTTCCCGGTGGCTATATCGCCGAGATTCATGCCAAGTCTGTCGGGCAATGATGACGGGGTCCATCAATGTGCGATGCCGCCGATGACGACCCGATGTCGACGCTTTGGGGGAACTCTCGATGAAGCTTAGCCTTCCAACCCTGCTGAGCCTGAATGGCGGCTATGTCGATACGGCCGGCTTCCTGGCCCTGCAGGGCCTGTTCACCGCCCATGTGACCGGGAATTTCGTCACATTCGGCGCCTCGATGGTGCTTGGCACATCGGGAGCGCTGGCAAAGCTTCTGGCCTTGCCGGTCTTCTGCGTCGTGGTGATCTGCGCCCGGCTTCTCGGCGACAGCCTTGCGAAGGCGGGCGCGCCTGTCCTAAGGATTCTGCTCGGTCTCAAGCTCGCCCTGTTGATCATCGCAGCCGCGCTGGCGATCCATTTCGGTCCCTTCGCGACCGGCGATGGCTGGCAGGCGATCCTGACGGGGATGGTGCTGGTGTCCGCCATGGCAATCCAGAACGCCGTGCACCGCGTCCATCTCGGCACTGCGCCGCCGACCACGCTGATGACCGGTACAACAACCCAGATCATGATCGATGTCGCCGACCTGATGCGTGTCGTTTCGCCGGATGCCAGGGCCGCCTTGCTTTCGCGGCTGAAGCGGATGAGCGCTGCGGTCGGCGGCTTCGCGCTCGGTTGCGCTGCGGCCGCCCTCTCCTTCCTGTTTGCCGGAGTGTTCTGCTTTCTCGTGCCACCCGTCCTGGCGTTTTTCGCGATCATGATCCACGTCGACGATCACTCCGCGGAAAACCGGCCCAAATAAAGCCGGATCATCGTCGGCACGTTCAGTCTTTTTCTCGACTTACAACTCGGCTAAGTCTTGCATGCAGATAGGCATGTTCAGCGAAAGGAAGAGCGGAATGGCGGGTGAAACGGTTCTTGTGGTGGGTGGTGCTGGTTATATCGGGTCGCATACGTGCCTCGATCTTGCCAACAAAGGTTTCAAACCTGTCGTCTACGACAATTTCTCCAACGGCCACCGCGAATTCGTCAAATGGGGACCGGCGGAAGAGGGCGATATCCGGGATCGCGCCCGTCTCGACGAGGTGCTGGCAAAACACAAGCCGGCGGCAATCCTGCATTTCGCGGCGCTGATCGAAGTCGGCGAATCCGTCAAGGATCCGGTTTCCTTCTATGAAAACAACGTTATCGGCACGCTGACACTGCTCTCGGCAGCGCAGGCGGCCGGGATCAAGGCCTTCGTCTTCTCCTCGACCTGCGCGACCTACGGCCTGCCGCAGAGCGTTCCGCTCGACGAGAGCCATCGCCAGGTGCCGATCAATCCCTATGGCCGGACCAAATATATCGTCGAGCAGGCGCTGGCCGATTACGACCAGTACAAGGATTTCCGCTCGGTGTGCCTGCGCTATTTCAACGCTGCCGGCGCCGATTTCGAAGGCCGCATCGGCGAATGGCATACGCCGGAAACACACGCCATTCCGCTGGCGATCGATGCAGCACTCGGCCGCCGCCAGGGCTTCAAGGTCTTCGGCAGCGACTATGACACGCGGGACGGAACCTGCGTGCGCGACTATATCCATGTGCTCGACCTTGCCGACGCCCATGTCCGGGCGGTGGAATATCTCCTGAACGGCGGCCAGTCGGTCGCGCTCAACCTGGGCACCGGCACCGGCACGACGGTCAAGGAACTGCTGTCGACCATCGAGACGGTCTCGGACCGTCCCTTCCCGGTCGAATATGTCGGCCGTCGCGAGGGCGATTCCACGACGCTGGTCGCCAACAACGACAAGGCGCGCGAGGTGCTCGGCTGGGCGCCGAAATACGACCTCTCGCAGATCATCGAATCAGCCTGGAGCTGGCATTCCAAGTCCAACCAACATTGAGGGTAAGCGCGTGGGCGATCGGCCGAACATTCTTCTGATAAGTGCAGATCAATGGCGCGGCGATTGCCTCTCGGCGGTCGGTCATTCCAGCGTCAGGACACCTTCCGTGGATGCCCTTGCGAGGGAAGGCGTTCTCTTCCGGCGTCACTATGCCGGGGCAGCGCCCTGCTCGCCGGCGCGGGCGACGCTCTATACCGGCCTCTACCAGATGAACCATCGCGTCTGCCGCAACGGCTCGCCGCTCGATGCGCGCTTCGACAATCTGGCGCTGGCGGCGCGTCGGGTGGGGTATGATCCGACCCTGTTCGGCTATACGGACACGGCGCCGGATCCGCGGACCATGGATCCGAGCGATCCGCATCTGACGACCTATGAAGGCGTGTTGCCGGGTTTCAGCGTTCGCCAGCTGCTGCCGGAGCACGAGAAGCCCTGGCTTTCCTGGCTGCGGTCGCGTGGTCACAGGGATGCCGATACCAGGGACATCCATGTTCCCGTCGGCGCGGATTTCGGGGAAATCTCCAATGCCGCGCCTGCCTATTCCAAGGACGAGACGCAGACGGCGTTTCTTGCCGGCGAGTTCATCCGCTGGGTCGGCGAGCAGGACGAGCCCTGGTTTGCGCATGTCTCCTTCCTGCGGCCGCATCCGCCTTTCTCGGTGCCCGAGCCCTATAACCGGATGTTTTCGGCTTCTGATGGTCCGGACTTTGCCCGCGCCGAAACCTTCGATCTCGAGAAATCGCTTCACCCCTATCTCGCCTATGCCATGCCAGGCGTCGGCAAGGGCGGTTTCATCCATGGTGCAAGAGGCCCCGTCGGTGACTGGAGCAGCAGCGATCTGGCGGCAATCCGCGCTATCTATTACGGCATGATCGCAGAGGTGGACGCGCAGCTCGGCCGCATCTGGCAGGCGCTGAAGGAAACGGGCGACTGGGACAACACGCTCATCATCTTCACGTCGGACCATGCCGAAATGGCCGGAGATCACTGGACGCTCGGCAAGGGCGGCTTCTTCGACGGCAGCTACCATATTCCGCTGGTGATCCGCGATCCCAGAGCCACGTCGACTGACTTGCAGGTCGATCATTTCACCAGCGCTGCCGATATCTTCCCGACGCTGTGCGACCGGCTCGACATCGATCCGACCAACCATGTCGACGGGTCGAGCCTGCTGCCGTTCATCAATGGTGAAAGCTCCGATGGCTCAAGGGACGTGGCGTTCTGGGAATTCGATTTCCGCGACATTTCCGGTGGCGGGGCAGAGCGGCATTTCGGCCTGCGCTCCAGCGAGTGCAATCTCGCCGTCCTCAGGGACGAACGGTTCAAATATGTGCATTTCGCCGGTCTGCCGCCCTTGCTCTTCGATCTGCAGCAGGACCCGATGGAGCTCGTCAATCGGGCGGAGGACCGGGACTATCTTCCCGTCAGGCTCGCCTATGCCGAGAAGCTTCTGTCGCTCAGGGCGCGGCATCTCGACCAGACGCTTGCCTTTACGGAGCTGACCGAAAGCGGACCGGTTTCGATCCGATCCGCTTTCTAATTCATCGACGCCTCAGACGTAGGGGCCGAGATAGTCGCGCTTGCCGACCGGCACGCCCTGCTCGCGCAGGATGGCGTGCGCCGTCGTGACGTGGAAGTAGAAGTTCGGCAGGGCAGACAGCGCCAGATATTCGACGCCGCTCATCGTCACATTCACGCCGCCGCCGGCGCCGATGGTGACTTCGCGCTCTTCACTGCCGTTGAAGGCTTCCTGTGCGACGCTCGCGAGGAAGGCTTCCGCCTTGGCGACGCGTTCACGCAATTCTGATATCGTCGTCTCATTGTCCTCGAAACGCGGCGCTTCCAGGCCCGTCAGGCGAACGACGGCGAATTTCGACGTGTCGGTGGCGCGCTGGTACTGCCCGGCGAGCGACAGCATGTCCGGGTTGAGACGGCCGGCAACGAGGATCGAGGAATCGATCTTCTTTTCCTCGGCAAAGACTTCGACCTTGTCGAGATAGGTCTTCATCGCGGACAGGCCGCGCTGAAAGACGGGAACGGTCATGCGGTACATCGTCAGAGGCATTGGGGTCTCCCATGGTTCATCAGTTTCGTTCGATCGGGCGGCTGACGCCCTCAGGCGTGGACACTGATCGAAGCCGACGACAATGGAATGAACGTTTCATTGCCTTTGCTCCGGCCGGGCACATGTAGGAGAACCAGCGCCCAATTTCAGGGCCGACGGCGGAAAATTATCCTTTGTGATCAGGATGAAGGGCAACGGAGGCACCTGTTGAGCCAAACAGGGTTGACGTTCTTCACAGAAAATGGAATGAATATTCCGTAAAGCAAATTGTACGGTTTGTTTGTTCCGTTTTTGAGGGCGGCGTTGGGAGCGACGCCCTTTGGAAATGATGGTCCTGCGGCTGGGAGGTCGAGGGCTCCGGCGTGAGGAGGGTGCAGCCGGACACCTTTTGTGGAGGAGAGACCAATGAAAAAGCTTATCCTGGGATCGGCGCTGGCGCTTTTGATGTCTACGGCTGCCCATGCGCAGACCATCGGCGTGTCGATGGCGCTGTTTGACGACAACTTCCTGACCGTGCTCCGCAATGGCATGATCGACTATGCCAAGACCAAGGACGGCGTCACGCTGCAGGTCGAAGACGCGCAGAACGACGTCGCCAAGCAGCAGAGCCAGATTCAGAACTTCATCGCGTCGGGCGTCAGCGCGATCATCGTCAACCCTGTTGATACCGACGCGACGGCTGCCATGTCGAAGATCGCCGCCGATGCGAAGATCCCGCTGGTCTACGTCAATCGCGAACCGGTCAATGTCGACACCCTGCCCGATGGACAGGCTTTCGTTGCTTCCAACGAGCAGGAATCCGGCACGCTGGAAACCAAGGAAATCTGCCGCCTGCTGAACGGCAAGGGCAATGCGGTCGTCATCATGGGCGAGCTGTCGAACCAGGCAGCGCGGATGCGCACCAAGGACGTTCATGACGTCATCGCCAAGGAGCCCTGCACCGGCATCAAGATCGTGCAGGAGCAGACCGCAAACTGGGACCGCACCAAGGGTTCCGACCTGATGACCAACTGGCTGTCTGCCGGTATCGATTTCGATGCCGTCATTTCCAACAATGACGAAATGGCGATCGGCGCGATCCAGGCGCTGAAGGCATCAGGCAAGGATATGAGCAAGATCATCGTCGGCGGCGTCGATGCCACGCAGGACGCGCTCGCCTCCATGCAGGCCGGCGACCTCAAGGTCACGGTCTTCCAGGATGCGGCCGGCCAGGGCAAGGGTGCCGTCGATACGGCGCTGAAGCTCGCCAAGGGCGAAAAGGTCGAGAAGAAGACCTACGTTCCCTTCCAGCTCGTCACGCCTGAAAACGTCAAGGACTTCGTCAAGAAGAACTGATGCGTTCGTGATTGCGGATGCGGGCATCTGGCCCGCATCCATTGTCCCCGATCTGTCCCGGGAGGGAGCGATGGTTGTCAGCCCATCCACCATGGCTGCGGTACGTGCCAGCGGCGCAGTTCCAAATGCTGAATTTCTTCTTGCCGCTGAGGGCATTCGCAAGGAATTTCCGGGCGTCGTGGCGCTCGACGACGTCACATTCCGGCTGAAGCGCGGTACGGTTCATGCGCTGATGGGCGAAAACGGCGCCGGCAAATCGACGCTGATGAAGATCCTCGCCGGCATCTATACGCCTGACCAGGGCGACATCCGGCTTAGGGGTGTCGGCATCCGCCTGAAATCACCGCTCGACGCGCTCGAAAACGGCATCGCGATGATCCATCAGGAGCTGAACCTGATGCCCTTCATGACCGTTGCGGAAAACATCTGGATCCGCCGTGAACCAAAGACCCGCCTCGGCTTCGTCGATCATGGCGAGATGCGGCGCAAGACCGAGGAATTGTTTCGCCGGCTCAATATAACGCTCGATCCCGAGATCGAGGTCCGGCATCTGTCCGTCGCCAACCGGCAGATGGTCGAGATCGCCAAGGCCGTTTCCTACGATTCCGACGTGCTCATCATGGACGAGCCGACCTCGGCGCTGACGGAGCGGGAGGTGGCGCATCTCTTCGAAATCATCCGCGGCCTGCGTTCCCAGGGTATCGGCATTGTCTACATCACCCACAAGATGAACGAGCTGTTCGAGATTGCCGATGAATTCTCGGTGTTTCGCGACGGGAAGTATATCGGCACGCATGCTTCCACCGATGTGACCCGAGACGACATCATCCGCATGATGGTCGGCCGCGAGATCACGCAGATGTTTCCGAAGGAGGAGGTGCCGATCGGCGATGTCGTGCTGTCGGTCAAGGATCTCTGTCTGAATAACGTCTTCCACGACGTTTCCTTCGAGGTCCGCGCCGGCGAAATCCTCGGGGTGGCGGGATTGGTCGGTTCCGGCCGCTCGAACGTAGCCGAAACTCTGTTCGGCGTGACGCCTGCGACCTCGGGCACGATCGAACTGTTCGGCAAGCCGGCGAACATTTCATCGCCGACGGTCGCCATCCAGAACAACATGGCGTTCCTGACGGAGGACCGGAAGGATACCGGCTGCCTGCTGATCCTCAACGTGTTTGAAAACATGCAGATCGCCGTGCTCCAGGACAAATTCGTGAAGGCCGGTTTCGTCCAGGAAGGCGCGATCGAAGCGACCTGCGAGGACATGGCGCGCAAGCTGCGCATCAAGACGCCCAATCTCGACGAACGCGTCCAGAATCTTTCGGGCGGCAACCAGCAGAAGGTATTGATCGGACGCTGGCTCCTGACGAACCCTAAGATCCTCATTCTCGACGAGCCGACCCGTGGCATCGACGTCGGCGCCAAGGCGGAAATCCATCGCCTGGTGACCGAGATGGCGCGCAATGGCGTCGCCGTCATCATGATTTCTTCTGAAATGCCCGAGGTGCTCGGGATGAGCGACCGCATCATGGTGATGCACGAGGGTCGGGTGACCGGCTTTCTCGATCGCGCGGAGGCAACCCAGATCAAGGTGATGGATCTTGCGGCACGGTGACTAGGCCGCCGCAGAGCCATCACAGGGAGGAACGAACATGGCTACAAAAATCGCAGAGGCCGCCGCGCCGGTCGCAAGCCCGATGCAGAGACGGCGTCGCCGCATCCCGCCTGAAATTAGTATCCTCATGGTGCTGGTCGGCATTGCGCTGATCTTCGAAATTCTCGGCTGGATCTTCATCGGCCAGAGCTTCCTGTTCAATTCGCAGCGCCTGACGATCATGGTCCTGCAGGTCGCCGTTATCGGCATCATCGCCGTCGGCGTGACCCAGGTGATCATAACAGGCGGCATCGATCTTTCCTCCGGTTCCGTCGTCGGCATGACGGCTATGATCGCAGCGAGCTTTGCGCAGGCCTCCACCTGGCCTCGGGCGCTCTATCCAGGGCTGACGGACCTGCCCTTCTTCATTCCGATCGGCGTCGGCCTGCTGATCGGTCTGGCGGCCGGCATCGTCAACGGTCAGCTCATTGCCCGCACCGGCATTCCGCCTTTTATCGCCACGCTCGGCATGATGGTGTCGGCGCGCGGCGTCGCCAAGTGGTACACGAAGGGCCAGCCGGTCTCCGGCCTGACCGATCAGTTCAATTTCATCGGCACAGGCATCTGGCCCGTCATCGTCTTTTTGGTCGTGGCGCTGATCTTCCACATCGCCCTGCGCTACACGCGATACGGCAAGTTCACCTATGCGATCGGCGCCAACGTGCAGGCGGCACGTGTCTCCGGTATCAACATCGAGTCGCATCTGGTGAAGGTCTATGCGATCGCCGGCCTTTTGGCAGGGCTTGCCGGTGTCGTCACCGCCGCCCGCGCGCAGACGGCACAGGCCGGCATGGGCGTGATGTACGAGCTTGACGCGATCGCGGCGACTGTTATCGGCGGCACGTCGCTGACCGGCGGCGTCGGGCGCATCACCGGAACCGTTATCGGCACGGTCATTCTCGGCGTCATGACGTCGGGCTTCACATTCCTCCGGGTGGACGCCTACTACCAAGAGATCGTCAAGGGCCTGATCATCGTTGCGGCTGTCGTGGTCGACGTCTACCGCCAGAAGAAGCGCGTAAAGCATTGACGCCACACGCGTTTGCCAATTGAGTTCTGTCAGTCGAGCGGGAGCGTCAGCCCCCGCTCTTTTCGTTTGATTCCACTCAGAGGGAAATTATTTTAATCCTCAAAGGCATTTTTCAAAATTATCGGTGGCGAATCCTTGCATCTTTTTTATGCTGTGTCTTTCGGATCCGCCCGAGAGGGCATTTTAGGGTAGACGATGCAGCTTGTATTCGATGGTCATAACGACGTTCTCCTGAGACTTTGGACCCATGCCCGCGATGGGGCAGACCCGATCGCCGAATTCAGGGACGGAACGTCGTCAGGACACATCGATGCGCCTCGCGCAAGGGCGGGCGGTCTCGCGGGTGGCCTTTGCGCCATCTACATTCCTTCAGGCGATCTGGTTTTTGCCGAACCTGATCGCAACGGGCATTATGTGACGCCGCTTGCCGCGCCGCTGGAGCGGTGGCCATCTCTCGACATTGCCAACGAAATGGCTGCGATCGCGCTGCGTCTCGACCGCGCCGGCGCCTGGAAGCTCTGCCGTTCGACCTCGGACATCCGCCAGTCCATGGAAAAGGGCATCTTTGCCGCCGTCATGCATATGGAGGGCTGCGAGGCGATTGGCGCCGATCTGGCCGCGCTCGAAACATTCTACGCCATGGGCCTGCGTTCGCTCGGGCCGGTCTGGAGCCGCAACAACGTGTTTGCGCACGGCGTGCCCTTCGCCTTTCCGATGTCGCCGGATACCGGCCTGGGATTGACGGAAGCGGGCTTCGAACTCGTCCGCGAGTGCAATCGCCTCGGCGTTCTGATCGATCTTGCCCATATTACCGAACGGGGCTTCTGGGATGTAGCGAAGACCAGCGACCAGCCGTTGGTCGCCAGCCATTCCAATGCGCATGCGCTGACGCCCGTCGCCCGCAACCTCACCGACAAGCAGCTCGATGCGATCCGCGAAAGCCGCGGCGTCGTCGGCCTGAACTATGCGACCGCGATGCTGCGCGACGACGGCCGCTCGGACGCAGGCACGCCGATCGAAACCATGCTGCGCCATGTCGATCATCTCGTCGAGCGCATGGGGATCGATTGCGTGGCGCTCGGCTCGGACTTTGATGGTGCAACAATTCCGGAAGATATCGGCGACGCTTCGGGCAACCAGAGGCTGATTGAAGCCCTTAGGGGCGCCGGATATGGTGACGCCGATCTTGCAAAACTATGCCGGGAAAACTGGCTTCGCATCCTCGCATCCGCCTGGGGAGAGACCGGCAAGGCCGCAGCTTAAAAAACCAACAGTTCAAAAACAGGGGAATAAACATGACCTACGCCAGACTAAACCGCAAAGCCCAGTTGCTGACAGCCGGTGCCGCAATCTCCCTCCTCATGATGACGGCACCGAGCGCCTTTGCGGCGACGCCGAAGGATACGCTGGTTGAAGGTTTTTCCTTCGACGACATCATCTCGATGGATCCGGCAGAAGCCTATGAGCTTTCGGCCGCTGAAGTCACCGGCAACAGCTATAGCCTGCTCGTGCGGCTGAACATTGCCGACACGTCAAAGATCGAAGGCGACCTCGCCCAGAGCTGGACGGTTTCCGATGATCATCTGACCTATACGTTTAAGCTGAAGCCGGGTCTGAAATTTGCTTCCGGCAATCCGATCACTGCCGATGACGTCGCCTATTCCTTCGAGCGTGTCGTCAAGCTCGACAAGAGCCCGGCCTTCATCCTCAGCCAGTTCGGCCTGACCGGCGACAACGTCACGGAAAAGGCGAAGGCCACGGCTCCGGATACCTTTACCTTTACGGTCGACAAGCCCTATGCGCCGTCCTTCGTCCTGAACTGCCTGACGGCGACGGTCGCTGAAGTGGTGGACAAGAAGCTGGTCATGCAGCACGTCAAGCCGATGACGCCGACCGCCGACTACAAGTACGACAACGATTTCGGCAATGGCTGGCTGAAGACCGGCTATGCTGGTTCCGGTGTGTTCAAGCTGCGCGAATGGCGCGCCAATGAGGCTGTCGTGCTTGAACGCAACGACAATTATTACGGCGAGAAGTCGAAGCTTGCGCGCGTAATCTACCGCTTCATGAAGGAGAGTTCGGCGCAACGCCTTGCGCTTGAGAAGGGCGACATCGATATCGCCCGCAACCTGTCGCCGACCGACCTTGCCGCCGTCGAAAAGAATGCCGACCTGGCCTCGACCAACGCTCCGAAGGGCACGGTCTACTATGTCAGCTTGAACCAGAAGAACGCCAACCTGGCCAAGCCGGAAGTACAGCAGGCCTTCAAGTACCTGGTCGACTACGACGCGATCGGCAAGACGCTGATCAAGGGCATCGGCGAAATCCACCAGACCTTCGAGCCGAAGGGCGTTCTCGGCGCTCTTGACGAAAACCCCTTCAAGCTCGACGTCGCCAAGGCGAAGGAGCTGCTGGCCAAGGCCGGGTTGCCTGATGGCTTCTCCGTCACCATGGACGTGCGCAGCATCGAGCCGGACACCAGCGTCGCGACTTCGATCCAGCAGACGCTCGGTCAGGCAGGCATCAAGGTCGAGATCATTCCGGGCGACGGCAAGCAGAAGCTGACCAAGTATCGCGCCCGCAATCACGACATCTACTTCGGCAACTGGGGCATGGACTACTGGGATCCGAACTCCAACGCCGATACGTTCACGACCAACGCCGACAATTCCGACGAAGGCAAGAACAAGACGCTGGCATGGCGCAATGACTGGACCACGCCCGAGCTTGAGAAGGTGACGAAGGCTGCCCTCTTCGAGCCGGATGCCGACAAGCGCGCCGCCATGTATCAGGACGTCCAGAAGAAGTTCCTCGATGCGAGCCCGTTCGTCATCCTCTTCCAGCAGACGGAAGTCGCCGGCTACAGCAAGAAGCTGCAGGGCTTCAAGCTCGGCCCGAGCTTCGACACCAACTTCGTCGGCCCGATCTCGAAGTAATCATCCGATAGGATCGGTTTATTGAGTCTCGTTGAACGCAAAATGGAGGTACGGCCCGCAAAGGGCCGTGCCGCGCCCATCGCCATGGGCATCCTCCGTTTCCTGGTCGTCGCCGTCACGACCTATCTCGGCCTTCTCGCCGTCACCTTTTTCATCGGCCGCGTGGTGCCGATCGATCCCGTGCTCGCCATTCTCGGCGACCGGGCGCCCGCCGATGTCGTCGAGCGCACGCGTCGTGAGCTCGGATTGGACCTGCCGCTCTACGAGCAGTTCTATATCTATTTGAAGCAGGCGCTCTCGGGCGATTTCGGCACATCCGTTCTGACAACCAATCCTGTCATGGACGATATCCGCCGCGCCTTTCCGGCGACGATGGAGCTCGCAACCGTCGGCACGATCATCGGCACCGTCATCGGCATTCCGCTCGGCGTGCTTGCCGCCGTCAAGCGTGGCAGCTTCATCGACCAGCTGGTGCGCGTCGTCGGCCTCGTCGGCTATTCGGTGCCGATCTTCTGGCTGGCGCTGATCTCACTGGTGATCTTCTACGCCAGGCTGAACTGGGTGGCGTTTCCGGGACGGATCGACATCGCCTATGAATATACGTTCGAGCCGATCACCGGCTTTTTCCTGATCGATGCCGCCTGGCAGGGGCAATGGGACGTCTTCTGGGACGTGTTCCGCCACATCATCCTGCCGGGATCGTTGCTCGGCTACTTTTCTCTGGCCTATATCAGCCGCATGACGCGCAGCTTCATGCTGAACGAGATGGGGCAGGAATATATCGTCGCCGTCCGCGCCAAGGGTCTTTCGGAGCGGCGCGTGATCTGGGGCCATGCGCTGCGCAACGCTGCCGTTCCGCTGGTGACTGTTATCGCGCTGTCCTATGCCGGGCTGCTGGAAGGATCGGTGCTGACGGAGACGGTGTTCTCCTGGCCCGGCATCGGCTTCTACATCACCAATTCGCTGCAGAATGCCGACATGAACGCCGTTCTCGGCGGCACGATCGTTATCGGCACGGTCTTCATCGGCATCAATCTTCTCTCCGATCTTCTCTATCGGACCCTCGACCCAAGGACGCGCCGCAAATGACGAGCCCTGCCACTTCGACCCCGCCCCCCTTGACATCAAAGATGAGCCGCCGCGAATGGCTCCTGTCCGACCGGCCGCAATCGCGCCTCCAGGCGAGGCTCGGTCGCGCCTATGTGACCTGGCGGCAGTTTACGGCCAATCACCTTGCCGTGGTCGGGCTGCTGATCATCGTGGCGCTGCTTTTGATCGCCGCCTTCGCCGGCGTGCTTGCGCCGCATTCGCCCGTGATTGGAGACCTGACGGGCGCGCGTCTCCTGCCGCCCGGCAGCCCCGGCTATTGGCTGGGCACCGACGATCAGGGCCGGGACATTCTTTCGAGGCTGCTCTACGGCTCGCGCTGGACGCTGCTCGTCGTCGTGCTGGTCGCGATCATTTCCGCGCCGATCGGGCTGATCGTCGGAACGGTTTCCGGCTATGCCGGCGGCTGGACGGATGCGGTGCTGATGCGCATCACCGACATCTTCCTCGCCTTCCCCAAGCTCGTGCTGGCGCTTGCCTTCGTCGCCGCCCTCGGCCCCGGCATCCAGAACGCCATCATCGCGATCGCGATTACCTCCTGGCCGCCCTATGCGCGCATCGCCCGCGCCGAGACGATGACGGTGCGCCGGTCGGACTATATCGCGGCAGTACAGTTGATGGGGGCGTCGCCTGTTCGCATCATCTTTCGCCATATCATGCCGCTCTGCATTTCCTCGCTGATCGTGCGTGTCACGCTCGATATGGCGGGCATCATCTTGACGGCCGCCGGCCTCGGCTTCCTCGGCCTCGGCGCCCAGCCGCCGCTGCCGGAATGGGGAACGATGATCGCCGATGGCCGCCGCTTCATCCTCGATCAATGGTGGGTCGCTGCCATGCCCGGCATTGCCATTCTTGTCGTCAGCCTCGGCTTCAACCTGCTTGGCGATGGTTTGCGCGATGCGCTGGATCCCAGGGAGAGCGGCCAGTGAGCACGATGTTGACCGTCGAAAATCTCCGCGTCCGCTATCCCACACGCACCGGCGTCATCGAGGCGGTGCGCGGGGTCTCGTTTACGCTCGGCAAGGAACGTCTCGGTATCGTCGGCGAGAGCGGCTCCGGCAAGTCCCAGACCGGCCGTGCCATCATGGGGCTGACCGCATCGCCTGGCATCGTCACAGCAGACAAGCTCGACTTTAACGGCATCGACCTGCTGAAGGCTTCACCAAGAGAGCGGCGCAATCTGCGCGGCAAGCGCATCGCCATGGTGCTGCAGGATCCGAAATATTCGCTCGATCCGGTCATGACGATCGGCAGGCAGATCATGGAGACGCTGCGCGCCCATGAAAGGATCGGCAAGGCGGAGGCCCGTAAGCGGGTGCTCGACATGCTGGAGGCGGTGCAGATCCGTGATCCCAGCCGAGTCTTCGGCCTGCATCCGCATGAGGTTTCCGGCGGCATGGGCCAGCGCGTGATGATCGCAATGATGCTGATCGCCGGTCCCGAGCTTCTGATCGCCGATGAGCCGACCTCTGCGCTCGACGTCACCGTGCAGCTTGACGTGCTGCGCATCATGGACAAGCTGGTGTCGGAGCGCGGCATGGGGTTGATCTTCGTCTCGCACGATCTGCGCCTCGTCTCGTCCTTCTGCGATCGCGTGCTCGTCATGTATGCCGGCAAGGTCGTCGAGGAACTGGCGGCATCCGATCTCAGGAATGCCAAGCATCCCTATACGCAGGGGCTGCTCAGCTGCATGCCCCAGATCGGCGAGGATCGCCATCCCCTGCCCGTCCTCGACCGCAAGCCGGAGTGGGCTGCATGAACGCGACCCTTTCCATCGACAGTCTCAGCGTCGTCTATGATGGCTATTATGCGCTCGATGCCGTCAGCATCGATGTGGCGGAAGGCGAATCCTTCGGTCTGGTCGGCGAGTCCGGATCGGGCAAGTCGACGCTGCTGCGGGCTGTTGCCGGTCTGGCACCGGTCAGCGGCGGCTCAATCAGGGTCGAAGGCACGACCTTGCAGGGCGCCAGGCGCAGCAAGGATTTCTACCGCAGCGTCCAGATGGTGTTTCAGGACCCCTACGGCTCCCTGCACCCACGCCAGACGATCGACCGGCTATTGCTCGAGCCCCTGGCGATCCATGGCGTCGGCGACAGCGAGAGCCGGATCACGCGGGCGCTTGACGAGGTCGGGCTCGGCAACGGCTTCCGGTTCCGCTATCCGCATCAGCTGTCGGGCGGCCAGCGCCAGCGCGTTGCGATCGCGCGGGCGCTGATCCTGGAGCCGACGATTCTCTTGCTGGACGAGCCTACCTCGGCGCTGGATGCCTCGGTGCAGGCGGAAGTGCTCAATCTCCTGGAACAGGTGCGCCGCGATCGTAACCTGACCTTCGTCATGGTCAGCCATGATCTCGGCGTGGTCACCCATATGTGCGACCGGCTGGCTGTTATGCAGAACGGTGCCGTTGTCGAGCGGCTGACTGCAAGGGAGCTGTCGCAGGGCGTGGTAACGCAGGATTATACCCGCAACCTGATGATCGCCAGCAAGGGTTTTGTCCGGGCATAGAAGCCGGCTTCGCGCACTTTACCCGGACTCAGCGCACGCCTATGCCGGCCGTCAAACCACCGTCGATCCGGTGGTCGGAGCCCGTTATGAAGGATGCCTGATCCGAGGCCAGGAACGCGGCAAGGGCGGCAACCTCTTCCGGCTCGCCGATGCGGCCGAGCGGATGTGCCTCGCCGAAGCGATTGAAGACCTGCTCGATATCGGCATCTTCGCCCTCGAAGGTGCGGGCCGCGAGTTCGAGAATGGGCGTGCGCACCGAACCGGGGCTGATCGACACGACCCGGATGCGATCCTGCGCGAAATCCATTGCCATTGCCCTCGTCAGCGCATGGATGGCGCCCTTGGAGGCGACATAGGCCGAGACGCCGCGCTGGCAGGCGAAGCCCTGGACGCTTGATATATTGACGATCACCCCGCCGCCGCGCTTGCGCATTTCGGGAACGCCGAATTCGGCCGTCAGATGGATGGAGCCGACATTGACCGCCATGCAGCGGAGAAACACATCGAACGGCGTGCTGGTGGCGTCGCCATATGGGTGGATGGCGGCCGCATTGACGATGATATCGATGCCGCCAAGATGGGAGGTCGCTTCGCCCATGGCGTCGCGGACGCTGTCGGGGACAGACACATCGGCATGAATGACGCGGATCGGCAGATCCTTCGACGATGCGAGGTCCGTGAGTTCCGCATTGGCGGCTTGATCGATGCCGAGCGAAACGACCGAGGCGCCCTTCCCTGCCAGATGCAGCGCCACCGCGCGGCCGATGCCGGTCGTGCCCGTCACGACGGCTGCTTTTCCCGTGAAGTCTCCCATCAGCTATCCTCCTTGCCGCTGTCCCCTGCTGTGCCGGAGGACGACTGGTCCCTTATGAATTCAAGCCCGGCGTTCAGGTGCCGGTCCATGTGATAGACGAAGGCGATGCGATCCCGGGCGCGCAGCGCCTGCACGATCTCGCCATGCTCCGATGCCACCGATTCCAGTGCTTGGCGCTGCGATTTGCCCGATAGCATGATGCGCTGGATGACCGGCTTCAGCATGCCGTAGGTTTCAGACAGCGTCCGGTTTCCCGCCGCATCGACCATTGTCCGATGAAACTGGAAATCGAGTTCCGATGCCTGCTCGGGACTGGATGCGGAGCGGATGGCGAGGTTGATGGCCTCCATCTCGGCAAATATCTCCTCCGAAAGCCTATCCTGCAGCAGGTCGAAAAGGTTCATTTCCGTCAGGCGGCGATAGCCCTGGATGTCGCGAAAGGCGTCGACCGAGATCTCCATTGCGAAGGAAAAAAGGTCGCGCATGGCGATCTGGTGCTGATCCGTCAGGACGGCGCCGACCTTCTGGCGCGATTCGGCCACGCCATAGGCTTTCAGCGTTCGAAAAGCCTCGCGGACGGTGTTGCGGCTGGACTCGAACATGACGGCCAGTTCCGCCTCGCTCGGCAGGACATCGCCGACCACCATGCCGCGCTCGCGGATCAGCGATCTGATCTGCCGGACGACGCCATCCACCGCCGATGGGCGCGGAATTTCTTCCATGGGAACTCCTGAATACGCCGCTCCATCCTATTATGTTGGTCTTAATTTGGCAAATGCCGATTGTGGCTTGAGCAATAAGGCCTTTTGGCGTTTAATTGTCCAACATTATGAGGAGGAGATGATATGCTGGAAAGCTGGCGGTGGTTTGGACCCGAAGATCCGGTCAAGCTCTCACATGCGCGACAGGCGGGCGCGCATGGTATCGTGACCGCGTTGCATCATATCTATGACGGCCGCGTCTGGACGCCTGACGACGTTGCCGAGCGCATGGCGCTGGTCCGGAAGGCCGGCATGGTATGGTCGGTCTGCGAATCCATACCGGTCAATTCGGCGATCAAGCTGCGCAATGAAAAATGGCGCAGCTATGTCGATGCCTGGAAGGAGAGCCTTGCCAATCTGGGCAAGGGCGGCGTCCCTGTGGTCTGCTACAATTTCATGCCTGTGGTCGACTGGACGCGGACGAACCTGCTTTATCCCACGGAGGCAGGCGGCTTTGCCCTGCGCTTCGACATGATCGATTTCGTCGCCTACGATGCCTTCGTGCTGAAGCGGAAGGGGGCCGAGGGCAGCTACGCGCCCGACGTGATCGAGGCGGCGCGCAAGCGTCTGGCCGGCATGAGCGAGAGCGATGTCCTGACGCTCGAGAAGAACATCATCGCCGGCCTTCCCGGTGGCGAGGACAGCCATACCCGCGAGACCATCCGCGGGCATATCGCGGCCTTCGACGATGTTTCGGACGAGGATATGCGGGCCAATCTGGTCGAGTTCCTCAGGGAGGTCGTGCCTGTCGCCGCCGAGAACAATGTCCGGCTTGCCATCCATCCCGACGATCCGCCGTTCTCGCTCTTCGGCCTGCCGCGCGTCGTTTCGAAGGTGGAGGATGTGGAGACGCTTCTTGCCGCTGTCGATCATGAGGCCAACGGCATCACGCTCTGCGCCGGCTCCTACGCGTCGCGTCACGGAAATGATGTCGTGGCGATGGCGAGCCGCTTTGCAAGCAGGATTCATTTCGCACACCTGCGCAATGTCAGCAAGGAAGCAGACGGATCCTTCGTCGAATCCGAACATCTCGGCGGCGACGTCAACATGGTGTCGCTGATTTCGGTCTTGCGGAAGGAAGAGCGGCGACGCGCTGCAGAGGGCAGGGCGGATCATGTCATCCCGATGCGTCCTGATCACGGCCACCTGCTGATCGACGATCAGGAGAAGAAGGTCAATCCGGGCTATTCCTGCATTGGCCGCCTGAAGGGGCTTGCGGAATTACGCGGCGTTATCGCCGCCGTGGATCAGTTTTCGACTGAGGCCGCCTAGTCGGCGAAGCTCGCGAATAGCCCAAAGCGGTGAAAATTATTTTGAGTCCGGTTGGATTAATCCAAGCCGGACTTTTCCATTCAAGGGCGATGCCTGATGTCTAATCCCTTGATAATCAGCGCAGTTTCTCGCTACGTCTTGGTTAAGCGACCCTTAAAAGACGACCAATCCTCTAGACTATTGACAGTTGCCGCATTTCTGTCATGATCTTGTTAACGGCGGTTAGGTTTCGTGATCGCGGAGCATGGAGGCAAGCATGTTTTTCATGGGTGGCATGACCATGGGCTATCTTCATCCGCCGGTAAAAGCCACGGAGCAGGTCCGCATCGACCTTCCCGAAGAAAAGGACCGGCGCAAAGTCGGACCCAACGAAGCCCCGAGCGACAGCGCCATGGAGCGCACGCTGATATGGGCTCGCCGCATCCTCTGCTGATCTAATGCGTTGGACTTAGGGGTTAATTTTTTCTCACCCGTCCCACTGGATAAAAAATTATCTCTACCTATTTGATAGAGTCAGTGTGAATGTGCATGACTGCGCTACGGGCGCGGGCAGTATGAATAAAAACATAATAAACAACTGGAGGCAGCACATGGCGAATTGGGGTATTACGAATACTCAGGTTAACCAGTTGGACGATTCTGTGTCGGGCAAGCGGCTTCCTGTCACTGGAAACGCGTCGCTGCGCCACAAGATCCAGACGGTCTTCCATGTCGCGCTTTTTTCTGCAGCGTTCATCTTTGTCGCTGCTGTCGTCTGCGGCGTGCTCGTCTGATCGCTCGCCATCGCATTCCGCCTCGTTCGGCAGTTGCCGGACAAGCCATCCTTTGGAAATCCGTTCCTTCTATCTTGGGATTTCCCGGTAGCTCCGTTTTCCCTCAGATCTGCATTGCCTTCTACCGCGCTCGGTCCGGGCGGGTGAACGCGTGCCACCTCACCATTTCAAGACATCGCTTCTCGTATATTGCGGCTCAGATGCCGACTTCATGCCGAACGAACTCGGTGTGAAATGTCTGCATGCTGGGAGCATGCCGCGAATTTAACTGTCTTTTTCCGACTTTCGTTGACGCGCCCACTTGAATGATGCGCTTCGCGTCCAAGTTTCGCGGGTGTCGGAAAAGTGGTAATTTAACAATTGCCAAACCCGACGATAGCGCTCGTGAAAATTTCCGCCCCGATCGGTTTGCGCCGCGGCATCTCACGTTCACGTTCATTCTGTGCGGCTCAAAAGCCCCGCAAAGCCAGAATGCGTGAACTGTTCTGCCGAATTGCGCAAACGGGTTAAGGCGAATGCCTGTAACTCTGTTTGGATCCAGAACCCGAACCCATGTCATCTCAAGTTTCTTCCACCGCTCCGTCCCAGGACCCCGAAGTCAAGCAGATCAATCAGACCGATATGATCCGCTCGACGCAGTTTTCCAGCGATCAGTTGCGGGAATGCGGGGAAGCGTTTGCGCTGGACAGCAGCATGAAGCTTCCTGGCTTCCAGCCCTTCGACTTCTTTGCGCGGCATCGCGAAAACGAAACCGAGATCCTGCGCGTCTACAAGTCTGCCGCGATCGATGTGGAGCGGGGCGAGACGATCACGCCGGCCGCCGAATGGCTGCTCGACAACCACTACATTATCGAAGAAGCGATCCAGGAGGTCCGCCGCGACTTCCCGAAGAAATTCTATCGCGAACTCAACACCATGACGGTCGAGGGCATGGTGATGCCGCGCACGTTGGCTTTCGCCTGGCTTTACGTCGCCCATACGCAAAGCAGCGTCTCCTATGCCAGCCTGATGGCAATGGTCGACGGCTTCCAGAAGCACGGAACCTTCAAGATCGGCGAACTCTGGGCGATCCCGTCTCTGGTTCGCTATGTGCTCGTCGACAATCTGCGCCGTATTTCGTCCCGCGTCGACGCGAGCCGGACGATGCGCCGCAAGGCCAACGAGGCCGCCGACGAACTCATCCGCCTGAACGACGATGCCAGGGCGCTCGACTATCTGAAGTCGCTGGAGCCGCTGGCAACAGACAATACTTTTGCTGCGCAGTTCCTCTACCGCATGCGCGACGGGTCGCAGACCTCGGGGGTCGCGATCGACTGGCTGGAGCGGCGGCTCGAGGCCGCGGGCACGAATATCGAAGCGGTGACCATGGCGGAACACAACCGCCTGTCGGCCGGCAATGTCACGATGGGCAGCATCATCAGGAGCCTGCGCGAGATCGACGATACCGAATGGTCGGTGTGGGTCGAAGAGGTCAGCAAGGTCGACAAGCAGCTCTGGACGCAGACCGACTATGCCGAACTCGATCCCGGTTCGCGCAATGCCTATCGCAAGCAGATCGAAAAGCTCTCCCGCCGCTCCGGCAAGAGCGAAATGGAGATCGCGCAGATCGCCATCGACATGATGGAGGAGGCAAAGACCTCTTCGGCGCCGCAGCCGCACGAGCCCAATGTCGGCGGTTTCCTTGTCGGCACGCAGCGGGAAAAGCTGGAGGAGGCGATCGGCTTCCGACCGTCCGTCTCGCAGCAGTTCCTGCGCTTCGTGCGCCAGTGCAACTGGCTTTCGATCGCGGTTCCCGTCATTGTGATCACGGTTCTCGCCCTCATCATTGTCGGCAGCGTGATGATCCACGAGGGTATCGGCATTCCCCAGACGATTCTTCTGCTTGTGATGTTCACGCTTCCGGCGTCCGAGGGCGCGACAGGCCTGTTCAATTTCTTCGCGACCTTCTTCACGACGCCGGATCGCCTCGTCGGCTATGAGTTCGAAGAGGGCGTGCCGGAAGACGCGCGCACGCTCCTCGTTGTGCCGACGCTGATCTCGAACCGCGACAGCGTCGACGAACTCGTGCGCAATCTCGAAGTCCACTATCTCGCCAACCCGCGCGGCGAACTCTATTTCGCGCTGCTCAGCGACTGGCCGGACAGCCAGTTCGAGGAGACGGAATCCGATCTGGAAGTTCTGGATTATGCGCGCGGCGAGATCGCGAAGCTCTCGGCCCGCTATGCGCATGACCGCAAGACCCGCTTCTACCTCCTGCACCGTCGCCGGCTCTACAGTCAGGGCGAAGGCGTCTGGATGGGCTGGGAGCGCAAGCGCGGCAAGCTGCATGAGCTCAACATGCTGCTGCGCGGCGACCGCGATACGACCTTTCTGCCCGGCGCAAACATTGTGCCGAAGGATGTCCAGTATGTCATGACGCTGGATTCCGACACGCGCCTCGTGCGCGATACGGTCACCAAGCTCGTCGGCAAGCTCTATCACCCGATCAACCGTCCGGTCGTCGATCCGGAAAGCCGGAGGGTCGTCAGCGGCTACGGTGTATTGCAGCCACGCGTGACGCCCTCGCTGACGACCGGCAAGGATGCATCGGTCTTCCAGCGCATCTTCTCCGTCAATCGCGGCCTCGACCCCTATGTCTTCACCGTGTCAGACGTCTATCAGGACCTGACCGGCGAAGGCACCTTCACCGGCAAGGGGCTTTATCACGTCGATGCGTTCGAGACGTCCCTACGCGGCAAGATCGACGAGAATTCGGTTCTGAGCCACGACCTTCTCGAAGGCTCGATGGCGCGTTGCGCGCTCGTGACAGATGCAGAACTCGTCGAAGACTTTCCGATCCGCTATGAAGTCGAAGTGTCGCGCCAGCATCGTTGGGCACGCGGCGACTGGCAGCTGCTTCCCTATATCTTCACTTCGAAGCGCGGCGTGACCGGGCTTGGCCGCTGGAAGATGTTCGACAACCTGCGCCGTTCTTTGACGCCGATCGCCTGGTTCTTCGCCTCGATCTTCGGCTGGTACTTCATGGGCGCCTTCGGTGCGCTCGTCTGGCAGATCCTTCTGATCTTCTGCCTGTTCGTGGCGCCGACGCTGTCGCTGATCAACGGCATCATCCCGCGCACCAGCGATATCATCGCCAGGGCGCATCTCTACACCGTCTGGAATGACGTGAAGGGGGCAAACGCCCAGGTGGCGTTGCGCGTCGTCTTCATCGCAGATACCGCCTGCATGATGGCGGATGCAATCATCCGCTCGCTCTACCGACTGTTCGTGACGCGCAAGCTGATGCTGCAGTGGCGCACTGCCGCGAGCGCCCAGGCCGTTGCCCAGACGACCATCTTCGGCCATTACCGCGTCATGTGGCACGCGCCTGTCATGGCGTTGCTGGCCATCATCCTGGCGGTGTTTTCGGGCGGCAATGCCTACCTCGTCGGCATTCCCTTCGCCGCTCTCTGGATCCTGTCTCCGGCCGTTGCCTGGTATGTCAGCCAGTCCGCCGAGACGGAGGATCGCCTCGACGTGCCCGAGCATGTCTCGGCCGAGTTGCGGAAGATCGCGCGCCGCACCTGGCGCTATTTCGAGACCTTCGTCATCGAGCAGCAGCATCACCTGCCCCCGGACAACGTCCAGCAGACGCCGCACGCCGTGCCAGCACCGCGCACGTCGCCGACCAATATCGGCGTCTATCTGCTCTCCGTCGTGTCGGCGCGCCATTTCGGCTGGCTGTCCTTCGAAGAGACGATCGACAAGATGGAAAAGACCATCGCGACCGTCGAGCGGATGGAGAAATTCCGCGGACACCTCTTCAACTGGTACCATACCGACACGCTGCGGCCGATGGGCCAGCGCTACGTGTCGTCGGTCGATAGCGGCAACTTTGCCGGCCATCTGATCGCCGTCTCATCGGCCTGTCGCATCTGGGCGGAGGCGCCATCGGCACATATGCATGGCAATCTAGACGGTATCGGCGACGTTGCCGGCATCCTCGGTGAAGTGCTGGCAGACCTGCCTGACGACCGCAAGACGGTTCGCCCGCTGCGCCGGCGCCTGGAAGAGCGTATCATGGGCTTCCAGAATGCGCTTGCCGCCGTCAAGCGCGAGCACGAATTCGCCTCGATCCGCATCATCAACCTGTCCGTGCTTGCGCACGATATCCAGAAGCTTGCGGCCAACCTCGACCACGAGGTAAAGTCGACTCAAAGCGGCGAAGTAACCCGCTGGGCGGAATCGCTGATCAAGGTCTGCGAAGGCCATATCTCCGACAGCACTTACGATCTGTCGAATGTTGATACGCTGCGCCAGCGTCTGGCAAAGCTCCGCGACACCATGCGCGAGATCGCCTTCTCGATGGACTTCAGCTTCCTTTACCGGCCGGAGCGACGGCTGCTGTCGATCGGCTTCCGTGTCGAAACCGGCGAGCTCGATGCCGCCTGCTACGACCTCCTGGCCTCGGAAGCACGCCTGACCAGCCTGTTTTCCATCGCCAAGGGCGATCTGCCGACCGAGCACTGGTACAAGCTTGGCCGCCATGTCGTCGCCGTCGGTTCGCGCGGCGCGCTGGTCTCCTGGTCGGGCTCGATGTTCGAATATTTGATGCCGCCGCTCGTCATGCAGGAGCGCCAGGGCGGTGTCCTCAACCAGACCAACAATCTGATCGTGCTGGAGCAGATGAACTATGCGCGCCGGCTCGGCACGCCCTGGGGCATTTCGGAAGCGGCCTTCAACGCTCGCGACACACAAATGCACTATCAGTACACCAATTTCGGTGTGCCCTCGCTCGGCCTGAAGCGCGGCCTCGGCCAGAATGCCGTCATCGCGCCCTATGCCTCGATCCTCGCCAGCCAGTATAATCCGGAAGCGGCGCTGGAAAATCTGCAGAAGCTGCGCAAGGTCGGCGCGCTCGGCATGTACGGCTTCCACGATGCCGTCGATTTCACGCCGACGCGCGTGCCTGAGGGCAAGAAGTGCGCCGTCGTCTACAACTACTATGCGCACCATCATGGCATGTCGATCGCAGCTATCGCAAACGTTGCGCTCAACGGCCTGCTGCGCGAGCTTTTCCACGCCGATCCCGTGATCGAAGCAGCCGAACTGCTGCTACAGGAAAAGGCGCCGCGCGACATTCCCGTCATGGCCGCCAAGCATGAAAGTGATGCGCCGGCCAATATCCAGGAAGACCTGCTGCGGCCGGAAGTGCGCAAGATCGACAATCCGGGCCAGCAGGATCGCGAACTGAGCTTCCTGTCCAACGGCCACTATTCCGTCATGCTGACGGCGACCGGCGCCGGCTACTCGCGCTGGAACGGACTTGCCGTTTCGCGCTGGCGCGCCGATCCGACCGAGGATCGCTGGGGCACCTTCATCTTCCTGCGCGATACGGTCTCCGGCCAGTGGTGGTCGGCAACGGCTGAGCCACGCAGCATCGAGGGCGAGAAGACCAAGGTCAGCTTCAGCGACGAAAAGGCGGAATTCAGCAAGACGATCGGCGACTTCACGAGCGAAGTCGAATGCATCGTCGCGACGGAAAACGATGCCGAAGGTCGCCGCGTCACCCTGCTCAACATGGGCACGGAGGATCGCTTCATCGAAGTGACCTCCTACCTTGAGCCGGTCGTGACCTCGGATGACGTCGATGCGGCGCATCCGGTCTTCGCACGCATGTTCCTCAAGACCGAGATCGGCCGCCGTGGCGACGTGATCCGCGTCGAGCGCAACAAGCGCGATCCGAACGAGCCCGACATGGCGATGGCGCATCTGATCGTCGACAATGCCGGCCCGGAACGTCCGACGGAATTCGAAACCGATCGCCGCAAGTTCATCGGTCGCGGCCGCAGCCTTTCCGAAGCCGCCGCCTTCGATCCCGGTGCTGCGCTCTCGGGCACCGATGGCTTCACGATGGATGCCTGCCTGTCGCTGCGCCGCGTCGTGCGCGTACCGGCCGGCAAGAAGGTGAGCGTGATTTTCTGGACAATCGCCGCGCCAAGCCGCGACGACGTCGACAAGGCGGTGGAACGCTACCGTCACCCCGATGCCTTCTCGCGGGAACTCACGCAGGCCTGGACGCGTACGCAGATGCAGATGCGCCATGTCGGCGTGACCTCGCAGCAGGCGGCCGTCTTCCAGCACTTGGCCCGCTATGTCGTCTATCCCGATATGCACCTGCGCGCCGATGCGGCGACAGTCAAGGCTGGGTTGCAGTCGCAATCCGCGCTCTGGCCGGTATCGATTTCGGGCGATTTCCCGATCTTCACGTTGCGCATCAATGACGACATAGACCTCGGCATCGCCAAGGAGGCGCTGAGCGCGCTGGAATATCTCCATTCCCGTGGCATCATCATCGATCTCGTGATCCTCAACGAACGCGCGGTCGACGATGCCCAGGACATGCAGCAGTTGCTCGAGGCGGCTTGCGAGAATGTGCGGCGTCGGTCCGACAATATCGGGCACCACCTCTTTGCGGTTCGCAAGGACTTGATCGAGGAGGGGACATATCGCGCGATCCTCGCAGCGTCCCGCGTGGTCTTCCATGCCCGCAACGGCAAGATCGTCGATCAGATTGCCCGTGGCCCGTCGCTGATATCGACGCGCCAGGGTGACACGACCGGCCCGACCCGCATGATCCCACTAGAACCGGCCTTCTCGGCCTCGACTGTCGAAGACGCCGGCGATCTCGACTTCTGGAACGGCTATGGCGGCTTTGCCCGCGACGGCCGCGAATATGTCGTGCGCCTCAATGGCGGCCAGTCGACGCCGCATCCGTGGATCAACGTCATCTCGAACGAGCATTTCGGCTTCCACATTTCAGCAGAAGGCGCCGGCTTTACCTGGAGCGTCAATTCGCGCGACTACCAGCTGACGCCGTGGACCAACGACATGGTGATCAACCGTCCAGGCGAGGCGGTCTATCTGGCCGATCTCGAGAGCGGCAGGGTAATGACACCTTACGCCGCCCTGTCGCGCCAATCGACCGCGCAGTTCGAGGCGCGGCACGGCCTCGGCTACTCGGTCTTCTCGAGCACGCAGGACGATGTCGCGATGGAGATGACCCACACGGTCCATCGCGAGCGCCCGGCCAAGCTGATGCGCATGCGCATCCGCAACACCGGCAAGGAGAGCCGCAGGTTGCGCCTCTACGGCTATGCCGAGTGGGTGCTGGGCAGCAATCCGCGCCGCACCAAGCCATTCATCATGTCGACGCATGACGAGGGTACCGGCTCGCTGCTGGCCTCCAACCCCTACAGCATCGATTACTCGACGCGCGTGGCCTTCTTCGCGGCAAGCGAGGCTGCGACCAGTGTTTCGGCAAGCCGCCGCGAGTTCATCGGCAAGTTCGGAACGATCCAGGCGCCGCAGGCCGTGGCCTATGGTTCGGAGCTTTCCAACTCGATGGAGATGGACGGCGACCCCTGTGCTGCGCTTGCGATTGATCTGAGTATCGCGGCTGGCGAGGAGCGGGATATCTGCTTCTACATGGGCGATACCGCGTCCCAGGACGAGGCTCGCGCGCTAATCTCGGATATGCGGAGTACCGAGTTCGACGAGGTCCTGCAGGCAGGTCAGTCCTTCTGGAACGACTTTACCAGCCGCCTGCAGATCTCGACGCCGGATGCGGCGATGAACCACATGATCAATGCCTGGCTTCCCTATCAGAGCCTCGGCTGCCGCATCATGGCGCGTACGGCGTTCTATCAGGCGAGCGGCGCTTTCGGCTTCCGCGACCAGCTCCAGGACACGCTGGCCTTCCTGACGCATTCGCCGGATCTTGCCCGCAAGCAGATCCTGAATGCCGCCCGGCGCCAGTTCCGCGAAGGCGATGTCCAGCACTGGTGGCTGCCGGAAACCGGCGCCGGCGTGCGCACGCATATTTCCGACGACGTGGTCTGGCTCGCCTATGCGATCAACCAGTATTGCATCGTGACGGGTGATCGCACGCTACTCGATGAGGAGCTTCCCTTCATCGAAGGCGCAGCCCTCATGCCAGGGATCCACGACGCCTTCTACCATCCGACGGTTTCCAAGGATAAGGTCAGCGTGTACGAGCACGCGGCACTGGCGCTCGATCTAGCGATCAAGCGCAAGGGCAGCAACGGCCTGCCGCTCATCCTCGGCGGCGACTGGAACGACGGCATGAACCGCGTCGGCTTCCAGGGACGTGGCGAGAGCACCTGGCTCGGCTGGTTCCTCGTCAGCACGCTGAAGGCCTTCCTGCCCTATGCCGAGGCCCGCGGCGACAGGGACCGCGTCGAGCGCTGGACGCGGCATATTCCGGAGCTGAAGAAGGCGCTGGAAACGGCCGGCTGGGACGGCGGCTACTATCGCCGCGGCTATTTCGACGACGGCAGTCCGCTCGGCTCCAGCGAAAGCATGGAATGCCGGATCGATTCAATCGCGCAGTCCTGGAGCGTGCTTTCGGGCGAGGGCGACAAGGCCCATTCCGAAGCGGCCATGGGCGCCGTGCTCGACAAACTCGTCGATCCCGAGGCCAAGATCATCCGCCTGTTCACGCCGGCCTTCCAGAAGTCGAACAAGGATCCGGGCTATATCAAGGCCTATCCACCGGGCGTTCGCGAAAACGGCGGGCAGTATTCACATGCGGCCACCTGGGTGGTCATGGCGCTGGCCGAGATGAATCGCGGTGATGACGCGCTGCGTTGCTTCGACATGCTAAACCCGGTCAACCACGCCCTCGACCAGGCGTCGGCCGACGTCTATCGCGTCGAGCCCTATGTGGTTGCCGCCGACATCTATGGCGAAGGCCAGCTCACCGGTCGTGGCGGCTGGACCTGGTACACGGGTTCGGCCGGCTGGCTCTACCGCGTGGCGATCGAGGGCATCCTCGGCATCCGCGTGAGGGACGGTCACCTTTACGTGAAACCGGCGCTTCCTTCTGCATGGGATGGGTTCTCCGCAGAGCTTGATCTGGCGACAGGGAAATACCGCATTTCGGTCTCAAAATCGTCCGATGCGGCAGGTTACGGTGTGACAATCAACGGTCAAGTGATCGCCCACCTCGAAGAGGGCTATCCCATCGGCGGATAGCGCAGTTTCTCTTCACCATCATGTGCATTGATCGGTGTGGCCAAAGGGGGGAACTCTTTTGGCCACAGTTGCGTTTGATTGCCGGAAAAGGAGAAGCCTATGGTTTCAAGTCCGAACGGAGCGGTTGTGGCCGCAGATCAAAGCGGATTTTCCAAGGCAGCTGGATGGCGCGACACACGCCTCGACGTGCTGCGGGGTCTGGCGTTGCTCGCCATCTTCATAAATCACGTTCCCGGCCAGATATTCGAATATTTGACGACCAAGAATTTCGGGTTCTCCGATTCGGCCGAAGGCTTCGTGCTGATCTCGGGCATTGCCGTCGGACTTGCCTATGGCGGTCGCTTCAAGCCGGGCAATCGCCTGGAGGCATCGTGGAAGGCGGTAAAGCGCGCCTTCACGCTCTACCTCGCCCATATGATGACGACCTGCATGACGCTGGTGCTGTTCATCTCGAGCGCCTGGCTGTTTCATCGGCCCGGTCTGCTCTGCGAAGTCAATATCCTGGCGGTGCTGACCAATATCCGGCAGGGCATTCCGGCGCTGCTGCTGCTCGGCCACCAGATCGGCTACAACAATATCCTGCCGATGTATGGCGCCCTGCTGTTGATGGTTCCGATCATCCTTTATCTGGAGTCCAGCAGCCCGCTGCTGGCGCTTAGCGTATCCGCTACCGTATGGCTTGTTGCAGGCGTCTATCAGATCGCCCCGCACAACTCGCTAGTGGAAGGTTTCTGGTTCCTCAATCCGCTGTCGTGGCAGTTCCTCTTCACAATCGGCATCGTCAGCATGATGCATGTCCGCCGCGGGGGAACGATCGTCAGGAACCCGCTGCTCCTGACCGTCGCGATCGCCTATGTCGCCGTGTCCTTCGTCTGGGTGATCTTCAAGCTCTGGAGCCTCGGCGAAGTTCTGGCCTCGCTTGGACTGCCCACCGTCATCACCGGCTTCGACAAGACCTTCCTGTCGCTGCCGCGCCTGCTGCATGTGCTGGCTCTCGCCTATATCATCATCAGCGTACCGGCCCTGTCGCAGCTCTTCCGCCGTCCGTCAGACCATCCGCTGACGATCCTCGGCCGGCATTCGTTGAACATATTCGTTGCCGGGACGATCCTTGCGATGGTGGGCCAGATCATTCTCTACCTGACAAACCAGGATAAGATCGTTGGCCCGCTCTACGTCGTCGCCGGCATCGTCGCTCTCTTCGTCTATGCCTATTATCTCGAGCACAAGCGGCTCGGCGGCCATGGCAGCGGGCGTCCCGTGGAAACTCCGGCAAGAGCCGTTGCGGTTCCGATCCACATTCGGCACGGCCAGCGCCTCGACCGCGTGGGTCGATAAGCGCGGGACGGCAAGAAGGCTTTCCAAACCCGCCGATGGTCTCGGCGGGTTTTTTGTGGTCCTGATCGTCCAAGTGACAAGTTAGCGTTGGAAGGTAAGGTGGATGATGCCGCTCGGGGCAGTTTCCGACTTGACCGTGTAGCCAGATTCCAGGCCGCGCAGGTCGTCCCACAGGCGTATGCCGCGCCCGAGCAGGATTGGCGTGATGGCAACATGAAGACGATCGACAAGACCCGCCCTTAGGAAGTCGCGAACGACCGTCGGGCCGCCGCCGATCCGTACATCTCTGCCGCCGGCCGTCGCGACCGCCTGCTTAAGCACATCAGCCGGAGCGGCGCTGAGGAAATGGAAGGTGGTGCCGCCAGCCATCTCGATGGAGGGTCTGGAAGTATGGGTGAGAACGAAGACCGGAACCCGGAAGGGCGGCTCTTCGCCCCACCAGCCGCGCCAATCCGGATCATCGGGGAAGTTGTGAAGCCCGAACATGCCGGCACCCATGATTTCGGCACCCACATTCTCGAAATATTCCCTGGCGTAATCGTCATCGAGACCTGATGTCCCGGCTCCGCTGGTATCCCCAAGGACGCGCTCGCGGAATGTTCGGGTTGCCGCATATGCGCCGACGAGACGCGGCCAGTCCTCGCCGAACGGGACTTCGGGCGTCTGGTCCGTGGTTGTCGCGAAACCGTCGAGCGAGATCATGAGATCGACACGTACTGCCATTGGAACTCTCCTTGCGAAGTGGTTGCGCCATAGCCGCCCCATAAGTTGGGCTTGATACTAAGGTGATTGCCTTTATATAGAATGCGAATACTAAGGCAAGTACCTTATTGTTATTGACTGGGGCCCGAACTCGTTTTACTGAGTTGCATGCCTTATCACTCGACCCCTCTCGATCTTGCGTTTCACGCTCTCAGCGACCCGACCCGCCGCGCGGTGGTCTCGCGGCTGGCTGATGGCGAGGTGCCGGTCAGCGTGCTTGCCGAGCCTTTCGACATGGCGCTGCCCTCCTTCGCCCAGCATCTCAAGGTGCTGGAAGATTGCGGACTGATCGCGAGTGAAAAGCGCGGGCGCAGCCGCTGGTGCCGGCTGGTGCAGGCGCGGTTCGACGAGGCGGCGGATTGGATGATCACGGAGCGCCAGCGCTGGACCGAGCGGCTGGATCGCCTGGAAGTCTACTTGGACAAGAGGGAAGAGGATGGTTAGGAACATGGCAAATCCGTTCGACACCTGGTCGCTTGATCGGGAAATCGTGCTCGTGAAACTGCTCAATCATCCGCGCGACAAGGTCTTTGCCGCCTGGATGGATCCGAGGGCGCTGGCCGAATGGTATGGTCCGGCCGGCCTTAGAATCGAGAGCCACGAGGCCGATATCCGTGAGGGTGGGGTCTGGCGGTTTGACATGGTGGGCATGTTCGAGGGCAAGGAGCAGCGCTTTGCGAACCTCATGCACTTTCTGGAGATCGTCCCCAACGAGCGGATTGTGATGGACTATGGCACGCCCGATCCCAACGATCCCGACCGTTTCCGCACCACTGTCACCTTCGATGAGCAGGCCGATGGCAAGACGGTGCTGACCCTGCGCCAGCTCCACCCCAGCCCCGCGCGGCGAAAAGCCGTCATCGGCTTCGGCGCGGTCGAATACGGGCTACAGACGCTGGATGGCCTCGCAGCCTGGCTGGACAGCTGACAGAGAGGACGCTTTCAGAGCGGAGCGTCGCTTCTATGCAAACCTGGTCGCCGATCGTGCGCGCGCCTTTGCGGCCACTTCTTCGCGGTCGCGAGGCGGTTGAGACGTCTCCAGCGAATTGAGCAATTCGCGGGCACAGTTCGCGATCGACAGGACCGCGCTTTCGAAGGCAACCTCGTTGCGTTTCGACGGCTTGTTGGTTCCGCTCAGCTTGCGGACGAACTGAAGCGCCGCATCATGGATCTCCTCGTCCGTCGCCGGCGGATCGAAATTGAAGAGGGGCTTGATGTTTCGACACATGCCTTGCTTCCCTTTATCGTCTCGCCATCGCCAAGGAGCGTGGCCTCCTCATGAAGCTAGTCGTGTGAATGCCAATTGCAACCGGCTGCATGGGCAGCCCAGCGAATGACCGCATGGGGCTTGGAATGCGCCACATCGCCCATTCGTTCGCGAACCCCGTCTCGTTTCATCTGTGGCTGAGAATATTGACCAGCCTGCCGAAGGGATCGCGGACATAGAAGCGGTGAACGCCCCAGGGTTCATCCGCCGGGCCGTATTCTATCGAAAAACCCTGCGCCTTCATGTCCGCCAGCACGGCGTCCACATCATCGACTTCAATAGAGAGATCGGGAACGGGCGTACCTGATCCGCCTTCGGACGCGAAGCTGATCTGGGCAGTTGCCCGCTGATCCGAGCCATATGTGGCGATCCAGCCGTGATCCATCAGGAGATCGAGGCCGAGAACGTCGCGATAAAAGCGCTCGGCCAAAGCGATATCCGACGTGCGGACATTGGCGACAATGCGTTTGACCCTCATAGCGCTCTCCTCTTCGCCTATCGGAGCTTCAATCAGCGGGTTTGCCAATACGGGAGACAAGCTATCGCCGATCGACAACAAGAAAAAGGCCGGAAGAGCGATGCTCCTCCGGCCTCCGTCTTGTCTAGGCCCCGTAATTTCAGGCGCTGGCCCTATGCAGCTTCCGTGTCTGTCGTGTGAGCCTTGCGGACTTCGTCGTCCGTCAGGATGCCGCTGGCGCGCAGCAGGGCTGCGAAGCGGCCGTTGCTCTGGCTGAGCTCGTTGAAGCCGCCCTTTTCGATGACGCGGCCGTTTTCGAGGAACAGCACCATGTCCGCTTCCCGGACCGTCGAGAGACGGTGAGCGATGATGAAGGTGGTGCGGTTCTGGCGAAGGTTGTCGATAGCAGCCTTCACGCGATTTTCGGTTTCCACGTCGAGCGCACTGGTCGCCTCGTCGAGTACCAGGATCGGCGCATCCTTGAGGATGGCACGGGCGATCGCGATACGCTGGCGCTCACCACCGGACAGCTTGTTGCCTCGTTCGCCGACGCGTGTCTCGTATTGGCCTTCGCGCGTCTCGATGAAGTCGGCAGCGGCAGCGGCCTCTGCGGCCTGGCGCATTTCCTCTTCGGTGGCGCTCTCGCGGCCGAGGCGGATGTTGTCGCTGATCGAACGGTTCAGCAGGCCGGCGTCCTGGAAAACGGTGGCGATATGGCGGCGCAGCGACTTGCGGCTGACCTTGGTGATGTCAGTGCCATCGACCAGGATCTGGCCCTTCTGCGGGTCGAAGACGCGCTGCAGCAGGTTGACCAGGGTCGTCTTGCCGGCGCCCGTCGGGCCGACGATGGCGACCGTCTGGCCGGCCTTGACCGTGAAGGACACGTCATGCAGGCCCTGCGAGGTGTTGCCGAAGCCGAAGGAGACGTCGCGGAATTCGACTTCGCCCTTGACGTCCTTGATCTCGCCGATGCCGGCCGGTTCTTCGCGTTCGCGGACCGAATCTTCCAGCTCGTAGAAGTCTTCCAACTTGGCGCGGGCTTCGAAGATCTGCGTTGCAAAGTTGCGCAGCAGCTCGAGGCGGGCGATCAGCACGTTCGCAAAGGCGATGAAGGTGATCAGCGAACCGATGCGCAGCGAGCCGTCCTGAACCATCAGCGTGCCGATCATCAGGATCGCCATCATGGCGACGGTCGAGGCAGTGCGGTTCAGCGCGCCGGCGAGCGCCCACCAGTCGAGAACCGGATACTGGGCGTTGAGCAGGTCCTGGGTAAAGGCCTTCAGCGTCCTGGTTTCGGCTTCGATGCGGTTGTAGCTATGCAGCACCGAGACGTTGCTGATGGAATCGCTGACATGCGAGAAGACGGTGTTGTAGTGGCTCTCGACCGAGGTCTGGCCGTCCTTGGTGCGCTTCATGACGAGGCGGCCGATCACCCAGTAGAAGATGCCGAGCAGGAGGAGCACGCCTGATAGCCGCAGGTCCATCGAGATGGCGGTCGGGATCATGACGACAAGCGCGATCGCGGTCGACAGATGGTTGCGGATGAATTCGAGCCAGAGGCCGAACAGCGCTTCGCAGGCGCGCAGCAGCGTGTTCAGCGCGCTCGCCGTGCCACGCTGGCTATGCCAGGAGAGGGGCATCGAAATAATACGGCCGAAGGCCTCCGTCAGAAGCGTGGCGCGGCGCCCATGCGCCAGCCTGTCCGCCTCGCGG
This sequence comes from Neorhizobium sp. P12A, assembly GCF_008365395.1. NCBI lineage: Bacteria > Pseudomonadati > Pseudomonadota > Alphaproteobacteria > Hyphomicrobiales > Rhizobiaceae > Neorhizobium > Neorhizobium sp. P12A. Next base: position 392,744 of record NZ_QOVX01000003.1, on the reverse strand, counting down.
GAGACGACGATGAAGGCGATCGTGTTGAAAACGGCAAAGCCGGCCCAGACCATCATGGTCGGCGCGACTGCCGTTTTATTCGAGATCGCGTCGAAGATGCGACCGAAGAGAACGGGTTCCCAGACGGTGATCATCGCAAGCGCGATATTTGCAAGCACAACGAGAGCAACGCGATATCGATACGCGCCAAGATACTTGAGAGCTCTAGCGTAGACTTTGAAAAGTGACACGTTGGGTACCTCATCTGCATCTGCAATACTCGGGATGGTGCGATGCTACGATTTGGTACCTGAACCGGCGATTAACGAAATCCTACACTGATTCTGCAACGCAATCCTTCGTCTCTCCACAGGCTTGTCAGCCCTGTTTCCGGGGCTTTGCCGCTTGGCTGACGGCAATTTGATGACGGCAGCCTGCGGTCGCTGGAATTCCCCTCACGAAAAATGTAGCCATTGAGGATTATCAAAAATTCGCTGGTGACGGTTTTCCGTTTTCCTGCAACATAGCGCTCGACCGTGTCCGATGTCTGGGGGCAACGACAGACAGGCGGGCTGCAATGTCGAGCGCCGGCGTAGCGAGTTTGGTGCCAGGGGGTATGTGTGAATATTCATTCGTTAATTCAATTGCTTGTGGTTATGGAAGAATGCAAGGTTGCCGAAAACGTGGTGGCCGAGCTCGAGCGTGTGCTCCGTTCCTACAAGTTTGATTTCTACGGACTACTGCGGCAGCCGAAACCGAATACGGACCCGATGAGCCTTGTTCTTGCGGGCCGCTGGCCCGAGAAGTGGCCGCTGGTCTACATCGCCAAGAAGTACGTTCTCATCGATCCGACGATCCGCTTCCTCGCGCGTGCGCAGCGGCCGTTCCGCTGGCGCGACACGATCGCTGCCTTCCGTGCGGACCCGCATCGCCGGCGCATGGAGCAGATGATGGTCGATGCGCGCAGCCACGGGCTGCTCGACGGCTATATTTTTCCCATTCATGGGCGCAACGGGCTGCTTGGAAATATGACGATCGGCGGCAGCGTCGTCGATCTGTCGCCGATCGAGATCGCTCTCTTCGAGGCAGTCGCCAAGAAGGCATTCTGGCGCATGCTGGAACTCAAGGGCGAGGCAGAGGCGCTGGAAGCGGGATCTGTCGTCGATACGCAGATGACGCGGCGCGAGATGGAAGTGCTGAACTATCTGGCCGACGGCATGACCTCGATCGAAATCAGCAAGCTGCTCAAGATCTCCAACCATACGGTCGACTGGTACATGAACGGCATCCAGGACAAGCTGAAGGCGAAGAACCGCCAGCACATCGTCGCCCTTGCCTTCCGCTACGGGCTCATTTCTTGAGCAAAAAATCCTGGCGCAACTATTTTACGCTATGGCGCGCCGGGAAATTGAACTTCTTGTGACAAGACGTTAAGAATTTCCTTCGCGGGTGCAGCATACCCGTCCGTGTGTGACGTCGTGAGGGAGACCGACTTGCCGATATCCAAGATCCTAGTAGCCAACCGTTCCGAAATCGCCATCCGCGTATTCCGCGCTGCAAATGAACTCGGCATAAAAACGGTGGCGATCTGGGCAGAGGAAGACAAGCTCGCCCTGCATCGCTTCAAGGCCGACGAAAGTTACCAGGTCGGCCGTGGGCCGCATCTTGCCCGCGATCTCGGGCCGATCGAGAGCTACTTGTCGATTGAGGAAATCATCCGCGTTGCTAAGCTTTCGGGTGCTGACGCGATCCATCCCGGCTACGGGCTTCTGTCCGAGAGCCCGGAATTCGTCGATGCCTGCAACAAGGCCGGCATCATCTTCATCGGCCCGAGGGCCGACACGATGCGACAGCTCGGCAACAAGGTGGCTGCGCGCAACCTGGCGATTTCGGTCGGGGTGCCGGTCGTGCCGGCCACCGAGCCGCTTCCCGATGACATGGCCGAAGTCGCCAAGATGGCCGAGGAGATCGGCTATCCCGTCATGCTCAAGGCCTCCTGGGGCGGCGGCGGGCGCGGCATGCGCGCCATTCGCGATCCAAAGGATCTCTCCAAGGAAGTGACCGAAGCCAAGCGCGAGGCAATGGCCGCCTTCGGCAAGGACGAGGTCTATCTGGAAAAGCTGGTCGAGCGTGCCCGCCACGTCGAAAGCCAGATTCTTGGCGATACGCAAGGCAATGTCGTCCACCTCTTCGAGCGCGACTGCTCGATCCAGCGCCGCAACCAGAAGGTCGTCGAGCGCGCGCCGGCACCTTACCTGTCAGAGGCGCAGCGTCAGGAGCTTGCCGCCTATTCGCTGAAGATCGCTGGCGCCACCAATTATGTCGGCGCCGGCACGGTCGAGTATCTGATGGATTCCGATACCGGCAAATTCTACTTCATCGAAGTCAATCCGCGTATCCAGGTCGAGCATACCGTCACCGAAGTCGTGACCGGCATCGACATCGTCAAGGCGCAGATTCACATCCTTGACGGCTTTGCCATCGGTACGCCTGAATCGGGGGTTCCGAAGCAGGAAGACATCCGTCTCAACGGCCATGCGCTTCAGTGCCGCATCACCACCGAAGATCCGGAGCACAATTTCATTCCGGATTACGGCCGCATCACCGCCTATCGTTCGGCTTCCGGTTTCGGCATCCGTCTCGACGGCGGCACGTCCTATTCGGGCGCGATCATCACCCGCTTCTACGATCCGCTGTTGGTCAAGGTGACCGCCTGGGCGCCGAACCCATCAGAGGCGATTGCCCGCATGGACCGCGCACTGCGCGAATTCCGTATTCGCGGCGTCGCCACCAACCTAACCTTCCTCGAAGCGATCATCACGCATCCGAAGTTCAGGGATAACAGCTACACGACCCGGTTCATCGACACGACGCCTGAGTTGTTCCAGCAGGTGAAGCGGCAAGACCGTGCCACCAAGCTGCTCACCTATCTCGCCGACGTGACCGTCAACGGCCATCCCGAAGCCCGGGGCCGGCCGACGCCGTCTGCCAAGGCTGCAAAGCCCATTCTGCCCTATATCGACAGCGTGATACCTGACGGCACCAAGCAGCTGCTCGACAGGCTCGGCCCGCAGAAATTCGCCGAATGGATGCGCAATGAAAGCCGCGTCCTGATGACCGACACGACGATGCGCGACGGCCATCAGTCGCTGCTGGCCACGCGGATGCGCACCCACGACATCGCCCAGGTTGCCGGCACTTACGCCCGCGCGCTGCCACAGCTCCTCTCGCTCGAATGCTGGGGCGGGGCAACGTTCGACGTCTCCATGCGCTTCCTGACGGAAGATCCGTGGGAGCGCCTGTCGCTGATCCGAGAGGGTGCGCCGAATCTGTTGCTGCAGATGTTGCTGCGCGGCGCCAACGGCGTCGGCTACACCAACTACCCGGACAATGTCGTCAAGTATTTCGTCCGCCAGGCGGCCAAGGGTGGCATCGACCTCTTCCGCGTCTTCGACTGCCTGAACTGGGTCGAGAACATGCGGGTGTCGATGGACGCCGTCATCGAGGAGAACAAGCTCTGCGAAGCGGCGATCTGCTACACCGGCGACATCCTGAATTCGGCCCGGCCGAAATATGACCTGAAATATTATACCGATCTCGCCGTCGAGCTGGAAAAGGCCGGCGCACATATCATCGCGCTGAAGGACATGGCCGGGCTGCTGAAGCCGGCTGCCGCCAAGATCCTGTTCAAGGCGCTGCGCGAGGCAACCAGCCTGCCGATCCATTTCCACACGCATGACACATCGGGCATTTCGGCGGCGACCGTGCTTGCGGCCGTGGATGCCGGCGTCGATGCCGTCGATGCGGCGATGGATGCGCTGTCGGGCAACACCTCGCAGCCATGCCTCGGCTCCATCGTCGCAGCCTTGGCTGGCGGCGAGCGCGACCCAGGTCTGAACTCCGAATGGATCAGAAAAATCTCCTTCTATTGGGAAGCCGTGCGCGGCCAGTACGCGGCCTTCGAAAGCGACCTGAAGGGGCCGGCTTCGGAAGTCTACCTGCATGAAATGCCGGGCGGACAGTTCACCAACCTCAAGGAGCAGGCCCGTTCGCTCGGTCTCGAGACCCGCTGGCACCAGGTCGCCCAGGCCTATGCCGATGCCAACCAGATGTTCGGCGATATCGTCAAGGTGACGCCCTCCTCCAAGGTGGTCGGCGACATGGCGCTGATGATGGTCAGCCAGGATTTGTCGGTCGCTGATGTCGTTAGTCCGGACAAGGAAGTGTCCTTCCCGGAATCCGTGGTCTCGATGCTGAAGGGCGACCTGGGTCAGCCTCCGAGCGGCTGGCCGAAGGCGCTGCAGAAAAAGGCGCTGAAGGGCGACAAGCCCTATACGGTTCGGCCGGGCTCCCTGCTTGCCGCAGCCGACCTCGATGCCGAGCGCAAGACCATTGAAAAGAAGCTGGAGCGCAAGGTCAACGATTTCGAGTTTGCCTCCTACCTGATGTATCCGAAGGTGTTCACCGATTTCGCGCTGGCATCGGACACCTATGGTCCGGTCTCCTCGCTGCCGACGCCTGCCTATTTCTACGGTCTGCCTGAGGGCGAAGAGCTCTTTGCGGAGATCGAAAAGGGCAAGACGCTTGTCGTCGTCAACCAAGCGATGACCGGCACCGACGACAAGGGCATGGTCACCGTGTTCTTCGAGCTCAACGGCCAGCCGCGCCGCATCAAGGTGCCGGATCGTGCCCATGGTGCTGCGGGTGGTGCCGCGCGTCGCAAGGCCGAGACCGGAAACGCGGCCCAGGTCGGCGCGCCGATGCCAGGCGTCATCTCACGCGTCTTCGTCTCCGTCGGCCAGGCGATCAAGGCCGGCGATGTTCTCGTTTCCATCGAGGCGATGAAGATGGAAACGGCGCTGCATGCGGAGAAGGACGGCACGATTGCCGAAGTCCTCGTCCATGCCGGCGACCAGATCGATGCCAAGGATCTCCTGGTCGTCTATGCGGCCTGAGATCCGGAATGTTCACCGGATCGTGACCTCATTGGAGGTTGACGCCTGATTTTTCGGCCATTTTAGTGGTTGTCTCCTGACGGAGGCGACCTCTAGATTGAGCCGGGCAAGCGGGCAACTCATAGGATATTTCATATGAACAAGTTGAAAATCGCAGTCATCGTCGGCAGCACGCGCATTGGCCGGTTCGCCGAACATCCAGCAAAATGGATCGCGGACATCGCCGGCAGCCGCTCGGAGTTCGATGTCGAGGTGCTCGATCTTCTCGACTACCCCATGCATTTCTTCGGCGAAGAGCGCACGACGGAAGCGCAGAGCGAAACCGCGGAACGCTGGAAGAAGAAGCTGCGCGAATTCGACGCCTATATCTTCACCGCCGCCGAATACAATCATGGACCGACGGCCGTTCTGAAGAACGCCATCGACCTTGGCGAGTTTATCCAGAAGCCGGTTGCCTTCGTCGGCTACGGCGGCGTTGGTGGCGCACGGGCGGTTGAGCAGCTTCGCCTGATCTTCGTCGAAATGGGCGCTGCCTCTGTCAAGACAGGGGTTCACATCGCCTTCAGCGAATATCTTGCCGTGCTGAAGGAGGGCAAGAGCCTCAGCGACTATCCGCATCTGGTGGAAGCAGCCAAGAACCAGCTCGATCAGCTGGTCTGGTGGGGCAATGCCCTCAAGACGGCGCGGGCGGTCATTACGGCCTGATCCGATTATCGATAACAGAAATGAGAGGCCGCCCGGTAAACTCCGGAGCGGCCTTTGCTTTGTCTGCCTGCCCTCAGATATCGTAGCTGTGGCCGGCGTTCAGGGTCGAAATGAAGCGCTTGGTGCGCTCCTGTGCCGGTGCACCGAAGATGGTGCGGGCAGCACCCGTCTCGACGATGCTGCCAGCTTCGAGAAACACGACATCGTTGGCGATCTTGGAGGCAAGACGCAGGTCATGCGTCGCCATCACCATCGTCGTACCCTCGTTGGCGAGGCGGGCGAGAACGTCAACCACTTCGGAGGCAAGTTCCGGATCGAGCGCCGAGGTCGGCTCGTCGCAGAGCAGCACGCGCGGCGAGGGGGCAAGCGCCCGGGCAATCGCCACGCGCTGCTGCTGGCCGCCCGACAGGGTTGCCGGCCACGCATCAGCCTTATGCGCCATGCCGACCTTGGTCAGCAATTCCATGGCGCGTTCCCGTGCCCTGGAGGCCGGCCACTTCAGGACGGTGGTCAGACCCTCCATGACGTTTTCGATTGCCGTGCGATGCGGGAAAAGCTGGAAATTTTGGAAGACCATGCCGGTCTGGCGGCGGATTTTCTGGATCGCCTGCCAGCTGGGCTTCTGGTTTGGCGAAAAGCTCAGCGTATCCTCGCCGAGCCGGATCGTGCCGGCGCTTGGAACTTCAAGCAGGTTGATGCAGCGCAGTAGGGTGCTCTTGCCGCCGCCGGATGGGCCAACGAGCGCGGTCACGTTGCCCTCGGGGATCCTCAGGCTGATGTCCTTCAGGATGACGGCGTCGCCGAAGCGCTTTTCGATATGGGAAAGTTCGATCATGAGCGGGCCTCCAGCATACCGCCATAGCGGGCGAAGCGCGTTTCGAGCCGGACCTGCAGTTGGGAGAGGACGGAGCTGAGGGCGAGGTAGATCAGGGCGGCTTCGATATAGAGGATCAATGGCTCATAGGTGGTGGCGACGATACGCTGGGCGGCCTGGAAAAGCTCCGGCACGGTGATCGCCGCTGCAAGCGAGGTGTCCTTGACCAGCGAGATAAAGGTGTTCGACAGCGGCGGCACTGCGACGCGCGCCGCCTGCGGCAGGATGGTGCGGCTCATCGCCTGCCGCCAGCTCATGCCGATCGAATATGCGGCTTCCCATTGGCCCTTCGGCACGGACGAAATGACGGCGCGGATGATTTCCGACGTATAGGCGCCGACGCTGAGCGTGAAGCCGATCAATGCCGCCGGAAAGGCGTCCAGCAGGATGCCGATGCTCGGCAGGCCGTAGAAGATCACGAAAAGCTGCACCAGCAGCGGCGTGCCGCGGATGACCCAGACGTAAAAGCGCGCGATCGCTGAGACAGGCGCCGGTCCGAAGAGGCGGGCGATTGCGGTCATCAGGCCGAGCGTCAGGCCGAACACAAAGGAAAGGAGCGTCAGCGGAATGGTGAAGACGAGCCCCGCCCAGAGCAGGGAACTCAAGGAATCCGCCATCAGTTGGAGCCAATGCGGCAAGGGCGTTCTTTCTCGAAAGTTGGTGCGTTTAGAAAGTGCAATACCCCTCCCCAACCCCTCCCCACAAGAGGGAGGGACTTAAAGGAGGCGCCGGCGGCACCAAATATCGACCGTACTGCTGGCTGAAAGGCTGTTTTGAGAAGAAAACAGCGCGGCATAGAAACCCATCCCCCTTGTGGGCAGGGGATGGGGAGGGGGCTTTGTGCAGGCAGGACTTACTTCGAAACGTCCTGGCCGAAATACTTGTCGGAAATCTTGGCGTAGGTGCCATCAGCCTTGATGTCGGCGAGCGCTTTGTTGATCGCTGCCAGCAGTTCCGGCTCGTTCTTGCGGATGATCGCGCCGGAATAGTCGGCATTCGACTGCTGGGCGACGATCTTCACCGGTGCATCCGGCTTGTGCTTCTTGAAATCGAGGAAGGAGAGGCTGTCGTTGATCGTCGCATCGGCGCGGCCGGTGAGCACCAGCTGGATGGACTGATCGAAGCCGTCAGTGCCGACGAGTTCGGCGCCGGACTGTTCGGCAAGCTTGCCGAAGTTGCTGGTCAGCGATTGTGCGGACTTCTTGCCCTTGAGATCGGGGAAATCCTTGATGTCGCTGTTGCTGTCCTTGACGATCAGAACGGCCTTGGAAGCAATGTAGGGCTCGGAGAAGTCGTACTTCTGCTTGCGCGCATCGGTGATGCCGACTTCGTTGATGACGGTGTCATAGCGGTTGGCGTCGAGGCCGGCGATCAGGCCGTCCCACTTGCCTTCGAGGAACTGGGCCTTGACGCCGAGCTTCTGCGCGATCGCTTCGGCGATCTCGATGTCGAAGCCGACCAGCTTGCCGCTGCCGTCATGATAGGTGAATGGCGCATAGGTCCCCTCGGTGCCGACCTTCAGGACGCCAGCGGACTTGATGGCATTCAGGTTTTCGCCGGCATGGGCGGGAAGGATGATTGCGGCCTGGACGAGGGCTGCAGCGGCAATGGCTTTGAACCAGTTCATTGTCTTTTCCGTTTCGAGAGTTCGATGCTGCATAGATCGCAGAAAATCATATCTCGTGTAGCGTAGAAAACTGCAAAAGAAATGGGCAAGTGCGAATATTTTTCTCAAATTGCGGCGAACGGCGGTTTTCGCACGTCGCTACAGGAGTTTGAGAGAATCTCAGGCCGCCGCGCGGCTGCGTTTCCAGCGCTCGCTGAGGATGATGATCCCGCCTGCGCTGAGGATGAGGACGGCGCCGACGAAGACGTTTGTCTTCGGAATGTCGCCCCAGATCGCATAGCCGAGGATAAAGGCCCAGACGAGCGAGGTATATTCGAAGGGCGCGAGCACGGAGACCGGCGCCTGGCGCATGCCTTCGAAAAGCGCGAACTGGCCGACGCCTGCGATGAGGCCGGTCAGGCAGAGCAGGATCATCTCATGCATGGTCGGCGTTTTCCAATGCAGGACCATCATGATGACTGTCATCAGGATGAACATCACGTTGGAAATCGCCATCTGGATCAGGCTCTTCTCGTGCAGCGCGGTCTTGCGCAGCAGCACCATGGCCGAGGCCCAGATGACCGCGGCCTGAAGAGCGAGATAGACCGGCCAGGAAATCGTCAGGCCGATCGGGTTGGAGGCGATGACGACGCCGCAGAAGCCGAGGCCGACTGCCGTCCAGCGCGGCCAGGTCACGCGCTCGTGCAGGATGATTGTCGCAAGGATCGTGCCGACCACGGGGGCCGCGTAATAGAGCGTCGTCACTTCAGCGAGCTGCAGGTAGCTCGCCGCAGAATAATAGGAGATCCAGGCGACCAGCAGCAGGATGCTGCGGACGATCATCGGCTTGATGATCGGCGAGCGGATCGTCTTTGAGACCAGAGACGGGCCTTCGAAGATGAAGCAGCCGGCAAGGATGGTGACGCTTCGGAAAAACAGGATCTGCCAGACAGGAATGGTGACCACCAGCAGCTTGATGGTCGCGTCATGCGCGGTGAACATCGCATAGGCAAAGATGGTGAGCAGTATGCCGTAGCTGACTTGATTTTTCACGGGATGCACCGAGGCGAATGGGAAGAGAATCGAACGGAAAGCCGGGGAATGGCAAAGCGATAGGAGCCTCATATTTCGCCGTCAATACACCTTCTGTAGCCGGCATTCACGATGCGTTTTTATTTCGCGGTTGTGGCTTTGTTGCCTCCAGTTTAACAAGCGGTGACGAAACGTGACTGATGAGAGGCTTCAGCATTGTTGCAAATCTAATCGATTTAAATAATGGTGCGCCGGCATTTGGAGGACAGTTCATGGACGGAATCAGCAAAAATAACGCCGCGGAGACCTCAAGAAGCGGGTTCTTCACGAAATCGCGTGCGGCGGTTTCGTTGCTGTTTCTGGTCAACGGCTTTGCCGTCGGGAGCTGGGCCCCGAAAATTCCAGAGTTTGCCGAGCGGCTACAACTGTCCAAGTTCGAGCTCGGCCTGATGATCCTGGTCTTCGGTCTCGGCTCGCTGCTGATGATGCCGCTGGCCGGTGCCCAGATCACGGGGCGAGGCTCGAAAGTCGTCTGCAAGGTCATGGCCGTCCTGCTGCTGCCGATGCTGCTGATCCTGACGGTTGTCCAGAATGTCTGGACCGCGGCGCCCGCAATCTTCCTCTTCGGCGGGTTCATCGGGGCGATGGATGTGGCGATGAATGCCAATGCCGTTGCGGCCGAAAAGTCCATGCGCCGCGCCATCATGTCGTCCTGCCATGCCTTCTGGAGCCTTGGTGGCCTCATCGGTTCGGCGATCGGTGGCTATCTCATCTCGCATTGGGGCGTGCTTGGCCATGCCGAAGTGGCGACTGTTCTGTCGATCGTCTTCCTGGTGATCGCATGGCCGATGATCCTTAGCGATCAGCCACACCCGGACGAGGAAAAGCCGAAGGCCAAGCTGCCCATGATCCCGCTGCCCTGGCTGCTCGGCATGATGGCGCTCTTCTGCATGATCCCGGAAGGCGCTGTGCTCGATTGGGGCGCGCTCTATCTCCGCCAGGATCTCAGCGCCTCGGTGACGCTCTCCGGCCTCGGCTTTGCGGCTTTCTCGCTGACCATGGCGACCATGCGATTTGCGGGCGACTTCGTGCGCGACAAGCTCGGCGCGGTCATGACGCTCAGGGTCTGTACGGCTTTCGCGATAACGGGCATGGTGCTCGCCAGCCTCGCCCCGAATGCGGAACTGGCCATTCTCGGTTTTGCGTTTTGCGGTATCGGGATTTCCAACATGGTGCCGATCGCCTTCTCGGCTGCCGGCAACGTGCCGGGGCTGCAGCCGGGCATCGGGATTTCGGTCGTGACGACTATGGGTTATTCCGGCATGCTGGTGGCGCCGTCAGCGATCGGCTTTGCCGCCGAGCATGTCGGCTTCTCCGCTGTCTTCCTGGCCTTACCGGTGCTTCTGCTGGTCGTTCTTTGCTTCTCTAGCCTTGCGCGCTATGCCGACGGCATCGGCGGCGGAGGGCACTGAAGTCCTGCCCCGAGCAAAAGTTGATGCTTGGGGCGGTTGACAAGCCTTTCGCCTTGATCCACCTGAAAGGCACCGAATTTCCGAGGCTAGGCCAGAGAGTTTCCATGTCCTCAGCGACCGATTTTGATCCCAAGCCCCGCCGTTCCTCCGTCGCCGTCGATGTCGGCGGCGTCATCGTGGGTGGTGGCGCGCCCGTCGTCGTGCAGTCGATGACCAACACCGATACGGCTGATATCGACGCGACCGTTGCCCAGGTGGCCGCCCTGTTCAAGGCAGGGTCGGAACTGGTGCGCATCACCGTCGATCGCGACGAAAGTGCTGCAGCCGTGCCGAAGATCCGCGAGCGCCTGTTGCGCCTCGGTATGGACGTGCCGCTGGTCGGCGATTTCCACTATATCGGCCACAAGCTGCTTGCGGATCATCCAGCCTGCGCCGAGGCGCTGGCGAAATACCGCATCAATCCCGGCAATGTCGGCTTCAAGGACAAGAAGGACAAGCAGTTCGCCGAGATCGTCGAAATGGCGATCCGATACGACAAGCCTGTCCGCATCGGCGTCAACTGGGGGTCGCTCGACCAGGATCTGCTGACTGCGCTGATGGACCAGAACAAGGCCAATGGTTTCCCGCTCTCGGCCCGGCAGGTGACGCGCGAGGCGATCGTGCAGTCGGCGCTGATCTCGGCCAATCTGGCGGAAGAAATCGGCCTGCCGCGCAATCGGATCATCCTGTCGGCCAAGGTCAGCCAGGTGCAGGACCTGATCGCCGTCTATTCCATGCTGTCGGAGCGTTCCGACCATGCACTGCATCTCGGTCTCACCGAGGCCGGTATGGGCACCAAGGGCATCGTCGCCTCGTCGGCTGCCATGGGCTATGTGCTGCAGCATGGCATCGGCGATACGATCCGCGTCTCACTGACGCCGGAGCCGAATGGCGACCGCACCCGCGAAGTGCAGGTGGCACAGGAGCTGCTGCAGGTCATGGGCTTCCGCCAGTTCATCCCCGTCGTCGCCGCCTGTCCGGGCTGCGGTCGCACCACCTCCACGGTCTTCCAGGAGCTGGCGCAGAACATCCAGAACGACATCCGCAAGAACATGCCGGTCTGGCGTGAGAAATATCCTGGAGTCGAGGCGCTGAACGTCGCGGTCATGGGCTGCATCGTCAACGGTCCGGGCGAAAGCAAGCATGCCGATATCGGTATCTCGCTGCCGGGCACCGGCGAAACGCCGGCGGCCCCCGTCTTCATCGACGGTCAGAAGGCGATGACACTGCGCGGACCGAATATCGCCTCGGATTTCGAGGCGCTGGTCGCGGATTATATCGAGAAGCGTTTCGGCCAGAAGAGCGCGGCTGCCGAATAAACGGCCGCTGCGACTGTCCCGGTTTCACGTGAATCCGGTTCTTAGAGCGTTTCCGCTTTTCTTCGAACCGCAAAAGCGCGCTATCTGTTTGGTTTTTCGCAATTCCAAACGCGAAACCGCTGCGCACTTTTGCTGGAATTGCTCTAGATCTGGCTCGTCAGCAGCTTGACGCCGGCAAAGCCGTAGAAGGCGGCCATGGCGCCTTCGATCCAGCGGCGCATTCCCCTGTAGATATTGACGGCGTGCTGGGTCGAGAACAGCACGGCGTAGCCCATGAAAACGAGGAAGCCCGTCGTCGTGCAGATGCCGATGATGAGCACGGCGACTGAGGCGGGCGCGCCCTGCGGCATGCCGAGCGCGATGATGGCGAGCCAGGCGAAGATCGCTTTCGGGTTGGTGACGTGGATGCCGTAGCCGCGCAGCACGAGCGACTTGAAGGTCGGGGCCTTCACCGTCTTTGCCGTCGGGAGATCATGATCCGAACGGACGGCGCGGAAAGCCTTGTAGGCCAGATAGAGCAGGTAGAAGCCGCCGAAGACTTTCAATATTTCCAGTGCGATGGCGTAGGTGTGGAGCAGCGTCGCCAGGCCAAGCGCGGCGGCGCAGGCCCAGGTGAGCGACCCCGCGAAGATGCCGAGCGAAATCGTCATGCCGGCCTTGCGCCCCTGCACCATCGAGGTCGAGACGATTGCCATGATCGCCGGGCCGGGGCTGACGACGGCGATGATATAGGCGATATAGGCGGGAAGAATTTGCGGCAGATAGGCGAGCGCCTCATGCATGGCATGCTCCGGACGGAATGTCGGTCAAAGGAGCGATCGCCGCGCTGACGACCGCCGAGATGGCGAAATTGTCACAATTTCGCCTCGCCGTCATCTGCCTTGCCCGATATTTCCGCCAAGGCGCGGAAATCAGTCAGTTGGCGCCGGGAAACGGCTCGACATGGGCTTCGCCCGTCCGCCCCAGATAGACTACACGGCGACCGCTGAGAGAGACGATGTAGTTGACACAGCCGGCGGCCATGATCTGCCGGCAGAATTCGTGATAGGTGATCTTTTTCGCCTGGATGGCCCGGATGGCCGCCTCGACACCTGCGGGATCGAATTCATTAGCCGGCTTGATGTCGATAGGGCGTGCTGCGACCGTGATATTGTCGCCGTCGGGCATATAGTAGATTTTCTCCGAGCGGGTGAGGTCGGCATAGTAGCGCTCTACACCCGCCTTCATCAGCGTCCCCACCACTTCCGGAAAGCTCATCCGGCTTTCGTCCGAGGCATGCGTGCATTCGGTTGCGATATCCTGCAACTGGCTGTTCATATCCGTCTTCCCTTGGCTTGGGTGTTCATTCAACCGGGACTGCCGACAGGCCGCGCCGGCGGACGATGTCCTTCATGACGCGGGTGACCAGCTCGCGCTCGTCCGGCGCAAGGTGATCGAAGAATTCAGCGTCGTTTTCATCCGCCAGCCTCGCGATTTCAGGCACCAGCGCGCTGCCGGCTTGTGTCAGAGAGAGGCTCTGGAAGCGGCGGTCTTCGTCGCTGAGGCTCTTTGTGATCAATGACTTGGCGATCAGCCGGTCCGCCAGCTTCGAGATCGCGCCGCGGGTCATGCCGAGTTCGTCGGCAAGCGCGCTGGGGATCGTTCCTTCGCGCCCATAGAGCTGACGGAGCATCACCCATTCCGCGACCGTCACGCCCTTGCCTTCGACCTTGCGGCTGAAGGCGTGCGAGACATGGTTCGAGACGTAACGCAGCCAATAACCAAGATGCGTTTCGAGATCGGAGAGTTCTGCGTGGTTCGCCATGGCATCCTCATCGGTTGACTAGGAAACTAATTCGTTATAGTTTCCTAGTCAACTGATTTGAGCGCAATGGGTTCTTCCAAGGAAAGTTTATAAATTGCTGGCAGATCCGATGCGCGGCGCTAGCCGCAAATCTCATCCAGGGCGGCAATCAGCCGGTCGCATTCCGCCGGCGTTCCGATCGTAATGCGCAGGAAGTCGGAAATGCGCGGCTTGGCGAAGTGCCGCACCAGCACGGCGCGTTCGCGCAGGCCTTTGGCGAGATCGGCGCCATCATGGCGGGGATGGCGGGCGAAGACAAAGTTTGCCTGCGACGGCAGCACGTCGAAACCGCGGCTGCGCAGGGCCTGCGTCAGGTGCTCCCGCGTCTGCATGATTTTTTGCCGTGTCTCGTCGAACCAGACGGCATCCTCGATTGCGGCTGCTGCGCCGGCCTGAGCAACGCGGTCGAGCGGATAAGAATTGAAGCTGTCCTTCACCCGTTCCAGCGCGTCGATGAGAGGCCGCTGGCCGATCGCATAGCCGACCCGCATGCCGGCGAGCGAACGCGATTTCGACAGCGTATGGATGACGAGCAGGTTGTCATAGCGACGCGTCAGCGGGGCCGCGCTCTCGCCGCCAAAGTCGATATAGGCCTCGTCGATGACGACCGGCTGGTCGGGGTGCTCTTGGAGGAGCGTTTCGATCGCCGAAAGCGGCAGGCCGATCCCCGTCGGCGCATTCGGGTTCGGCAGGATGATTGCGCCGCAAGGCCCGTTGTAATCGGCAATGTCGATCGAGAAATCCTGCGTCAACGGCACCTGTGTCGCCTCGATGCCGAATAGGGCGCAATAGGTCGGATAGAAGCTGTAGGTAATGTCAGGGAAGAGCAGCGGCAGGTCGTGCTTCAGGAGTGCCACGAACGTATGCGCCAGCACCTCATCGGAACCGTTGCCGACAAAGACTTCGTCTGCGTCCACCCCATAGGTCCGGGCGATCATCTGCCTGAGAGTAAGCGCGCTCGGATCAGGATAGAGCCTCAGGCTGTCTGCCGTGGCGGCCTGTATTGCCAGGATCGCCTTCGGCGAGGGGCCGTAGGGGTTTTCGTTGGTGTTGAGCTTGACTAGGTTCTCGATCCGCGGCTGTTCGCCGGCGACATAGGGCTTCAGGGTCGAGACGACGGGCGACCAGAACCGGCTCATGCGATCAATTCCTGCGGTTTGCGACGAAGCGCGCGGTGTCGATCAGAACGGCCGCCTTTTCGCCGTAGGGTGCCAGCAGCGCGCCGGCCTCGTCGATCAGTTGGGCGAGCCTGGATTCGGCCCATTCCTGGCCATGCAGCGCGACCAGCGTGCCCTTGCCATGGGCGGCATCCTTGCCTGTCGCCTTGCCCATCGTCGCCGCATCGGCGGTGATATCCAGGAGGTCGTCGGCGATCTGGAAGGCGAGGCCGATCTTCTCGCCGAACTGGCGGAGCCGCAAACGGTCTTCTGCCGTGGCGCCGGCAATGATCGCACCGGCTTCGCAGGCAAAGCGGATGAGGGCGCCCGTCTTCATCGACTGGAGGGTGAGGATGCCCTGCTCGTCAGGCGTCTTCTTTTCCGCAGCGAGGTCGAGCGCCTGGCCGCCGGCCATGCCGCCGATGCCGGCGGCGCGCGACAGCGCCAGCACGAGATCGACCTTGCGGTCCGCCGCAATATCGGTTTCGGGCGCAGCAATGATGTCGAAGGCGTAGGTCAGCAGGCTGTCGCCGGCGAGAATGGCCGAAGCTTCGTCGAAGGCAATGTGGACGGTGGGCTGGCCGCGCCTGAGGTCATCGTCGTCCATGGCGGGCAGGTCGTCATGGACCAGCGAATAACAGTGGACGCATTCCAGCGCGCCACCAATGCGCAGGGCCGCTTCGTGGTTGCCGCCGAGGAGGGCGGCGCTTTCGATCACGAGAAAGGGTCTCAGGCGCTTTCCGCCGTTCAGGACGCCGTGCCGCATCGCAGCAAGGAGATTTGCGGGTCGGACAACCTCGCTCTCCTGGCAGGAATCGGCAAGGAGACGGCCGAGCAAAGCCTCGACCTCTGTGGCATTCTCTTTGAGACGGTTTTCGAACGAAATGGTCTTGCTATCCATGGGGCGCTGTTTGGCATGGGCACCGGCGGCTGGCAATGGGATTGTCAGGCAGCGGTACGGGAATCTTGCCGCACTCTGGTCATCCCCCGATGTAGACGGTATGACAGCCCTGGTGGACAAAGCGCGGGCTTGGGGACTTGGACATATCGACGGAGAATGAAGAGGAAGTCGAGGTGCCGTCTCGCCGCAGCAGGCTGGGCTGGTTCCGGCGTCGAGCGATCCTCCGGCGCATTGCTTTTGCGATCGCAGCACTTCTTGTCCTGCCCTATCTGCTCATTCCCTTCTATGCCCTGCCTTTCATTCACCCCATCTCGACATTGATGCTTCGCGACCTCGTGACCTTTCGCGGCTACGACCGCCATTGGGTGTCGCTCGACCAGATTGCGCCGGTCTTGGTGAAATCGGTCATGGTGTCGGAAGACGGCCAGTTCTGCTTCCATGGGGGCGTTGACTGGGGCGAGATGGGCATGCTCGTCAAGGAGACCCTCGGCGGGGAATCGACGCGCGGCGGCAGCACGATCCCGATGCAGACGTCGAAGAACCTGTTCCTGTGGAACGGCCGCTCCTTCGTGCGCAAGGCGCTGGAACTGCCGCTTGCCGTCACGTCCTCCTTCGTCTGGTCGAAGCGGCGGATGATGGAGCTCTATCTCAACATTGCCGAATGGGGGCCGGGGATCTACGGGATCGAGGCGGCGGCGCGCTATCATTTCAAGATACCGGCGTCGAAGCTTTCGGCGCGGCAGGCAGCCCTTCTGGCGGTCTCGCTGCCCAACCCGATCGATCGCAACGCCAGCAAGCCCGGACCGGGGCTGCGGCAGCTCGCCTCGCTGATCCAGCGGCGGGCGGCCAATTCCGGCGACTACATCAAGTGCCTTTATAACTGATATCAGAACTTCTCGTTCGATATGCCTGGTGTCATCTGGCATTCTTGCTTGTGACGTAAGGGCGGATGATCTGCCAACCAACCATTGGAATCATCCGCGATGAGCCTCGCTTCCTTTTCTCCGGAATTGTTGACCTGTTCCAAGACCCATAATCCAGCGCCGCCGCAACATCTGGGAACGCGCTACCGTAAGGTCGGGGGCTTCCTGCCGGAGCCCGGCAACACCATCATCTGCCATGTCACGAAGGAATCTGAGACGCAGGAGGTGCTGATCCAGGCGCGCGAGAAATTCCTCTCCATGCCGGAAGCGCCGCAATTCCTGTTCACGCCGATCACCAGCCTGCACATGACGCTTTTCCAGGGTATCATCGAATATCGCCGCAAGCCCGGTTTTTGGCCAGCCGATCTTGCGCTCGACACGCCGATCGAGGACATAACCGAGATCATGGCCGAGCGTCTTGAAGGCTTTTCGGTATTCGAACCCTTCAATGTGGCAGTCACCAAGGCGCGGCCCGCCGGCCTCCTGGTCGAAGGCGCGACGGTGCATGACCGGAAGGTGATGCGTGACTGGCGCAATGCGTTTGCGGAACTGCTCGGCTATCGCCATCCCGACCATGAGGAATATCCGTTCCACATCACGTTCTCCTATGTGATCGATCGGCTGGAAGACGAGGCTCTGCCGCGCTGGCAGGCAATGCTTGACGAGGTGGCTGCCGATATCCGCGAGCAGATGCCGGTCCTCGAGCTCGACCCGCCGGCCTTCTGCTACTTCGAGGACATGAACCATTTCAGCGAATTGCTTATCTTCGACTTCGAGGCCTGACAGGACAATGCAATGGACAAACTGACCCTCTACATCGGCAACAAGAACTATTCGTCATGGTCGTTTCGGCCATGGCTGGCGATGGAGGGGTGCGGTGTTCCCTTCGACGACGTGGTCATCCCCTTCGACTTTCCGGCCGGCAATCCGCGTTTTCGCGATATTTCGCCGACCGGGCGGGTGCCGGTCTTGCATCACGGCGACTTCCGCGTCTGGGAGTCGCTGGCGATCATAGAATATATCGCCGAGCTTTTCCCTGATGCGGGGATATGGCCGGAAGATCCCAGGGCGCGGGCGCAGGCGCGCGCCATCTCATGCGAAATGGTGTCCGGCTTCCGGGCGCTTCGCAATGCATGCCCGATGAATATCCGCCGGGCGAAGGGAAAAATCGATCTGCCCGATGGAGTGATGGCTGACGTCGTCCGGATCGAGACGATCTGGCGCGAGACGCGGGAACGTTCCGGCGGGCCATTCCTTTTAGGCGCCTTCAGTGCGGCCGACGCCATGTATGCGCCTGTAGTCAACCGGTTCGAAATCTACGATCTGGTGAGCTCCGCCGATACGCTGAGCTACATGGCTGCGATGAAGGCGCATCCCGCCTGGCAGAAGTGGCAGACGGCGGCGCTGGCCGAAACCTGGATCGTGCCCGAGGACGAAGCCTGAGCCTAGGAATCATCCCCGTCACAAAAAATATAGATGGGGACTGGTCAAGGGGCTGATTGGCATGTATAAGCGCGCCAAATTTCCGATATCGATGCATGTCGTTTCGGCCGCCTAGCTGGCCGATAGCATGCCTTGTCCGCAAAGTGGAGTAACGAAAATGGCTGTACCGAAGAGAAAAACGAGCCCGTCCAAGCGCGGTATGCGCCGTTCGGCTGACGCCCTGAAGGCATCGACCTACGTCGAAGACAAGAATTCCGGCGAACTGCGCCGCCCGCACCACATCGACCTGAAGACGGGCATGTATCGCGGTCGCCAGGTTCTGACGCCGAAGGAAAGCGCATAATTCTTGGCGCTTCCAAGAGTTTGAGCATATAGGCCGGCTCACTGCCGGCCTTTTGCGTTTGGAGGCATGCGTTCAAAGTACGTTGAATTATTTCGGCTATGACTTACCTAGGTCATTCCTACCAGGAGACATGCCGACGATGCTTGCTGCCTTTCCGCTGCTGATCATTCCCTTCATTCTTTATAACATCGCAATGGTCGGTCCGATGGCCGGGGGCGTTGATGCGCTCAACGACACCGTCATCTCGCTTTCGATGCTGTCGGGCGCAACATGGACGCTGTCGCTCGGCGACCTCTTCATCGTCATTGCGCTGGCGTTGCTGTTTTTCGAGATATTGAAGGCGACCCGCAACGGTTCGGGTTCGCTGATCAATCACATGCTTTCGATGCTGGTCTTCATCGCCTTCCTGGTGGAATTTCTTCTCATCCAGAAAGCCGCGACGCAGACTTTCTTCATCCTCATGACCGTGGCATTTCTCGACGTCATCGGCGGCTTCACGATCTCGATCCGCACGGCAGGGCGGGATGTCTCGATCGGGCTTTAGGCGGTAACCGCGACTGATGTCGCGGTTACTGGTCGGCCGAGAATTTCAGAGGCTGTCGAGCTTGGTCTGGAGCGCGCGAAGCTGCTCCTTCAGTTCGTCTATGTCTTTGGCTTCGGCCTTGCGGCTCTCCTTGACCGGAGGCTTCATGAAGGGCGAAAACATCTGCATGGCCTGCTGGAACATCTCGGTGTTGCGGCGGACCTGCTCTTCGACCATCTGTATCGGTAGTTGCAAATTCTTGCCGAGCGGCGTCTCTCCAAAAGCGCGATTGATTTGCTCGCGCATCTGAACCTGCTGCTCGGTGAAAGCCTTCATGGAGTGTTCCAAGAAGCTCGGCACGACCATTTGCATCTGGTCGCCATAGTAGCCGATCAACTGCCGAAGGAACGAGATCGGCAGCAATGTATTTCCGGTCTTCGATTCCTGCTCGAAAATGATCTGCGTCAGGACCGAATGGGTTATATCCTCGCCACTCTTTGCGTCCTGGACGGTAAATTCCTCCCCCTTCTTCACCATTTCTGCAAGGTCATCCAGCGTTACATAAGTGCTGGTGCCGGTATTGTAGAGGCGGCGATTGGCATACTTCTTGATTACAATCTGGCCCTCATTTTTCGCCATTATCAGTCTCCTAACCCCGTCTGATTATATGGATTCTCCTCCACTCGTGAGTGTAGACGCAAAGGAAGGCTGGTGACAATCGCTTTGTGCGATGCGGCAAACCCTTTTGAAGAATTGGGTTTTTGCCGGTTATGACGACAGGATGAAATCGACGCGACTGGAATTCTTGTCGTTTGACTTGCGCGGCAAGCTTTGTCAGTTTCGTCTCATATGACCAGCAAATGAGGAGGCTTCCATGAGCAATCCATCCATCGTCGTTGCAAGCGCTGCGCGCACCGCCGTCGGTTCCTTTAACGGCGCATTCGCAGCCGTCCCGGCCCATGAACTCGGGGCTGCGGCGATCAAAGGGGCGCTGGAGCGCGCCGGCGTGGACGCCAAGGAAGTTGACGAGGTCATTCTCGGCCAGGTCCTGCAGGCGGGCGAAGGCCAGAACCCCGCTCGCCAGGCGGCGATGAAGGCCGGACTGCCGCAAGAGGCGACCGCATGGAGCGTCAACCAGCTCTGCGGTTCGGGCCTGCGCGCCGTTGCACTCGGCATGCAGCAGATCGCAACCGGCGATGCCAAGATCATCGTTGCCGGCGGCCAGGAATCCATGTCCATGGCGCCCCACGCCGCCCATCTGCGGGCCGGCACCAAGATGGGCGACATGAAGATGATCGACACCATGATCAAGGATGGCCTGACGGATGCCTTCTACGGCTACCATATGGGCATCACCGCGGAAAATGTTGCCCGTCAGTGGCAGCTTACCCGCGAGGATCAGGACCGGTTCGCGGTTGCATCGCAAAACAAGGCTGAAGCCGCCCAGACCGCGGGCCGTTTCAAGGATGAGATCGTGCCTTTCGTGATCACCGGCCGCAAGGGCGACATCACGGTGGATGCCGACGAATATATCCGCCATGGCGCGACGCTCGACGCCATGACGAAGCTGCGTCCGGCCTTCGACAAGGACGGCACGGTGACTGCAGCCAATGCGTCCGGCATCAACGATGGTGCTGCCGCCGCACTTCTCATGACCGAGGCGGAAGCCTCGCGCCGGGGCATCCAGCCGTTGGCCCGCATCGTCTCCTGGGCAACTGCCGGCGTCGATCCGCAGATCATGGGAACAGGCCCCATCCCTGCATCGCGCAAGGCCCTGGAAAAGGCTGGCTGGTCGGCCGGCGATCTGGATCTGGTCGAGGCCAACGAGGCTTTTGCCGCGCAGGCATGTGCCGTCAACAAGGATCTCGGCTGGGATCCCTCAATCGTCAACGTCAATGGCGGCGCGATTGCCATCGGCCATCCGATCGGTGCGTCCGGGGCCCGCATCCTCAACACGCTGCTCTTCGAGATGAAGCGCCGCGGTGCCAAAAAAGGCCTCGCAACCCTCTGCATCGGTGGTGGTATGGGAGTCGCCATGTGTTTTGAAGCGCTTTAAATAGCCGGCAACCTATGCTTCAATAAGCATCATCAAATGCGCGCATGTGTTACAAAAGGCAAGGGGACGATACATGAGCAGAGTGGCTTTGGTTACGGGTGGCACCCGCGGTATCGGTGCCGCAATCTCGATGGCGCTGAAGAATGCGGGTTACAGGGTTGCGGCGACCTATGCCGGCAACGAGGAAAAGGCGCGTGCGTTCCACGAAGAGACCGGTATCGCCGTCTACAGATGGGACGTGACCGACTACGACGCCTGCGGCGCCGGCATCTCGAAGGTCGAGAATGACATCGGTCCGGTCGAAATCCTCGTCAACAATGCCGGCATCACGCGCGACGCCATGTTTCACAAGATGACGGCGCAGCAATGGCATGAGGTGGTGAGCACCAACCTGACCGGCCTTTTCAACATGACGCATCAGGTCTGGTCAGGCATGCGCGACCGGAACTTCGGCCGCGTGATCAACATCTCCTCGATCAACGGTCAGAAGGGACAGATGGGTCAGGCCAACTATTCCGCGGCCAAGGCCGGCGATATCGGCTTCACCAAGGCGCTTGCACAGGAAGGCGCGATAAGGAACATTACCGTCAACGCCATCTGCCCAGGCTATATCGGCACCGAAATGGTTCTGGCGGTTCCGGAAAAGGTCCTGAACGAGAAGATCATTCCGCAGATCCCCGTCGGGCGGCTTGGTCAGCCGGATGAAGTTGCGCGTTGCGTCGTGTTTCTTGCGGCCGATGATGCAGGTTTCATTACCGGCTCGACGATTACGGCCAATGGCGGACAGTTTTTCGTCTAGGGCGCAGTGGCGGCCGGATTTCTATTGTTGTTCTGCCGCCACCGGCCTTTGATTGGCTTCGCAGGGATTTCCTGTGTGTGCCCTGCACCGCGCGGCGTCTGTGCTTGGGATGCTTTTGGTTATGGTATCCCGGTCAACGCGGCAGTGTTTGGCGGCGTCGCGCTGCAAGTCGAAATCCGGTAGCCACGGAATTTCGAAACCAGTCGCAAAGCTGCTGGTGGCGAAGAGGCAAACGAAAACTGCACCCAGAACTATCCTGCTCATGGGCTGTCCTTAAACGGATCGCTGTTCGGCATCCCCTCTTCCAGGGGATGCGCGATCATAAGCCGATAGCAATATTCGGAAAAGAATTAGTGGGAAGTAGCCCGCGATGGGGCTATTGCCGGCTGGCGTCTTGGCTCAATACTCGCGGCGAGGGCGGCGCGATCTTGCTTCCACGGGTATCGGACGCAGGACCATGCTGCGCTCCCGCGCGTTGGCAACGACTGCCGCGAGGGCCGTTGCGGTGAATGCGGCGGCGATAAGAGCGACCACTGCGATGTTTGCGACTGTCTCGGCCATGATGCCGGTCCTTTCAACAAATTGACCCGATCTCTTGGAAATCGGCGCGGGCTTAATTGCTCGTGTTGCAACAAAGATGGTCATGGCAATGGTGGATGTGAAGACTTTACTGAATGACCAATTGTCAACGCAGTGTTGACGAGCGAGCATATCCGATCGCCAGAGACTGAAACGGGCGCACCGGTGCGCCCGCTCCACATTTCCATATTGGCGATAGCATGGCTGCTATGCGTTTAGCGGCAACGCGCTTCGTAGCGACGGCCATTGCGATCTCGGTAGATGCAATAGCCCTGACGCGAAGAATGTCCGATCAAATAGCCAACGGCGCCGCCTGCGACCGCGCCGATAGCAGCGCCGCCCCAGCTGTTGCTCACAGCACCGCCGATAATAGCGCCGGTACCGGCACCAATGGTCGTTCCGCGCTCTTCGGGCGTGCAGGACGCCAAGGTTCCAATCAACGCAACTGCAACAATAATTTTCTTCACGGTGCTTTACTCCCCATGTTGGATTTAACCAGTCAGATTCGACCCATTAGAACAAGAATGAGAATGATGACGACAACAAGCCCCAGTCCTCCGGAAGGACCATAGCCCCAACCGCTGCTATAACCCCAGTTCGGCAGCGCGCCGATCAGGAGAAGTATTAGAATCACAAGCAGTATCGTACCGAGCATGGTCCTGCTTCCTCTACTTTTCAATCGTCTATTCGTACGAGGACATAAACGGCCTTCGCGAAAAATTGTTCCGGCTAATGTTCGAGGAAATGTTGAAGACTCATGCCTTTTGCCGTTTCGACCTGCTGATCCTGCGGTTTTCTCCCTCTTTTTGAGAGTGTGCCGTCGCCCGGGCGGCAACGGCGACCCTGCGAAGTTGTTTCTATGGTTAAAAAATTCTTTAAATACAATAGCTTGCGCTGAACGAAACGGGAAAATTTCGATGTCAGCGATTCGTCGCCGATTCGTTCCTTGTTTGACCCGGCTCGCCGATATCGCCAACAAGGATGACCTCTTTAGGATTACTCCCTGGAGTGAGAGGGCTGGTCAATCACCGCAAAGTGGTAGGCAGCGGCTATAATTGGTTAAAGAGCACGCTATCTAGGAGTATTAGACCCGCCCAGCCCTCCCCCATATGGGTAGTTACCATCGCCGATAGGCCATATCTTGTGGTGAACGCAAAGGGAACATGCATGAATCAGCGATTCGTCGTCGATTCGTTCCGGTTTTGGTCAGAAAGTTAACGATCTCAATTTATGCGGGAAATCACAGCCGTGTTTGGATCGGTATCTGGCAAAGGTTAATCGCAATCACCGATTCAGCCCGATTCGCCGGCACAATTACGCCGAGTCATGTGGCCCGAAGCAGAAAACACACCAAATGTTGTGGTGAACAAACGGGGAATTGCCCGACGTCAGCGATTCGTCGCCGATTCGTTCAGGCTTTGGCCTGAGTGTTAATGCCGCGTCCCCTGGAGCTGATTTCCGAGAGATTTCATCGCGTTTACAAATGATTAAGGTGATTTGACCGGCACACGTCAGGATTTTGGCGAATCGCCGCTTGACTCATCGCGGGCATGCTCAGCCGGATTCAGGATTTTGTGCGAATCCGAATATTCCGATCCATATATTGTGGTGAACAAATCGGGAATGTTGAGGAGTCAGCGATTCGTCTCCGATTCGTTCCTAAGCTGTTCCCGCGTTTGATGGATTCCTTAGCGGCATAGGACGGGTGCACTTTAAAATTGTTGGTATTCCGTGGAAAATGCGATGTTTTCGCCAGGCTTTTTTCATTCAGGTCTTGCCTTTGTCACGTTGGATCGTCATCTGTTCTCCGCTTCACGGAGGAGCTTGTTGACCCGAGGGCAGCCGCGCCTCATCCTTGCAGGACACATGACCCTGACTTCGCAGCCCATGATCTTGAGTGGTCGCGGCGTGACCGCGGTGCTCGGACCGACCAACACCGGCAAAACCCATTATGCGATCGAGCGTATGGTGGCGCACGGCACGGGTGTTATCGGCCTGCCGCTGAGGCTTCTTGCCCGTGAAGTCTATACGCGTGTGGTCGAAAAGGTCGGCGCCCACAATGTCGCCCTTGTCACGGGCGAGGAAAAGATTTCTCCGCCGAACGCCCGCTTTTCCGTCTGCACCGTCGAGGCCATGCCTCGTGAGAGCAAGGCCTCCTTCGTCGCGATCGACGAGGTGCAGCTTGCCGGCGATCTCGAGCGCGGCCATATTTTTACCGACCGTATTCTGCATCTGCGCGGCCGGGACGAGACCCTGCTTCTCGGGGCGGCAACCATGCGGCCCATCCTCGAACATCTCCTGCCGGGCATCACCGTTGTCGAGCGACCCCGTCTCTCGCATCTCTTCTATGCCGGGCAGAAAAAGATCACGCGCCTGCCGCAACGATCGGCAATCGTCGCGTTCTCCGCCGATGAGGTATACGCGATCGCCGAACTTATCCGCAGACAGCGTGGCGGCGCGGCGGTTGTTCTGGGCGCTCTCAGCCCGCGGACCCGCAATGCGCAGGTGGCGCTCTATCAGGAGGGCGACGTCGAATATCTTGTCGCAACCGATGCTATCGGCATGGGTCTCAATCTCGACGTCGACCATGTAGCCTTTGCGCAGGATCGCAAGTTCGACGGTTATCAGTTCCGCAATCTCAATCCCGGCGAGCTTGGCCAAATCGCCGGCCGCGCCGGCCGACACCTGAAGGATGGCACCTTCGGGGTCACCGGCCATGTTGATCCGTTTGACGACGAGCTCGTTCGGCGGATAGAGGCGCATGAATTCGACAATGTCAAGGTGCTGCAGTGGCGTACCAAGGAGCTGGATTTCTCGACGATCGCCGCCTTGCGCCATAGCCTCGACGCTGCCCCGAAGGTTTCCGGCCTGACCCGCGCGCTTCCTGCCGTCGATCAGCAGGCGCTCGAGCATCTGTCGAGGTATCCGGAAATTATCGATCGCGCGAGCAGCCCTGCCCGCGTCGAAAAGTTGTGGGAGGCTTGCGCGCTGCCGGATTATCGCCGCATTGCGCCTGCTCAGCATGCCGATCTTATCGCAACCCTCTTTTCCGATCTCGTGCGCTATGGCACGGTGAAAGAGGATTTTCTTGCCGAACAAGTGCATCGCGCCGACCGAACGGATGGCGAGATTGACACTCTTTCGGCACGAATCGCGCAGATAAGGACATGGACCTATGTGTCGAATCGGCCCGGTTGGCTTGCCGATCCGACACACTGGCAAGAAAAGACACGGGAAATCGAAGATCGATTGTCCGATGCGTTACATGAACGGTTGACGAAACGCTTTGTTGATCGCAGGACATCTGTGCTCATGAAGCGCCTGAGAGAGAATGCAATGCTGGAAGCTGAAATCAGTGTGAATGGGGATGTCTTCGTAGAGGGGCATCATGTGGGACAGTTGGCTGGATTCCGGTTCACGCCGGTCTCAGGCGCCGAGGGGCCGGACGCCAAGGCTGTCCAGGCTGCTTCGCAGAAGGCGCTCGCGCTGGAGTTCGAGGCGCGCGCCGCGCGTCTTCATGCTGCCGGCAACAGCGATCTGGCGATCAGCGCCGATGGCCTCGTGCGCTGGCTTGGCGATCCCGTGGCGCGGCTTTCGGGCAGCGATCACATCATGCGTCCGCGCGTCCTGCTTCTGGCCGACGAACAGTTGACCGGCAATGCGCGTGATCACGTGGCTGCTCGTATCGAGCGCTTCGTCAACCATCATGTCAGCACTATCCTGAAGCCGCTCGACGATCTGTCGCGCGCCGAAGACCTGCAGGGCCTCGCAAAGGGGCTGGCTTTCCAACTGGTCGAGAACCTCGGCGTGCTGTTCCGCCGCGATGTGACCGAAGAGGTCAAGTCGCTCGATCAGGACGCGCGCGCCTCCATGCGCCGCTACGGCGTCCGTTTCGGCGCCTACCATATCTTCGTTCCGGCTCTGCTGAAGCCGGCTCCGGCCGAGCTCATCACGCTGCTCTGGGCGCTGAAGAACGACGGGCTCGACAAGCCGGGCTATGGCGACCTCATTCCGGTTCTCGCCGCTGGCCGCACGTCCGTCGTGACGGACCCGACCTATGAGCGTATGTTCTACAAGCTGGCCGGCTTCCGTTTCCTCGGCAAGCGCGCCGTGCGCATCGATATCCTGGAGCGGCTTGCGGATATCATCCGTCCGCTCCTGCAGTGGAAGCCGGGCCAGGCCTCGCGTCCTGACGGCGCCTATGACGGCCGCCGCTTCACCACGACCACGGCGATGCTTTCGATCCTTGGCGCGACGCTGGAGGACATGGAAGAAATTCTGAAGGGCCTCGGCTACCGCGCCGATGCCGTCAAGCCGGAAGAGGCTGCCGCGCATCTTTCTGCCCAGGACGCGTCCGCAGCCCCTGTGACGCCGGCTGTCGCCTCGACCGAGGAGCCAGCCGAAAAATCGGATGACGACGATGCCGACGCTGCTGGCGAAGAGCCGGCGCAGGAACAGGCAGCAGAAACCGTTTCTGCAGTACCGGCCGTCGAAGAGCCTGCCGCGGAGGAAGTTGCCGCGCCCATGGCTGTTGAAGCTTCAGCGGATCTGCCGGGCGCTGACGCGGTTTCCGCAGAGCCCGTCGAGCCGAAGCCGGTCTTGCTCTGGCGTCTCGGCGGTCGTGGCGATAACAACCAGCGCCAGGCTCGTGGACACGGCGACCGCCGTGGCCATCAGGGCCAAGGCCAGGGACAGGGTCAGCAGGAGCAGCGCCAGGGGCATAACGGCAACCGCCGCGGCGGCGAACGGAACGAGGCGGGCGGCCGCGAAAACCGGGAAGGCCGCGACAATCGCGGACCGCGCAGCAACGACAATCGCGAAGGCGGACGTCCTCAGCCGCATGGCAATCGCTCGGAGAGAAACGACCGCAACGAGCGCCAGGATCGCGGCGACCGCAAGGATCGCAATGACCGGAACGATCGCAACAACAATCGCAACGGTTCTTCGCAGCCCCTGCGCTTCGAAGCCAAGCCGCCGCGCAAGGAAAAGCCGATCGATCCGGATTCACCCTTCGCCAAGCTCGCTGCCCTGAAGGAGCAGATGAAGAAATAGCCATGACGGACGAAAGGCAGCCATCTTCCGGTTCGCGCCAGCGCATCGACAAGTGGCTGTTCTTTGCCCGAATGGTGAAGTCCCGCTCGCTTGCACAAGCCTGCGTCCAGGGCGGCCATGTGCGCATCAATGGCGAGCGGATCGTCCAGTCGAGCTACGGTGTCAAGGTTGGCGATCGCATCGAGCTTTCGCTCGAGCGTCGCGACATTGTCCTTATCGTGCGCCAGCCCGGCACGCGGCGCGGGCCCTTCGAGGAAGCCAAGCTGCTCTACGAGGACCTGACGCCGCCGCCCGATGAGGCAAAACGCCTCACGCCTTTCGAGCAGGCCTTGCGCGCGCCGGGCGCCGGACGCCCCACCAAACGGGAGCGGCGTGCCATCGATCGGCTGATGTCCGACGACGATTAGAAAAGTCTGTCGTGCCCGATCGGATTTCGGGATTGTTTGTCCTTGAAATTCGCCGACAAAGCCGATACCTCACGGGCAACCTGCTGACAATCTGCCGGCTGGCATTGACCATGCATCCCAGCATCGCCATGCCCGCTTCGGCTCCCGGGAAAAAGGCGTGACGTTCCAGGTTGCCCGTTCCCGGAAAACCACGATCCTGGAGTGCCTCATGACATATGTCGTGACTGACAATTGCGTTCGCTGCAAATATACCGACTGCGTCGAAGTCTGCCCGGTCGACTGCTTCTACGAAGGCGAGAATTTCCTCGTCATCCATCCCGATGAATGCATCGATTGCGGCGTTTGCGAGCCGGAATGTCCTGCCGAGGCGATCAAGCCGGATACGGAGCCGGGTCTCGACAAGTGGCTCAAGGTCAATGCCGAATATGCCTCCATCTGGCCGAACATCACCGTCAAGCGCGAGCCGCTGCCGGAAGCCAAAGAACTAGATGGCGAAGAGGGTAAGTTCGAGAAGTACTTCTCTGCAAAGCCCGGTACCGGCGACTGATTAGCCCGCTAAGGCGAGGCTCTGAGCCTTGTTGGAGCGGCTTCAGATCAATATATAAAGCTCCATGATCGGGAAACGCGGCAGCGTGGCCGCGGTGGCTCATTGGGCATGGGGAAAGCAAATTATTGATTTCCTCAGTTTTTTGTGATAGCCTCCTCATACTGATCCAAATGCGGCAACGAATGCCCCAAGTCATCACGAAAGCAAATAACCAATCCGCACGCGGTTTCCTTGACATATCAGCCCTTTGAGTTGTCGGGTCTCTGATCACGATGGATAGTTTTCTTTTTGCGTGCGTCTGGCTGGACCAGAATGAAGTTACCCGACGGTATTACCGTCTCATCCGGGCCTGACTGACCCGGCCCCGGATTTTTCCGGGTGCGTAACAGGGAGTTTTTGAAAAGAATGACGACCCAGCAGAAAAAACCAGCAGCAGTACGCCATGGCTTCAAGATGGGCGAAGCGATCGTATATCCGGCCCATGGTGTCGGCACGATCACCGCTATCGAAGAGCAGGAAGTCGCGGGCATGAAGCTTGAACTCTTCGTGATCGACTTCGAAAAGGACAAGATGCGGTTGAAGGTCCCGGTTGCCAAGGCCATGAGCATTGGCATGCGCAAGCTTTCCGAGACCGATTTCGTTGAGCGTGCGTTGAAGGTTGTACAGGGCAAGGCTCGCGTGAAGCGGACCATGTGGTCCCGCCGTGCGCAGGAATATGATGCAAAGATCAATTCCGGCGATCTGATCTCGATCGCTGAAGTCGTTCGCGACCTCTATCGTGCCGAGAACCAGCCGGAGCAGTCCTATTCCGAACGCCAGCTCTATGAAGCTGCGCTTGATCGCATGGCGCGTGAAATCGCTGCTGTGAACAAGATGTCGGAAACCGAAGCTGTCCGTATCGTCGAGACCAACCTCAACAAGGGTCCGAAGCGCGGCAAGACGATCGAGGAAGACGATTCCCAGGAAGAAGCTGCATAAGCTTCACTCGCATTTCTTTCTTCAAAAAACCCGGCCTTGAGCCGGGTTTTTTATTGGAACTTTTTTCTGGGAGCCGCGTTAACACATCGTAACTGCGACTGGTTGCAGGGTTTCGCTGCGATCAGAAGAATTCAGTCGATATGCGAGAGGACGGTTCATGCGTTTTCACCTGAAGCCTCCCAGCGGTCTGGAGATACATGGTTCGAAAGATCGCTTCGGCAAGGCCGATTTGAAAACATAGTCGATCCGGGGTCTCGAAAGAGGCCCCCGTAGCATTCCAACTCAGAGCTTTTTCACCCGGCCAGCGATGTTCGGGACGGGTTTTTGTTGCCTTACCGCCGGAAGGGCGGAAGCCGAATTTCAGGGAGATGCATTATGAAGGCCATGTCTGCAGATCGGCGCATGATCAAGATTGCAATGGCTGCCCCTTACCTTGGCCGCGACGAGGAACATGATCTCGCGATCCGCTGGAAGGATCATGAAGACCGGAGCGCCCGCAACAAGATCGCCACGGCGCATATGCGCCTTGTCATTTCGATGGCGGGCAAGTTCCGCAATTTCGGCCTGCCCATGAGCGATCTCGTTCAGGAAGGCTATGTCGGGCTCCTCGAGGCTGCCGCACGCTTCGAGCCGGAGCGGGAGGTCCGCTTCTCCACTTACGCGAGCTGGTGGATCCGCGCGTCGATACAGGACTATATCCTCCGGAACTGGTCGATCGTGCGCGGTGGCACGAGTTCGGCGCAGAAGGCACTGTTCTTCAATCTGCGTCGGCTGAGGGCCAAGCTCGCCAGGGGCGACACACATCTCACCGTTCAATCCATCCATCAGGAAATCGCGGCAGCACTCGGCGTCAGCCTTGCCGACGTTCAGGTGATGGATGCGCGGCTTTCTAGCAACGACGCTTCCCTGCAGGCGCCGTCGATATCAAGTGATGCTGAGAGCGCGGAGCGCATGGATTTCCTCGTCAGCGATGAGCCGCTTCCCGATGAGCAGGTTTCCAACATGATCGATGGAGAGCGTCGCCGCGTATGGCTTGCATCGGCGCTCAAGCATCTCAACGAACGCGAGATGCGCATCATCAGCGCCCGACGCCTGGCCGAAGACGGCGCAACGCTCGAGGAACTGGGCGCCGACCTCGGCATTTCCAAGGAACGTGTCCGCCAGATCGAGAGCCGGGCCATGGAAAAGCTGCGCAGCGCGCTGGTCAACGCCGACCCGCGCATGGCCGCATACGCCTGAGCATCCAATTTACTTAAAATGTCAGCACGATGCCTTGAGGTCCGGTTCTGCCGGACCTCTTTTTATTCCGAAATGATCTTTACACGGTCGCCCGGCGCGACGT
Organism: Neorhizobium sp. P12A; assembly: GCF_008365395.1. Taxonomy (NCBI): domain Bacteria; kingdom Pseudomonadati; phylum Pseudomonadota; class Alphaproteobacteria; order Hyphomicrobiales; family Rhizobiaceae; genus Neorhizobium; species Neorhizobium sp. P12A. Next base: position 361,870 of record NZ_QOVX01000003.1, on the reverse strand, counting down.
TCGCACCTGTCGGCAAGGCGTTGATCAGCTTGAAGAGATCGAGCTTGCGATCGGTACCCATCATGCGGGCGGCGAGCGTGGTGATGGAATCGCCGGGACGCACTGTCACAACCCTTATGCGCAGCGGCTTCAGGGAGGCCGCTTCATCGGGCGTCATATGGCGGAAGCTCGCGCGCAAGACATCGGCCGTCTGCTCCAGCGCCGGGCTTCCCTTCGGCACGGCCGTCAGGAAACGGAAGATCTGTGCCTTGTCACGGATAACGGTGACGTCGAAATCCCAGCGGTCGGCGGAAGCATGTGCGGTCACCGCCTCCATGCCGTTGACCGTCAAAGGCTTGATCGTCGAAGGGTCGAGGCCGGTGACCCAGCCGCTCGAGATATAATTGGTGAGGGTCTGGTTGTCGGTGTCTGCGACGCCGTCGAAACGGATCGCTATGTCGCCGGGGCCGGTCGCCAGGACAGCCTCGACCTTGTTGTCGATGCGGAAGTCAGGCGGGACGTCGAAACGGATGCCGAGGCCGCCATGCAGGAAGGTCTGGCCGCGGACATAGCCTTCTTCCGGGCTGTCGCCATAGAGAAGGCCGTCGATGCCGTCGAGGAAGTAGTTGCGGCCGGTATCGCCGACCTTGCCCTGTTCGCCGAATTCATGGGCATGCTGGCGCGCGAGATCGATGCGTTGCGGCGTGCTCGGATGGCTCGAAAGGAAGTCGAGGCTCTGGTCGGCATCCGAATTGGCAGACATGAAACGGCTGTAGGCTTCCATCGAATCCAGGAAGCGCGCCGCCGCATAGGGATCGTAGCCGGCTTCGCCGAGCGTGCGGATGCCTATCTCATCGGCCTGCAGTTCCTGCTGGCGGGAGAATGCGGCAAGCCGCAGCTTGCCGCGCGCGAGCGCCTCCTTGCCGGCGAGATCGCTCGAGAGGACCTCGGCAACGACGCGGCTCGCAATGACTTCGGCTTCTTCGCGCTTCTGCCGCTCGATACCGTGGTTCGCGGTCACGTGCGCCATTTCATGCGAAAGGACAGCGGCGACTTCGGACGCATCGTTTGCCAGTGCCAGCAGGCCGCGGGTCACATAGAGATAGCCGCCAGGCAGCGCGAATGCGTTGATCGCGGGGGAATTGAGGATCGTGATGCGGTAGGATTGCTGCGGATTTTCAGAGACGCTGGTCAATGCACCGGCAATACGGGCAACGAGCCGTTCGGTCTTGGTATCCTTATATTCGCCACCGTAGCTGGCGAGAATGCGGGGGTGCTCGCGGGCTCCCATCTGGGCGCGCGGGTCGTTCTTCTGGACTTCGGATACGATCTGCGGCGTCGAGGAGGGTGAAACGTTCGGCTGGTAGGACTGGTCCACCAGCGACTGGCAGCTGTTGAGAATGCCGCCTGCGACAAGCACGATGGCAAGACGTCGCGCGAATACCGTGCGTAAGCGTTGCCGCGCGAAGCCGGATGATCGCGATAGGGTAGGCTTCGTCTGCGTCAGTGCCTGTTTGCCACTCATCTCGTATTCACACCGACAGAGCGCCGGGTCGTGCCGATCGTCGCCGCGCTTCGTCAAAGATTCAATCCACCTCGGCTATCGTTCCGCCCTCCGGGTGGTATCGGTCCTCTTGCTCTAGCTGATTTCAGCATCGGTTGCATAGCGAGACTCTGTTTAAATGTGGCGCCGTTGTATTTTGGCAAGCATGTCGTTCTGGATCCCGCTCCCTCGCAACAATGAAATTATGGCGAAAATCGAGGCAGCTTGCCGCATTGGCTTCAATCTGGACAAAAACGATAGGCCAGTGATGTGGATGGGTGCTGAGGAGGCGGAGCGATGGGGATCATGCCGCTGGCTTAGTAATCGAGCCGCAACGGCGTTTCTGTCTCCCGACTGGCATGGGCAAACAGCAAGGGGCGCAAGTGCGCCCCTCCGGCAGGAATCGCAGCCTTTATTCTGCCGCGTGTGCGGCCGCGGCCGGGTCCAGCTTCTTCGAAGCGCCCGGGAGCTGTACATTCTTGAGCGAGATTGCGGTCACCAGGCCGATCAGGCAGGTGGCGGCAGCCGTCATGAACAGCGGGCTGAAGGCTGCGGCATAGGCGTTGGCAACCGCCTCGCGTGTCGCATCCGGCAGAGCGGCCATCATCTTCGGCGTCAGTTCCTCGATATTGCTGACGCCAGGGATCGACAGGCCGATATCGCCGAGCTTTGCGGCGATGATCGCGCCATAGATCGAGATGGCGATGGAGGCACCGCCCATGCGCGACAGTGTCACGGCGCCTGTTGCGGCCCCCACGTCGCGGTTGGCCGCAGCATTCTGCACGCCGATAACCGGAACCTGCTGGGCAAGGCCGATGCCGATGCCATGAAGCAGCATGAGAGCGCCGATCAGGAAAATCGGCGTGCCGGCATGCACCTGGGACATGAAGGCAAAGGCAATCATGCTGCAGCTGGCGCTGGCGATGGCGAAGGGCTTGTAGCGGCCGGCTGCCGCAATCATGCGCCCGGCGGAAAGCGAGCCGCAGACGATGCCGCCGGTCAACAGGATGAAGAGCAGGCCGGCCATGGAGGGCGAGAGGCCCGTCGTCGTCTGCAGGAAGAGGGCGAAATAGTTGACCATGCCGATTGCGACCGCACCGCTGGTGACAGAAATGATCAGCAGCAGGCTGAAGGTCGGGTTGCGGAAGAGCGACATCGGGACGATCGGCTCCGGAGCCCGCCTTTCGACGAGGACCCAGGCGATGGCACAGATGACGCCGCCGGCGATGATGGCAAGTGTGGGGGCAGAGAAGAGGGAGCCGAAGAGTTCGCTGCCGTCGGCGGCAAGCACGATGCTTGTCGTGGTCAGGGCAAGCAGGATAGCGCCGGCATAGTCGATCTTCGGCTTGCGGGCCGGCTTGCGGAAGGGAAGCATGGTGATCAGGCCGGCGAGGCAGATGAAGCCGATCGGCACGTTGACGAGGAAGATCGAACGCCAGCCGAAGAGGTCGCTCATGGTGCCGCCGAGAACGGGGCCGATTGCGCCAGAGGCCATAAGAACAAGGCTGGAATAGCTCTGGTAGCGAGCGCGCTCGCGCGGCTCGAAGAGATCGGCATTGATCGAGAAGATCGAGACGAGAATGCCGCCGCCGCCGAGGCCCTGCAGGACGCGCGACGCGATCAGCGTGTTCATGGAGACGGAAAGACCGCAGACCGCGGAGCCGACCGTGAAGATGGTGATCGCCGTGATCATCACATATTTGCGGCCGAAGAGATCGCCGAGCTTACCATAGACCGGCATGACGGCGCTCAGCGAAAGCAGATAGGCCGATCCGATCCAGCCGAAGCGCTCGAGGTGCCCGAACTCGCCGACGATCGTCGGCAACGCGGTGGAGACGATCTGGTTGTCCAGCGTCGCCATGAACATCGCGGTCATCAGGAAGAAAAAGAGAATGAGCCGCCGACGGGGATCCGCCACGAGCGGCGCGGGCGCAGTCTGCATATCCATGGGAGCAATTATCCGATCTGAAGTCGCTTATATATGTGCTAATAGCATATAAGTGTCAATGACACTTTAATGCGAATTGCATGTTTTCATCCTCGCACAGCTCTGGTATGGTCGAATTATGACAGCAGCGGCGAGCACACGAGAAATTGATGAAAACCAGCCGGTCGAGGAGGATATCCTTCGGATCGGCGAGGTGATGACGCGGATGCGCCTGATGACGGGACGCCGCATGATCGGCCGTCTTGCCATCCAGAATGTCGCGCCGGGCCTGGAGCTTTCCAATCTGGACGTACTTGACGCCGTCCGGCGGGCCGAGACAAATGGCGAGGTCACGGTCGGCACCATCGCCGAGGTGTTGCGCATCGATCCGTCGCGCGCCAGCCGCATAGTCGCCGACATGGTGAGCCGTGGCGTTTTGCGCCGCAAGGCATCCCAGGCCGATGCCCGGCGCATCGTGGTCGTCATGACGGCGCTTGGGCAGCGATTGCTCTCAGAAATCCAGGCGCAGAAAATGTCGGTCATCGAAGGCGTCGTCGCTGATTGGCCGGCAGAGGACATTGAGGCGTTCTCAAAGCTCTTCAACCGGTTCGTCGGCGGCTATGAGGAAGCTTTTCGTGGTCGGATCAAGGAAAGTGACGACTGATCCCGTCCTTTGCGCGGCTGGCTCTTCCCTGAGGGGCTGACTTTGAGCTATGGGCTTGGCGCATGAGCCAATCCACCTTCACAATCCTGCTCGGCGGCGAATTGCGGTTGACCGACCGCTTGCGCGCAGCCATTTCGGGCAGCCGCTTCATCGCTGCCGACGGCGGCATGAGGCATGCGGCGGCGCTCGGCATTACGCCGGAACTGTGGGTCGGCGATTTCGACTCGACCTCGCCTGATCTCGATAGTGCTTTTCCCGAGGTTCTAAAGCAGCCCTATCCTGCGGCGAAGGCGGCTACGGATGGCGAGATCGCCGTTTCGGAGGCGATCGATCGCGGTGCGAAGCGGCTCATCCTTGCCGGCGCGCTTGGCGGCCCGCGCTCCGATCATGCGCTGCAGCACCTGCTTTATGCTGTCAGCCTCGCCGAGCTGGGTTTCGACATGCTGCTGACGTCGGGCGAAGAGGAGGCGGTGCCGCTACTTGCGGGCGAAATCGAGCTCGACCTGCCGGCCGGGAGCCTGTTTTCCGTTCCGGGTTTCAGCGAGCTCAAAGGCCTCTTCATTCACAATGCGCGCTATCCGCTCATGGATTTCCATTTGCCCTTCGGCTCGTCGCGCACCATTTCCAATGTGGCGGAGGGCCCCGTGCGCTTTTCGCTGGCAAGCGGCAGGGCAATCATCCTTGCGCGCCCCTATGATCTTTCCGGAGTCTGATTTTTGGCCCCCCCCATTCTGAAACTCGATGATGTTTTCCTGAGCTTCGGCGGTGCGCCGCTGCTGGCCGGCGCCAACCTGCAGGTGGAACCGGGCGACAGGATCTGCCTCGTCGGCCGCAACGGTTCCGGCAAATCGACGCTTCTCAAAATCGCCGCAGGCCTTGTCGAAGCCCAGTCGGGCGAAGTCTTCCGCCATCCTTCCTCGACGGTGCGCTATCTTGAGCAGGCACCCGATTTTTCCGGTCACAAGACGGTCGCCGCCTATGCCGAGGCCGGGCTCGGCCCGAGTGACGATCCCTATCGCGTCACCTACCTTCTGTCTCATCTCGGCCTGACGGGCGAGGAAGACCCGACGATGCTATCGGGCGGCGAGGCGCGCCGGGCGGCCCTGGCACGCGTCATGGCGCCGGAGCCGGATATCCTTTTGCTGGACGAGCCGACCAACCATCTCGACCTGCCGACTATCGAATGGCTGGAAGGCGAGCTACAGAAGACGCGTAGCGCTCTCGTGCTCATCTCACACGACCGCCGTTTTCTGGAAAAGGTTTCGACCGCGACCGTCTGGCTGGATCGCGGCACGTCACGGCGGCTCGACCGGGGATTTGCTTTCTTCGAGGCCTGGCGCGACGAAGTGCTGGAGGCCGAGGAGCTGGAACAGCACAAGCTCGGCAAGGCGATAGAGCGCGAGGAACATTGGCTGCGCTACGGCGTGACGGCCCGGCGCAAACGCAACATGCGCCGCCTCGGTGAGCTGCAGGGCATGCGGGCGCAGTATCGCGGGCACAAGGGGCCGCAAGGCTCGGTGCAGGCCTCGGCCTCGGATGCGCAGGAATCCGGCAAGCTGGTCATCGAGGCGGAGAAGATCGTCAAGAGCTATGGCGACCGGACGATCGTCGCGCCCTTCTCGATCCGCGTCCACCGAGGGGATTGCATCGGTCTGGTGGGGCCGAACGGTGCGGGAAAGACGACGCTTCTCAAGATGCTGACCGGCCAGCTCACGCCTGACAGCGGGACGGTCAAGCTCGGCACCAATCTTGAAATCGCGACGCTCGATCAGAAGCGCGAGGATCTGAATCCGAACGATACGCTTGCCAATTACCTGACGGACGGGCGCGGCGAAAACCTGCTGGTCAATGGCGAACAGCGCCATGTGACCGGCTACATGAAGGAATTTCTCTTCCAGCCAGAACAGGCACGCACGCCGATCAAGAACCTTTCCGGCGGCGAGCGGGCGCGTCTCATGCTGGCACGCATCCTGTCGCGGCCGACGAACCTTCTGATCCTCGACGAGCCGACCAACGATCTCGATATCGAGACGCTGGATCTGCTGCAGGAAATCGTTGCCGGTTTCAGCGGCACTGTCATCCTCGTCAGCCACGATCGCGATTTTCTCGATCGCACCGTGACCTCGACCATTGCGCCGGCCAATCCCGACGCGCCCGATGGACGCTGGATCGAATATGCCGGCGGCTATACCGACATGCTGGCGCAGCGCAAGGGTGCCGCCGACGAGCGAAGGAAGGCCGAGAAGGCCGCCGAAAAGCCCAAGGCATCCGACACGACGGCGCCGGTAGCCGACGCTTCCAAGGGTAAGGGAAAGCTCTCGTTCAAGCAGAAATTCGCGCTCGAAAACCTGCCGAAGGAGATGGCCAAGGCGGAGGCGGAGATTGCCGCGCGCGAGAAAAAGATGGCCGATCCTGCCCTTTTCACCAAGGATCCCACGACCTTCAACAGGCTTGCAGCCGAGATGGAGAAGTTTCGCGACAGCCTGATCAAAATGGAGGAAGAATGGCTGGAGCTGGAGATGCTCAGGGAAGAGCTCGAAGGCTGAAATCCCGATTCTTCATAGTTAACAGGCGGTTAATCAACGAAAATATGTTTCCCGATGGAACATTTTCCGCTATATCAGATTACGCTGCATAGCCATATGGACCTCTAGGCAGGTCATTTCCGAAGCGAATTTGCCTCATGTCGGCAGAGGTCGTGCGTCGCCGGCGGAAGGATGTAGTTGTGAATCAGAAAGTACTAATCGTCGAAGACGAATTTTTGATCGCGCTCGATCTTGAAGATGTTGTCACGAGCTGCGGCCTCGATGTCGTCGGGATCGCCAACAGCGCGGACCGGGCGCTGGCAGCGGCACCGCTGGCCGATATAGCCCTCGTAGATATCAATCTGTCCGATGGCGCTACCGGTCCCGAAATCGGCCGAAAGCTCGCGGAAAAAGGCATCGCCGTCATCTTCATGACCGCCAATCCCGAAGCCGTGTCAGGGGGCGTGGAGGGGACCCTCGGCGTCGTGCATAAGCCCATCACGCCGCGCGTTGTCCGCGAAACACTGAAATATGCCGCCAGCCGCAGGACCGGACAGCTTGCCGCCGTGCCCTCGGAATTGCGGGTTTTTCAGGCTTAGACACCAGCGGATCACCGAGGCCGGTGCCGGCAATCGGCTCGCTTTCCTATTTACTTCGGTCAAAGAATGCGCATGATCGCAGATGCGATCGAGGCGTTTGCTTCTTGGGGGTCAGGAAGCAAAATACATAATTTTCAAGAATTTGATTTTCAGCCGCTAACACCATTGACGTTTGAACTGGTGCTGACGCTGGCCTTACGTGCGTTGATTGTCCTCGGATCGAAATAGACTGCATGTCGTCGATGGTGCCGGGAATTATGCTCCCGGCTGCTTGCAAAGGGGATACGCATGAAGCCTGATGTCTTGAGATCTACGCTGCTTGGTTTTTCTACCGCCCTTATCCTGAATTCGGCCGTTCTTGCCCAGAATGCCCCACCTCCTCCCGTCACCGTTGCCAAGCCTGTCGTTCGCGACGTGGTCGACAATGACGAGTTCATTGGTCGCTTCCAGGCACGGGAAGAGGTCTCGGTCCGCTCGCGGGTGGGGGGCTATCTACAGGAGATTCACTTCAGCGATGGTGCGCTGGTCAAGCAGGGCGACCTACTCTTCGTCATCGACCAGCGGCCCTTTTTAACGGCGCTCAATCAAGCAAAGGCGACGCTGGAAATAGCCAATACGGCACTGACCTACGCCCAGGCGCAGTTTTCCCGTACAGAGTCCCTGTCGCAGACCGGTAGCCAATCGGCTTCCACCCTTGATGACCGCCGGCGTGACCTGCTCTCAAGCCAGGCGAATGTTCGTGGATCGCAAGCGGCTTTGGAGCGTGCCCAGCTCGATCTCGACTACAGCAAGATCACCGCGCCGCTCAGCGGGCGCATCGATCGTCATCTGATTTCGACCGGCAATCTCGTCGAGGCCGATCAAACGGTGCTGACGACCATTGTCGCGCTCGACCCGATCGACTTCTACTTCGATGTCGATGAACGTCGCATGCTGAACTATGCGGCAACCGCGCGCTCTCGCGGCAGCGACCTTCAACAGGGTGGCGGCGGCCTCGATGTTACCGTGCGCATCGGCGATGCAGCTGGAACGACCTTCAAGGGGAAGCTGGACTTTGCCGAAAACCGCGTCGATTCGGAGTCCGGCACGATGCGTGTCCGCGCCAGCTTCGCCAATCCGGATTTCGTATTGCAGCCGGGTCTTTTCGGTCGCGTGGATATTTCCGGGTCAAATACCTACCGCGCGGTCCTCGTTCCTGATGAGTCGATCGGTTCGGACCAGAATGAACGTGTGGTCTTCGTCGTCGGTCAGGACGGCACTGTTAGCACGAAGTCCGTCCGTCTCGGGCCGAGGCTTTATGGATATCGTGTCATCCGTTCCGGTCTGACCGGCGATGAGACCATTATCGTCAACGGCATTCTTCGCGCCCGTCCGGGTGGCAAGGTAACGCCGACAATGACCGATCTGCCGAAGGAACGCACCAACGCGCCGCCGGAATCGGCTGCAGCGGAAGATACGGGAGCGGCGCAATGAGATTCGCTCACTTCTTTGTCGACCGACCGATCTTCGCGTCGGTCATCGCCATTATTTTGCTGGTGGTTGGCACGATTGCCTACACGCAGCTTCCGGTCTCGCAATATCCCGAGATCGCGCCGCCGACCATCGTCGTGCGCACGTCCTATCCGGGCGCGGACTCCCAGACCATCGCCGATACGGTCGCAACGCCGCTGGAGCAGCAGATCAACGGCGTGGAAGACATGCTCTACATGTCCTCCTACTCGACGTCAGACGGGTCCATGTCGCTGACGCTGACCTTCAAGCTCGGAACCGATCTCGACAAGGCGCAGGTGCTTGTCCAGAACCGCGTCTCGATCGCGTTGCCACGCTTGCCCGAAGAGGTCCAGCGCCTCGGCGTGACGACGGACAAGAGTTCGCCCGACCTGATGATGGTCATCCATCTCCTGTCGCCGAATGACCGTTACGACCAGCTCTACGTCTCCAATTATGCGCGTAACCGCATCCGCGACCAGCTCGTGCGCCTCGAAGGCGTCGGTGACGTGCAGATCTTCGGCGAGCGGCAATATTCGATGCGTATCTGGCTCGATCCGGAAAAGCTTTCCGCCTATCAGATGACGTCGTCTGACGTCGTGCAATCGCTGCGGGACCAGAACGTGCAGGTCTCCGGCGGCTCGATCGGCGCTCCGCCGGCAACCGAGGCCAATGCCTTCGAATATACGGTGCGAACGGAAGGGCGTTTTTCCGACGCGCGGCAATTCCGCTATGTCATTGTGAAGTCGACGGCATCGGGGCGGCTGGTGCAACTGCAGGATATTGCTCGCATCGAACTCGGCGCGCAGGATTACGTCACCAACAGCTATCTCGACAATAAACCGGCCGTCGCGCTCGGCATTTTCGCTCGCCCGGGCACAAACGCGCTCGATACCGCCAAACAGATCAAGGGGATGATTGGCGATTTGTCGAAAGATTTTCCGCCAGGGCTGGAATATCGCATCGTCTACGATACGACAGAGTTCATCTCCGACTCGATCTTCGAAGTCTATCGGACCATTGGTGAAGCGGCCATTCTCGTCGCCATCGTGGTGCTGGTCTTCCTGCAATCCTGGCGTACCGCCCTCATTCCGATCATCGCGATCCCCGTATCCCTGATCGGCACCTTCGCATTCCTGCTCGCCTTCGGCTTTTCGCTCAACATGTTGACGCTGTTCGGCCTAGTGCTTGCGATTGGTATCGTGGTGGACGACGCAATCGTCGTGGTGGAAAACGTCGAGCGAAATCTGGAAAAGGGGATGACGCCGAAGGAAGCGGCGCATGTGACCATGAACGAGGTGGGAACGGCCGTCATCGCCATTTCGCTCGTGCTCATCGCCGTCTTCGTTCCGACAGCTTTTATCCCTGGCATCACTGGGCAGTTCTACAGGCAGTTCGCGGTGACGATCTCGATCGCGACCGCGATTTCGGCGCTGAATTCGCTGACGCTCTCGCCGGCACTGGCATCGATCCTGCTGCGAGCGCATGATCATCACCGGCTGCGTCAGGATCCGTTCTCCCGCTTCGGCCGGGCGCTCGCCAACGGTTTCAACAGCGGTTTCGATCGGATGAGCCGGGGTTATTCCTGGATCGTGCGTCGCATGGTGAGCAGCTTCCTCGGCCTCGCCTGCTCGTTCCTCGTCTTCCTGTGCCTGCTTGGCGCGACATGGTTCATGGGCACGAAGGTGCCTTCGGGCTTCATTCCGACCATGGACCAGGGCTATGCGATCGTCGTCGTGCAATTGCCCGACGGTGCATCGCTGGAACGCACGGATGCCGTGGTCAAACGCGTCGCCGATATCGTCAAGGCAACGCCTGGCGTCGGCAATGCCGTCGAATTCGCAGGGTTCAGCGGCGCGACCTTCACCAATGCTTCGAATGCCGGTGTCGTCTTCGCTCCGTTCAAGCCCTTCTCGGAACGCCTAAAGGACGGCGATACGGCGACGAAGATCATCGGCGAACTCTATGGAAAGCTGCAGAGTATCCAGGAAGCCTTCATCATCGCCATTCCACCGCCCTCGGTGCGTGGCGTCGGCAATTCCGGCGGCTTCAAGATGCAGATCGAGGATCTCGATAATTCCAACATGACGCGCGCGCTCGGCTTAGCGCGGCAGCTGATGGTGACGGCGAACCAGACGCCGGGTCTAACGGGCGTCTTCACCACCTTCTCCGATTCGAGCCCGCAATATTACCTGGCGATCGATCGCGACAAGGCGCGGCTGCTCAACGTGCCGATCCCGAACATCTTCGATACGCTCTCGATCAACCTCGGCGTTTCCTATGTCAACGACTTCAACGCCTTTGGCCGTGTCTATCAGGTGCGCGCCCAGGCGGACAAACAGTTCCGCATGGATCCCAACGATGTGCTGACGCTGAAAGTACGCTCGGCGACCGGTGCGCTGGTTCCGCTCGGCACGCTTGTCGACATCCAGGATTCCAGCGGTCCGGCCTTGGTGCAGCGCTACAACATGTATGTCTCGGTCCCGTTGCAGGGCAATCCGGCGCCCGGTGTCGCGACCGGCACGGCGATTGCCAAGATGGAGGAACTGGCGCGCAACATCTTGCCGCCGGGAACGACCTTCGAATGGACGGAGCTTGCCTATCAGGAAACCCATACCGGCAACACGGCGATCTATATCTTTGCGCTGTCGGTCATCTTCGTCTTCCTGGCGCTGGCGGCGCAGTATGAAAGCTGGGTCTTGCCGCTGGCGATCATCCTGATCGTGCCGCTTGCCGTCTTGGCGGCGCTGATCGGCGTCTACCTGCGCGGGATGGACAATAACGTGCTGACGCAGATCGGCCTGATCGTGCTGATCGGCCTTGCGGCGAAGAACGCGATCCTGATCGTGGAATTCGCGCGTCAGGCGCAGGAAGAGGGCAAGGATGCGGTGGAGGCCGCCGTCGAAGCCAGCCATCTGCGCTTGCGGCCGATCCTGATGACGGCGTTCGCCTTCATTTTCGGCGTCTTGCCGCTGGCGATCGCGACTGGCCCCGGCGCGGAAATGCGTCAGTCACTAGGCACGGCGGTGTTCTCCGGCATGCTGGGCGTAACCCTGTTCGGCCTGTTCTTGACCCCGGTCTTCTACGTGATCCTGAGAAGGGGGCGAAAGCCGGTCGAGAAGAAGGCCGAAGCCGAAGAGGCTGCGGCCTGACCTGGGCACTGACCTGGGCGCGGTGGAACGTCGCAAGCTTGATTTGGACGAGGCCGGCCTTGCGCCGGCCTTTTCAATATCAGAGCAACTCTCAAAGATGCGGGTTGCGCGGTCGGTACTTCTTGACCAGTGCCTGATTGATTTCCTTGGCGCCGGGCATGTTGGCGCTAAGGTAGATCGGCGGGTTTCCGTCGCTGGAAAGCTGGGCTGCAACTTCGGCGAAGACGGCGTTGAGCACGGTCACGCCGATTGCGGTCGAGACCGGCCCGACCTTCAGATCGCTTCCCGGCAAATCGATCACGGCATCGCCGGGTGGAAGCCCGTTGTCGAAGACTATGTCGGCAATGTCGGCGAGCCTGCGCCGGCCGTTGGCGATTGCGCTCGAATAGGCAACCGAGGTGATGCCGATGACCTTGGCGCCGATTTCGCGACCATAGTCCGCAGCCTCGATCGGCGCGGCGTTGACGCCGGAATTGGAGGCGATGATCAGCACATCGCCCGGCTGCATGCCGTATCGCTCCAGAACCGGGCGCACCAATCCCTCCGTCCGCTCGTAGACGGAGCTTATGACGGCGCCCTCGTGCAGCATTGCCGACCCCACCAGAACGGGGATGGTGAAGGCAAGGCCGCCCGCCCGGTAGTGTACTTCCTCGGCCAGCATATGCGAATGGCCGGTGCCGAAGACGTAAACGCGCCGGTCGGCACGGGCAGCGTCGCAGATCGCGGCAGCCGCCTTTGCCATCGGCTCGGCCAATGTCTCGCGAAGTACACCCAGCCGGTCTACGAGATTGGCGAAATAGGCATCGGTGATTGCGGTCATTCCGTCATCTCCTGGTTTCGAACGGCTCGGGCTGGGATCAGGCGGAGGCTTCGCCGGCCATCCATGTCGCCGTTACCTCGATCGCATCGTTCAGATGGGCAAGGTCGGCCCTTGCGCCTGGGGACAGATGGCCGCGATCCTTCAATTGCAGGAAGCGGGCAGGGTAGGACGTCGCCATGCGCAGCGCTTCGGCGAGCGGCAATTCAAGGATGCTGACGCCGTAGCGAATGGTGGACGCCATGTCGACATCGGAGCCGGCAAGCGTGCCATCGGCGAGCACGACCTTGGAGCAGAATCCTCCGGCCTTGCGATAGACGGTTCGACCGTTCAGCGTGAAGCTGTCCTTGTCTGAGCCGACCAGTGACATGGCGTCGGTGACGAAGAACAGCCGGCCTTCGCCGCGCTTGCCGCGCAGGGCGGTGCGCAATGCGCGCGGATCGACGTGATGGCCGTCGGCGATGATGCCGCACCAAGTTGACGGATGGTCGATCGCCGCGCCGACGAGCCCGGGGGTGCGATGCCCGAGCTGGCTCATGGCGTTGAAGAGATGCGTGACGCCGCGGGCGCCGGCATCGAAGCGGGCATCGGCCTCGTCGGCTGTGCAATCCGAATGGCCGATGCTGATGATGACGCCGGCTTCGCTCAATGCCTGCACCTGGCGGGGTGTTACCTGCTCTGCGGCCATGGTGACCATCAGCGTGCCGATCGCCTCCCGGACGCGAATGAAGGCCTTGACGTCGCTGTCTTCTACCGGGCGCATCAGTTCGGCAAGATGGGCGCCCTTGCGCGCTGGCGACAGATGCGGTCCCTCGAGATGCAGGCCGACCACGCCGCGATCGGCCTTGACGGCTTCGATGGCACCCTCGATTGCCGCCGTCGTTGCGGCTGCGACATCGGTGATCAGCGTCGGCAGCAGGGCGGTCGTGCCGTAGCGCCGATGGCCGTCGGCGATGATATACATGGATTCGGCTGATGGTTCGTCGTTCAGCATGCGGCCGCCGCCGCCGTTGACCTGGGCGTCGATGAAGCCCGGCGAGAGCACGCCGCCTTCGAGCGCTACGATCTCAGCGCCTTCCGGCGCATTGCCGGGTGCGGTGATCGCCTGCACCCGTCCGTTTGCCGTCACAAGGACGCTGTCCTCATGGAAGCGCTCGCCGTCGAAAATGCGAGCGCCGCTAAAGACCTTGTATTGCATCACATGGTCTCCGTGACTTTCAGAAGATTAGCCGGCTTATCCGGATCGAAGCCCTTGCGGCGCGTGACCTGTTCGATGAGGCGATAGTAGCAGAGCAGGGATACCAGCGGATCGATAAGGCCGTTGCCGGTCGACGGCATCGAAAGATTGATGCCAGGAAGCGGGGTGCTGGAGAAGGAGACAGTCGTGGCGCCAAGGCTCTTCAGTCGCTCCAGCGCCTGGGCATTGTGCGCGAAGGCGGCGTCGTCGGGCGCAAAGGCGATGATGGGGAAGCCCGGCTGCACGAGGCGCATCGGGCCATGCATCAGTTCCGCCAACGAGAAGGCTTCGGCGTGCAGCCCGGAGGTCTCCTTGGCCTTGAGAGCGGATTCGAGCGCGATTGCGAACGCAGGTCCGCGGCCACCGGTGTAGAGCGAGCTTGCGTTGAAGAGCACCTCTTCGACGGCCGCGCCATCGATGCTGGCCGTGCCGGCGAGCGCCTGGGGCAGTCGTACAAGACCGTCGCTCAATTCCTTCGAGCCCGAAATCGCAGCCGTCACGCCGGAAAGAGCGGCGACCGAAGCGATGAAGGATTTCGTGGCGGCAACGCTCTTTTCAGGCCCGGCATTCATGTCGAGCACGATGTCGGCTTCCCTTGCGAGCGGGCTGTCGGTCACGTTGACGACCGCGATGGTCGTTGCGCCGCCGCGCTTGGCAGCGGCCTGCAGCGCGATGATGTCAGGGCTGCCGCCGGACTGCGAGACGGTGAAGTGGATACCGCCCTTCAGGTGCAATTGCGAACCATAAACCGAGGCGATCGACGGCCCGACGGATGCGACGGGAACGCCGCAGGAGATTTCGAAGAGATATTTGAAAAAGGTGGCGGCATGGTCGGAGGAACCGCGGGCCGCGGTCGTGACGACCGACGGTCTGGCGGAGGAAAACAGTCTGGCAATCTCGGCGAAAGCCGGCCTTTCCTTCTCCAGGAGGGTTGCGACCACTTCGGGCGATTGGCCGGCTTCCTTCAGCATCAGGGACTGGGTCATAGGTCTTCTCCAATTCTCAATTCTGCAACGAAATCATAAGCATCGCCGCGATAATGCGAGCGGGTGTATTCAACGACGCGCTGGTCTTCCAGGCGGGATACGCGTTCGATGAGCAGCGCCGGCGCGCCCGGCTGAACATCCAGAATGGCGGCGGACGACGGATCGAGCGTCACCGCGGTCAGCCTCTGCTGGGCGCGAACGGGGCGAAAACCCTTCTCGCTCAGCGTATCATAGAGCGAACCTTCGCCTGCCGCATCCTCACCCAGAAACTTGACCGGAATGACGGCTCTTTCAATGGCGAGCGGCAGGCCGTCGGCCAGGCGCAAACGGTCGAGACGCAGAACCGGTTCGTCGATGCCGATGCCGAGAAGGAAGATTTCCTCCGGCGCCGGCTTGCCGATTACGCGCGACAGGATCTTTGCGGCCGGCGAGCGTCCGCGGGAGCGCATGTCGGCCGAAAAGGACGAAAGCCGCCAGAGTGGTTGTTCGAAGCGTTCGACCTTCTGCGACACGAAGGTGCCGCTGCCGTGGCGGCTTTCCAGCGCGCCCGACGACATCAGATCGCGATAGGCGGTCCGAACGGTGACGCGGCCGAGCTGCAGCGCTTCCGCCATATCCCGTTCGCCCGGCAGGGAGGCGCCCGGCTTCAGGAGACCTTCCTGGATGAGACCCGTCAGCGCCATAGCCAACCGCTTGTAGAGCGGACCGGTCATGGTCTCGTCCCGCAAGCCACGGCTGTTCAACTCCGCTATCAAACTGGTTCTATCCATGGGTTAATAATGGAACCTATTTAGAACCAATTCGCAAGCGAATTTTTGATGACAGCGGAAAACGAAACGGCCGGACGCTGGGCATCCGGCCGGAGTATTTCGTGACTTTTGGGGATCAGTTCTTGCTGAAGATGTAGTCCGTCTCCTGCCGCAGCACTTCGCCGGGGCGCAGGACGGCATTGGGGAAGCCTTCGTGATTGATGGCGTCGGGCCAGATCTGGGTTTCCAGGCAGAAGCCGGCAAAAGGCCCGATCCTGCGGCCGCCATGGCCCGGTACCGGAACGTTCAGCTTGAAGCCGGCATAGAATTGCACGCCCGGCTCCGTCGTACGCACTTCCAGCGAAACGCCGGAATTGTTGCTGCGCGCCAGAATAACCGAACGCTTGGCAGTGCGCTTTTCGGAGAAGCAGAAATTGTGGTCGTAAAGGACCTGTTCGCCGTCCTGGAAGCGCTGCTTCATCGGCGACATTTCGCGGAAGTCGAAGGGCGTGCCTGCGACTGAGGGGATGTCGCCGGTCGGGATCTGCCTTTCGTCGGTCGGCAGATAGTGATCCGCGGCAATCATGATGTCATGGTCCAGCGCATCGTCGCGGCCGTCGAGGTTGAAGTAGGCGTGCTGGCAGAGATTGGCGAGCGTTGGCTTATCCGTCGTGCTTTCGTAGGTGATGGAGAATTCGCCGTTGCCGTGAACCCAATAGGTTGCCTGGATCGTGCAATTGCCGGGATAGCCGCCGCGGCCGTCGGCATCGACGATCTTGAGGACGACGCGGTCGGCGGCGTGTTCGACGATGGTCCAGTTCCGCTTGGCGGTGTTGTCGTGCCCGCCGTGCAGGTGGGTAACGCCGTTTTCGTTGAGGTCCAGCTGATAGGTGTGTCCATCAAGCGTGAAGCGACCTTCGGCAATACGGTTGGCGCAACGGCCCGGCGTCGCGCTGAAATAGGCCGAGTGGGCCGGATAGTCGTCGAAATTGTCGAAGCCGAGGAGAAGTGGCGCGTCGTGACCGTCCAGGCGCAGGTCCTGAATGACGGCGCCCCAGGTGATGATATGCGCCGTCAGGCCGCCGCCTGATATCTTGACGCGATAGACGGTTTCTCCCTGCGCAGCTTTCCCGAAGACTTCTCGTTCCAAAGTGTTTTCCGTCATGGTCGTGTTCCATTCCTGGCTGAATTCGTGTTCGGACCCTGCCTCTATTTGCCGTTTTTCGCAATTGTCTCGTCGTCAAGAATACGGCCTTGCCCGGAACGAGCAAACTGCGCCGGTAATGTGCAATCGGAGTGACGCTGTCGGCGATTATTCTTAAGTCCAACAGCAAGCGTGCCTTGGAGGGATTGCGATGAATACCGTGCCGACAAAAGTCCTCGCCGGAGTTGTCGTGCCCGACACGCCGCTGGTTGCGCAGTCCATGGATTATGCCCGGACGATTTCCGCGCCCTATCTCTTCAATCACGCGGTCCGCTCGTGGCTGTTTGCGGCACAACTCGGACAATTGCGGGATGTCGACCATGATGCGGAGGTGGTTGCCGTCGGGACATTGCTGCATGATATCGGCCTGACCGACAGCGTGACCGGGCCGAGGCGTTTCGAGATCGAGGGTGCCGACGTCGCCAGGACCTTCGTTCGCGAACGCGGCTTCGACGAGAGGCGAGCCCAACTGATCTGGGACAGCGTGGCGCTCAATTCGACTCCGTCGATCGGTCTGTTCAAGGAGGCGGAAGTCGCGCTCTGCACGGCGGGAATAGGGCTGGATTTCGGTGGGCGGGCGTTCGATGAAATCCCGACATCTACGATGAAGGCAATCCTCGACGCATTTCCGAGACTGCAAATGAAGAAGCGGATCACAGACTGCTTCTGCTGCATTATCGAGACGAAGCCGGAAACGACATATGACAATTTCGCCCGCGATTTCGGCGAAAAATTCGTGGCCGATTACCGCAGGCCGTCATCGGTTGTCGATTTCCTGATGAATTCGCCTTTCGAGGAGTAGCGGCTGTTTGCGCTACCCCTGGGGTCGCCTGATAGCATCAGGACCGGTCGTTGCCGATTTTCTCGAGATCATACGAGGTCGTCTGGTAGATCTCGTTGATCCAGTTGCCGAAGAGCAGGTGGGCATGGCTGCGCCAACGGTTCTGCGGTGCGATCTCCGGATCGTTGTGCGGAAAATAGTTGTGCGGCATCTTGATCGGCACGCCGGCGTTGACGTCGCGGAAATATTCGTCGGCCAGCGAGGTCGAGTCATATTCGACATGGTTGAACATGTAGAGCCGGTTGCAGGCCTGCTCCTGAACGAGACAGACGCCCATTTCGGGCGACTCCATCAGGATCTGAAGGCCAGGCACCTTCTCGATATCGGCGCGGCGAACCTCCGTCCAGCGCGAGACCGGAACGGCGAAATCATCGGAAAAGCCGTTGAGATAGACGGAGGACGGCTTCAGGTTCTGGTGGCGATAGACCCCGAAGGCCTTTTCCTTCAGCGTATATTTCGGCACCTTGTGGAAGTGGTAGATCGCGGCCATCGCGCCCCAGCAGACGTTCATGGTCGAATGGACGTTTGTCTCGGTCCATTCGAAAATCTGCTGCATCTCGTTCCAATAGGTCACGTCTTCATAGTCCAACAGCTCGATCGGTGCGCCGGTTATGATGAAGCCGTCGAATTTGCGGTGCTTCACCTCTTCCCAGGTCTGGTAAAAGGCGAGCAGGTGTTCTTCCGAGGTATTCTTTGCCTTGTGGGCGCCGACGCGGATCAGCGACAGCTCGACCTGCAGCGGCGAGGCGCCGACGAGGCGCGCCATCTGAACCTCGGTCTTGATCTTGTTCGGCATGAGATTGAGCAGCCCGATCTGCAACGGGCGAATGTCCTGACGGAACGCCACCGTTTCAGTCATTACCCTGACGCCCTCGTTCTGGAGCGTTTCGAAAGCGGGCAGCGTATCGGGGATCTTTATGGGCATTGTGCAACACTCGACAAAATAAAAAACCGGCGGCGATCAAGAATCGCTACCGGTCCGCACGCGCGGCCCTTTAGCGAATTTTTTAACGTGGCTGCAAGCCGGCCGGCCAAATCACCACGGAAAACAATAGATAACGCCGACTGGGCCACGAATCAACAGGGGATTCGCTGGCTCATGTAACCTGTTTCCCGGTCGGCTGGAGAAAGAGGCTAGTGCTTTCCCTTACGGGAGTAAGCATTTTTGAGGGGAGAGAAAGTCTCCCATCGCCAAGCTTTTCGGTTATAGTAGCAGGTGTTGTTGGTTCGCGATCGGTAAAATACCCTTCGCGTATTCGAGGAAGGCTTTGGGCCAAAGTCGGGGGGCGACCTTGACCTGGAACGGATGAAGCCAAAGACCGGCGAAAGTGCCGGCCTGTGTCCTGAACCGGTTTGGAAGACTTCCTAAAGGTTTGAGGCGCACATTTGATGAAGGAGGAGGCGGTCAAGGGCTGGATCGCTGGCGCTACGAGCGTTCCTGTGTCGCATGGATGGACATGCGTGACGGCCATGACTATCTGAGGGGATGAGTATTGCAGGGAAGTGTTGATGGCCGTTGATACCCAAGCCAAGCCAAGTATCCAGGGGGATGATCGCGTCGGATATGAGTTGAGCACCCTCGATCGACTGAGGATGATGTTTTCCGCCTTCTGGAGTTCCAGTGTGCGGGTCAAGCTTATACTGATCGTCGTTGCCCTGTTTGCCGTCATTTTCATCACTGCCTACGTTCAGGTCATGCTGAACGAGTGGAATGCCCCGTTCTACGATTCCCTTGCCCGGCGCGACCTGCCGGCATTCTTCCACCAGCTCGGTGTTTTCGGCATAATTGCCGGCTCGCTGCTGGTTCTCAACGTTATTCAAGCCTGGTTCAACTTGATGGCCGCGCTCTACATGCGCGAGGGCCTTGCCCGCGACCTCGTCGACCAGTGGCTCCAGAAGAAGCGCGCGCTGCGTTTGAGTTCGTCCGGGCTGATCGGTGTCAACCCCGACCAGCGGCTGCATGAAGATGCGCGCAATCTCGCCGAAAGCTCGACGAGCCTGGCGATCGGGCTGGTGCAGTCCACCATTCTCCTCATCAGCTTCATCGGCGTCCTCTGGCAGCTCTCTTCCGGTTTCATCTTCCATTTCGGCAAGAGCAGCTTCTCCATCCCGGGCTACATGGTCTGGGCGGCAATCCTCTACGCCGCTTCGGCCTCCTTCCTGAGCCAGGTCGTCGGCCGCAAGTTGGTGAGGCTCAATGCCGAACGCTATTCCAAAGAGGCCGAGCTTCGTTTTTCGCTGATGCATGCCAGCGAGCACATGTCGGCGATCACGATCGCAGGCGGTGAGGAAAACGAGCGCCGGCGCATCAATGTCGATATTTCCGCGGTCCTAGCGATCATCCGCCAGTTGGCGATTGCCAACACGAACCTGACCTGGGTTTCGGCGAGCTATGGCTGGATGGTTCTCGTCATCCCGATCCTGGTGGCTGCACCCGCCTATTTCTCCGGCGGCCTTACGCTCGGCCAGCTGATGGTTGCTGTCGGCGCCTTCAACCAGGTCAATACGGCATTGCGCTGGTATGTCGCAAACTTCGGTCCGATCGCAGAATGGCGGGCGACGCTGATGCGTGTCACGGATTTCCGGCAGGCCGTGCTCGATATGGATCAGGGCAATGCCAATATGCCGAACACGATCGCCATCCAGCAGTCGTCGGACAATTCGCTGACGCTCAAGGATCTGGAGATTTCCACGAAGACAACAGACGATCTCGTGGAAAACGGCTTCCGCATCCGGGAAGGCACAGTCACCATTGCGGCGGGCGAGCGCGTCATGGTCAACGGTGATCACGGCGTGAACCGCAAGCTGCTGTTCCAGTCGCTTGCAGGGGAATGGCATTGCGGCAAGGGCGAGATCGACCTGCCGCCCATGGAGAAGATGCTGTTCATTCCGCATACAGCCTATGTGGCGGGCAGCACCTTGAGAGAAGCCCTGTCCTTCCCCGAAGATGCCACCCTCTATAAGGATGAGGAGCTCGAAGCAGCACTTGATAAGGTGGGCCTCGGACGATTGAAGGGAAAGCTCGATACCAAGGCGCGCTGGGATCGGATGCTAGATACCGACGAGCAGAAAGCCGTTGGCTTCGCCCATGCCATGCTTGCAAAACCGAGCTGGATCGTGCTGGACGAAACGCTGGAAGGGCTTGAGCCCGATATCCAGGAAAGGCTGGTTAAGGGACTGGCTGACCTGAAGGATACGACCATGGTCTATATCGGCCGGTCCGAAGCCTATCTGGAAGTGCTGTCCCCGCGGGTCCTGCATCTGCAGGCGCTGGTGCCACCGGTTGTGGGCGCTGCCGCTCGTAGCAGGCCCTCGGCCGCGATCACGCCCACTGCGGCGGCGAGGAGAAGAAGTTTCCACGAGCCCGTCGCCATTGGCGGTGCGAAGATGCCGCGGCGATAGCGATCGACAGAAACGCCTGTCAGAGATTGCAAAAGAAAACGCCCCGGGTGGCAACATCCGAGGCGTTTTGATTTTATCGGCTGGGACCGCACTCAGTCCTTGGCGCGCTCGACGTAGGAATTGTCTTCCGTTGCGATGACGACGCGCACACCGGCGCTAACATGCGGCGGAACCATGGTGCGGACGCCGTTCGACAGGATCGCCGGCTTGTACGAAGACGATGCCGTCTGACCCTTCACGACCGGCTCGGTCTCCATGATCTCGAGAGTCACATGGCGCGGCAGTTCGAGCGCCAGCGGGATGCCTTCGTGGATCGAAAGGATGCAGGACATGCCTTCCTGCAGGTAGGCCTTCTGGTCGCCCATGGTTTCCACGTCGACGACGACCTGATCGTAGGTGGCAGGGTTCATGAAGTGGAAGCCTTCGCCGTCTTCATAGAGGTACTGGAAGCTGACGTCTTCGACGAAGGCGCGCTCGACCTGCTCTGTCGTGCGCCAGCGCTCGGAAACCTTCACGCCATCGACGATGCGGCGCATGTCGACCTGTGTCACCGGGGTGCCCTTGCCGGGATGGAAGTTTGCGGCGGTAAGAACGACGTAGAGCTTGCCGTCCACGTCGAGAACGTTGCCCTTGCGGACGGAAGAGGCGATGACCTTGACCATAAGACTTCCTTGTAACTCTGCTTCTTGCGTCGTAGAGGACTGTCGAAAATATTCCTCAAGACGTCTGTGATGTTTTCTTGGGGGCGCAACTAACCTAAAATCGGGGAAATAGCCACCCCCATCCCGGCCGATCCCTCGAAGAAAGGTTGCAATGAAGGCAACGAGCGCAGGCGCCTCACCCTGGTGGACCCCATCTGTCCATGCGGATCGGCGCCCCTTCCTCATCGGGCGCAATGCGATCCAGGCGGCGCTGCGCGGTTATTTCGCGCGCGAGGACTTCATCGAGGTGGATACGGCGACGCTGCAGGTCTCTCCCGGCAACGAGGCGCATTTGCATGCTTTTGCGACCGAGGCGCTGACGACGGATGGACAGGCCGCACCCTTCTATCTGCACACATCGCCGGAATTCGCCTGCAAGAAGCTGCTGGCCGCCGGCGAGCAGCGCATCGCCTGCTTTGCCCATGTCTATCGTAATCGCGAGCGCGGGCCGCTGCACCATCCGGAGTTCACCATGCTCGAATGGTATCGCGCCGGCGAGAGCTACGAGAGCCTGATGATGGATTGCATGCGCATCCTGGCCCTGGCTGTGGAAACGATGAAGGCGAAGGTGCTGACCTATCGCGGCCACCTCGTCGATCCGTTTTCAGGTATCGACCGGATCAGTGTCGCCGAGGCTTTCGATCGCTATGCCAGTATCGACCTGCTTGCATCGGTCGCCGCGGATGGCTCGACGGATCGCGCGCATCTCGCCTTGGAAATGAAACGCGCGGGCCTGCGCGTTGCGGAGGACGATCATTGGGCCGATCTCTTCAGCCGTGTGCTGGTGGAAAAGATCGAGCCCAATCTCGGCTTCGGGAAGGCGACGATCCTCGATGAATATCCGGTATCGGAGGCGGCGCTTGCCCGTCCCTCGGCGCGCGATCCGCGCGTGGCCGAGCGCTTCGAGCTCTATGCCTGCGGGGTCGAGCTTGCCAATGGTTTCGGCGAACTCACCAATCCCGCCGAACAGCGTCGTCGCTTCGAGATCGAGATGGCGGAGAAAGCCCGAATCTACGGCG
Organism: Neorhizobium sp. P12A; assembly: GCF_008365395.1. Classification (NCBI taxonomy): domain Bacteria; kingdom Pseudomonadati; phylum Pseudomonadota; class Alphaproteobacteria; order Hyphomicrobiales; family Rhizobiaceae; genus Neorhizobium; species Neorhizobium sp. P12A. Next base: position 339,037 of record NZ_QOVX01000003.1, on the reverse strand, counting down.
AGACCTATCCGATCGACGAGGATTTCCTGAAGGCGCTTGAGATCATGCCCGAGGCCAGCGGTATCGCGCTCGGCTTCGACCGGCTTGTCATGCTGGCGACAGGCGCCTCCCGGATCGACCAGGTGCTGTGGGCGCCCGTTACGGAGTATGGTTCGTGAACGTCATCCGTCCGATCAAATCCGTCGACGATCTTGACAAGGCCGGCCTGCTCGAGGGGCGCGACGTTGCCGCACTGGAGGCCGTCGCATCGCGCTACGCGGTTGCGCTGACGCCCACGGTTTCAAAACTGATCGATCGGGCCGATCCGGAAGACCCGATCGCCCGGCAATTCGTGCCCGACGCGGCCGAACTCGTTTTGACGCCGGAAGAGCGGGCCGATCCGATCGGCGATCATGCGCATAGCCCGGTCGAGGGGATTGTGCATCGCTACCCCGATCGCGTCTTGCTCAAGGCCGTCCATGTCTGCCCGGTCTATTGTCGGTTTTGCTTTCGCCGCGAGATGGTCGGGCCGCAGGGGCTGGGCACGCTCGATGCGGATTCATTGGACGGCGCGCTCGACTATATCCGCGCTCACACCGAAATATGGGAAGTCATCCTCACAGGCGGCGATCCGCTGATCCTGTCGCCGCGGCGGCTCGAAGAGATCATGCTAAGGCTGGCTGCGATCGATCATGTGAAGATCGTCCGTTTCCACACGCGCGTGCCGGTCGTTGATCCGCAGAAGATCGATACCGCGCTGATCGCGGCTTTGAAGGCGAGCGGCAAGTCGGTCTATGTGGCGCTGCATGCCAATCATCCGCGCGAGCTGACCGACGAGGCACGCTCCGCCTGCGGCAGATTGGTGGATGCCGGCATCGTCATGCTCAGCCAGTCGGTATTGCTCAAGGGCGTCAATGACGATGTCGATGTGCTGGCAGCACTGATGCGGGCCTTCGTCGAGGCGCGGATCAAGCCCTATTACCTGCATCATCCAGATCTCGCACCGGGAACCAGCCATTTCCGCCTGACGATTGCGGAGGGCCAGGCACTCGTCGCAAGCTTGCGCGGCCGCATCTCAGGCCTGTGCCAGCCCGCCTATATCCTCGATATCCCTGGCGGCCACGGCAAGGCCGTCATCGGCGAGAGCGCCGTCCGCGAGGTTGCCGAAGGCTGCTATTCCGTTTCCGATTATCGCGGCGCTGAGCATATCTATCCCCCGCACGAATAATCGACGAGCGCTTTCCTTAGACAACCTATGGCTTTAGGTCGCTCCGGAATAAAACTAAGCTCTGCTTATATTTTTTCGACCGGGCCGCGAATGGGGTGGTCTCCCCTTCTGCCGCGCAGCTTGCAAAAGCCTCGGCGCATATTCTAAAAACAAAGCTCTTTCAGTATATTATTGAAAGTTCTAATGCTTCCTCATGGTACGCATTGCTAAAATTAGCCCTGAATCTCTTATCCATATTTAACTAAGACATTTAGCGGAATTTTCTGTTTTCGTCGCTAAAAGACAACTCAGAATATGGCGGGCTGTTACGCCCTTTGTGAGATTTCCTGCCTTGGATTGTCGGAGGATGACGGGATGAATGAGACCATTCGCGAACTGTTGGTAAAGTTTGGCGGCCTGCCTGTCGCGGTCGACCAGATCGCTGACGATGCGGATCTTTATGCAACCGGACTTTCCTCCTTTGCGTCCGTCCAGCTGATGCTCGGCATCGAGGAAGCCTTCGACATCGAGTTTCCGGACAATCTGCTGAACCGCAAATCCTTTGCCAGCATCGCTGCCATCGAAAAAACGGTGGACCTGATCCTGAATTCCAGAAAGGTCGCCTGATGAGCGTCGCGATGACGATGGCCGAGGACAACGGGTCGTCCAGGGACGACTTGTCGACCCGTGCCGCGCGCGTCGCAGCGATCGCGGCCAAACATGCTGACGCCGTCGATGCCGACGGTCGGTTTCCGCGCGAGGCGGTCGACGCCATGCGCGCGGAAAGGCTCCTGTCGATCCAGATCGCATCGGAATTGGGCGGCGAGGGAACCTCGATCACCGAGATCGCCGAGCTCTGCTCGATCCTCGGCCAGGCCTGCGCAGCAAGCGCCATGGTCTTTGCCATGCATCACATCAAGCTGACGAGCCTTGTCGAACATGGCGCGGCGAGCGACTGGCATCGCGAATTCATGCGCCGCGTTGCCCGCGACCAGCTGCTGCTTGCCTCCTCCACGACGGAAGGCGGCATCGGCGGCAATCTGCGCAACAGCATCTGCGCCATCCGCGTCGAGGACAGCCGCTGCTTCCTGGAAAAGGACGCGACCGTCATCTCCTACGGCGCACACGCCGATGCCATCCTGATCACTTCGCGCGCCCATGCTGACGCGGCATCGTCCGACCAGGTTCTGACCGTTTTCCTGAAGGACCAGTACACGATCGATCGCACCGTCGAGTGGAACACTCTCGGCATGCGCGGCACCTGTTCCGACGGCTTCCTGTTCAAAGGCGAAGCGCCGGCCGAACAGATCCTACCAAAACCCTTTGCCGAGATCGCGGCACAGTCGATGCTGGCCAGCTCGCACCTGCTTTGGAGCGGCGTATGGTACGGGATCGCGGCCGACGCCGTTGCCCGCGCCCAGGCTTTCGTTCGGGCCGCGGCCCGCAAGTCGCCCGGCCAGCAGCCGCCCGGCGCGTTGCGCCTGGCTGAGGTCTCCAGCCTGCTGCAGATGGTCAAGTCGAATGTCGTGGCCGGCCTGAAGGTCTATGAGGAAGCCAAGGCGGATGCCGACCGGCTGTCTTCGATGGCCTTTGCCGTCGCCATGAACAACGTCAAGATCGCATCGTCGGAGATGATCCTGCCGATCATCAACCACGCCATGCTGATCTGCGGCATTATGGGCTACAAGAACGGTACACCCTACAGCCTCGGTCGCCACCTGCGCGACGCACATTCCGCTCAACTGATGATCTCGAACGACCGCATTCTCGGCAACACGTCGACCATGCTGCTCGTCCATAAGCAAGACACTAGCCTTCTGGGATAATCGCCATGGATATGCAGAATTCGTTTCTCGACCGCCTCTTCGAATCCGGTCTTCTCATCGAGACGGGCGTTGACGGTCTCTATGGCCGCAGCGGCCAGTTCGAAGATGTCATCGTTGCCTTCGAGCGGCTGATCGACAAGTTCGGCGGCGCCGACGGCGCGGAAGCCATTCGCTTTCCCCCGGGTATGAACCGCGAGATCTTCGAGAAGAGCGGCTACATGAAGAGCTTTCCGCAGCTCGCCGGCACGGTGCACAGCTTCTGCGGCAGTGAAATGGATCATATGAGCCTGCTGAAATGCATGGAAGTCGGCGACGACTGGACGAAGGGCCAGGAAGCGACCGAAATCGTGCTGACGCCGGCCGCCTGCTATCCGCTCTATCCGACGGTTGCCAAGCGCGGCAAGCTGCCGGCGGGCGGTGGTCTCTACGACCTGCAGTCCTATTGCTTCCGCCATGAGCCGTCCAAGGATCCGGCTCGCCAGCAGCTGTTCCGCATGCGCGAATATGTCTGCATGGGTACCGAGCAGCATGTCACCGAATTCCGCCAAAGCTGGATGGATCGCGGCGTCGAGATGATGAAGTCGGTCGGCCTTGAAGTCGAAATCGATGTCGCGAACGACCCGTTCTTCGGTCGCGCCGGCAAAATGCTGGTCAACAACCAGCGCGACCAGAACCTGAAGTTCGAGCTGCTGATCCCGATCACCTCGACCGCCAAGCCGACCGCCTGCATGAGCTTCAACTACCATCAGGACAGTTTCGGCCTGAAGTGGGGCCTGAACCTCGAAGACGGCAGCGTCGCCCATACGGCCTGCGTCGGCTTCGGCCTCGAGCGCATTGCCTTGGCGCTGTTCCATCATCACGGCCTCGACGTGAAGGCATGGCCGAAGAGCGTCCGCAAGGCGCTCTGGGGCTGATCTGCCGATGGCTTCCGTCTTTGCAGGGCTTGCGCCCGACGCCTATTCGCCACATGCGCTGCACGACAGCGAGCGCATGTGGCCGGAAACCAATTGCTATATCGATCTTTGGATCGAGGTGCTGAACAGCTTGAGACTGCCGCCGGAAGCCATGCTCGGCTTCACGATGGGGCAGGATTTCGAAGGCGATCAGTTCACCTTCTTCAAGGTGTCCCTGGACGATCTCGAAGCGCTTTACGGTATCCGCTGCACCGAGCTTGCCATTTACGATCGCATCGAGCGGCATGTCGCCGAACAGATCCGTCGCGGCCGGCTCTGCCTCATCGAGATGGATTCCTATTTCATGCCCGATACGCAGGGCGTCGGCTATCGCCGCGAGCACGGCAAGACGACGGTCGCCATCAACCGGCTGGACATGGAGAAGCGCGAGCTCGACTATTTCCACAATGGCGGTTTCTTCCATCTCTCGGGCGAGGATTTCGACGGTCTTTTCCAGCTGCACTTGACCGCGGAAGACCTGCCGTTCCTGCCCTATACGGAATTTGCGAAGTTCCCGGATGCAAGCCCAAGCGAAGACGATATCCGCCAGACCGCGCGCCGGCTGCTTCCCTTCCATTTTGCTCGCCGTCCTGCCGCCAATCCGATCCGCGCCTTCGCTGCCGTCTTTCCGGGCCAGGTCGAGGCAGTTGCGGAACGGCCTTTCGGCTTCTTCCATAAATATGCCTTCAACACGCTTCGCCAGCTCGGCGCCAATTTCGAGCTTGCCGGCACCCATCTCGACTGGCTGTCGCGCGAGTTCGGCGATGCGGCGGAGCAGGCACGGCGGATTTCCGAAGTGGCGAAATCCGTCCAATTCCAGCTGGCGCGCGCCGTGACCCGCAAGAAGTTCGATCCGCTGCAGACGGCTCTTGATCCGGCGGCCGATGCGTGGGATGCGATAATGGGGTTACTCGAAAAGCGAGTCTGAGCCGGGGACATCGAGATGCAGGGGCGTTTGGCTGGGATTGGCGCTGACGAAAGGCCGCTCAGCGAGGGATGGAATCTGGTGCTGACGGAGGAGGGCGTTTGCGCGCTGCCCTCAGATGTGCCGATGTCTTCGCAGTTCATCCCCGCACCCGTTCCCGGAACCGTCGCCCAGGCGCTGGAAGTGGCCGGTCGGTTCGACCGGGAACATCCCTATCCGCTTAATACCAGGGATGCCTGGTATCTGTGTCGGCTGTTCGACGAGCAGCCGGGAGATGTCGTGCTGCGGTTCAAGGGATTGGCGACGCTCTGCGACGTCTTTCTCAACGGCGACAAGATCCTGTCATCCGAGAGCATGTTCGAGACCTATGATGTCCCTGTAACCCTGCAGGGTGGCGACGAGCTGGCACTCTGCTTCCGCGCGCTGGAGCCGCGATTGGCAGAGCCCGGACCGCGGGCGCGCTGGCGACCGCAAATGATCGCGCCGCAGGGCCTGCGGAACGTCCGCACGACATTGCTCGGCTATATGCCCGGCTGGTGTCCGGAAATTCACCCTGCCGGCCCCTGGCGGCCGGTCTCGATCCTGCGCCCGGGACCCGTCATCATTCGCGATCTTTCCCTAAGGCCGCATCTCTCGGAGGATGGCGAAGGGCGGCTCTATGCCTCGATGTTCGTCGAGGGTGAAATTGCGGAAGCTGTGCTTCGCTGCGGCGATTTCGAGCAGGCTTTTGTTCAGAACGGCGGCGGCCACTATGTCGCGACGCTGAGGATTGCCGACGTCGAGGCGTGGTGGCCGCATACGCATGGCACGCCGCGCCTCCATGACGTGTCCATCGCGATCGATGGCGTGAGCCACGATCTCGGTCGAACCGGCTTCCGCCGCATCGAAGTGGATCGTGGTACCGACGGCAGCGATTTTGCATTGATCGTCAACGGTATCAGGATTTTCTGCCGCGGCGCCGTCTGGACGACGGAGGACATTGTCAGGCTCGGCGGAAGCCGCGAAATCTACGCGCCCTGGATCGCTTCGGCGGCGGCGGCCGACATGAACATGATCCGCATCGGCGGAACCATGGCCTATGAGACTCCGGACTTTTTCCGCCTTTGCGATGAGCTCGGCATTCTGGTCTGGCAGGACTGCATGCTTGCCAATTTCGACTATCCGAAGAACGACAAGACGCTCCTCGGGCATGTCGAGGCCGAAGTCAGGCAGCTGCTTCTCGACACGCGCCTGTCGCCCTCGTTGGCGGTTCTATGCGGTGGCAGCGAAATGTACCAGCAGGCAGCCATGTTCGGATTGCCCGAGCGCTACTGGGCAAGCCCGATCACCGAGGAGGTCATTCCCGCAGTCGTCGCCGAGGTGCGTCCGGATGTGCCCTATGTGGTGAATTCCCCGTCCGGGGGGGCGATGCCCTTTTCGCCTGACGCCGGCGTGACGCATTATTATGGGGTCGGCGCCTATATGCGGCCGCTCGACGACGCCCGCCGCGCCGATGTCCGCTTTGCCGCCGAGAGCCTCGCCTTCGCGCATGTGCCGCAGACGCGTGTGCTGGAGCGCTATCTCGCTGTTCCCGCAGTGCATAGCCCGCAATGGAAATCTCGCGTTCCCCGGGATCGAAGCGCGTCCTGGGATTTCGAGGACGTTCGCGATCACTATCTGAATGCGCTTTACGGATTTGAGCCCGGCATGCTTCGCCGGGAGGACCCTGAGCTTTATCTCGACCTCTCACGCGCCGTCACGGGGGAGGTTGCCGAGGCGGCCTATGCGGAATGGCGGCGAGCCGGCTCGGGCTGCAATGGCGCACTCGTCTGGACGTTGCAGGATCTGCTGCCCGGTCCCGGTTGGGGCGTGATTGATTCTACCGGCGAGCCCAAGCCCGTCTGGTACGGGTTGCGACGTGCCTTCCGGCCGGTGCAGGTGCTGTTGACGGATGAGGGCACCAATGGCCTCGACCTTCACGTCATCAACGAATTGGGCAGCGCGCTGGATCTCGATCTGAGCGTCGCCTGCCTGCGCGACGGTCAGCAAACCGTGGTCAGTGGACGTCGTGAATTGTCGATCGATGCCAGAGCCAAGGAGAATATCGCTTGCACCGATCTCTTTGGCGCCTTCTTCGACACCACCTATGCCTTCCGCTTCGGTCCGCCCTCGCATGACGTCACGGTCGCAAGGCTGCATTCCCGCGCAACCGGCGCCCTCGTCGCCGAGGCATTTCACTTTCCGCTCGGCAGGGTGAAGGCATTCCATGTTGCCGAGATCGCGGCAAAGGCCGCTCAAATCGAGAATGACTGGTTTCTGGATCTGCAGACCGACCGGTTTGCCCAGTCGGTGCATATCGACCTGCCGGGTTATCGCGCGGAGGATGACTGGTTTCATCTTGCACCCGGCGCCCTTCGCCGGGTGAGGCTCTTTGCCAGGATAGACACGCCGCTCGATGCGGAGCCGACCGGTCAGGTCAGGGCGCTTGGTAGCCGACGTATTTTTGAGATTTGACCTGAGCCGCCGTGCCGGTTGCCGCCTGCGCGGATCCCCGGCGTGCGCCGAGCCGTAGCGCCATAGTCTGGATTTCCCTGACATAAATGGCGCGTGCCGGAGCAGGCGTCAGATTGTGATCCGCGTCCGGAATGACCGTCAGCCGGGCATTGCCGAATTTCTGAAGGCCCTGGCCGGAGCGGCCGAAATGAAGGCTGAAATGCTCGAGCCCGATGTCCTGCGCGCTATAGATCAGCGATATCTCGACACCCCGATTTTTCAGGACGTTGAAGCCCTTCAGGACGGTGGCGTGCTCGCGCGACAGGAAGGAAAACTTATCGAGCAAAGGCTGCCGCAGCTGCGCAACACGGCGCAATAGCGATGTCAGGATATTGCGCACCGCGCTGCCGGTATCGACCGAGCCGTTGAGGAGGCGCTTCAGAGTCTCGACCTGCAGGAACTTTTGGCCATAGGTTTCGAGTGATCGCGGCACGAAGCGCAGCGCTTCATCCACCGAGTTGTTCTGATCCCAATGGAAGGCGTAGGGGTTGACGGTAATGAGCCCGCTGCAGCGCTGGTCATGGACCGCCGCCTGGAAGCCCAGATAGCCGCCGCTGCATCGCCCCACCACGAATGCGGGCAAGAGCTTGCGCGCCTCGATGAGGTTAAAGGCATCGGCCACGTCGCGATACTGCGCCTCGGAGTAGAGAACCTGCTCCGGCGCGCCTGGCTGAGGCGGGCTGTCCGCCACGTTCGCCGTATCGAAGCGCAGCGAGGGAATGCCGCTGCGGGCAAGGTTGCGTGCCATGGCAACCGTCGTCCGGCCCCAGCCGGCGTGACGGTCATAGGCTGTCGTCAGGAGTATCGCGGTCGCGCCGGTGCGCACGCCCGTCGGTTCGCAAAGGATGCCGAACATGCGGTCGCCGTCGCCGAGGCGAAGCGGTGTCTCACGGAAATCGTCGCCGACCAATGGCTCGGCGCGGGCGGGGCGGGTCGCCTTGCGGGAGGTCTTTGCCGGAAGGGTTGCCGCGACCGAGCGCACCCAATTCACCACCCGCCGACCGGCGCCGAGCGGCATGGTGGCGATGGTCGGATTGGAAACGAGTTCGTCGTAGCCTTCATAAGCTGCCTGTTCGATGCGGCCGCCAAGCTCCTTCAGATGGTTGGCAAATTCGGCATCGCTGGGCCGGCCGGGGCGGGTGAGAACCAGGCCTGCCGGTGCCGGAAATTTTGATAGGCTTGCCAGGTTGAGCTTGCGGATATCGGCAGCGATCTGCTCCGGCATCTTCAGGCCGGCAACCCATATGCCGTCGCTCTGCTCCCTCTGGCCTTCGCTGAGGCCCATGCTCTCGTCGATCATCTTCGACCAGACGGAGAGTTCGCGCAGATAGAAACGGCCGGAGATGGTCGGTGCAAGGAAGGCGATGCCTTCGACCGCATGCAGGCGCTCGGCAATATCGAGTGCGATGGCGCTGCCGAGCCCTTGGCTGACAAGGATCACACGTTCGCAACCGGAGAGGGACTTCAGCGTTGCTGCCGCAGCCAAGGCCGTTTCGCTCCAGATGGAGAGGCCTTTGTCATCGGAAACATCCAACGCATCGCCAGTTCCGGCATAGTCGAAGCGAAGGCTTGCAATTCCCGCCGCTGACAGGTCTTCCGCCAGGATGCGCCAGAATTTGCGCGTGCACATTTCTTCAAAGCCCCAAGGGCTGAGGAAGAGGACGGCCACAGGGGCGGTCGGTTTTACGGCCGGCGTGAAAAGGCCGACAGTGCCGGAAAAGGTGACCGGCATCGCTGCGCCGGAGAAAGAGAGTGTTTCCACAGGGCCTTCCTCCACGGTTTCGTAGTGATTCTTGATGGCTTCCCGAGCAGCCATGACTTTCTCCTCAAGCTCTCCTCGGCGCAAGAAGCGCCAGCGCATGATTGGCAAAGGGATGTGCGCGACGGGGCAGACGCGCGGCGATTTGCTGCAGGATCTCGATATCTTCCTGGGGAACGGCGTTCAGCAGCCGAAGTACCAGGAAGTAGATCAGAGCGCCTGCAGCGATAGCGATGACCAGACCGGGCATGGTCGGCATCGCATGGATGAAGCCGTAGGCGACCACGGCGCATAGAACAGAGGCAGCAGTTACCTTGACGATCGTCATGAACATCGCCTGCATGGACCCTTCGAATTCCATGCGGCGAACCATGAGCACGCACATGACGGTGAAGGCGACGAGACGCACCAGTGCCGCGCCGTCCCCACCCCACGAAGGAACGGCAGCCAGGCAACCCAGCACCATGACGACGCTGGCGACGATGCCGATGATCGTGCGCTCCCTCATGCGATCCATGGAATAGAAATATTGCGTGCAGATCTGCATGAAGACGTAAGGCGTCGCTGTGAGCGCCAGCAGGGCGACCATGTCGCCGCTCGGCTCGAAGGGCTTGCCGAAGACGGCAACAACCAGGGCCGGCGCGATGGCGGCAAGGCCGAAGCTCATCGGCAGGGTGATATAGGAGATGCTGCGCACCACGCCGTCGAAGACGCTGATCGGGAGCTTGGCCGATCCCTGAGAATGGATTTTTTCCGAATAATAGGGCAGCAGGCTGCCGCTGAGCTGTACGGGAAGCTGGAGCGCCAGATTGGCAACCGACAGGCCGACCGCATAAAAGCCGACGGCCTCGATGCCCCAGTATTTCTGGAGAAAGACCAGTTCGATGCGGTTGAGGAAGACCGAGCTGTTGATGAACTCGACGGACAGGATCAGCGAGGAATTTACGAGATAGCCAAGGCCGATGCCGCAGGCATTCTTGCGGGCGGCGGCGACCCTCAGCGTGTAGAAGAACATCGGAAGCGCGCCCGCCACATAGCCCGCCAGAGCACCGCCGATGCCGAAGAATATCGCGCCGATCAGGACAGTTGCCAGCTGCAGCACCGAGCTCCATATCGTCAGGCGGAAGAAGCCGGTGAGCTGCTGCTCGCCGATCAGGTAGTTCTTGGTATAGGCGCCGAGCGACTGCGTCAGGAACAGCACGCCGGTCACGACGATGACGGACGGTTCGTCGGTTGCCCAATGCTGATCTTCGGCAGCCAGTTGGAAAAGCGTATAGCCGACCAGCAGGATCAGGGTCGAGACGATCGTCGGCTGCATGAGATAGGCGGCAAAGCCGCGCCGTTCTTCTGCCGAGTATCCCTGCACTTTCAGCTGCGGCAGCAATCGCAGCAGCGTGATGCCGGTACCGAGCTCGGCAACCAGCGCACCTGTCGTGACCAGCCACAGGGAGAAGGCGATGACGCCATTGGCTTGCGGGCCAAGCAGGCGGGCTGCAATGATCGAGCAGGCAAAGCCGGTGGCAAGCAGGGTCAGGCCCGCCGCCGCGTTCAATGCCGAATTTGCCATGATGCTCTTCGTCATGAAGGCGATCGTCTCCGCACTCTTCAATCGTTTTTAAACGAGATGATCTTTGAATAGCGCGGCCGCTATTTCAGATACCTTAATGTTTACCTCCTACTCTTTAGCGAATTGTTGTTTTACTGCCCCAGAGCCCCATGTTTCGCCTGACATTATCTGCCGGAACCTTTGCCGCGGAGAGTATCCGTTGTTCAGCCTGATCGTTTGTACGGTTGATCGGTCTGATCAGCTCGAGAGGCTGTTCGCGTCGCTGAAGGTCCAGCGATACACCGATTTCGAAGTGATCCTTGTCGACCAGAACCTGGACGACCGTCTCGTCGGTCTGGTGGAGGGCTATTCGCCCTTCTTCACCATTCGCCATATCCGGTCCGAACGGGGTATTTCGCGCGCGCGCAACAACGGGATGGCGATTGCGACCGGCACCTATATCTGCTTTCCCGACGACGATTGCTGGTACGAGCCCGATACGCTCGAAGTCGCGAACCGGCTTTTTGCGGCAAATTCCGCGTTGTCTATCATCACCGGCCGGACGCTCGATGCGGTCGGTCAGTCCTCCGTCAGCCCCACCGGTGACGAGAAGCTCGCGATCACGCGCCGGAACTATCTGAAGTGCGGCAATTCCAACAGTATCTTCGTGCGCCATGCGGCGCTTGGCGTGATCGGCGGTTTCGACGAGGATCTGGGCGTCGGCGCGTCATCGCCGTTTCAGAGCGGCGAGGAGGCCGATTTTCTGCTGAGAGCGATCGCAGGTGGATTGTCGCTGATGTATTTTCCCACTCTCATCGTCCACCACGATCAGGTGACGAGTGAGATGGGGCCGAAGCAGATCGAGCGAGCCCGCAAGTATGGCCGCGGCTTCGGGGCGCTGATGCGCAAGCAGCGCTTTCCCTTCCCCTATTTCCTCTATCGGCTGACGCGGCCCTTCGGCAGCTGGCTGATCGCGGCACTGCGCAGCGACAGGGCGGCCGCGCAATACAAGCGCGCCTGGCTGACCGGCATCATAGAGGGTTATGCGACCTGGCCGCGTTGGCGCAAGAGCTGAGGCTTCGCCTTGGTGGAGCTGAGCGCTTCTTCATAGAGGTCGATATAGCGTTGCGCGACACGGTCCCAGGCATATTCCGCAGCGCCTCTGGTCAATTGCTCGCGAACCGCGAGACCATCGATCTGCAGGCGCTCGAACGCGATCTCCAATGCCTGAGCCGCCGTCTGAGGCTCTGAAAAATCCGCCAGCATGAGATGGGGATGCCGCTCGGAGAGCGCCTTGAAAGCTTCGTTCGGATTGAGGACCGGCAGCAGGCCGGCGCTCATGGCCTCGATCGCAACAAGGCCGAAGCCTTCATAGTCTGAAGCGGAGGCAAAGAGCGAGGCGCGTGCGATCGTGTTGCGGATGGCGCAATTGTCGATCGCCACATGCAGCGAGACATGGCGGCCGAGATTGCGTTCGGCGATCTCCCGTTCCAGCGTCGGCTGATCCAGATCGGAGACAGCGCCTATCATGTCGAGGTGCCAGTCCGGATGGCGGTCGGCCAGCACCCGCATGACGTCGAGCAGGCGTTCAAGCCGCTTGTTCACCGAGAAACGGCCGATCGTGACGATGCGCCGGCGGGCTTCGAGTGCTGCGCAGTTGGCGAATTTGGACACATCCGCGCCGTTTTCGATCAGCCTCGTGCGGCTTGCGGCAATGCCGGAAAACAGTCGCTCGTCGGATTGGCTGCAGCAGATCAGCCGCTCATAGGCCGAAGCGGACATTCTTGTCAGTGTCCTGAACCACACCTTCTTGATTGCCGCGTATTTCGGCGTGTGGAAGAAGCCGCCGTGGGTGGTCGCGACCATCGGTCGGCCGTGGAGCAGCTTGCCCCAGGCGAGCGCGTCGAAGAAGAAATCGACGGCATGGACATGGACGAGGTCCGCGTCGGCCAGATGCTTGAACACCTGCGGCGCAAGGGGATAGCGGCTGCTGCCGGACCAGGGAATCCGAACGACCTCGATGCCGTCGATGGTTTCGCTGGCGGGAAGCTCCAGTTCCGGATTGGAAAAGAGCGAGTTGCAGGTCACCACGCGCACGCGATAGCCGCGGGTCAGCAATTGGCGGCAAAGATTGGCAACGACGTCTTCCAGGCCGCCCTTGTTGGGCAGGAATTGCCGGACGACGTGGACGATCAGCGGATGAGCGTGATCCTCGATCGTCACGTCGGATGTGTGCATCTCAGCCAAAGCCATCGAATCCTCGCAACGCCGGATTCACGTGAAATAAAGGCGGGCAGCCAAAATCGCTGCCCATCATGCCAGCGTTGCAGGAGGAAATCATCGCGTCGGTTAAGAAAGTCTAAAAATGACCATTTCTGGGACCATCCTTGATGCAGGAAGGTTAACGCAGGTGCTCAGTATCAGAGCAGACCGTCATTTTAGTCTTGGTCGGGGGCCCGTTTAGAATGCGCGGAAGGTCAGTGTCGTCAGCGAGCGGATAATACCCGGAATATTGGCGATATGGTCGTTGATGAACTTACCGATATCCTGTTCTTCCTTGATGTAGACCTTGAGCAGCAGGTCGTACTCGCCGCTCGTCGAATAGAGCTCCGAGACCAGTTCCGTCTGGTAGATGGCGTCGGCGACATCGTAGGTCTTGCCGGGGGCGCATTGGAGCTGGACGAAAATGGGCTTCATGGAATTGTCCTGGATTGTTGCCGGCGTTCGGGCCGTTGGTTTGGGTGCATAATGGTCGAAAGCGGCCCTTCCATGCAAGTTATTCCGTTGACGCGTCAAGCCTGTGGCGTGTCGGTATTGCCGCTTTCGTGACGGCATCGGGAGCGCTAAAGTACCCGGATTATCAGACCAACTGGACCGATCCATGCTTAATGATCCGCGTTCCCACGGCCTATGGGAAAAGACTGCTCCGCCACCGCCGAAGACCGGCCCGCTCGCAGGCGCCGTTACTGCCGACGTGGTGATCGTCGGCGGCGGCTATACAGGGCTGTCCTCGGCGCTGCATCTGGCGGAAGCCGGGACCAAGGTGGTTCTGCTCGAGGCCAACGAGATCGGTTTTGGCGGGGCCGGCCGAAATGTCGGGCTGATCAATGCCGGCATGTGGGTGATGCCGGATGATCTGCCGGGCGTGCTAGGCCCCGTCTACGGCGAGCGATTGCTCGATATGCTCGGCAATGCGCCTGTTCTCGTGAAGATGCTGATCGAAAAGCACGGGATTGCCTGCGAACTGGAGAAGAACGGCACGCTGCATTGTGCCGTCGGCCCTGACGGGCTGAAGGAAATCGAGGCGCGGGCGGAACAATGGGGGCGCCGCGGCGCACCTGTCAGCATCCTTGACGCTGTGGAAACCGCTCGCCGGGTTGGCAGCTCAGCCTATGCGGGCGCCTTGCTCGATATGCGGGCGGGTACGCTGCAGCCGCTTGCCTATGCGCGCGGACTTGCCGATGCGGCCATCAAGGCCGGCGTCACGATCCATACGGGCAGCCGCGTTGCCGTGACCGAGCGCAATGGCGACCGCTGGATGGTGAAGACCGCAACGGGGAGCGTTACGGCGGACTGGATCATCGTATCGACGGATGCCTATAGCACCGGGCCTTGGGAGCAGGTTCGATCCGAGCAAGTGCATCTGCCCTATTTCAATTTCGCCACCGTGCCGCTCGGCGACAACCTGCGCAAATCCGTCCTGCCCAATCGAGAAGGCGTATGGGACACGAAGGAGATCCTCTCCTCCTTCCGCATGGACCAGGCGGGTCGCCTCGTCTTCGGCAGCGTCGGCGCCCTGCGCAATACCGGGCTTTCGGTTCACAAGAGCTGGGCGAAGCGCTCGCTGAAGAAGCTGTTTCCGCAAATAGGCGATATCGAGTTCGAATGCGAATGGTACGGCAAGATCGGCATGACCGAGGATGCGCTGCCGCGCTTTCACAAGTTTGCGCCGAATGTCATCGGCTTTTCCGGCTATAATGGCCGCGGGATCGCGCCTGGCACGGTCTTCGGCAAGACGCTCGCCAGCCTTATTCTGGGGGAGCTTGCCGAAGCGGATCTACCGCTGCCGTTGACCGACCCACGCGAGCCCAGCTTCCGTGCCGTCAAGGAAATGTGGTACGAAGCCGGCGCCCAGGTGGCGCACTTTGCAGATGCCCGCTTTTGAGAGCGGCGATACGATCGATCAAAACAAGAAATGGATAAAGACATGGCACTCGATCTCGCTCAGGAAACCAAATCCGTCCTCGCCGAACTCGGCGTAGCTTCCGACCGCTATATCGGCGGTACGCTTTCGGTCACGTCGCCGATCACGGGCGCCGAGATCGGCCGGCTGAAGGAACATAGCGCTGCCGACGCGAAGGCTGCGATCGACAAGGCGCATGAGGCGTTCCTGGCGTGGCGAGCCGTTCCGGCACCGAAGCGCGGCGAGTTGGTCCGCTTGCTTGGCGAAGAACTGCGCGCTGCAAAGTCTGCACTCGGCCGGCTCGTGTCGATCGAGGTCGGCAAGATCACGTCGGAAGGCCTCGGTGAAGTGCAGGAGATGATCGATATCTGCGATTTCGCCGTCGGTCTTTCTCGCCAGCTTTATGGTTTGACGATCGCGACCGAGCGTTCCGAGCATCGCATGATGGAAAGCTGGCATCCGCTCGGCGCCATCGGCATTATTTCTGCTTTCAACTTCCCCGTTGCCGTCTGGTCATGGAATGCGGCTCTCGCCCTCGTCTGCGGCAATTCCACGGTCTGGAAGCCGTCGGAGAAGACGCCGCTGACGGCGCTTGCCGTGCAGGCGCTGTTCGAGAAAGCCCTCAAGCGCTATGTCGCGGAAGGCGGCTCGGCACCGGCCAATCTTTCTACGCTTCTGATCGGTGGCCGCGATGTCGGCGAAGTGCTGGTCGATCATCCCAAGATCCCGCTCGTATCCGCCACCGGTTCGACCGCCATGGGCCGCGCCGTCGGTCCGCGGCTTGCCAATCGCTTTGCCCGCGCCGTTCTGGAGCTCGGCGGCAACAATGCGGCGATCGTCTGCCCGACAGCCGACCTGGACCTGACGCTGCGCGGCGTCGCCTTCTCGGCCATGGGCACGGCGGGCCAGCGCTGCACGACGCTGCGCCGTCTCTTTGTCCATGAAAGCGTTTATGACAAGCTCGTGCCGCGGCTCCAGAAGGCCTATGGTTCCGTGACGATCGGCAACCCGCTGGAGAACGGCACGCTCGTCGGCCCGCTGATCGACAAGCCCGCTTTCGACAAGATGCAGCATGCGCTTTCCTCGGCAAAATCCGAGGGCGGAAGCGTGACGGGCGGCGATCGCGTCGAGGTTGGAAATGCGGCCGGTGCCTATTATGTGCGCCCGGCGCTGGTCGAGATGCCTGCTCAGACCGGCCCTGTTGTCGACGAGACCTTTGCGCCGATCCTCTACGTGATCAAGTACAGCGATTTCGACAAGGTTCTCGAACTGCACAATGCCGTGCCGCAAGGCCTGTCGTCGTCGATCTTCACCAACGACATGCGCGAAGCAGAAACCTTCGTTTCCTCGCGTGGCTCGGATTGCGGCATTGCCAACGTCAATATCGGCCCGTCCGGTGCCGAAATCGGCGGCGCCTTCGGCGGCGAGAAGGAGACCGGCGGCGGCCGTGAATCCGGCTCGGATGCCTGGAAGGCCTATATGCGCCGGGCGACCAACACCGTGAACTACGGCAAGACCTTGCCGCTTGCCCAGGGTGTCAAGTTCGACGTCGAATGATTGCCGGATTGCAGAAAGGGGTGAGGGCGTAAAACGCTCTCACCCCTTTTCATATCTGCTTCAAGCTTTGTTTGCGCCGGGCGATCCGGATCACGCGATTGTCGGCTCGTCGTCGAGCCAGCCGCCGGTGAAGCCGGCCTTTTTAAGGCCGGTGCGAAGGATCGGCGATTTGCGCATGAGGTTCCACAGGAGGCCCGTCCGCTCGTTTTCGATCATCATCACGAGCAGGCCTTGGTCGATGGCGACGGAGCGATCGTCGACCCAGCCTTCGGGTCCCTTGCCTGCGATGGTCGGGTTGAAGCCGCCCGGGAAACGGCCGTCCAGCAGCAGGTTCGGATAGGCGTCGAGAATGGCGCGGGTGCCTTCGATTGCGGCCTGCTTGTCGAAAGGCAGGCAGGCGAGCGGCGCCCAGGGCGCAATCGTGCCGTCATCCGGACCCAGCGGGGCGCCACGGGCAGCGTAACCCAGGACCTTCGGCCGGCTGTTGCTGCTGTGGCGACGATGGACGGTCGGGATAGGGCCGTCGCAAGCCGTCAGGCCCCATACATTGCGGCCGTAGCCGACGAAATGCCCGGGGTTGCGATCGGCATAATCGCGCTGAACGTCGATGGCGACCTGCGTATTGCGGAAATAATCCGTACCCTTGTCGGCCATATGCTTGTCGTTAATACCGCGGAAGTCGATCCAGGCATGCGAGAAGAGGTGGATGAAGAGCGGGCCGGCATAGAGATAGGGGTCGTCCTTGGCCATCATCCAGGTGTAGGTCGACGCGAACGCGTCGAAGCTTTCCGCCGGTGCCGGATGTGTCGGCGAGGCGATCGCCAGCAGATAGAGGAAGACGGCCTCGTCATAGCCCTGATAGCGCCAGCGCAGGAAACCGCTGGAGGGCTTCCAGCCCATGCTCATCGTCAGGCCCTTGTTCATCGCCCAGCGCCAGTCGCAGCGCTCATAGAGCAACTTCGTCAGGTCGCGAATTTCCGTTTCGGTTTCGCTCTCGCCGGTGAAATAGGCGGCCGCGCCGAGGGCGCCGATGATGAACAGGCCACTGTCGATCGTCGAAAGCTCGCTGTTCCAGGCGCGATGCCCGGTCTTCATGTCGAGGAAGTGATAGTAGAAACCGCGATAGCCGGTGGCGCGGCGTTCTTCGCCCTGCCGGCTCTCCGCAAAGAAACGCAGCGACGTGGCCACACGCTCGGCTGCCTCTGATCGCTCGATCCAGCCGCGCTCGACGGCGACAGGATAGCTCGACAGCGCAAAGCCGACGGCGGCAATGCTGCAGTGGCTGGTCTTGATCGACGTATCGGCGACGAGACCGTTTTCGGGATTGGTGTGACGGAGAAAATATTCGAACGCCGCCTTCTGCAGGCGGTCGATCAGCACAGTATCCGTTTCCTGAGCGCGTTGAAGCATTGCGAATCCATCCATGCGGCGTCCCCTTGTTTTTGCTTCAACATGCCACTGCGTCAACAGCAAATCGAACACGATTTATGCTGACATGTTTTGATGGATGATTGCTTAATATAGCGGCACGCGCCGAATTCTCAGGCAATTTATACTTTCGCGCACGAAGCCGCTTTCAAATTAATCCGATGATATCCGGCAATATCAACGAGTTAGGTGTCATCTCATGAGCCGGCTCGCGCATTTTGTCTTGCGACGGCGCGATTCAATATCGGCTGGCAAGCTTGTGCTCACCGATCGCGCCTTGGTGAGAAAGTGAGATGGGAAAAGGGACGCCGCAGCTCGTACGCTTAACAAACCGAGCCCGGCGTCTTGCACAGCCCCAGCCGCGCACCATGAACGGTACAGCAGCATTCCGTTACGTCAATTAGCCCGTAGGGCTTACGCCGGATCGCACTTGATCCTGTATTCGGGGCGTTTCTAACGGGAACGGGTTATTGTTTCGATTGTTCCCAAAGTATATCAGTTTTCTGGGTGAGGTTTTTCTGTCGTTATTCTAGGAATTTTGCGATGAACTTGAAAATAAGCTGCCATAACGTAAATATTATTATATTTCTTCTTGTTACATTTCTTGACTATCCGGCCCGTGCTGACTGTATCGACCCGTTCCATCTTCACGTAAGGGGAAGCATAGAAGCGGGATCTTATAAATTGAACACGCATGCCGAAGGATCGGTACTTTGCATCATGACGACGGCTCCTTACTGCAGGGACTGCAAAGTAGGCTCCGCCTACGAATGTCGAGAAGATCGGTGGCGGTTGAATCCCGAAAATGAATGCGGCCTCAAGAAGACATCGCGAATTGCCCGTATGATACAGTAATCTTCCAAATACGGGAATGATTTGCGCCGGAAATAAACTTCAGGCTGCACCCTCCAAGCTTTTTCACGGAAATGTCAGAACTTCCGAAAAACTTCGGCAGATTTTACTACGCAAAATTAATTCCCGTCGGCGATTGTCTGGGAAATTTATATTATAGCCCTTGGAAATAGTATGTTTGTCCTAAAGAGATTGCTAAAAAGCCGCGGTGGCAACTTTGGTGTGATAACGGCTTTGCTTATAGTGCCGATTGCCGTTTGCGCAGGATTGGCGGTCGATTTCACCGACGCTTATGAGGTCAAAACGCAATTGATGGACGCCGCCGATGCAGCTGCCCTTGGTGCGATCTCAGACTCGTCTCCTGCATTGGCGCAGGCACAGCAGATGACGCAGGACGGCGAGATCACGGTCGGCAATCAGGACGGACTTGCTCTGTTCCTTTCCCAGCGCAATTTCGAACTCAAGCAATTGCCCCTGAATGTGTCGGTGAAGGTTACCAAGACAGGTGGCAGCATCGCGTCGTCAGTTACCTTCTCGGCGCAGGTCCCGACGGCGTTCATGCAAATTCTGGGCAACAACTCCGTGCCGGTATCCGGCACGGCAACGGCGGTCTACAAGAGCGAAAGCTATAGCGACTTCTATATGCTGCTCGATAATTCGCCTTCGATGGGGATCGGCGCGACGCAGCAGGATATCAATATATTGAAGGCTGCCACCGCCAATTCCGGCGATGCAGCCGGAAGGAACTGCGCCTTCGCCTGCCACATGGGCAGCATCGACAATAACGGCAAATTCCAGGAGGACGCGAACAGCGACTATCTGATTGCGCGCGCCAACAATGTTACGCTGCGTATCGACGAGGTCACGAACGCGGTAAATACGCTGCTGAGCACGCTCAGTACATCGAGCTCGCCCGGGCAGTTCCGGGTGGCGGCCTATACACTGGGCAGCATGGCCTCGGAGTCTGGTTATTCCGTGCAGAAAGTCGTTGGGCTGACATCGGACCTTGGAGCTGCCAGTTCCGCCGCCGGTCAGATCCAGCTGATGGTCACGCCGCATCACAGCTATAATGACGATGCGCTGACGAGCTTCGATACTGCCATGACCGATGTAGGCAAGGATATGCCGTTGACCGGGGGAACCGGCACTAGCGCCGGCAGCCGACAACAGGTTCTGTTTTTCGTGACCGACGGCGTCAGCGACGCCCTGCAAACGACGGCCTGCGGCGGAGGCTGGGCCGATTCAAACCGTTGCATCGAGCCGATCAACCTTGCGCAATGCAGCGCGCTGAAGGCCCGCAACATCAAGATCGCAATTCTCTATACGACCTATGTGCCGCTGACCGGCGACCATCTCTGGGACACTTATATCAAGCCCTTCGCGCCTCAGATCGGCACGCAGCTCAAGCAATGCGCATCCGACAATCTCTATTTCGAAGTGTCGCCTTCGGGTGATTTGCAAAGTGCGCTGAAGGCGCTCTTCATCAAGGCGGCCAATACCAATCTGCGTCTGTCGAGCTAGCGTAGTCGAGCCGATGCCGGGCTCACTCGGCGCGCGCATCTGCGATGCCTGGAGTCGCCTTCTCTCAATTTGACTTGAGAGTCGATTTTCCCATATTCGACCATGTTCGAGCAACGCCGCAGCAGGAGTGAATTCCGTGGCCGCTATTCAAGATATTTTCAAGACATCCAATGTTGCCGTCATCACCGGGGGCGCCTCCGGCATCGGGCTGGCCGCCGCGAAACATTTTGCCAAGGCAGGCATGAACGTCGTCATCGCCGATCTCGGCGGCGAGAAGCTGGCTGCCGCCCGTGCCGCACTGGAAGAGATTTCCGGCGAGGAACATGTGCTTGCAGTTGAAACCGACGTCAGCAAGAAGGAGGAGCTGGAGGCTCTGGAGCGCACCGTGATCCAGCGTTTCGGCCGCGTCCACGTGCTGATGAACAATGCCGGTATCGGACCGGAGACCTCGATCTTCGGCCCTCAGTCGAGTTGGGACAACATTCTCGGCGTGAACCTTCTGGGCGTGATCAACGGCACCGAGACCTTCGGGCCGCAGATGGTCGCTCACGGCGAGCCCGGCCTGATCATCAATACCGGCTCGAAGCAAGGCATTACCACCCCGCCCGGTAATCCGGCCTACAACGTCTCGAAAGCCGGCGTGAAGGTGTTTACCGAGGCGCTTCAACACGAGCTGCGCAATACTGTCGGCAATGGGATCTCCGCCCACCTGCTGATCCCGGGATTCGTCTTCACCGGTCTGACCAAGGGCGACCGCCGCGAAAAGCCGGCCGCCGCCTGGACCGCGGAACAGACGATCGATTTCATGATCGAGAGCCTGGAACGCGACGACTTCTACATCCTCTGCCCGGACAATGATGTCGCCCGGCCAACCGATGAACGCCGCATGCTCTGGTCCATCGGCGACATCGTCGAAAATCGTCCGCCGCTGTCGCGCTGGCATCCTGACTATGCCGACAAGTTCAAGGCGTTTCTGGAAAAGAAGGACTGATTGGCATTTCCTCGAAAGCCGGATAGAAAGCTTTTTTCCTCCGGCTTTCAGAGTGTGCCATGGATTTTCTTCCCAGCCTTCCGACCCTTCTTGCCTTCAGTGCGGCGAGCCTGCTTCTTGCGATGACGCCGGGGCCGGACATGACACTTTCGATCAGCCGCGCGCTGGCGCAGGGCAAGGGTCCGGCGCTCTATGTCGTCCTCGGCACGAGCGTCGGCATCGTGGTTCATACGATGCTGGTCGCCTTCGGCATATCGGCGCTGATCACCGCCTCGCCATTTGCCTTCACGATCCTGAAGACCGGTGGTGCGGCCTATCTGCTCTGGCTTGCCATCCAGGCGATCCGTTTCGGCTCGAGCCTGTCGGTCAAGCGTGTCGATGACGTAAAGGGCACGCCGCTCGCCAATATCTCGACCGGCTTCTGGGTCAATCTCTTGAACCCGAAGGTCATCATTTTCTTTATGACGTTCCTGCCGCAGTTCGTCTCCGCCGGGGATCCCGCCGTCACGCACAAGCTGCTGTTTCTCGGCTTCTTCTTCATCCTGATCGGGATGCCGGTGAATGCGCTCGTGGTGCTCGCCTCGGATTGGCTTGCATCCTGGCTGCAGAAGAACCGCAACGTCATGCGCGGCCTCGACTACACTTTTGCCGGCGTCTTCTCGGTCTTCGCGGTCAAGATTTTCCTGACGCAGAGCCGCTGACGCTCGCCTAGTCGGATCGATCTGCGCCCGCCAGACGTCCGCCGATCCACCAATAGGCGGTAGCGCTTACGAGGCCGAGCAAGAGCGAGCCACCGATCGTGACGAGCAGGTTTGCGGTCCGTGGCTCAATCAGCGCATCCGAGATAATGAGCGCCGCGACAACCGCGAGGATGGCGCCGAAGGCTCCATAGATCACCCAGCGCCGCTCGGCGCGCCATTCCAGTATGGCGATCATGATCGCCGAGGGAACAAGCGCGACGATGCCTGAAATCCTCGCCATGGCAATCGTGGCGCCGAAGAGATCGGGCAGGACCTCGCGGGCGCTCGCATCCGGCAGTTTCGTGACGATGACAGTAGCTAGCATCACTCCCGAGACCAGGCACGCGCCAACATAGGCAGTGACGATCCGCAGCGGTCTGCGCAAGCGCAGAAGCATGATCAGTCCTCGCCGTGATTGGCGATCATCATGGCCTCGAACGCGAGGCGTTCGGTCTTGCGCATGCGCTCGGATTCCGACTTCAGCTGGCCGCAGGCAGCCAGGATATCGCGGCCGCGCGGCGTGCGGATCGGTGAGGCATAGCCGGCCGCGTTGATGAAATCGGCAAACTTCTCGATCTGCTCCCAGTCGGAACACTGATAATTTGTGCCCGGCCAGGGATTGAACGGAATGAGGTTGATCTTGGCGGGAACGCCCTTCAGCAGCTGGATCAGGCCCTTGGCATCTTCCAGGCTGTCGTTGACGCCCTTCAGCATCACATATTCGAAGGTGATGCGGCGTGCGTTGGAGAGGCCGGGATAGGCGCGGCAGGCGTCCATCAGTTCCTTCAGCGGATATTTCTTGTTGATCGGAACCAGCATGTCGCGCAGATCGTCGCGGACGGCATGCAGCGAGATTGCCAGCATGACGCCGATCTCGTCGCCAGTTCGATAGATTTCCGGGACTACGCCCGAGGTCGAGAGCGTGACACGACGCTTCGACAGCGACAGGCCGTCGCCGTCGGTTGCGATCAGCAGCGCCTGCTTAACGCTGTCAAAATTGTAGAGCGGCTCGCCCATGCCCATCATGACGATGTTGCTAACCTTGCGGCCTTCCGCCGGCATGATGGTCCCCTGCGGTGCCTCGCGATCCGGGAAATCACCCAGCCGGTCGCGCGCCAGCAGCAGCTGCGAGAGGATTTCCTCGGCCGTTAGGTTGCGTACGAGGCGCTGCGTGCCGGTGTGGCAGAAGGAACAGGTGAGCGAACAGCCGACCTGGCTCGAGATGCAGAGCGTGCCGCGGCCTTCTTCGGGGATATAGACGGTCTCGACCTCCACCGGCCGGCCGGCGCCGCGGGGTGGAAAGCGCAGCAGCCACTTGCGGGTGCCGTCATTGGACACCTGTTCCTCGACGATCTCGGGACGGGCAATGGTGAAATGCTGCTTCAGCATTTCGCGCATGTCCTTCGAGACATTGACCATGAAGTCGAAATCGGAGACGCCGCGGACATAGAGCCAGTTCCACAGCTGGCTCACGCGCATCTTGAGCTGCTTTTCCGGAACGCCCTTTTCCTTCAGCGCAGCCGCCATTTCCTCGCGCGTCAGCCCGATCAGCGAGGGCTTGGGGGACAGCTCGATCGCGGAAGGGACGGGACCCGGCTTCGGCTTGGCAATGGTCGTGGCATCGATCGTGGACATCAGCTCATCCAAACGGTTCATGCCTACTTCTCCCGAAGTCCGGACGACGAGCGGGCGAGGCAGGCGCGTAAGCGGAGAATTGGCACGCGGAGAGACGAAGGTTCGCAGGGCTCATCCGCAATCTGCGCGGCCTTTAGCATTAATTTTGCCGCGCGTCATCCCTCTTTGAAAAGCCAAAGGCCGGCGTCGCCGCCGGCCTTTCGATATAATTGCAGTTCGCCACGCAGATCAAATCTGCGTGATGGCTTACTTGCAGCTTTCGATCTGCTTCAGTGCGGCAG
This sequence comes from Neorhizobium sp. P12A, assembly GCF_008365395.1. Taxonomy (NCBI): domain Bacteria; kingdom Pseudomonadati; phylum Pseudomonadota; class Alphaproteobacteria; order Hyphomicrobiales; family Rhizobiaceae; genus Neorhizobium; species Neorhizobium sp. P12A. Next base: position 315,122 of record NZ_QOVX01000003.1, on the reverse strand, counting down.
AAATGCCTGCGAGCGAATATGTATAGGACGTGCCGGTGCCGCGCTTGGAGGTCGCAGCGATGCCCAGCGAATGACCGGTCTTCATGGCAGCGACCAGTGCCGGCTCCTGCGCGGCGTTCTCGACCCAGGCGGCCTTGTCCTTGGTGAACATGACGAAGGTCTTGTTGTCGATCGTGACGTTGACCTTCGAATTTTCCTTGAGCGGATAGCCCATCATCGCCTGCGGCTCATAGGAGATATTCTGTCCCGGGCGCTGGGTGACGATGAAGAAGTTGTCGCCATGGTCGATGCCGGTTGGCGGCGCCTTGGTCTTTGCGACAGACAGGACGTAGCAGACCTTGCCGCCCGCCGCCTGGTAGGAATACGCACCCCAATCACCGAACTGCTTGATCAGTTCCGGCTTCGGAGCAGCCGGTGCCGCAGCCGCCGCCTGGCCCTTTGCTGCCGTGGGCTTTGTTTTAGCCTGCGACTGGGCGGATGCAATGCCGGCGCTGGCCAGAATGACGGTCAGAGCGATTGCGAAACTTTTAACAAACATGATTTCCTGCCGGTTTCTTGCGATCGAAAACCCGATGCGATCACGAACTACCTCGGGTCTTGCGTGTTCACGAGTTGCTTTATTTTGACTTAATTCCGGTTACCAAACCGTCAACGTGGCGATACTTGCGCTCCCGGTTGCACCATTTCAAGGCAAGAACGGTCATTCGGGAGCGAAAGGTACCTCGGACAAACTGAAGAGCCGGAATGGCAAAGAGGCCACTCGGTCAAAGAAAGTTAAGACATAAAGATTCGGGCAAGAGTTTGACCTATCGCGAATCCGCTGTACCTCAGTAAGGTATAGGAATTAACGGCGGAATTGGCGATGGCGGGAGGCCTCAGGCGCGCAAATGGATGCTGAGGAAAGGCAGCACTTCGCTGCCCTTGCAAAAGCCGTCGCCGAGCGTCGCGACCATTCGGCTTTTTCAGAACTCTACGACTATTTCGCCCCGCGGCTGAAATCATGGCTTGTGCGGCAAAGAATGCCGAGTAGCGAGGCCGAGGAACTGGTGCAGGAGGTCATGATCATCCTCTGGCACAAGGCCGACCTTTATGATCCTGCCCGCTCGTCATTGTCGACCTGGATCTTTCGCATCGCGCGCAATCGCCGGATTGATGCACGGCGGCGCCTCACGACCCGGATTTTCGACGATACCGATCCAACCCTGCAGCCGGAGGCGGAGAAGGGTGCAGACATCATCGTCGAAAGCGAGAATCGCGACGCCTTGGTGCGGGCCGCGCTGGCAGAGTTACCGGCAGACCAGCAGGCGCTGCTTAGGTTTTCATTCTTCCTTGGCCAGTCTCATTCCGAAATTGCAGCGGAGACCGGCTTGCCGCTCGGGACGGTCAAATCCCGGATCAGGCTTGCATTCGGCAGGCTGCGGAAATCCTTGGAATCCGAGAGACAATAGGCGGTCTCACGATCCGTCAGATCGTCTTCATCCCGTCCGGCTCGTCGGCAAGGGCTCTGTCCGCCGCTTCGTAGTGCTGGACCCGGATATGGCCGTTGATAAGGGTGAAGGCGGCGGCAAGCACCGCAACGTCATCCGTAAAGCCGATGACTGCGAAGAAATCGGGGATGATATCGATAGGCATCACGAAATAGGCAAGGGCCGCAAGCAATATGCCGCGGACCCGCATCGGGGTCTGCGGGTCGAGCGCGCAGTAAAAGGCGGCGACGACATCGCGTGAAAACGGGATATAGCGCACGGCTTTACGAAAAGTGGGCCAAAATTTCTTGCGAACGGATTTCTCTCGCCTGCTCTGGGTGTCTTCGTCACCGGGCAGCAATATCTCGCCGAACTTGATGTCTTCCATGCCGGGCGGTTCCTTTCGCCGCTCGGCACGACCGCCGAGCGCATCAACATATGGTGATCGCGATTTCCGATTCAATCGGCCGCTTTGTTCAACCGGTCCTTCTTGCCGCGGCCTTTTCCATTGCCTTGGCAAGACGGATGTCATGGTCCGTTAGCCCCCCGGCATCATGGGTCGTCAATGTCACATCGACGCGGGAATAGACGTTGAACCATTCCGGATGGTGATTGAGCTTTTCGGCCGCCAGCGCGCTTTCCGCCATGAAACCGAAGGCCTCGACGAAATTTCCGAACTTGAAAGTCTTCGATATGGAGATGCCATTCTCGTTCAAATGCCAGTCGGGCAATCCGGCGAGATTTTCATCGATGGCGGCTCTTTCCAGCTTCTCGTATTTCATGCGATGGTCACTCCTCTCAACAGGCAAGACATAGCATGGACCGCTTCAGCATTCTCTTCGTTTGTGCGGGCAATATCTGCCGCTCGCCCCTTGCCGAAGGCATTTTCAGACATCTCGTAGAGAACGCCGGACGAGCCGATCGGTTCGAAATCGATTCGGCTGGAACCGGCGGATGGCACCAGGGAGATGCGCCGGACCGTCGCTCCATCGCGGTCGCAGCCGCAAACGGGATCGATATTTCGCGCCAGCGTGCCCGGCGCATCTCGGCGGAGGATTTCGATCGCTTCGATCTCATCCTCGCAATGGATCACGACAATTTGAAAAACCTTCGGAAGTTCGCGCCGACGGCCGCTTCAGACAAAATCCATCTGTTTGCGAGCTTTACGCTCGGGACGACGGAGGACGTGCCTGATCCCTATTATGGCCGGCGCGAAGATTTCGAGGCGGTTTACACCATGCTCTTTTCAGGCTGCAGCATGCTGCCGGAAAAGGCGGGGGCCGTGTGGACCTCGTGAAGCGGGAAGATCTCTTCCGTTAGGTAGGGACCGCCGCCGACGGACTCACGCGACGACAAAAGCACGAAGCGCGAGACGGTGAACGGCGACGTCTGGAAATTGCCGCGGCCTGAGAGGTAGTGGACCACGTCGTCGACGCGGGACGCCTTGAGGCGGGCAAGCGTTACATGCGGGGTAAATTTCCGCGGATCCGGCGGAAGGCCGATGCGCTGGCAGATGCGCTCGATCTCTCCCTGGAGGGCGAACATATCGGGTGTCGGGGTCACGCCTGCCCAGACCGAATGCGGCTTCTTCGATCCGAAGGAGCCGATGCTGTCCAGCCGTATCTGAAACTCGGGGCGATCGATCCGGTCCAACCGATCAACCACTTCGTCGGCCGTCCTGTTATCGACGTCGCCGATGAAGCGCAGTGTGATGTGGTAATTCTCTACGTCGATCCACCGGGCTCCGGGAAGACCACCGCGCAACAATGACAGGCTCATTGCCGCATTGCGCGGAATTTCGAGGGCGGTAAACAGTCTCGGCATACGAGCTCTCCCCGAATCTTTTGCAGATGCTAACAGCGAATCACGCAATTGACCTCGGCGCAAGCCCCTATTTTAGCTTTGAAGAAATCGTGCCGATGAAATCCTGCGCAGCCGGCTCAAAACGCTGCACCATGATATTCACGCCCTCTGGATTGGGATGCATTCCATCCTGAAGTTGCAGATTCTCCTGAGCTGCCACCCCATCGAGAAAAAATGGATAGAGTTTTACCTGATACTTGTCGGCGAGACGCTTGTAGATCGGGTTGAAGCGGGCGGCATAATCGCCGCCCATGTTCGGCGGCGCCAGCATGCCAGCGAGCAATACGGCAATTCCACGATCTTTAAGCCGGCTAATTATCGCGTCGAGATTTTTCTCCGTATCCTCGGGCGGAATGCCGCGCAGCGCATCATTGGCCCCGAGTTCGAGGATCACGCCGTCGGTTCCATCGGGCACCGACCAATCGACCCGGGAAAGCCCGCCCGAGCTCGTATCGCCGGAAACGCCGGCATCGGTGACGACGACATCCAGCCCCTTTGCCTTCAGCGCCGCTTCGAGTTTTGCCGGAAATCCGTCGCCGGGCGGAAGCTGGTATCCGGCCATCAGGCTGTCGCCAAGGCCCACCAGCTGGATCGTTCTTGCGTTTGCCGGACCGGCCATGAGGCCGAAAATCAGGCCGCCGGCGATGACAGCGAATTGAAGCGCGGCAACTTTAAATCTCATGTTCCATTCCCTAAATTGCCTCAAAGGCTGTCCACGCCAATGACTTTCATGAACTTATATAGGCGGTTTCCCATTGGCAAAAACCATCATCGAATTGAAGAAGGCGGATTTGACGCTGGGAAATGCCGCCGCTTCCGTCCATGTGCTCAAGGGGATCGACCTTGAGATCGAGGAGGGTGAGTCGGTCGGTATCGTGGGCCCTTCCGGCTCCGGCAAGTCGACGCTGCTGATGGTTCTGGCCGGTCTGGAAACGCTCGACAGCGGCGAGATCATCATCAAGGACACGCCGCTTCATCGCCTCAGCGAGGATCGCATCGCCGATTTCCGTGGCCGAAACATCGGCATCGTCTTCCAGTCATTCCATCTCATCGCCAACATGACGGCGCTCGAAAATGTCGCGGTGCCGCTGGAATTGGCCAATGTGAAGGACGCCTTTGCGATTGCCCGCCGCGAGCTTGAGGCTGTCGGCCTCGGCGAGCGCCTCAACCATTATCCAGGCCAGCTATCCGGCGGCGAGCAGCAGCGCGTGGCCATTGCCCGAGCCCTGGCGCCCTCGCCGGCGCTGCTCATCGCCGACGAGCCGACCGGCAACCTCGATACCGATACCGGCCGCCAGATCGCCGATCTTCTTTTCGCCCAGCGGGTCGAGCGCGGCACGACGCTGCTGCTGGTCACCCACGATCCGGCGCTCGCCGCCCGCTGCTCCCGCCAGATCCGCGTCCGTTCCGGCCAGATCGAGGGCGACAGCGCGCATGAGCGGCAAAGCCGGGCGGCCATCGCATGATGGCGGCGCGTCTGTCTCTCGCCTTTCGCCTGGCCCTTCGCGAACTGCGCGGTGGCCTCAGGGGCTTTTATATTTTTCTCGCCTGCATTGCGCTCGGCACGGGTGCGATTGCCGCCGTCAACTCCGTTTCCCGCTCGATCACCGACGCGATCTCGACGCAGGGGCAGTCGCTGCTTGCCGGCGACGTTCGTTTCGAGCTGACCAATCGCCAGGCGACGCCCGAGGAGCTTGCCTATCTGAGCGGTCTCGGCAAGGTGTCCGCCGCGACTGATTTGCGCTCGATGGCGCGCCTGCCAGATGGCTCCGATCAGTCGCTGGTCGAGGTCAAGGCCGTCGACGGTGCCTATCCGCTCTACGGCACTTTCGAAGCCGATCCCGATCAACCGCTGAGCACGCTTCTGGAGCAGAAGGATGGAAGCTATGGCGCTGTCGTTGCGCCGCTGCTTCTCGATCGGCTCAATCTACATGTCGGTAGCGAGCTGTTGCTCGGCAACGCGAAGCTCCGGATTACCGGCACGATCAAGACGGAGCCGGATGCCGTCTCGGAAGGGTTCGGGTTCGCGCCCCGCCTTTTGACGAGCCGTGACGGCCTTATCGCTTCCGGGCTGATTACGACCGGCAGCCTCGTTGCCAATGTCTACAAGATCCGCATGGACAGTCCGACGGTTGGGCTGAAGAACATCGCCGACCGTTCCAACAAGGCTTTCCCGCAAGCCGGCTGGTCCATCCGCACAAGCGACAGGGCCGCACCCTCGCTTGCCGACAACATCACCCGCTTCTCGCAATTTCTGACGCTGGTCGGGCTGACGGCACTGATCGTCGGCGGCGTCGGCGTTGCCAATGCGGTGCGTGCGTTTCTGGATTCCAAGCGCACGACGATTGCGACCTTCAAGTGCCTAGGTGCCCCCGCCTTCGTCGTTGTCATGATCTATCTGATCCAGATCGCGATCCTGGCGCTCATCGGCATTGCGATCGGGCTCGTCATCGGCGCCGTGGCGCCGCTCTTTGCCGCGCAATTCATGGCGCAGTTCCTGCCGATTTCGACGGCGCCGACGCTCTATCCGGGCGCGTTGTTGCTTGCGACCCTCTTCGGTCTCCTGACCACGCTCGGCTTTGCCATCCTGCCGCTTGGCCATGCCCGCGAAGTGCCTGCGACAGCACTTTTCCGCGAGCAGGGCTTCGAGGCGCGACGCCTGCCGTCCTGGCCCTATCTGCTTGCGGCCGCCATCCTGATTGCGGCTCTTGCCGCACTCGCCATCGTCACCGCCTATGATCGCTTCATCGCTGTCGTCTTCGTCGTTGCAATCGTCGTCTCCTTCATCGTGCTGCGCGCGGTGGCCTCGGGTGTCGCGTGGCTGGCGCGGCGCAGCCCGCATGTCAATTCGCCAGCGCTGAGGCTGGCGATCGGGAATATTCATCGGCCGGGGGCGCTGACCGCGTCGGTCGTCCTGTCGCTCGGGCTCGGTCTTGCGCTTCTGGTGACGCTGACGCTGATCGACGGCAATATGCGCCGCGAATTGACCGGCCGCATGACCGAGCAGGCGCCGAACTTCTTCTTCGTCGATATCCAGGGTTCGGAGCTCGATGGTTTTCGCAAACTGGTCGAGGGTCAGGCGCCCGCTGGCAAGCTGATCGAAGTGCCGATGATGCGCGGCCGCATCGTCGCCTTCAACGGACAGGACGTGACCAAGATGAAGGTGCCGGCTGCCGGGCGATGGGTGCTGCGCGGCGACCGTGGCATCACCTATTCGGAAACGCTGCCGGAAAACGCGTCGATGACCGACGGCAAGTGGTGGGACAAGGATTATTCCGGAGAGCCATTGGTCTCCTTCTCGAACGACGAGGGCAAGGCGCTTGGCCTCAAGATAGGCGACAAGGTCACGGTCAACGTGCTCGGGCGCAACGTGACGGCGAAGATCGCCAATTTCCGGAAAATCGACTGGCAATCCCTGTCGATCAATTTCGTCATGGTCTTTTCGCCCAATACGTTCAAGGGCGCACCGCATGCCTGGCTCGCGACACTGACCGATGCTTCAGCGTCTCCCCAGCAGGAGGCGGCTATCCTGAAGACCGTCACCAATGCCTATCCGACGATTACCAGCGTGCGGGTGAAGGATGCGCTCGACGTCATCAACACGCTGGTCGGTCAGCTTGCAACGGCGATCAGGGCTGCAGCCTCGGTGGCGCTGATTGCCTCGGTACTGGTGCTATCAGGCGCGCTTGCGGCCGGAAACCGCGCGAGAACGCATGATGCGGTCGTCCTCAAGACGCTCGGCGCCACGCGCGCCATGCTGATCCGCGCTTTCAGCTACGAATATCTGATTCTCGGGGCGGCAACCGCGATCTTCGCCCTTCTCGCAGGTTCGGTCGCCGCCTGGTATATTGTCAGCCGGATCATGCACCTGCCATCGGCTTTCTTGCCGGATGTTGCGTTCTCGACGCTGGCGATAGCGCTGGTGCTGACTGTTGGCATCGGTCTTATCGGCACCTGGCGGGTGCTGGGCCAGAAGGCAGCACCCGTCCTGCGGGAGCTCTGAGGTCTCCTCCGTTAACCGAAGCCGGTGAAATCACTCCATATTACGCCGATTTAACCCAATCGGGGATCGCAAGGCTCTTGTTTGCAACGGACGAAAGCCTCATATTCTTGTCAGGCATGCTGGAGCTCCGCAGCGGCGCCCGGGACGAACGCGCCCGACACCGTAATCACATCGGAGCTTAAAAGAGGAAAACATGGCTGACTTTCGCAATTACCAAAACCGGACGGGTGCAGGCGCACAGTCCGGTGCGATGATAGATGAGGGCCTTCGCGCGTATATGCTGAAGGTTTACAACCTGATGGCGCTGGGTCTGGCGATCACGGGTGTGGCTGCCTATCTCGGTTTCAATCTCGCCGTCCAGGACGGTCATCTGACGCAGTTCGGCGTAGCTCTGTTCCAGACGCCTCTGCGCTGGGTCGTTATCTTCGCTCCGGTCGCGGCTGTCTTCTTCCTGAGCTTCCGCATCAACCGAATGAGCGTGGGTGCTGCGCAGCTGACCTTCTGGATCTATGCCGCGCTGGTGGGTCTGTCGCTGTCTTCGCTGTTCCTGGTGTACACGCAGACCAGCATCGTGCAGACCTTCTTCGTGACGGCAGCCGCTTTTGGTGCCCTGTCGCTCTATGGCTACACCACGCGTCGTGACCTTTCGGGCTTCGGCTCGTTCCTGATCATGGGCGTTTTCGGCCTGATCATCGCGTCAGTGGTCAACATCTTCCTGCAGTCCTCTGCCCTGCAGTTTGCGATCTCCGTCATCGGCGTCCTCGCCTTTGCCGGCCTGACCGCCTACGACACGCAGCGGATCAAGGAAATGTACTACGCTGCCGACGATGCCGTGATGGCTGGCCGCAAGGCAATCATGGGCGCCCTGACGCTCTACCTCGACTTCATCAACCTGTTCATGTTCCTCCTGCAGTTCATGGGCGACCGCAAGTAACAGGAATGACAGGATATCTTTGGGAAAGGCGGCTTCGGCCGCCTTTTTTATTGTCTTCCGCGTCGGCTGATGTTTGATATCGCGATCTCCTTTCAGCTTGGCGGTCATCCATGTCCATCCGTCTTCGCGACGCCACACCGGCGGATATGCCGCTCATTACCGAAATTTATCGCGATTCCGTGCTGAACGGCACGGCGAGCTACGAGATCGTCCCGCCTGACGAGGCCGAGATGGCCAGCCGTTTCCTCGGTATCGCGGAAAAGGGCTATCCCTATATCGTGGCCGAAGACGAGAATGGTGTCTTTCTCGGGTATGCCTATGCTTCCGCCTTCCGCACCCGGCCAGCCTACCGCTGGATGGTCGAGGATTCGATTTACCTGGCGCCTGACGCGCGCGGGCGTGGCGTCGGCAAACTGCTCCTGGATGAACTGCTGCGGCGATGCGAGAGCCTTGGCTTCCGCCAGATGATCGCCGTCATCGGCGGCGCGCATCCGGCCTCGATCGCCTTGCATCGGGCAACTGGATTTTCAGAAACGGGATTGCTGAAAGGCACCGGCTACAAGCATGGCCGCTGGCTGGACACGATGCTGATGCAAAAGGTGTTGGGGGAGGGAGCCGAAACCGCCCCGGATCTAGCCGTCTATCCTGGCACGCTTTTCAGGGGATAGGCCCGGGACGCTTATTTCTCAACGAGCTTCAGCGTCTTGTCGAAGACCTTCAGGACCTGGCTGATCTCGTGGCCACGCTTCAGGATCATGCCATTCACGTTGATCACAGAGAACGCGCCCTGCTTGGCGGCGAGCTTGGGGTTTTTCTCGATCCGGAAGAGCGGCATTTCGCCCGAGCGCTTGAACACAGAAAAGACCGCCTTGTCCTTCAGGTGGTCGATGGCGTAGTCCCGCCATTCGCCTTCGCCGACCATGCGTCCGTAAATCCACAGAATCGCATCAAGCTCCCTGCGGTGGAAGGTGACCGGCAGCGGATCCTTGCTTTGCTTGTATTCCCTGAGATCAACGACACTAGGGGTGTTTTCGGCAGAACGGCTTTCGCCGTGCCGCAAATCCGGCTGATCAGTCATTAAACTCCCAAGGCCTCCGCTCATGACAGCAGGGTGACAGTTTGCCTTAGCCACGCCAAATTGCAAGACCAGCCGCTATTCCGATTTGCCCGAGGACATATGCATTCTCTGCAGTGCCGTATTTCAGTCAAAACAGCGCCTCATTTAAAGGCGACCAATATAGAAGTGAAGTTTGGCGTCAGCACGCCAAAGGGCCCGGCGAAGTGCATCGACCTAACCCCAGCCCCGAATGCGCCTAGCCGGGCCGCCTTCTTGAAACGTCCCGCAAGCAAATAGGTTCGATATTCACTCGCCGCTGCCGACAGTCATGACTGCCGCTCCGACGATTGCCGCGGGATCACCGGCAGGCGTGGCCGATTGCAGCAGGACCGCCAGGCCCTTGCGCCCCGCCTTGTCCATCACGCTCGATGGCAGAACGACGCTCATCGGCTTGCCGTCCCACATGCCGACTGTCTCGACGTCGGAGACGCTGTGCATGTAGGCGATCTTGTGGCCGGTGTTCTCGCCCTTGTCGACCGAGACGACCTGTTCCCTGTCGAAATAGGCGACGACCACATTGGCCTTGCCATTGCCCGCGCCGATCTTGATTTCCAGCTCATCGCCGTTCAGGGCGGCGCTAACAGGCACGGTCAGGCCCTTGCCGTTGTGGTCGAACTGGTCAAGCTTCACGTTGATGGCGTTGAGATCGGCGCCGTTCAGATGGTCGCGCCCGTTGACGATCGCCTGCGGCGTATAGACGTTGCTGCGGCCGAGCGTACGCGCATAGGCGTATTGCCGCGCGGTATTGTCCTTGGAGCTCATCGTGTCGTCCCAGCCCATGTAGTTCCAGTAGTCCACATGGTAGGCGAGTGCCACGACATCGCCCTGGGCAATCAGTTTCTGCAGTGCTGCGTCGGCAGGCGGGCAGGAAGAGCAGCCCTGGGATGTGAAGAGTTCGACCACACCCTTGAGCTTTTTCAGCTCTTGCGCATGCGCCGACACCGCAAGGGCGACACCTGCCAGAAGTGGAATGACGAACCGGAGTGACATGCGACAATACCTCTTACCCAGGTCTTGATAGCCATATTCCCTGGCGCCTATCAAGCCTGACAAATCTGAAACAAGAGATAATGGTTCGCGGCGGTCCCTGGAAGTCACGAAGGGGTGAGACCCCTGTCGGTGCCGATCACCCGCATACACTTCAGCGTGAAAAACAAGACGCCGCCGGGAAGCTTTCCCGGCGGCGTCCAAAACGATCAGTCTGTCAGATCAGGCGGCGAGGTCGCGCAGAACCGTCTGCAGGATGCCGCCGTTGTTGAGGTAGGTCACTTCGTCGAGCGTATCGACGCGCGACAGAAGCGGAACTTCCTTCACCGTGCCGTCGCCGTAGGTGATCTTGGCGATCTTCTTCTCGCGCGGCTTGATGTTTTCCAGGCCCTCGATGGTGACGAGTTCGTCGCCCTTGAGGTTCAAGCTTGCCCAGGTCGTACCATCTTCGAAGACGAAGGGGATGACGCCCATGCCGACCAGGTTCGAGCGATGGATGCGCTCGAAGGACTGGGCGACGACGGCCTTGACGCCGAGGAGGTTGGTGCCCTTGGCAGCCCAGTCGCGCGAGGAGCCGTTACCGTATTCAACACCGGCGAAGATGACGAGCGGAACGCCCTCGGCCTTGTACTGCATGGCCGCGTCGTAGATCGATTCCTCTTCCTTCGACGGATAGTGGATGGTGAAGCCACCTTCCTTGCCGTTCGGGCCGAGCATGTGGTTGCGAAGGCGGATGTTGGCAAAGGTGCCGCGCATCATGACTTCGTGGTTACCACGGCGCGTACCGTACTGGTTGAAGTCGGCAACGCCGACGCCATGGCCAGTGAGGTAAGCGCCTGCCGGGGAAGCAGCCTTGATCGAACCGGCCGGGGAAATGTGGTCGGTGGTGATCTTGTCGCCGAAGAGACCGAGAACGCGGGCGTTCTTGATGTCCGACGTGCCAGATCCCGTCTTGCCCATGCCGACGAAGTAGGGCGGGTTTTGGACGTAGGTCGAGTTGTCATCCCAGGTATAGGTCTGGCCCGGAGGAACCTGAACGGCCTGCCAGTTGGCGTCGCCCTTGAAGACGTCGGCGTACTTGGATTCGTAGAGTTCGCGGGTGACGTATTTCTGGATGAATTCCTGCACTTCGTGCGAGGTCGGCCAGATGTCCTTGAGGAAGACCGGCTTGCCATCCTTGTCTTCGCCGATCGGCTCTGACGTCAGGTCCTTCTGGACCGTGCCGGCAAGGGCGTAGGCGACGACGAGCGGCGGCGAGGCGAGGTAGTTCGCCTGGACGTCCGGCGAGATACGGCCTTCGAAGTTACGGTTGCCGGACAGAACGCCCGATACGATCAGGCCCTTGTCGTTGATCGTCTTCGAGATCGGCGCCGGCAGCGGGCCGGAGTTGCCGATGCAGGTCGTGCAGCCGAAGCCGACGAGGTTGAAGCCGAGCGCGTCGAGGTCCTTCTGCAGGCCCGACTTGGCGAGATATTCGCCGACGACCTGGGATCCCGGTGCAAGCGAGGTCTTGACCCACGGCTTGGTCTTCAGGCCCTTGGCAACGGCGTTGCGGGCGAGGAGGCCGGCTGCAATCAGCACCGACGGGTTGGACGTGTTGGTGCACGACGTGATGGCGGCAATGGCGACATCGCCGTGGCCGAGATCGAAGTCGGTGCCTTCAACCGCATAGCGGTTTGAAAGCTGGCCGGGCTTCTTGTATTCGGTGTCAAGCGAGCCGGCGAAGCCAGATGCGATGTTTTCCAGCGCGATGCGGCCTTCCGGGCGCTTCGGGCCGGCCATCGACGGCACGACGTCGCCGAGATCGAGTTCCAGCGTATCGGTGAAGACGATATCGGAGCCGTCACCCTCGCGCCACATGCCCTGAGCCTTCGAATAGGCTTCGACCAGTGCGATGCGGTCCTTGGTACGGCCAGAGGTGTTCAGGTAGTTCAGCGTTTCGCTGTCGACCGGGAAGAAGCCGCAGGTCGCGCCGTATTCCGGGCCCATGTTGCCGATGGTCGCACGGTCTGCGAGCGGCATGTTGTCGAGGCCGGGGCCGAAGAATTCGACGAACTTCGAAACGACGCCCTTCTTGCGCAGCATCTGCACAACGGTCAGTACGAGGTCGGTCGCGGTTACGCCTTCCTTCAGCTTGCCGGTCAGCTTGAAGCCGATGACTTCAGGCAGGAGCATGGAAACCGGCTGGCCGAGCATGGCGGCTTCGGCTTCGATACCGCCCACACCCCAGCCGAGAACGCCGAGACCGTTGATCATCGTCGTGTGGCTGTCCGTGCCGACGCAGGTGTCGGGATAAGCGATCGTTTCGCCATCCTCTTCCTTCGTCCAGACGGTCTGGCCGAGATATTCGAGGTTGACCTGGTGACAGATGCCGGTGCCGGGAGGAACAACGCGGAAGTTCTGGAAGGCCTGCTGGCCCCACTTCAGGAAGCGGTAACGCTCGCCGTTGCGCTGATATTCCAGCTCGACGTTCTTGGCGAAAGCCGTCGGCGTGCCGAATTCGTCGACGATGACGGAGTGGTCGATGACGAGGTCGACGGGAACAAGCGGGTTGATCTTCTCAGGGTCGCCACCGAGGGAGACCATGGCGTCGCGCATGGCGGCGAGGTCAACGACAGCAGGAACGCCGGTGAAGTCCTGCATCAGGACGCGGGCCGGGCGATAGGCGATTTCGTTTTCGACGGTGCCCTTGTTCACGAGCCACTCAGCGATGCCCTGGATATGTTCCTTGGTCACCGACTGGCCGTCTTCGAAGCGCAGCAGGTTTTCCAGCAGCACCTTCATCGAGTAGGGGAGCTTGGAAACGCCGGCAAGGCCGTTTGCCTCAGCCTTGGGCAGGCTGTAATAGACATAGTCCTTACCATTCACACTGAGCGTGGAACGACAATTGAAACTGTCAAGAGATTTAGACACGAGATACCCCGTTTCTGATAGCCAACACAGTCGTGCGAACGCCTATGCACTTGATGCACATCAGGATGCGGGTACGGCCATTTCCGCTGTCCGCACGTAAGGCAGAAAACCTTATGTTCGGCGCAAGGATGATATTCACGCCGACCGCTGGCGTGGTTGCAGGTCTTATAGATAATTTCTAAACGGGTGGCCAGAGCAACAAAGCTCAAAATTGGACATTTTTTTATGCCTGCGACAATGGGGAATGGGAGTGTCGGCAATAGATGTATTTGGGCGCTGAAAACCTTGCCGCGCGACGCGGCGAAGATCTGATTTTCGTTAACATTTCCTTTAACTTGGCAGGTGGCGACGCCCTTATTTTGACCGGGCGAAACGGGTCTGGAAAATCGACGCTTCTAAGGGTTGTGGCGGGTCTCCTGAGACCGGAAAAAGGGCATGTCATATTCACCGATTCGCGCGGCAAAACCGAGCGTCCGGCATGTGAAGCAAGCCACTATCTCGGGCATCGCAACGCAATGAAGAATGAACTCACGGTTGTAGAAAACCTTTCTTTCTGGCGCGATTTTCTCAGCGACGCGGATGGCGGCGCCGGCGTTTCGATCGAGGAGGCGGCCGAAGCCGTCGGTCTGGCCGGCATCACGCATCTGCCCTTCGGCTATCTCTCCGCCGGCCAGCAGCGGCGGCTGGCCTTCGCGAAGCTCCTTGTCGCCTACCGGCCGATCTGGATTCTGGACGAGCCGACCGCAGCACTTGATTCGGCGGCCGACCAGCTCTTTGCGAAGCTGATCGGCGATCATCAGAAGAGCGGCGGGATCGTGCTTGCGGCGACGCACCAGCCGCTCGGTCTGGAGCGGGCGCAGGAATTGCGGATGACGGGATTTGCCGGAGTGGATCAGGGGGTGTGGGGGTGATGGTGGTGTTGTCGATCTACAAAGAAACCCCTTTCCAACCCCTTCCCACAAGAAGGAGGGGCTCCTCTCGGCGTCTCGTTTCCCCCTCAATCGAGAATGAGGTGGCAAGCGGCCGGGTTAGCCCCTCCCCCTCGTGGGGAGGGGTTGGGGAGGGGACTTATTCCACTCGCAAAGTTGGAGAGGGGCTTTATCCCTCCGAATCGGAAGAGCTCATCGCATGACCGCCCTCTTCCTCCGAGACCTCAAGCTCTCGGTACGCGCCGGCGGCGGCGCGCTGATCGGCATCCTCTTCTTCCTGACGGTGGTCGCCATCATTCCCTTCGGTGTCGGCCCGGACCTGAAGCTGCTGTCGCGCATCGGGCCGGCCATCGTCTGGATCGGCGCTCTCCTTTCAGCGCTTCTCGGCCTCGATCGCCTTTTTCAAGCGGAGCGGGACGACGGATCGCTCGACCTTCTCGTCATGCAGGAAACGCCGCTCGTCGTGACGGTGCTCGTCAAATGCGCCGCTCATTGGGTCGCGACGGGCCTGCCGCTGATGATCGCCTCACCACTGCTCGGGCTTTTCATGAACATGAACGAGACGGCGATCGGAACGACCGCGTTGACACTCCTTGTCGGCTCTCCGGCAATCACCTTCATCGGCGCGGTTGGGGCCGCCGTTGCCGTTGCCCTGCCGCGCGGCGGGTTGCTCGTCTCCATTCTCGTTCTGCCCTTGACGATCCCGGTGCTCATTTTTGGCGTCAGCGCCACCTATGCCGCCGTCGAGGGACCGCAGCCCTTCCTGCCGCCATTCCTGATCCTGATCGCGCTCACGCTGTTCTTCGCCGTCCTCGGCCCGGCAGCAGCGGCACTCGCGCTGCGCAACACAACGGATTGATCATATGACCGGCAAGGGCGAATTGCGGCTGTTGCAATATCGGGTTAAACAAGCGGCATGAGCGATATCAGTCCGGCGATCACCCGATTTTCAGACCTTGCCAATCCGACACGGTTTCTGGCCTTCGCGGCGCGTCTGATCCCTTGGCTTGCCGGCATCACGGCCATTCTCTTTGCCGTCGGGCTTTATCTGAGCTTCTCGACCGAAGGCGACTACCAGCAGGGCGAGACCGTGCGCATCATGTATATCCATGTGCCAGCGGCCTGGCTGTCGATGATGTGCTATACGATCATGAGCATATCGGCGATCGGCACGCTGGTCTGGCGTCACCCGCTAGCCGATGTCGCCGCCAAGTCCGCGGCACCGCTGGGTGCAGCCTTTACCCTTCTTGCGCTCGTCACCGGCTCCCTCTGGGGCAAGCCGATGTGGGGCACCTATTGGGTCTGGGATGCGCGGCTGACCTCCGTCTTCATTCTCTTCCTGATGTATCTCGGCCTGATCGCGCTTGGCCGCGCCATGGACGATCCATCCAAGGCGGCGAGGGTAACGGCGGTGCTGATCCTCGTCGGCTTCGTCAATATTCCGATCATCAAGTTCTCGGTCGACTGGTGGAACACGCTGCATCAGCAGGAAAGCATCCTGCGTCTCGATGGCCCGACCATCGATCCCGAATTCCTTTGGCCGCTCTTCACCATGGCGCTCGCTTTCACGCTACTGTTCTTCACGCTGCATCTGATGGCGATCCGCAATGAAATCTGGCGGCGCCGCATCGCCGCCCAGCGCCGTCTCGCCGCCCGCATGGCAAGCCGGGAGGAATAGGCGATGTCGCATGCCTTCTACGTCTATACGTCCTACGGTTTCGCCGGCCTGCTGACATCAGGCGTCATCGCCTGGACGTGGATCGACGGCCGGCTGCGGCAGAAGGAGCTGGCGGCGCTCGAGGCATCGGGCATCCGCCGGCGTTCACAGCGCAAGCCGGAAGGCGAGGCGAAATGAGCACCGATACCTCGCCGAAGGGGCAGCCCAAGTCACGCGGATACGGCCGCTATGTGCTGGCGCTGCTGCCGCTTATCGTTTTTGCCGGTATAGCCGCGACCGCCGCGAAAATGCTCTACGAGCAGGATCACGGCAAGGACATCTCGGCAATACCCTCTGCGCTGATCGGCACCAAGGCGCCTTCGCTCACGCTGGCGCCTCTCGATGGCGCCAATCTTCCGGCGCTGACCGATGCCGCCGTCAAGGGCAAGCTGACACTGGTGAACGTCTTTGCCTCCTGGTGCCTTCCCTGCCGGGAGGAGCATCCTGTGCTCAGGGAGCTCGCCAAAGATGATAGGCTGAACATTGTCGCCATCAACTACAAGGATCAGCCGGAAAACGCCCTGCGCTTCCTTGGCGAGCTCGGCAATCCCTATAAGGCAATCGGCGTCGATCCCAAGGGTTCTGCCGCCATAGACTGGGGCGTCTACGGCATCCCGGAATCCTATCTCGTGAGCCCCGACGGCACGATCCTCTATAAGCGCGTTGGTCCTTTCGATGCGGCAAGTATCAAGGGCGAGCTCGATCCGGCGATCGAGAAGGCTTTGGGGAAGGCGGGGTCCTAAAGCGCACCCTGCCACTGCTTGATCGCGTCCACCGGCCAGATCAGCATCAGCACATTCAGCGTCAGATTGTCCCGGATCATCCAGCCGGTGAAGATCTCGAAGAAGATGGCGATAACGATCGTCAGCGCCACGGGCGCTCGCCAGGCGAAGAGGAAGCCGACCACCATGAAGACGGCGTCCATCGCCGAATTCAGGATGCTGTCGCCGACATAGTCGAGCGAGATGGTCGCCGCGCGGTAGCGATTGATGATGATGGGCGAATTTTCCAGAAGCTCCCAGCCGGACTCGATCAACATGGCCACGAACAGCCGCATGGAAAGCGGCTTTCGGCGCATGATCAGATGGGTGAGTCCGAAGAACAGGAAGCCGTGGATGATATGCGAAGGGGTGTACCAGTCGGCGATATGCTGCGAATTGCCGCTGGAATTGACCGCGCCTTCCCAGAGCTTGACGTAGCCGCATGTGCAGATCGGCACGCGTCCCATCATATATTCGCCCACGATCTGCACGATCAGAACGGCGGCGCAGGCGATCAGCCAGAAGCTCTGGCTGCCATTGTCCTTAGCGGCTTCGCCCGCTGTCAATTTTCGCCTTCCGCCTTCGGCGTCACGGTATGCTTCATGATCAGCGGCATCTGCGACAGCGTGAAGAGGATGGTGATGGGCATGGTGCCCCAGACCTTGAAGGCGACCCAGAAGTCGTCGGAAAAATTGCGCCAGACCACTTCGTTGAGGACAGCGAGGAAGAGGAAGAAGACGCCCCAGCGGACGGTCAGCTTGCGCCAGCCCTCTTCGTCAAGCTGAAAGGCGGCGTTGAAGACATAGCCGAGCAGCGACTTGCCGAACAGCAATCCGCCGAGCAGGGCAACGCCGAACATGGTGTTGATGATGGTCGGCTTCATCTTGATGAAGGTCTCGTCCTGCAGCCAGATCGACAGCGAGCCGAAGATGACGACGACGATGCCCGAGATGAAGGGCATGACCGGCAGGTGGCCGAGAATGATTTTGGAGGCGACGAGAGAGGCGACGGTCGCCGCCATGAACAGCGCGGTTGCGACAAAGAGCGGGCCGCCGAGCGTTGCAAGGGCTGGAAAATGCGCTACCAGCCAGGCGCCGCGCAGATTACCGAAGAAGAAGACCAGGAGCGGCCCGAGTTCGAGCGCCATCTTCAGCATCGGATGATGCCGGTCCGCAGCACTCGGGGTGATATCGCTTTCGCTCGTCGTCATCTTTCGTCCTGACCTTCGAGAACTCTTGTACATGTCGCCCATGATGGGCTTCGATGGCTTATATAAGGCTTTTCTTGCTTATGACGGTGTAATTCCTGCAATCGCCTGGGCAAATTCCTCCGCCTCGAACGGTTCCAGGTCATCCACGCCTTCGCCGACGCCGATGAAATAGACCGGCAGTTTGTGCTTGGCTGATATGGCGACAAGAATGCCGCCGCGGGCCGTGCCGTCAAGCTTCGTCATGATGAGACCGTTAACGCCGGCGACATTGCGGAAGATTTCCACCTGGCTGAGCGCATTCTGCCCTGTGGTCGCATCAAGGGTCTGCAGGACCGTGTGCGGGGCATCCGGGTCCAGCTTGCCGAGAACGCGGACGATCTTTTCGAGTTCCGCCATCAGCTCGGCCTTGTTCTGCAGCCGGCCGGCGGTGTCGATGATCAGCACATCGCTCTTCTTCGCCTTGGCCTGCTGGAAGGCATCGAAGGCAAGGCCGGCGGCGTCAGCGCCAAGCTTGGTGCCGATGAATTCGGATTTCGTGCGGTCGGCCCAGATCTTCAGCTGCTCGATTGCGGCGGCACGGAAGGTGTCGCCGGCCGCGACCATGACCTTCAGGCCGGCGCCGGAGAGCTTTGCGGCCAGCTTGCCGATCGTCGTCGTCTTGCCGGTGCCGTTGACGCCGACGACCAGGATGACATGCGGCTTGTGGCTGAGATCGAGCTGCAGCGGCTTTGCGACCGGCTTCAGCACCTTGGCGATTTCAGTCGCCATGATGCGGCTGACGTCTTCGCCCGACACATCCTTGCCATAGCGCTCGGAGGCGAGCGTATCGGTGACGCGCATGGCGGTCTCGACGCCAAGATCGGCCTGGATCAGGAGGTCTTCGAGATCCTGCAGCGTCTGGTCGTCGAGCTTGCGCTTGGTGAAGAGAGCGGCGATCTGGCCGGTGAGCTGCGACGAGGTACGGGCCAGGCCGGCGCGCAGGCGCTGGAACCAGGTGCGCTTGGGTTGGGCAATGACTTCTACCGGCTCCGGGGCGGCGGGGCCTGTCGCGAAGCCCTTGGGAAGGGTGGGGGTGGCGGGCACCTCGGTGGGGCTGTCACCCCCCTCTGTCCTGCCGGACATCTCCCCCACAAGGGGGGAGATCGGCTCGGGGTTGGCCCCTTGGCCCCCATCGTCGGTTTCGGGTGGATTCAGTGCTGCTTCAGCCGCCTCGGTGAGGGTGGCGTCATCCTCCAGATGATCTCCCCCCTTGTGGGGGAGATATCCCGAAGGGACAGAGGGGGGTATTTCCGCAGTTTCTGGGATGTCCGCTTCAGCTTCTGCCTCCAGCAGCGACAGCGGCACGACCCCCATGTCACCGATCTGGTCGACAAGAGGCAGAAGCGGTGGTTCCTCTTCCTCGGTCGGGGCAACAACCTCGGCATCGTCCTCGCCAATATCCGCAGCCGGCCCGCCAGCCGTGTCGATCTCCTCGGCGAGGACAGGATCGGCCGTCGCAACCGGCAGATCCTCATCGCGCGATTTCGGCTCAAGCTCGGCCTCGACGGCTTCAGGCACTTTCGTCTTCAGCGCTTCGTCGGCGATTTCAGGCGCCGGCTCTTCCGCCGGCTTGTCCCTGCCGAAGGTGAAGACTTTTTTGATGAAACCGAGGGCCATGAAAATTCCGGGATCAGGCCGCGTCGGCGGCCGCAAGTTGCATTTCTAGATGTTTGCCATTGTGGCCGGTGATCGTCACCGGCACAAGGTCGCGGGGCCGCAAACCGGGCGTGGCGACGAGGGTAAAGTTTTCCGTATGCGCCAGGCCGTTGTTTTCGACCAGCAGCCACTGCCGTGTTCCGACCATGCCGTCAAGATGGGCCAGATGCAGCGTCTGTCCAGTGGCGCGCAGGCGGGCGGCACGCTCCTTGACCAGCGCGCGGTCAAGCTGCGGCATCCGGGCTGCCGACGTGCCCGGACGCGGGCTATAGGGGAAGACGTGGAGATGTGCGATGCCAGCCTTTTCGGCGAGCCCAACGGCGTTTGCAAACATCTCCTCGGTTTCCGTTGGAAAGCCGGCGATCATGTCGGCGCCGAAGCTCGTCTGCGGCCGCAAGCGGCGCACATCCTTGACGAAGCGTAGCGCATCGGCGCGCGAATGCCGCCGCTTCATCCGCTTCAGGATCATGTCGTCGCCATGCTGCAGCGACAGATGCAGATGCGGCATAAAACGTGGCTCGTCGGCGATCAGGTCCATCAGATGCCGGTCCGCTTCGATGCTGTCGATCGAGGAGAGCCGCAGCCGGCGGATATCGGGCACCTGCTTCAGCAGGGCTTTTGCGAGCAAGCCGAGCGTCGGCTCGCCCGGCAGATCGGCACCGTAGCTCGTGGCGTCGACGCCTGTCAGCACGATCTCTGAGTAGCCGCTCTCGGTGAGCCGCCGGGCCTGATCGACCACCGCGCCCATCGGCACGGAGCGGGAATTGCCCCGGCCATAGGGGATGATGCAGAAGGTGCAGCGATGGTCGCAGCCGTTCTGAACCTGGATGAAGGCGCGCACGTGCCCGTCAATGTGCTTGATCATTTGCGGCGCGGTGCCGCGGACGCTCATGATGTCGTTGACGCGCAGCTTCTCTTCGGCCGACACGCCGAAATCGGGAAGGGCGCGGTAGGAATGGCTCGAAAGCTTCTCTTCGTTGCCAAGCACGGCATCGACCTCAGCCATCTCGGCAAAGGTTGCCTTCTCGGTCTGGGCGGCGCAGCCGGTCACGATGATGCGGGCATGCGGATTTTCGCGCCGTGCGCGACGGATCGCCTGCCGCGCCTGGCGCACGGCTTCGCCGGTCACGGCGCAGGTGTTGACGAGGATGGCGTTGTTGAGCCCGGCCTTTTCCGCCTGGGCTCTCATCACTTCGGATTCGTAGGTATTTAGCCGGCAGCCGAAGGTGATGACTTCGACGCCGCTCACCGCGCCTGAACCTCCTGCTCGGCGTCTCGCGTCCATTTGCCCGTTGAGGGATCGACCACGCCTGACCATTCCCATTCAGCCGGGCCTGTCATGACGACATGGTCGTCGCGCTCGCGCCATTCGATGGAAAGCGATCCCCGGTTGGGGCTGCTCGCCACTGTTATCGTGACCTTGCGGTCCGTACGGCCGGTGCGTGCGGCGCTGACGGCGGTTGCACAGGCGGCTGAACCGCAGGCAAGCGTAAGGCCTGCGCCGCGCTCCCAGGTTCGCGTTCTGACCGATGTCGGAGACGTGACCTGCGCCAGCGTGATGTTGGCGCGTTCTGGAAACATCGGATGGTTTTCGAGCAGCGGGCCGAAGCGGCCGAGATCGTAGGACATTACATCCTTGTCGACCCAGAAGATCGCATGCGGATTGCCCATCGACATGACCGACGGCGAATGCAGGATCGGATCGTCGATCGGCCCGATCTGCAACTCGATACGGCTGGTATCGTAAAATTCCTCGGCGAGCGGAATCCTGTTCCATTCGAAGACCGGCTTGCCCATGTCGACCGAAATCGTGCCGTCTTCATGCTCGACGGCGTTGAGGATACCGGCGACAGTCTGGAAGGTGAAGACCTTCTTGCCGGTCTCGGCGGCGAGCGCCTGGACGACGCAGCGCGTGCCATTGCCGCAGGATTGCGCCTTCGAGCCGTCGGAATTGAGGATGTCGATCCAGGCGTCCGTGCCATTCGCCTTCGGGTCATGGATCGCCATGATCTGGTCGAACTGCGTATCGGGATCGGCATTGAGCGCAATCGCGGCTGCTGGCGTCACCACATCCTTGCGGCCGCGCATGTCGACTACCAGGATCTTGTTTCCAAGCCCGTTCATCCGTGCGAATTCGACCGTATTGCTCATGGCATCATTCCGTTGCGTTTGCGCTGTATATGGCGGAAATGCGGGAGAATTACCAGTGGCGCGCCCGGTTTCGTGCGGAAGAAGTCCGCGCATTTATAATTCAAAAGGTGCAGGCAGGATGCCGGCCAATTCCTGCAAAGCCGATTGATCTACGGCCTCGCCTTGAAGGATCTGCCGTTTTCCCATAAATAACCGTCCATCCGCAATTTCAACAGGATGTGTGCAGCAATGGATTTCCGCCCGATCGCAACGCCGAAAAGCCTTGTCACCGGGAAAGTCTGTATCCATGCCTGCATCCATTGCGCTCTCCAATCTTTCATGGTCCACGCCTGACGGCCGGACGCTTTTTTCAAACCTCGATCTGAGTTTCGGGTCTGACCGCACCGGCCTTGTCGGCCGGAACGGTGTCGGCAAGTCGACGCTGCTGAAACTTGTGGCCGGCGATTTGCCCGCTGCGTCGGGCACCGTCTCCGTCAACGGCAGCGTCGGTATGCTTCGCCAGATCGTCCAGGTGCAGCCGGAGGAGACGGTCGCCGATCTCTTCGGCGCATCCGGTGCGCTGGAAATACTTCGCCATGCCGAGGCCGGCGAGGCGACGGCGGAGGAAGTTGCGTCAGCGGACTGGACGCTTGAGGCCCGCATTGCCTCCGCTCTTGCCCGGGCAGGGCTCGAGGCGCTGCCAGACACGCGTCTTGCCGCGTTATCCGGTGGGCAGCGGACGCGCGCGGCGCTGGCGGCGCTGATTTTCCGCGAGCCAGATTTCCTGTTGCTGGACGAGCCGACCAACAATCTCGATCGCGACGGCCGCATGGCTGTCATCGATTTTCTGGCGGATTGGCGGGCGGGGGCAATCGTGGTCAGCCATGACCGGGAATTGCTCGAAACCATGGATGTGATCGTCGAACTGACCTCGCTTGGCGCCGTCAGCTACGGTGGCAACTGGAGCCATTATCGCCAACGCAAGGCGCTGGAGCTTGCCGCGGCCGAACATGATCTTGCCGATGCGGAGCGGCGGGTCGCCGAGGTTGCCCGCAACGCGCAGGTGACAGTGGAGCGAAAGGCGCGTCGGGATCACGCGGGAAGGAAAAAAGCAGCCAAGGGAGACATGCCGCGCATCGTGGCCGGCGGATTGAAGCAACGGAGCGAAATGACCAGCGGTGAGAACGCTCGGTTGGCCGAAAGCCGACACGTCCAGGCGCTGGCAGATGCTGCCGCTGCGCGTGACAGGATCGAAATCCTGCAATCGCTCTCGGTCATGCTGCCGCCCACGGGGCTTCCGGCAAACAAGACGGTTTTGCGGATGGATGCGGTCGCGGCCGGCTATCAGCAGATGAAGCCGGTCATAAGGGATTTGTCTTTTGCGATCATCGGCCCTGAACGCATTGCTGTGACGGGGCCGAACGGTTCGGGCAAGACGACGCTTCTGGCGTTGATCGCTGGTCTCGTCGAACCATGGGCCGGCAAAGTCTCCGTCATGACGACGATGTCGATGCTCGACCAGAGGGTCAACCTTCTTGATCCGTCGCTGTCGATTAGAGACAATTTCAGAAGCATCAATCCGAGTTCGGACGAGAATACGTGCCGGGCAGCGCTTGCCCGCTTCATGTTCAGGGCCGATGCCGCGCTTCAGTCCGTCTCGACGCTCAGCGGAGGACAGCTGCTGCGCGCCGGGCTCGCCTGCGTCCTCGGGGCCACGCCACCTGCGCTACTCATCCTCGACGAACCGACGAACCATCTGGATATCGATTCCATCGCTGCCGTCGAGGCGGGGTTACGGGCCTATGACGGCGCGCTTCTCGTCGTCAGCCACGACGAGACGTTTCTCGGGAATATCGGCATATCGCGACGGTTGGAGCTGAGCCCTCCGCTGCCGGATGCGCCGCCAACCTGAGTAACTCCCAGCTCGCTATCAGTTTTCGGATTGAATATTGCCGGGATCGAAGGAACCGGCATGAGCCTCAAGAATAGCCGCGGTTATGACTTTGCGCAGTTCATAGACCAAAGATCTCGATTTCTTTCGATCGAGGTCCTGGGCGGCTTTTGCAAGGCTTAGTCCTTCGTTTAGAACTATCTGGTGCGCCCGCGCCAGTGCCCATGTTTCCACATCAGCTTGTAACATTTGAAATCTCCGCCGAATCATTCAGCATCACAGATATTCGCGAATCATTTTTCAGAATCATCTTATGAAGCAAGTAGAATCATAAGCGGATTCTTTTGCAAATGGTGTTTTGCAATTGCCTCGGCTCGGAACAGAAATTTTTCTAACATCAAGTCTCAGAAGATACAGTTGGCGGACAAGGCCAACATGTATTGCCGAAGAATAAGTTGGTTCTGGTTGCAGATGAGGCGCCGCGGAAGGTAGTGGCTGATAAAACCCCTTCTTGCCGACCGGGATGCACCTTCATATTTAAGAGATAATGCAAATATCTGGTGTTTTTCGCCGGGTGCAGGCATTCTTTGCTTTCGGAT
This sequence comes from Neorhizobium sp. P12A, assembly GCF_008365395.1. Classification (NCBI taxonomy): domain Bacteria; kingdom Pseudomonadati; phylum Pseudomonadota; class Alphaproteobacteria; order Hyphomicrobiales; family Rhizobiaceae; genus Neorhizobium; species Neorhizobium sp. P12A. The sequence goes on along the minus strand of NZ_QOVX01000003.1, from coordinate 290,907 downwards.
GCGTGCTTTTGGCTATGGGAGGATTGCCGATGCGATGCTTCACGGTACTTGGACCTTCGCAAACCGGAAAATCAACGCTTGTTGCGAAGCTGGCCTCACTTGACGGCCCACCCCGAAAATCCGTCTCTCCATATGGATCGAGCACAACGGAATTCGAATTCGCAGGCGAAACGTGGTGCGCGCTTGATACGCCAGGCACCAACGAGTCGCTGGCGCTGGCGCAGGACGCGCTCCTGGCAAGCGATGCCTGTATCCTTTGCGTGTCGCCGGCGCCGGACGAGGCCGTTCTGGCCGCTCCCTATCTCAGGGTCGTCGAGGCCTCGGGAATCCCCTGCATCCTGTTCGTTAATCGTATCGACGAGCCGCGAGGACGTATTCGCGACGTCATCGCTTCGCTGCAGGCCTATTCCGGCCATTCGCTCGTTCTCAGGCAGGTGCCGATCCGCGAGGGAGAGAAGATCGTCGGCAGCTGCGACCTGATCTCGGAGCGTGCCTGGCGTTACCGCGAGGGACAGCCATCCGCGCTGATCCAGCTTCCGGAAAGCGTCGCCGAGCGCGAACACGAAGCGCGGTCGGAGTTGCTGGAACAGTTGTCTGAATTCGACGACTGGCTTCTGGAGGAAATCGTCGAGGATCGGGAGCCGGCAAGCGATGCGCTCTTTTCGATCGCCTCGCGTGTCTTAAGGGAAAACCGGATCATTCCCGTGCTCTTCGGCGCGGCGTCCCACGCCAATGGCGTCAAGCGCCTGATGAAGGCGCTGCGCCACGAGGCGCCGCCGGTAGCAGCGCTCCGCGGGCGTCTCGCCGCGGCCGGTGGTGTCGAAGAAAGCGCACTGACCGCCGTCAGCTTTCATGCATATTATCGCGCCAATATCGGCAAGACGGTCCTGGTCCGTGCGCTCGCCGATGGGCTGAAACAGGGTGCTGCCCTGGGAGGCGCAGGTCTGGGCGCCGTGCAGGAAGCGGGAGCCGCCCGCCCGATCGCCGGAAGCATGTCCCCCGGTCATGTCTTTGCCGCTATCAAATCGGATCACCTGCCGGCACCGGCGCTGCTGACGGCGACTGCCGCCAAGGCTCCGCCCGAATGGACCGAACCGCCGACGCCGATGCTTGAGCGCATTCTCATGCCGGGCAGTGAACGCGACGAGACCAAGCTCTCGGCGACGCTTGCAAAGCTCGCCGAAACCGATCGCGGCTTGCGGGTGATGCAGGAGGAGGGCACCGGCGCAGCACTGATCTGTGCCCAGGGCCCGATGCATCTACGCGACCTCCGCAAGACCTTGTCGGAGGTTTTTCGTGTCGAGGTGACGGATCGATCGCCGAACCCCGTCTATCGGGAAACGATATCGAAGTCCTCGAACATCCATTACCGCCATCGCAAGCAGACCGGCGGTGCGGGGCAATTCGCCGACGTGCAGCTCAGCGTGCGTCCCAACGAACGCGGCCAGGGCTTTACCTTCGCCGAGACAGTGAAGGGCGGCACGGTTCCGCGAAACTACATACCCGCTGTCGAGGCCGGTGCTCGCGAGGCCATGGAGAAAGGGCCGCTCGGCTTTCGGGTGATCGATGTCGACGTGACCCTGACCGACGGCCAGTACCATGCGGTCGACAGCTCCGAATTCGCGTTCCGTGCAGCGGCGAAAATGGGCGTCAAGCAGGCCTTGTCACAGGCGTCAGCCGTTTTGATGCAGCCTGTCGCCCGGGTCGAAATCCATATCCCGTCGGTCTTTTCCGGCGGCGTGGTGGCGATCGTGTCGTCCCTGCGGGGGCAGGTGCTCGGCTTCGACCGCGATGAGAGCGCAAAGGGATGGGACATTTTCCGCGCGCTCGTTCCGGCCGGCGCGCTCGAGGAGTTGACGCGTGCGCTGCGCTCAGCAACGCAAGGCATCGGTTACTTCTCCAAAACCTTCGACCATTTCGAGGAGCTCTACGGCAAGGAAGCGGAGGCTATCGTCAACGCCCACGGCGCGGGGTCGCATCCAGGCTGACCCAAGCGTTACGGCTTTGGTACGTCGAACACTTCGCCTGCCCGCAGCGGACGAAAGCGCTCCGGCGCGATTTTCTGTTCTTGAAGCGCGACCTTAAGGGCCGTGACCGGCGCATCGATTGCCTCGTCGGTCAGCTGGAAGGTCGCGAAGTGATGCCCGGCCACATAGGCCGCATCGCAGAGCTGCATGCCGGTCACCGCCTCTTCCGGATTCTGGTGTTGCCCCTTCATGAACCAGCGCGGCTCATAGGCACCGAAAGGCAGGATCGCGAGGCGAAAGCCGCCATGCTTTTCCTTTGCCGCACCGTAGTTGATACCATCATGAAAGCCGGTATCGCCGACATGATAGATCTTGCCCGCCGGCGTGGAGATGACGAAAGCCGCCCAGAGCGCCATGCGGCGATCGCCAGTACCGCGTGCCGACCAATGGTGCGCAGGCTCGGCATCGATCAGGATATCGTTAGAAATTGCGATGCGGTCGCCCCAATCCATCACATCGATGCGCGCATCCGGCGTTGCGCGGCGAATGATCGTGTCGTTGCCGAGCGGCGTGACGATATGGGGCTCGTGTACTTTCTGCAGGCGCTTCAGTGTCGCCAGATCGAGATGGTCGTAATGATTGTGGGAGACCAGCACGAGATCGATCGGCGGCAGGTCCTCGAAACGGATGCCCGGTGGTACGACGCGCCTCGGGCCGATGAAGGAGAGAGGGCTGACGCGCTCGGACCAGACCGGATCCGTCAATATGTTAAGGCCCGCGACCTGGATCAGCATCGAGGCATGGCCGATCATGGTGATGCGCAGTCCGTCGCCATCGATTTTGCGCTCGGGCCTTGCGGGCGAAAAGGGGCTGGCAACGCTTTTCGGCCAGCGTGACCTGTTGCCGCTGAACTGCCATTTGAGCAGCGACCGGGTCGTGCCCGGTCCAACGCCATCGGGATTGAAGAAACGCGTGCCGTCGAAATGGTCTGATATCGGTCCCTGGTAATAGGGATTGCGCTTTTGTCCGCGAGCGGATTTGTCGGTCATGCCTTGCCGTTTCTTCAGTTCAAGTCGATGTGATCTGGGGTGAGGTCGACCGTTTTGAAAGCCCGGCAGGCGGCAAATCCCGCATTTTCGCCGCATTGGGTTGACTTTGGGGTCACTTTCCTGTTTATCGCGCCAATCTGCGACGAGCTTCAAGACTCCGAGCCGCCGACCGGGACTGCGATCCCGGAGGTCAACATCCGACAGCGCGATGCGCCCTCGGGTGGTTTTTGGCTTTGCGTCTTGTTTTCGTCAAGGAAAAGCACGACGTTTCGGGAACTCCAAAAACCTCCCCGAACGTATCAAGGAAGAGCCGATGTTTGAAAACCTCCAGGACCGTCTTGGATCCATTCTCAATGGACTGACAGGCCGTGGCGCGCTTTCGGAAGCCGATGTTTCCGCAGCGCTGCGTGAGGTTCGCCGCGCGTTGCTGGAAGCCGACGTCGCGCTCGATGTCGTGCGCTCCTTTACGGACAAGGTTCGCGAAAAAGCCGTCGGCGCCGAAATCCTGAAATCGATCAAGCCCGGCCAGATGGTCGTCAAGATCGTCCATGACGAGTTGATCGAGATGCTCGGTGGCGAGGGCGTGGGCGTTGATCTGCATGCGGTCGCCCCCGTCGTCATCATGATGGTCGGTCTGCAGGGCTCGGGCAAGACGACGACCTCGGCAAAGATCGCAAAGCGGCTCACCGACCGCGAAAAGAAAAAGGTGCTGATGGCGTCGCTCGATACGCGCCGTCCGGCCGCGCAGGAGCAGCTTCGCCAGCTCGGCGTCCAGGTAAATGTCGATACGCTTCCCGTCATCGCCGGCCAGTCGCCGACCGATATCGCCGCGCGCGCCGTTCAGGCAGCCAAGCTCGGCGGCCATGACGTCGTCATCCTCGACACCGCCGGCCGTACGCATATCGACGAGCCCTTGATGGTCGAAATGGCCGACATCAAGAAGAAGTCGAACCCGCATGAAATCCTGCTGGTCGCCGATAGCTTGACCGGTCAGGACGCCGTCAATCTCGCCCGCAATTTCGACGAGCGCGTCGGCATCACCGGCCTCGTGCTCACCCGCATGGACGGCGATGGCCGCGGCGGTGCTGCCCTTTCGATGCGCGCAGTGACCGGCAAGCCGATCAAGCTGATCGGCGTCGGCGAGCGCATGGGCGAGCTGGAAGAATTCCATCCCCGCCGTATCGCCGACCGCATCCTCGGCATGGGCGACATCGTCTCGCTCGTCGAGAGGGCGGCCGAAAACATCGATGCCGAGAAGGCGGCCGCCATGGCCGCCAAGATGGCCAAGGGCAAGTTCGATCTGAACGACCTCGCCGACCAGCTGCGCCAGATGCAGAAGATGGGTGGCATGGGCGGCATCATGGGCCTGATGCCAGGCATGGCCGGCATGAAGGACAAGATGGCTGCCGCCGGCCTCGACGACAAGCTGTTTGGCCGCCAGATCGCCATCATCCAGTCGATGACCAAGGCTGAGCGCGCCAATCCCGATATTCTCAAGCATTCCCGCAAGAAGCGCATCGCCGCCGGCTCCGGCACCGACGCTGCCGCCATCAACAAGCTTCTGAAGATGCACCGCCAGATGGCGGACATGATGAAGATGATGGGCGGCAAGGGTAAGGGCGGCCTGATGAAGCAGATGATGGGCGGCCTTGCCGGCAAGATGGGTCTTGGTGGCATGGGTGGCCTTGGGGGCGGAATGGGCGGCATGCCCGATCTGTCCAGCCTCGACCCGAAGCAGCTTGAAGCGCTGCAGAAGCAGGCGGAAGCCGCGGGGCTTGGAAAGCCCGGTGGCGGTCTGCCCGGTCTCGGCGGCGGCATGGGTGGATTGCCGGGTCTGGGCGGCGCCAAGCTGCCGGGCCTCGGTGGTGGTTTCCCGGGACTTCCCGGTTTGCCGAAGAAGAAGTGAAGAGGATCTACTGCCCCATGATTGATCCAGACATAAAAGCGCAGCTGGTGAACTATCGCCAGTCGATCGACAATATCGATGCTGCTCTCTTGCATATCCTGGCTGAACGGTTTCGCTGCACCAAAGCGGTCGGCGTTCTCAAGGCCAAGTACGACCTGCCGCCCGCCGATCCGGCGCGCGAGGAATACCAGATCGAACGCCTGCGCCGCCTGGCAAAGGACGCCGATATGGACCCGGATTTCGCCGAGAAGTTCCTGAACTTCATCATCAAGGAAGTCATCCGGCATCATGAACAGATCGCAGCGGACCACGCCGCGGCAAAGTGAACCATACCGCCTCACGAAGCGGTCAAAAAAAGCCTAAGGAGTAAAGAACATGGCACTGAAAATTCGTCTCGCCCGCGGTGGCTCCAAGAAGCGTCCGTACTACCACGTTGTTCTCGCCGATGCGCGCAGCCCGCGCGACGGCCGTTTCCTGGAGAACCTCGGTTCCTGGAACCCGATGCTCGCCAAGGACAGCGAAGGCCGCGTTCAGCTGAATGCCGACCGCATCAAGCACTGGCTCGAGCAGGGCGCCCAGCCGACCGACCGCGTTCTGCGCTTCCTCAACGAGGCAGGCCTTGCAAAGCGCGAAGCCAAGAACAACCCGGAAAAGGCAAAGCCGGGCAAGCGCGCTCAGGAGCGTGCTGCTGAAAAGGCACAGAAGGCCGCCGACGCAGCTGCTGCAGCTTCGGCCGAATAATATACGCCAGCAATGGCAAGGGGACGGGTGGCATGGCGACATGCCGCCCGTTTTTTGTTTGCCATTGGCACATGTCTATGAGACAGACGTCATTCACGACAACCAGTCCTCGGCCAAGACCATGACGAAGCTTGAAAATCCGGTATTGATGGCGACCATTGGCGCAGCCCAGGGCCTCAGGGGCGAAGTGCGCGCCCGTGCCTATACGTCCGATCCGACGGCGCTCGGCGATTACGGCAATCTTCATACGCTCGACGGTCGCACCTTCGAAGTTCTCGAAATCCGTGAAGCCAAGAACATGGTGGTCGTCCGTTTTCGCGGCATCAACGACCGCAATGCCGCCGAAGCGCTGAACGGGCTGGAGCTTTACGTCGACCGCGACAACCTGCCGGACGAAGAGCTTGATGACGACGAGTTCTTCTATGCCGATCTGGAAGGGTTAGAGGCCGTCGATGAGAAGGGCACGAGCTACGGGACGATCAGCGGCGTCTATGATTTCGGCGCCGGCGACCTGCTGGAGCTCAAGGGGCCGGGCAAGCGTCCGGTGCTCATTCCTTTTTCCGAAGCGGCTGTACTGGAAATCGATCTCGAAGGCGGCACGATTCTGATCGATCCGCTTGCCGCCGGCCTGGTTGACGCCCCCGAGGATATTGCCGGCATGAAGCCCAAGACGCCGAAGCCGGGCAAGTCGAAGAAGTAGGCCATGGCTTTCCGGGCAACCATCCTGACACTTTATCCGGAAATGTTTCCGGGGCATCTCGGCTTTTCGCTCGCTGGTCGCGCGATGGAGCGCGGGCAATGGTCGCTCGACACGCTGCAGATCCGCGATTTTACCACCGACAAGCATCGCACCGTCGACGACACGCCGGCAGGCGGCGGCGCCGGAATGGTGCTGAAACCGGATGTGCTTGCCCGCGCCATCGACCATGCGTCGGAGGGTGACAACCGCCCCCGGCTGCTGATGAGCCCGCGCGGCAAGCCGCTGACCCAGAAACGGGTGCGGGAACTGGCTGACGGAGAGGGCGTCATTATCGTCTGTGGCCGCTTCGAAGGCGTCGACCAACGGGTGATCGATGCGCGCGGGCTCGAGGAAGTGTCGATCGGCGACTACATTCTCTCCGGCGGCGAGCCGGCGGCGCTGACACTGCTCGACGCGATCGTTCGCATCCTGCCCGGCGTCATGGGTAATGATCTTTCCGGCCTGCACGAGAGTTTTGAAGGCGGGCTCTTGGAGCATCCGCACTATACTAGGCCGCAGGAATGGGAAGGCCGAGAAATCCCGGCTATTCTGACGTCAGGCAATCACGGCGCCATCGCCAAGTGGCAGCGTGAGGAGGCATTGAAACTGACGGCGGAGCGCCGGCCGGATTTGCTCGACAAGCCGGTGGCGCCTACCAAGTCCCCGAAGGATTGAAGCCGGACCCGATCGGCGTCTCTTCTCGAAGAATCCGGCCTGCCGCGTCACAAAAATGTCAGGCAAGGGATGACAAGCCCGGGGCTTTCGTGTAGTAGCGCACGCGGAAATGGGTAATAGCCCGTCTGCCAGCAAACAAAGAATGGCGAATTCGCTCCCGGCTGCAAGGCCAAATCCAGAGGCATGGACCAAAGGATGATCGTTGAGCGCTCTGGCTGTTTCAGAAGAACTTGAAAAGGTTAGACCGATGAACATCATTCAGCAGCTTGAGGCCGAACAGGTCGCCAAGATCGAAGCCAAGCGCACGCTTCCCGAATTCTCCCCGGGCGACACCGTCCGCGTCAACGTGAAGGTTACGGAAGGTTCCCGTACCCGCGTTCAGGCCTATGAAGGCGTCTGCATCGCTCGCTCCGGCGGCGGCCTGCAGGAAAACTTCACCGTCCGCAAGATCTCCTACGGCGAAGGCGTCGAGCGCGTATTCCCGGTTTACTCGCCGATGATCGAAAGCGTCGAAGTCGTTCGTCGCGGTAAGGTCCGTCGCGCCAAGCTCTACTACCTGCGCGACCGTCGCGGTAAGTCTGCCCGTATCGTTGAAGACACCGGCGTTCGCGCCCGCAAGCTCAACGACGCCGAGCGCGCCGCAGTTGCTGAAGAAAAGGCACGTATCGAAGCCGAGAAGGTTGCAGCAGCCCAGGCTCTCGCAGCCGAGAAGGCAGCAGCCGAAGCCGCAGAAGCGAAGGCAGCAGCTGAAGCTGCCGCTGCCAAGGCTGCCGAAGAGGCTGCTGCAGCAGCCGAGCCGGCCGCTGAATAAGCTTCGAAGCCAGCAAAAATCTTTGCTTGGGAAGGCGGCCGATGGGCCGCCTTTTCTGTTTTTGGCGCTTGCGCGGCGGCATTGATCTTGCCATTGCAATCGCAACTGTGACAGGTTTCTGACGCGCTCATTAGGGGAGATTTTCATGCTGTTCCGCCGCTTTGTTCTCGTAGGGCTTGCAGCCCTTGCTCTTACGCCAATCGCCACCTTTGCCGCCGATCTGCCAAATCTCAACGGCAAGACCGTCGTCGTCGTCACGGAAAATGCCTATCCGCCGCTGCAGTTCATCGACCCCAAGTCCGGCAAGCAGATCGGCTGGGAATATGATGCGATGAACGAGATCGCCAAGCGGCTGAATTTCAATGTCCAGTACCAGAACACCAGCTGGGATGCGATGATCCAGGCGGTTTCGGACGGCCAGTACAACATCGGCATGACCTGCATCACCATCAAGGACGACCGCAAGCAGAAGGTCGATTTCTCCGATCCCTACATGCGCTCCGAGCAGTTCATGCTGGTGCGCGGCGACGAGAAGCGTTTCACCGACGCCAAAACCTTCAGCGCTTTCAAGGATGGCCTGATCGGCGCGCAGCCGGGCACCACGCCTTTCTATACCGCCGTCTACGAAGTGCTTGACGGTAACGAGCAGAACCCGCGCATCAAGCTCTTCGAAACTTTCGGCGCGACCGTGCAGGCGTTGAAGACCGGCGACGTCGACGTGGTCCTGACGGATGGCACTGCCGGCAAAGGCTATGTCGACGCATCCAACGGCGGCCTGAAGCTGATCGGCGGCCCGCTCGGCTCCGAGGATTTCGGCTTCATCTTCCCGAAGGGTTCGGATCTCGTGGCGCCCGTCAATGCGGCTATCGCCTCGCTGAAGGCCGACGGCACATTCGACGCGCTGAACAAGAAGTGGTTCCTCGACTACAAGATGGGTCAGTGAGATCGATGTCGGTGCATGAAGCAGGTCCGCTCTGATGGCGCAACCATCGCAAGGCGGGCACCATATCAAGGGCGACTATCCCTGGTGGCTGGTCGCCCTTATTCTGTCGGCGCTCGGCATTGCCACCGTCATCGTGACCAGCGATCTCTACGCGCAGGTCTTCCGGACGGTCGTACAGGGCGCCTGGATCACGATCTTCGTGACGCTCGTCGCTTTTGCGCTGGCAACGGCGCTCGGTCTCGGGATCGCGCTTCTGGGTCTCTCTGACAACGTCGTGCTTCGCCAGATCGCGCGCTTCTATATCGAGGTGATCCGCGGCATCCCGATGCTCGTGCTGCTGTTCTACGTCGCCTTCGTCGGCGCACCGGCGATCGTGGCGCTATACAACTGGGTGACGGCGCCTCTTGCCGCGAAGGGCTGGACGCAGCCTATGCTGGTGCGGGACCTGTCCCTGATGTGGCGGGCGATCATCGCGCTGATGATCGGCTATGCCTCCTTCATCGCCGAAATCTTCCGCGCCGGCTTCCAATCGGTTGACCAGGGGCAGATCGAGGCTTCCAAGGCACTCGGCCTATCCCGTTTCAACCGCTTTCGCTTCGTCGTCTTTCCGCAAGCGATCCGGGTCATCTTCCCACCGCTCTCCAACGATTTCGTCTCCATGGTGAAGGACAGCTCGCTGGTCTCAGTGCTCGGCGTCGCCGACATCACGCAGATGGGCAAGGTCTATGCGTCAGGCTCATTTCGCTTTTTTGAAACCTATTCGATCGTTACCTACATCTATCTTCTCCTGACGATCGGGCTGTCGCTTCTGTTGCGGCAGTTTGAGCGGCGGACGAAACTGCCGCGAAAATGAAGACATCAAGCGAAAATGTCCTATTGCTTTCGGCCTCTGCGCCTTTTTAAGTTGAATAAAATGCGCATGGAGTTGTGGAATGGGATCGGGCGCAGGTCGAATTTTGGCTGCCGCGGGTATTTTGATCAGTTTATGGCCGGCTGCCGCCAGGCCGGCTGAGCTTCCCGTTTTCCAGGGCTATTGCGAAGAGATGTCGCAGCGAGCGCTAAATCCTGCTCAGGGCTTCCTCGCTTACATCCAATGCACGACTCAAGAAAATCGCGCGAAAGCGCAACTGGCGCGGCACTGGTCATTGGCGACGGACAGCGACATGAAGATCTGCTCGAAATATAAAGGTACGAAGAATGAAATTCGCTCTTACCTTGATCTGATGGGTTGCGTAGCCAGATTGGTCGGGCAGCGATGCTATTCCGGCGAAGTGAGCTGCGGCGGAATACCTCTATGATGACCCCGCTGGCGAGAATCCTGACTTCTGCGGTGGCGATCACCGTATTTTCGGTTTCGGTTTCCAACGCAGGGTATGGCGCGACCTTGCCGAACTATACCGACGCTTTCTGCCGTCGCCTCACGTCGAAGATGCTTGATCCCGACGAGAAGAGGATCGAGACCAACGGTTGCCTGCAAGATGAGGCAAAGGCGCAGAAGCGGCTGACGGATCATTGGTCGATTACGACCGATGCGGCTCTTGCTCGTTGCCAGATCACAAGCAGCAACTCTTACAGAGTACTCGAGGGTTGCCTCTCTCAAGATGCCGGATGGAGATGCTTTCGCGGTGAGCTCGATTGCCAGTGGAATTGAGTAGAAGGATTCCTATTTATTTCGGAGAGACTGGCGATTACGGCACGCCAAGCAGAGCACAAGGTCGTTGTTGCCGTTCTTTCGAAAAATTGGTAAGAGCACCGATCATGGAATCGAAGTTCAGATGCATCGGCGGGGGAACTTTCGTGCTGCAGGACCATAAGCGCCTGCCGGCCCGTTTCTTTGCGATGATTTCGGGTGCGCTCAACAGCCGACTTAGCTGATCACTCCCGAGGCCGGCGGGCCTATCCGCCATTTTTCCCATTTTTCAGACAGCCAATATGGATGATTAGCCATGAGCGCACCGCGTACCCTCTATGACAAGATCTGGGACGACCATCTGGTCGATCAACAGGATGACGGCACCTGTCTTCTCTATATCGACCGTCACCTCGTTCACGAAGTGACGTCGCCGCAGGCCTTCGAAGGCCTGCGCATGTCGGGCCGCAAGGTCCATGCGCCGCAGAAGACGCTTGCCGTCGTCGACCATAACGTTCCGACCTCGGCCGACCGCCATCTCGGCATCAAGAACGAGGAAAGCCGGATCCAGGTCGAGACGCTGGCGCACAATGCCGCCGAATTCGGCGTCGAATATTACTCGGAGAGCGACAAGCGCCAGGGCATCGTCCACATCATCGGGCCGGAGCAGGGCTTTACCCTGCCGGGCATGACGATCGTCTGCGGCGACAGCCACACTTCGACGCATGGCGCCTTCGGCTCGCTGGCACACGGCATCGGCACGTCTGAAGTGGAGCACGTCCTGGCGACCCAGACGCTGATCCAGAAGAAGGCGAAGAACATGCTGGTGCAGGTCGACGGCCAGCTGCCGCCCGGCGTCACCGCCAAGGACATCGTACTCGCCATCATCGGCGAAATCGGCACGGCCGGCGGCACCGGCTACGTCATCGAATATGCCGGCGAAGCCATTCGCTCGCTTTCGATGGAAGGCCGCATGACGATCTGCAACATGTCGATCGAAGGCGGCGCCCGCGCCGGCCTGATCGCCCCTGATGAGACGACCTTCGAATATATCAAGGGCAAGCCGCGTTCGCCCAAGGGCGAAGCGCTGGAGCAGGCGATTTCCTACTGGAAGACGCTGAAGACCGACGAAGGCGCTCATTATGATCGCGTCGTCACGCTCAACGCTGCCGAACTGCCGCCGATCGTATCCTGGGGCTCCTCGCCGGAAGACGTCATCTCGGTTCAGGGCATCGTTCCGAATCCGGACGAGATCCAGGACGAAACCAAGCGCACCTCCAAGTGGCGTGCGCTCGACTATATGGGCCTGAAGCCGGGCACGAAGATCACCGACATCGCCGTCGATCGCGTCTTCATCGGCTCATGCACCAACGGTCGTATCGAAGACCTGCGGGCTGCCGCCAAGGTCGTCGAGGGCAAGACGGTTGCCTCGACCGTCGACGCCATGATCGTTCCGGGCTCCGGCCTAGTCAAGGAGCAGGCGGAAGCCGAAGGCCTCGACAAGATCTTCAAGGCAGCCGGTTTCGACTGGCGCGAGCCGGGCTGTTCCATGTGCCTTGCCATGAACGACGACCGCCTGAAGCCGGGCGAGCGCTGCGCCTCGACCTCGAACCGCAATTTCGAGGGCCGCCAAGGCTTCAAGGGCCGCACCCATCTGGTCTCGCCGGCCATGGCTGCAGCAGCGGCGATTGCGGGTCACTTTGTTGACATTCGTGAGTGGAAGTGAGTGATTGAAACGGTGTCCCCTTCTCCCCTTGGGGAGAAGGTGGCCCGAAGGGCCGGATGAGGGGTTCTCGAACGCTGCATCCGGCGTTTAAATTCGCGCGGCCAAAATCCCATTCGCCGCTTGCGCTCTGGGAACCCCTCATCTGCCTGCCGGCATCTTCTCCCCAAGGGGAGAAGACACGCGCGGCTCCGCTCCTCAAAAAGTTGCCGTATACGGATCCGGCCCCATGCGAGCGCCGGCCGAATCTAGCTTGGCAATCGCAGCCATGTCGTCGGCGTCGAGCTTGAAATCGAAGACCTGGAAATTCTCCTCGATGCGCGAGGGTGTGATCGACTTGGGGATGACGACGAGGCCGGTGTCGATGTGCCAGCGGATGATGACCTGGGCCGGTGTCTTGCCGTGCTTTTTGGCAATATCGCCGATAACGGCGTTCGAGATGAATTTGCCCTGGCCGAGCGGGCTCCAGGATTCCGTGACGATCTTGAGCTTCTTGTGGGCTTCTTGTGCCGTCTTCTGCTGGAAGTCGGGGTGAAGCTCGATCTGGTTGATGACGGGTACGACGCCGGTGTCGCCGATGATGTGGTCGAGATGATCCGGATAGAAGTTGGAGACGCCGATCGACTTCGCCCTTCCTTCTTCCTTGATGCGCACGAAGGCTTTCCAGGTCTCGCGGTAGAGACCACGATGCGGCGACGGCCAGTGGATGAGATAGAGGTCGACATAATCCATGCCGAGCTTCTTCAGGCTGCCGTCGAAAGCGCGCAGCGTGCTGTCGTAGCCCTGGTCGGGATTGCGCAGCTTCGTCGTGATGAAAATATCGCCGCGAGCGATGCCGGATGCGCGCACGCCTTCGCCCACGCCCTGCTCGTTGTCGTAGCCGGAGGCGGTGTCGATATGGCGATAGCCTGATGCAATCGCCGCCTTAACGGTGGGGGCGGCGATATCTTGCGGGGTCTGCCAGACACCCAGGCCAACCTGCGGGATCGTGTTGCCGTCGTGGAACGTGATGGAAGATTGCTCGGTCACAATATTTCTCCGAATGACTGATATGCAATGAAATGCTGGTGGTCCGAAGGTTTGAGGCTCCGGCACGTGCCTGCGGGCGAGGGCTGCCCGCCTTGTTATATAGGCGCCGTACCGGATTTATTACCTTAGTCGATCAAGAGGCGCGATCCATTCTCAAATTACCCTGACGAGATCTCCCTTGCGCATGTGGCGGATCAGCCGCTTCATGTCGGGGAGGCTGACCGCGATGCAGCCCGCCGTCGGCTCAAAACAGGGGCGGATGAGATGGAAGAAGATCGCGGAGCCGCGGTTGCGGCAGCGCGAGCTGACGTTCCAGTCGAGCACGAGGCAGATGTCGTAAAGGCCGTCGCTGCGCATCATCTCCTCATGGCTGGGGTTGAAGGGCGCCTTGACTGGTCTGTTGTAATTTGCGTCATCAGGCTGATCGCACCAGAGCATGTTTTCGGCGGTCCGTTTCATCGGCAGCGGCGTCTCAAGGAAGCGGATCCGGTCGCCACGGGTGAAGCCGTACAGCAGCTTCATCGCGGCAATCGGGGTTGCTCCGTCGCCCTCGCGCTTGATCACTGTCCGACCCGAGCGGCCGATCGCTGCCGGCACGGTCAGTTGACCGAATTGCACGATTGCGCGGTTGCCGTGGCCGGGTGCCTTGCGCACCATGATCGTCCGCGGCCCTATCTTTAAGCCCCGCCTTGTTTTTTCCATTTTTCTCACATGTTTTTGCTTTGCCTGTGATTTGTTTTGAAATCATAGCAGTTTCAATCGGGTGCCAAAGGCACAACCTTGGCCCGGCTTGTCAAAAGCGCAATTTGGCGTAGGACTGAGTAGATAGAACCCACGAGGATCAGAACCGCATGACCGCACGCACCATTCTGCTGGTGGATGATGATAACGACCTGCGCGAGATGCTGGTCGAGCAATTGTCGCTTTATGAAGAGTTCTCCGTCCTGCAGGAAGCAACCGCCGGCAAGGGTGTCCAGGCAGCACGCGCGACCCCCGTCGACCTGCTGATCATGGATGTCGGCTTGCCCGATATGGATGGCCGCGAAGCAGTGAAACTGCTGCGCAAGAACGGTTTCAAGGCACCCATCATCATGCTGACCGGCCACGACACCGATTCCGACACGATTCTCGGCCTGGAGGCCGGAGCGAACGATTACGTCACCAAGCCCTTCCGTTTCGCCGTGCTTCTGGCGCGTATTCGCGCGCAGCTGCGCCAGCATGAGCAGAGCGAGGATGCGACCTTCACCGTCGGTCCCTATCTCTTCAAGCCCAGCCAGAAGCTGCTGACGACGGATGACGGCCAGAAGATCAGGCTCACCGAGAAGGAAGCGGCGATCATCCGCTATCTCTATCGCGCCGATCAGAAGGTGGTTACCCGCGACGTGCTTCTGGAGGAAGTCTGGGGCTATAATTCCGGCGTCACCACGCACACGCTGGAAACCCATGTTTACCGTCTGCGCCAGAAGATCGAGCGCGATCCGTCGAATGCCGAAATCCTCGTCACTGAGAATGGCGGCTACAAGATCATTCCGTAAGCAGAAGCATTTACAATGGCGTTGATCGATGACATCCGGCTGCTGGAGCGCGTGCCCCTGTTTCAAGGCATGGGCGAGGAGCCGCTGCGCCTGATCGCCTTCGGCGCCGACCGGCGGCAGATCGGGGCCGGGCATGCGCTGTTTCGCGAGAAATCACCGGCCGAATGCGCCTATGTGGTGACGCGCGGCAGTTTCGAGCTTTCGACGGTGGCAAAGGACGGCACGTCCAAGGTGGAGGCAGTCGCCGGTGCCGGCACGCTGCTGTCGGAACTTGCCCTGGTGACGCTTGTGGAGCGCAAGTTCACGGCGGTGGCTGCGGAGGATTCGGATGTCATCCGCATCACCCGGTCGCTGTTTCATCGCCTGATCGAAGAGTATCCCGAAGCGGCGCAGCTGATCGAGAACCGCATTCGCGAAAATATCGCCAACATGGCGCGCCAGGCGGCCGCCATGCTGCATCGGTTCTCTTAGGTCCGGATATCAGAGATTGAAGTGCGCGATCACGGGCACGTGGTCGGAGGGGCGATCCCAGCCGCGCGCTGCCTTCAGGATATCGATCCGCTGCAAGAGCGGCCCGAGATCGGATGACGACCAGATATGATCCAGGCGGCGGCCCTTGTCGGCGGCTTCCCAATCCTTGGCGCGGTAGCTCCACCAGGTATAGAGCTTTTCGCTCGCAGGAACGTGCTGGCGCATCAGGTCCAGCCATGAACCGCGCTTCATGACGTCGATCAGTCCGTCGGTTTCAACAGGCGTGTGGCTGACGATCTTCAGAAGCTGCTTGTGCGACCAGACATCGTGTTCCAGCGGCGCGATGTTGAGATCGCCGACGAGAATGGCTGAGGTGTTCGGCTCGGCATTGGCGTGCAGCCGCTTCATCTCTTCGATGAAATCAAGCTTGTGGCCGAATTTCGGATTGATCGCGCGATCCGGCTCGTCACCGCCTGCCGGCACATAGAAATTGTGCAGCCGGATGCGCCGTCCGCCGCGCTCGAAGATTGCTGAGATATGCCGAGCATCGCCGACGCCGCAGTAGTCCTGCCGGTGATCCTCGGTCAGCGGGATGCGCGAGGCGATCGCGACGCCGTGGTAGCCTTTCTGGCCATGGATGATGATATGTTCGTAGCCCATGGCCCGAAGCGGCGACAGCGGAAACAGATCGTTCGGAACCTTGGTTTCCTGCAGGCAGAGGATATCCGGCCGATGCTGCATGACAAGCTGCTGGACGATCGGCATTCTCAGCCGGACCGAGTTGATATTCCACGTCGCTATCGAAAAGCTCATATGCCGAGGCCCCTTATCCCAACCCGACAAGGGGTTTAGACCGGGACGCCGGCAAAGAAAATGGAGATGTTGAAATTATCCTTTGGTCCGGCGGCTATTCCACTGCCGTCACCAGCGAAGAAGGCGGCGGCCGAGGAAATAGCCCACTGTCGTGACGATCGTTATCGCCAGCGTGTACCAGGTACCGAGGAAAAGCGGGCTGTCATCCGGGCAGTGCCAAGCGTAAATCGCGGCCGCAATGCCGCCCGCTGCAAGGCCGGCGACGGCGCCCGCAAGGCCGGGCTTCTCGGGCGCTCCTTCTCTCAGGGCCAATAGAAAGCCGGCTAAAGGTGCGATCGAGAGAATGGGGATAAACATGACGCAGAAGGCGGCATATCTGCCTACTAGGCGGGTTTGCCAGCTTCCCGACGGAATGACGGTGATTTCGGCGATGACGGCGGCCAACAGCAAAACAAGGGGAAGCAGCAGCGACCAGCTTCTGAGCTTCAGCGGCGCGGCCGGCCGGCCGATCTGGAAGACGAGGCGTCCGGCGACAACGGCGAGGATGAAGGTTTCGCTGACCTTGAACAGAACGCGTACCGTCTCGATCGCGCTTCCCATGTCGCGGCGGATGCCGATCGTCGAGAGTAGGATGACCACCGACAGGACGACACCGATCAGCAGCGCATAGCTCAGCGCGCGGCCGAGGCGCATGCGCACCGGCGCATCTTCCGTCAAAAGGCTGATCAGATCATCGGTCTTCACTCGTTTTCACTCCGGTACAAGGTGGCCAGCGACTTCAACGCGCGATGAAGTGCGACACGAACCGCACCCTCCGTCATCTTAAGCCTCTCGGCCGTTTCGCGCACGCCCGCTCCCTGGATGGAAATGGAGCGGACGATATCGCGCTGCGGGTCTCCCAGTCTCTGCAACAGGTTTTCGGCATCGAGCCGATCCAGATTGTCGGTCTGCTCTTCCGCCTCCAATATATTCACCACATCCTCGATCGGCACATTCACATGCCGGCCGCGGCGTCGCAGGCTGTCGATGAGCTTGTTGCGCACGATCGTCGACAGCCATGGTCCGATCGGGCGTCCGGGATCCCAGGTCCCGCGCTTCAGATGAACGGCAAGCAGCACTTCCTGGACGACGTCCTCGGCCTCGCTCATCGGTGCGCCGAATTGATCGCATCGTCGGCGGGCCATGGAACGCAGGTGCGGCGTCACGGCGGACAGAAAACGGCTATAGGCCTGGGTGTCGCCCGCCATTGCGGCACGCATCCAGTCCGCCCATTCCTTTTCACGCGCCGAATAATTCACCCGACATTATCCTCTACGAACGGGCACACGCTTTTGTTACCGATAGTCCCAAATTAATTTCCGGAACGTTGAAAACCCTTGGCCGCCAAGCCTTTTCTCCTGTGATTGCGAGAACGACAAGGCAATTTGCAGAAAAAAATGCGTGAGCCGCTGTAACACCGTCTCCGATGCCTCCGTAGACCCCAATGCAAGCCGATGACGGCTCGCCTTTGTAAACGGAGACAGATCCATGAAAAACAGCATCATTACCCTCGCAATCGCCGGTTCGCTGGCCTCTGCGCTTGCTTCCGTCGCTGTTCCCGCTTCGGCAGCCGACAGCTCCGCCAAGGAAAAGTGCTACGGCGTTGCCATGAAGGGCCAGAACGACTGCGCCGCCGGCAAGCATGATTGCGCCGGCAAGTCGACCATGAGCTACGACAAGATGTCCTTCAAGCTCGTTCCGACCGGCACCTGCATGTCGATCAAGACCCCGAAGGGTCACGGCTCGCTGACCCCGGCCTGATCTGCAGCCCCATCGCCCCCGAACCATTTATTATCCGGAGTTTGTCATGACAAAAGTTCCCGCAGTTGCCCTCGCAGCCTCCGTTGCTGCTGCACTCACGCTGCTCGGCAGCGTTCCGGCTTCCGCCGCGCCGAAGGAAAAGTGCTACGGCGTCGCCCTCAAGGGCGATAACGATTGCGCCGCCGGACCGGGCACCACCTGCGCCGGTACCGCGAAGGTCGACTACCAGCAGAATTCCTGGAAGCTCGTACCGGGCGGAACCTGCGAAACGACGAAGACGCCGAACGGCCACGGAACCCTTACCCAAGGACCGGCTCCCGTCTGATCCGCTTTCCTCCGATTACGGCCTCTGCTCAAGGCCAGATCTGAAATCCGCAAAGACGGGCGGCGCCGTTTCGGCCGCGCCGCCGTCCCTCGAGCACCGAAGGAGATTGGTCATGAAATCATCCCAGCTTCCCCGCCGCGCCGGGGTGGGCTTCAAGCCCGAACATTTCCCCAACATCAATGCCGCGCCGCAGCCGGTCGGCTTTTTCGAGGTGCATGCCGAGAACTACATGGGTGCCGGCGGTCCGCCGCACGCCCGGCTCGGCAAGCTGCGCGAAGACTATGCGCTGTCGATCCACGGCGTCGGTCTCTCGATCGGCTCGATGCAGCCACTCGACAAGGACCATCTCGCTCGCCTGAAGGTCGTTTGCGACCGCTACGAGCCTGAAAGCTTTTCCGAGCATCTCGCCTGGTCGACACATGACACTCTATTCCTGAACGATCTGCTACCGCTTCCATATACCGAGGCGACGCTTGCCCGTGTCTGCGAGCATATCGACGAGGTCCAGACGCTGCTGTGCCGTCAGATGCTGCTCGAAAATCCGGCCACGTATCTTCTCTTCGAGGAGAGCACCATCGACGAAACGGATTTCCTGGCGGAAGCTGTTCGGCGCACCGGCTGCGGCCTGCTGCTCGACGTCAACAATGTCTTCGTCGCTTCGACCAATCACCGGATGGATCCGCGAGACTATCTCTCTCGCTTCCCGGTGCAGTCGGTCCGCGAGATACATCTGAGCGGCCATTCGGAAACGGTCGACGACGCAGGCGCAACGCTTTTGATCGACAGCCACGACACGCCGGTCAAGGATCCGGTCTGGGCGCTCTATGAAGAGCTGATTGCCCGAACTGGCCCGATCGCAAGCCTCGTCGAATGGGACAATGACGTTCCCGAGTGGCCGATACTACGCGCAGAAACGGAAGCGGCCAACGCCATCCTCGAACGCGCTGCCAAGCGCCACGCCGCGTGAGGATCAGCGATGTCCGTTGCTACCCAGACAAATTTTGCGGCTGCCCTGATGGATGTGGGCAGCTCTGTTCCTGACGGGCTGACTGCCTGGAACGGACCGCGCCCCGAGCGCCGGTTCGGCGTTTATCGCAACAATGTCGCCGTCGGGCTGATGGGCGCCATCGCGTCGCGTTTCCCGATGGCCGAGAAGATCGTCGGCAAGGAGTTCTTTGCTGGAATGGCGCATGAATTCATTCGCCTGCACCCGCCGCGCTCGCCGCTGCTTCTTGCCTATGGCAACGATTTCGCCGATTTCGTCGAGACTTTCGAGCCGGCGCGCGAAGTCGCCTATCTGCCCGATGTGATCCGGCTCGAGGCTGCGCGCAGTCGTGCCTATCATGCCGTCGACGCCACGCCTCTCGACATGGCACTCCTTGCCGCGGTCGAGCCCGAGCGGCTGGCAGGCCTGCGGTTCGACATGCATCCGTCCATCACCATTTTTCGCTCGATGTACCCGGCTTTGACCATCTGGGCGATGAATGCCGGTGAGACGGAGCTGGCCCCCGTCGAAGATTGGATGGGCGAAGATGCGCTTGTCGTCCGGCCCTTCATGATCGTGGAGGTGCTTCGCCTGCCGCCCGGCGGAGCCGCTTTCCTTCAGTCGCTCGAATCAGGATCGGACCTTGCTGCCGCCGTTGAAGCCGCGACCACTGAGGCTGCCGATTTCGACCTTTCCGCCAACCTTGCCGGCGCCCTTCAAGCCGGCGCCTTCGCTTCCATTCGCCAGGAACCACTGGAGTAGCCCCATGAAGAACGAGATTATGATGTCGCCTACAGCGCCGATGGCTGGGCAGAGCATGCCGCAGAAGCTCTACGGCATGCTCAGATTGCTCGACCGGATTCCGCATGATCTGATCGCGCTGATTTCGCGCCTGTCGATCAGCGCCGTCTTCTGGCAGTCAGGCCAGACCAAAGTCGACGGCTGGCATGTCACGGACAATGCGGTCTATCTGTTCGAGACCGAATACAAGCTTCCCTTCATCGATCCCTGGATCGCTGCGCATATTTCCGCTTTCGCGGAGCATTTCTTTCCGCTGCTTTTGGTGCTTGGTTTTGCCAGCCGGCTTTCGGCGCTCGCGCTGCTCGGCATGACCCTCGTCATCGAGATCTTCGTTTATCCCGACGCCTGGCCGACGCATGGCACCTGGGCCGTATGCTTCCTGGTCATCATCGCAGGCGGCCCGGGCCGGGTGTCGATCGATCATTTCATCGCAAGGCATTTTGGACGGATAGCGGGCGGTCGCTGATCGAAACAGGGACCGATAATGATTGAAGCCCGCTTCGGATGAGGCGGGCTTCAATCTATAAAGATCTATTGGAACGGCGCTTATCGGCTGCGCGAATTCAGGTCGCCATAGGGAATGCGAAAGACGCTTTCGTCGAACGAGACGTTGGACTTGACGTTGTTGATGACAACTGACGTGTCCTTGCCCTGATTGTCCGTCACCGTCCACTGGCGCAGATCGTAGCTCTTGGAATCGAACATCATCGTGATCGTCGAATCGCCGAAGATGGTGCGGCTGCCGAGTACGATCGTTGTAAGCGCCGGCTCCGCCTTGACGCTCCGAACCATGTCCGCCGAAAGATCGATCTTGCTTGCGAGCAGGAGGCTGAGCGGCGTTTTCGACAGCGGATAGGTATCCCAGGTCTTCAGCTGGACATTGCCGACAACGACGTTGCTGCCGTCGGCTATCACACGCATCGGCGAGGGGCTATCATAGTTGAAACGCAGCTTGCCGGGACGCTCGATGAAGAACTTGCCGCTCGTCTGGTCTCCGCGCGGTCCGAACTGGACGAACTCGCCCTGCATCGTTTTCACGGCGGAAAAGTGATCGGCGATCGCCTGCGCCAGCCCGGGGCTGACGGCGGCGGCTGCGGACGCCTGGGCAAATGCATGAAGGGGAAGGGTCGCCACGACAATGGATGCGCCCAGCAAATGGCGGCGCGTCATCGTTAGGCTCTTCGAGAAGCCTGCTGCGTGGCGGGCATCGGTCTTTTTCATTAGAGTCTCCTTTATGCACTTCCCATGGCGCCGAATCCCGGCGTCTTCATGGCGCGCCATTACCCCAGATATAGGGCGTCTTGTGACGATGCCGAGATATGCGGGGGTCCATGACGCGCAATTTCGGTTTCTAGAGCGTTTTCGCTTTTCTTCGAATCGCAAAACCGCTCCATCTTTTGGTTTCACGCAATTCCGAACGCAAAACCGCAAGCACTTTTGCTGGAATTGCTCTAGCGGTCGAGAATGTCCGATTCCGTCGGCACGAGGATTTCGCGTTTTCCGGCATGGTTGGCCGGGCCGATCAGACCTTCCTGCTCCATGCGCTCGATCAGCGATGCGGCCCTGTTATAGCCGATGCCGAGACGGCGCTGGATGTAGGAGGTCGAGGCCTTTCCATCGCGCAGTACGATCGCCACGGCCTGGTCGTAAGGGTCTTCCGAATCCGACAGGGTGGCGGTGCCGGCGGGTCCGCCGCCTTCGTCGTCATCGTCGTCATCCGCCGTGATGGCATCGAGATATTGCGGCGAGCCCTGCGTCTTCAGATAGGAGACGATGTCCTCGACCTCGCCATCGGCGACGAAGGGGCCATGGACGCGCTGGATGCGTCCGCCGCCGGCCATATAGAGCATGTCGCCCATGCCGAGTAGCTGCTCGGCGCCCTGTTCGCCAAGGATGGTGCGGCTGTCGATCTTCGACGTCACCTGGAAGGAGATGCGGGTCGGGAAGTTGGCCTTGATCGTGCCTGTTATAACGTCGACCGAGGGGCGCTGGGTTGCCATGATGACGTGGATGCCGGCCGCACGGGCCATCTGTGCCAGGCGCTGAACCGCACCTTCGATATCCTTGCCGGCGACCATCATCAGGTCGGCCATTTCGTCGATAATGACGACGATATAGGGCATGGGCTTCAGGTCAAACTCTTCCGTCTCGTAGAGCGCCTCGCCGGTATTGCGGTCGAAGCCGACCTGCACTGTGCGGGAAATCGCCTCGCCCCTGGCAAGGGCCTGTTCGACGCGGGTGTTGAAGCCGTCGATGTTGCGCACACCGATCTTCGACATCTTCTTGTAGCGCTCTTCCATCTCGCGCACGGTCCATTTCAGCGCGACGACGGCCTTCTTCGGATCGGTGACGACGGGCGAGAGCAGGTGCGGGATGCCGTCATAGACGGAAAGCTCCAGCATCTTTGGGTCGATCATGATCAGGCGGCACTGCTCCGGCGTCATCCGGTAGAGCAGCGACAGGATCATCGTGTTGATCGCGACCGACTTACCGGAACCGGTCGTACCGGCGACCAGCAAATGCGGCATCTTGGCGAGATCGGCAACAACAGGCTCACCGCCGATAGTCTTGCCGAGCGCCATGGCGAGCTTCGCTTTGGAATTCTCGAAATCGCGGGAAGCAATCATTTCGCGCAGATAGACGGTCTCGCGAGTGGCATTCGGCAGCTCGATGCCGATCGCGTTGCGGCCTGGGACCACGGCGACGCGGGCGGCGATCGCGCTCATGGAGCGGGCGATATCGTCGGCAAGACCGATGACGCGGGAGGACTTGATGCCGGGCGCCGGTTCCAGCTCGTAGAGCGTCACGACCGGGCCGGGGCGGACGTGGATGATTTCGCCGCGAACGCCGAAATCTTCCAGCACGCCTTCCAGCATGCGGGCATTCTGCTCGAGCGCGTCCGCCGAAAGCGTCGAATCGCGGACGATCGTCTTCGGCTCGGCCAACAGATGGACCGCCGGCAGCTGGAACCCCTGGGGACGGATAAAGGATGTCTGCGCTTCGCGTTCGGCCCGGATTCCCGGCTTCGGTCGTGGCGCTGCCGGGATAACTCGATGGCCGGCATGGGGATCCGGAGGGCCCTTGCCGGGCGCCGGGCTGATTGCCCACTCGTCATCGTCATCGGGCAAAATATCTGCCGGGCGGGGCGGATCCCGATCGAAAGGCGGATCGTCATCCTCGTCTTCGTCGTCGAGGCTGATCGAAGGGGCCGAAACGACGCGGCGAGACGGGCCATCCATCGACGGCTCCATGCGTTCGCCGCGGGAAATCGGCGCCTTGGCGCGTACCGGCTCGTTCAGGGTGCCGAATTCGTCGTCGTTGAAGTCGTAAGGGGCATCGAAGGCATGGTCACGACGCTTGCGCGGGCCCATGCCGAAGACGCGACGCATCCGTGCCTGCATATTGTACCAGGAATGCATGAGCGCGCCGAAGGCGAGGAAGCCGCCGCCATCTTCCTCATCATCCTCGTCGCCGACTGTGCGGGCACGGCTGGGCAGATCGTCGAAATCCTCGTCCTCATCCTCTTCCGGCTCTGTCCGGCCGACGATGCCGGCGGCAAACAACATGAGCCAGGCGGTCGGCACGGCAAAGATGCAGCCGAGGATGGTTGCGAAAATACCGCTCGGATAGGCGCCGACGAAGAGCGCGGGAAACCGGAGGATCATGTCGCCGATCACGCCGCCGATACCGTTCGGGATCGGCCATGTCAGCGGCGCAGGGAAGCAACCGACGCAGGCAGCCGAGACGACCGTACCCAATCCCCAGGCGCCTAGGCGCGCCGGAATGCGATAGATTCTGCGGCCGGAGATGAGAGCAAGCGCCCAGGCAACGATGGGCAGCATGGCGATCACGCTTGCAAGGCCCAGTGCTTGCATCACGATATCTGCGAAGGCGGCGCCGCTGCGGCCGAGGATATTCGTCGGCGCGTTGCTGGTTGCGTAGGAGTAGCTCGGGTCCATCACGTTCCACGTTGCCAGCGCGGCTACCGCCAGCGCCAGCAGGAAGAACATGGCAAAACCGGCAAGGCCGGTAACCTGCCGCCAAACGAATGCCGAGAGCGAGAAGCGGTCGGGACGACCGCCCATCGCTACCGAATTTCCTCTGCTCATATTGTCCAGCCCGCCTAAAGTCGAAGGAACGCGAATCGGCGAATGCCGATCGCCTGATACGTCAGCTCTACCTAATCAGAGGAGGGTTAATGGCATGTTAACCATCCAATCCCGCTTGCTGCGGCGTGGAAAAAATGGCGTTTGCTGAAGGTGTGGACAATAAAAAAGGCCCGAACCTTTGGGAGTTCGGGCCAAAAGCGGCTTATCTTCATAAGACCGCGACGGGAGGTTCAGCGAGGCCGGGGTCGTTGCCCCGGCATCGCAAGCTCTCAATTAGGAAGCGTGGTAAGCGGCTTCGCCATGCGAGGCGAGGTCGAGGCCTTCGCGCTCGGCTTCGACAGGCACGCGCAGGCCGACGATGACGTCGACGACCTTGTAGAGGATCGCCGAACCAATACCCGACCACAGAAGCGTGGTCAGAACACCCTTGGCTTGGGCGAGGAGCTGGGTCGCGGTGCCCGGGTAGCTGGCTGCGAAGTCAGCCGTCGAATAGTCGACGATGCCGGTGCCGTTAAGGGCAGGATTGACCAGGATGCCGGTTGCCAGAGCGCCGAAGATACCACCGATGCAGTGTACGCCGAAGACGTCGAGGCTGTCGTCGTAGTTGAACTTGTTCTTCACGACATCGACGAAGAAGTAGCAGATCGGCGAGACGAGCAGACCGAGGACGATGGAGCCCATCGGACCGGCGAAGCCGGCAGCCGGGGTAACGGCGACGAGACCAGCGACGGCGCCCGAAGCAGCACCCAGCATCGAAGCCTTGCCGCGGGTGAAGGTTTCGACGATGCACCAGGAAACGGCTGCTGCTGCCGTGGCAACGAAGGTGTTGATCATTGCGAGCGAAGCGTAGCTGTTGGCTTCCAGGTTGGAACCAGCGTTGAAGCCGAACCAGCCGACCCAGAGCAGCGATGCGCCGACCATGGTGAGCGTCATCGAGTGAGGAGCCATGATCTCCTTCTTATAGCCGGTGCGCTTGCCGAGCATGATCGCGCCAACCAGACCGGCAATGCCGGCGTTGATGTGAACGACCGTGCCGCCTGCGAAGTCGATCGCGCCGAAGCCGAAGACCATGCCCGACGGAGCCGTATAGGCGCTCGGACCACCCCAGAACCAGACCATGTGAGCGATCGGGAAGTAGATGAAGGTGACCCACAGGATAACGAACAGCATGACTGCCGAGAACTTCATGCGCTCGGCGAAAGCGCCGACGATCAGGCCGGGCGTGATGGCGGCAAAGGTCATCTGGAAGCAGACATAGGTCAGTTCCGGAATGCCGACGCCCTTGGTGAAGGTCTCGACGAGATCCTTCGGATCGGTGCCGACGCCTGCCAGGAAGGCCTTTGAGAAGCCGCCGACGAACATGTTCATCGAGCCGCCGTCCGTGAAGGCGAGCGAGTAGCCATAGACGCACCAGATGATCATCACGACAGCCGTGATCATGAAGACCTGCATGAGAACGGACAGCATGTTCTTGGCGCGAACAAGGCCGCCGTAGAACAGGGCAAGGCCGGGAACGGTCATGAGGAGAACGAGGACGGTGGAGACCAACATCCAGGTGTTGTCACCCTTGTCCATGGTAATGGCCGGTGCTGCTGCCGCGGCGGCCGGTGCAGCGGCTGGAGCCGCCTGCTGCGCGAGCGCGATCGCCGGCGCAAGGAGAGCTGCGGAAACCGCGCTCACCCGAGCAAGAGTGGAAGAAAGCTTAGGAAATGACATGCAAATAACTCCCTGATGGCCGTATTACAGCGCTTCTGAATCGGTTTCGCCCGTACGGATGCGCACGGCATGGTCAATCGAGTAGACGAAAATCTTCCCGTCGCCGATCTGCCCGGTCTTGGCAGAGGACGCGATGGCTTCGACCGCCTTGTCGACAGTTTCGGAGGCGACTGCGACTTCGATCTTGAGCTTCGGCAGGAAGCTGACCGCATATTCGGTGCCGCGATAGATTTCGGTATGCCCCTTCTGGCGTCCGTAGCCCTTCACTTCGGTCACGGTCAGGCCCTGAATGCCGACAGCGGTGAGGGCTTCGCGGACCTCATCCAGCTTGAACGGCTTGATAATGGCCATCACAATTTTCATCTGGTTTCCCATCCTTTGTTTATCCTCGGCGCGGAGCCGACTCTCCTTGACGCTGGTGATCAATTGAACAGCGACCGGCGATAGACATTCAAAGGGCGTGCCAGATTCGAAGTGGCATTATAAGTTATTGAAAAGTAAAGAAATTAAAGTATGGATCCATTTTACATGCAATTGATCGGTCAATAAGCGCACAAATAATGCGCAAATTTATAAACAAGCATTTTATTTAGGCATTTGCCTTTTTCCGGATCAGGCCCTCCTGGGCCACGGACGCAATCAGGACACCGGATCGCGTAAAAAGGCTACCTCTCGTCATTCCGCGTGCGCCCGAGGCGCTTGGACTATCTTGCGTATAGAGCAGCCAGTCGTCGAGCTTGCAGGGACGATGGAACCACATGGCGTGATCCAAGCTTGCGACTTGAAGGCTTTGGTCGAAGATCGATGTTCCGTGGGCAAAGAGGGCCGCATCCAGAAGCGTCATGTCGGAGAGATAGGCAAGAATTGCGGCCTGATACGTCCTGTCCTCCGGGACCGGACCTGTTGCCCGCACCCAGACATCCTGTCTGGGATCAAGCTTGGTGTTGGAAAAATAATGGGTAAGCGAAACCGGTCGGATCTCGATCGGGCGCTCCCGCTCCCAATAACGGCGGATCGGTTCCGGCGCGTGCGCAAGATAGCGCTCCTTGATCTCCTTTTCGCCGAGCAGCGTCTCGGGTGGCGGGACATCCGGCATAGAGATCTGATGGTCGAAACCCTCCTCCTCGATCTGAAAGGAGACAGACATGGCGAAGATCCCCTTGCCGTGCTGAATGGCAAGCACTCGCCGTGTGTTGAAGCCCGATCCGTCGCGCAGACGCTCGACCTGATAGACGATCGGCACGGAGGGATCACCGGGTCGCATGAAATAGGCATGCAGCGAATGCACGAAGCGATCAGCCTCCACGGTCCGCTGCGCCGCGATCAACGCCTGGCCGATGACCTGGCCGCCGAAGACGCGTTGCCAGCCGACCTGCGGGCTGTTGCCGCGAAACAGATTGACCTCGATAGGCTCCAGATCGAGCGTCGCAATCAATTGCTCCATGGCGGTCGATTTTGCAGGTTCGCGCGGCATTTTGGACCCACTCCGATGGTAGGAAGGAATGAACTGATGCTCTATATAGGCCATTGATCGATCACAAGGAACGGGAGCGCGCGATGTTGGACATGCTGGTGGTTGGCGGAGGCTACGTGGGTCTTGCGGCTGCGGTTGCGGTCAAGCAGGCGGCGCCGCACCTTGATGTCCAGGTCGTGGAAAGCGCGCCGGAAGAGGCCTGGAAAAAGGATGCCCGGGCCTCCGCGATCATCGTCGCCGCCTCGAAGATGCTCGACGTCTTCGGCGTCTGGGACGAGATCAGGCCGGAAGCCGAGCCGATAACGCGGATGATCGTGACCGATTCGCGCGCTTCCGATCCCGTCCGTCCGGTTTTCCTTACCTTTGACGGCGATATCGAGGAAGGGCAGCCCTTCGCCCATATGGTCCCCAATGTCGCCATGGTCGGCGCATTGCGCGGCGCCTGCGAACGCCTGGGTATCACCATCCGTCACGGATTGTCCGCCACGGATTTCAAGACCGGCGACGCTTCCGTCGCGCTGTCGCTCTCGGATGGCAGCGTGCTGGAAACGCGTCTTCTGGTCGCTTGCGACGGCGTTCGCTCGAAGCTTCGCGATATGGCAGGCATCAAGACGGTCAGCTGGGATTACGGACAGTCGGGCATTGTGACCACCGTCGAACATGAGCGGCCCCATAATGGCTGCGCCGAAGAGCACTTCCTGCCCGCCGGCCCCTTCGCCATTCTGCCGCTCAAAAACAACCGCTCCTCGCTGGTCTGGACGGAGCGGACGCCCGATGCCGATAGATTGGTCGCCTCCGACGATCTCATATTCGAGGAGGAACTGGAGCGTCGCTTCGGCCACAAGCTCGGCGCGCTGCGCGCCGTCGGCAACCGCCGCGCCTTCCCGCTTGGGCTTACGCTCGCGCGCTCCTTCGTTGCCCCCCGGTTCGCGCTCGCCGGCGATGCCGCCCATGGCATCCATCCGATTTCCGGTCAGGGCCTGAACCTCGGCTTCAAGGATGTTGCAGCGCTGGCGGAAACCGTCGTCGAGGCTGATCGCCTGGGGCTGGATATCGGTTCGATCAATATTCTCGAGCGCTACCAGACGTGGCGGCGGTTCGACACGTTCCGCATGGGCGTGACCACCGATGTGCTGAACCGGCTTTTTTCCAACGACGTTGGGCCTGTTCGCATCGCCCGCGATTTCGGCCTCGGCATCGTCGACCGCCTGCCCGGCCTCAAGTCCTATTTCATAGGCCAGGCCGCCGGCACCACAGCCAAGGGAAATCCGCGGCTTCTGGCGGGGCAGACGATCTGAGGGTTTTCGGTCGATTCAATCCGCCGTCAGATCTTCGAGAATATCCAATCCGAGAAAGCGGTCATGGCTGCCGTCGGCTGCTTTGATTCGAGTCGCGTCAGCCAGTAGCTTCCGAGCGATATACTGGTGGGAAAGGGTTGTCTGATCCTGCCAGAGGACAGATGTTCCTCGAACATCAACGGCGGCGCGAGAGCAACACCAATGCCCTGCTGGGCGGCTTCCATCATGGCGAGGGACGAGTCGAAAATGACACCCGCGTTCGGCTGGGCCGTTGTGGCAATACCGGCCGCCTTGAACCAGGTCGTCCACTCGTCGGCCCGATAGCTGCGGAGCAACGTCGCGTCTGCGAGATCAGCCGGTGATCTAAGGCGTTCGGCGAGCCTGGGGATGCACAAAGGGGAGAGCGGTGCCTCGAACAGGCGAACCGCTTCGGTGCCGTGCCATAGGCCGCTGCCGAAGCGAATGGCGAAGTCCAGTCCTTCGGCCGCCAGATCCACCCGGTTATTGTTGGTGGAAAGCCGCACGTCGATGAAGGGATGCCGCTCCCGGAAGTCCGCCAGCCTCGGCAGCAGCCACCCGACGGCAAAGGTTCCGACCGCACCGAGGAAGAGCAGTTCCCGCACCTGCCCGGCCTCGACCCGATCCAGCGCGGTTGCCATCTGATCGAAGGAATGGGTAACCGTCGGCAGGAGCGCCTCGCCCTCCGCAGTGATTTTCAGGCCCCGTGGCAGCCGCTGGAAGAGGGCGACGCCAAGCCGCTGCTCGAGGCTCTTGACCTGCTGGCTGACGGCGGCCTGCGTGACGCAGAGCTCGATTGCGGCGCGCGTGAAGCTCAGGTGTCTGGCGGAGGCTTCGAAGGCCCTGAGGTTGTTCAGGGGAAGGAAGGGGCGAACCATGGATGGCCTAGAATTTCTTATGCTTGCTCCGAGATATCATCGTTTGTAACGGCAAAACAGTCCGCCTAAACCCTGTTTCAGCGTCCCAAGGCGCTGAACCTGTTGAATTTGGGTGGAAACAATGAAGTCTCACTGGATAAAAATTCTATCGGCTGCTCTCGTTTCGATGTCGGCATCGACAAACGCATTTTCCGCGGACGAGACCAAGCTGCAGGCGATTTCCGATGCGGCGATCAAGCCGATCATGGAGAAATACGGCATTCCCGGCATTGCTGTCGGCATTTCGGTCGATGGCAAGGACCACGTCTTCAACTATGGCGTCGAGTCCAAGGATACGGGCAAGCCGATCAAATCCTCTACCCTTTTCGAGCTGGGATCCATCAGCAAGACTTTCACCGGCACGCTCGCCTCCTATGCCGAGGTAAACGGGCAGCTTTCGCTAACCGACAAGGTTAGCAAATATCTGCCGTCGATGAAGAGCAAGCCGTTCGGCGAGGTTCAGCTGATGAATTTGGGGACGCACACGGCGGGCGGATTTCCGCTGCAGGTGCCCGACGATGTGAAGACCGACAAGCAGCTCATCAACTATCTCCAGGGATGGAAGCCGTCCTATGAGATGGGAACGCACAGGACCTACGCCAATCCGAGCATCGGCATGCTCGGCTATGTGACAGCGAAGGCCATGCATGAGGATTTTACGGCCCTGATGCAGGGTAAGCTGTTCCCCGGCCTCGGATTGAAGAACACCTATATCACGGTGCCAAAATCGAGGGCGGCGGACTATGCTCAGGGCTATAAGCGAAGCGGCGAGCCGGCACGATTGACGCCAGCCATCCTCTCGTCCGAGGCTTATGGCGTAAAATCAACCGCGAGCGATATGATCCGCTTCGTCGACGCGAATATGGGTCTTGCGAAAGTCGACGGAAAATTGGCGCAGTCTATCTCCAAGACTCATACCGGCTATTTCAACGTCGGCGACATGACCCAGGACTTCATCTGGGAGCAATATGCCTATCCGACCGCACAAGACGTATTGCTGAAAGGGAATTCGAACGCGATGCTGGATACGATCCCGGTCTCGGCGCTGACGCCGCCCATGTCGCCGCACGAGGATGCCTGGATCAACAAGACCGGTTCCACCAACGGATTCGGGGCCTATATCGCCTTCATCCCGAAGAAACATCTGGGCATCGTGATCCTGGCCAACAAGAACTATCCCAATGAGGACCGCGTCTTGGCCGCCTATCAGATCCTAACGGCACTGGATGCCGCCGACTGACCCAAATTCGAGGCGCCGCCTAATCGTCCAGCCGTCGCGCCTCTGACACCAGCATGATCGGGATGCCATCGCGGATGGGATAGGCAAGTCGCGCCTTTTCGGAAACGAGCTCGTTCCTCTCCCGATCATAGCTGAGCCTGCCCTTGGTCAGCGGGCAGACGAGCAGGTCGAGGAGCTTGGTGTCGACTTTGCTGACGGTATCGTCCATCTCGCCTCGATTATTGCATCAGTGAATCGGAATCGCCGAAGGTGCGTGCCAGCACGATTGCGGTGATGGCGACGAAGGTTTCCGCCCGGGTCTTGAGGTCAGGTGCTTCCAGAAGCGCCTGTTTTTCGGCCGGTTCGAAGGGCGCCATCATCGCCAGGGAATTGACCAGTGTCATGTTGCTGGCGCGCTCGACGCTGTCCCAATCCGCCTCCAGCTTGTTGGCCTCGAGATAGGCCTTGAACGCCGTCAGCAGAGCTGGGCGATCGACGGTATCCTCTTCGTCCCGGGACTTTAGATCAGCGACGAATGGTGCAATTCGGAAGCTGCGATAGGGCTGGTGGCCGGTCGTTTCGTTGATCAGGCGGAAGCGGCAGATGCCGGTGAGGGAGACGATATAGCGGCCGTCGCCGGTCTCCGTGAAGGAGGTGATCCGGCCAAGGCAGCCGACCTGCGCAAGATGGGTCGTGTCGGCCGGTTCATTCAATGCCGGCTGTGCCATGCCGATCAATCGGTTGCCTGATATCGCGGCATCGAACATCGTCAAATAGCGCGGTTCGAAAATATTCAGCGGCAATTGCCCGCCCGGCAGCAAAAGCGCCCCCGTAAGCGGGAATACGGCTACGGAATCCGGCAGGTCGCCGGGCTTAAGATATCTGGCATTGCCAACTTGCATGTGAGGATTCCCGCCTTGGCCGCATTTACTGCGGCCATTCCTGTCATACGCGCCATCCCTGACCGAAATGTGGTGGACTCAAGCGAAAACGCAAGGGCACTCGTTACGATAGGTCAGGAAAACAGGATCGAGGACAGCCGCCGGCGTGCCGCGATTGTTGCCGGATCCTTCGGTCCCCAGACCTCGAAGAATTGAAGAAGCTGCCGACGGGCGCCATCGTCGTCGAAGGTACGGTCGCGGCGCATGATCGTCAGCAGATGCTCGGCCGCCTCGTCATGCTTGCCCTGTACGTTCAGGATCTTGGCGAGGTTCATGCGGGCTTCGTGATCGTCGGGGTTCCGCGCCAGCTCGTGCTCCAGAGCGGTGGGATCGCCGAGCTTGCGGGCTTCGTCGATCTGGTCGAGCTTTTTCAGCACGCCCTGGATGCCTGCATCTTTCGACAGCGTTTCCGGCAACTCCGACAGAGCCTGGCGCGCCCGGTCATTCTGACCTGCGGCGATCATGCATTCGGCCATACCGGCGAGTGCCTTTGCATTTTCCGGATCAGCCTGAAGAACCGCGCCGAACAGCTCGGCTGCACCATTGATATCGCCCTCGGCAAGCAGCGTTGCCGCCTCTTCGAGGATACCGGCAATCTGCGCGGCCTCATCGTCCGCACCGCCGCCTGCGCCGCCGAGACGATCGATGAATTGGCGGACCTGGCTTTCAGGAACGGCGCCCATGAAACCGTCGGCCGGGCGTCCATTGACGAAGGCGATGACGGCGGGAATCGACTGGATGCCGAGCTGGCCGGCGATCGAGGGATGGTCGTCGATGTTCATCTTGACCAGCTTGACCTTGCCGCGGCCCTCATTGACGACCTTTTCAAGGACAGGCGTCAACTGCTTGCACGGGCCGCACCAGGGCGCCCAGAAATCGACCAGCACCGGCTGATTGCGCGATTCCTCGATGACGTCCTTGGCGAAGTTCGCCGTGGTCGTATCCTTGATATGCGAACCGCCGTCGGCGGGCGCTGCGCCATAGTGCGCCTGCGCCGACATCTGGCCGCCGAAAGAAGCGTTGTAGGGATTGTCTGAGCCGCTCATTGATGTCTCCCGCCTGCGAGGCTTACCCGACTTATTGTAGCGCTAAAATCGTATGTCAGGACGTAACTTTCAAGACAAGCGGTGTGTGGCCTGTTGCTTCCATAAATCGGATGAGATCGCCATTGGCGATCGATGTCGTGGCGTCGTTCGATAGCGGATGGCAATTGACGATGTCATGGGTCATAAGCTCTGCGTCGAGCACGAAGGTCACGTTCTTTCCAGTGTCATTGATCGCGCCGAAGGCGGTGACGGAGCCCGGAACGACGCCCAGATATTCCATCAGTTTTTCCGGCTTGCCGAAGGAGACCTTGCTGGCGGCGCCGATCAGCGTGTGCACGGTCTTCAGGTCGACCGCGGCGTTTTCCTCGACGGTCAGAAGGAAGAAATTATCCTTCTTGTCCTTCACGAACAGGTTCTTGGTGTGACCGCCCGGGATCTCGTCCCGCAGCGAGACCGATTCGGCCACCGTGAAGACGGGCGGATGGTCTTTCGTCGAATGTTTGATGCCGAGCCAGTCAAGGAAGCTGAAAAGATCCTCTCTGGTCTTGGGTGCGTCGTGATTAGGAGCGGCATCGGTCATATCTGGTCTCTCGATGAATGCGGAGAAGGCTCTGCCATTCCTCTACGACCGGCGGTTGGCTTTGGCAATCGCAGCGGCGCCACCTGGCTGCCTCATAGCGAAGCCCCGCCTTTCCAGGGCTTTGCGCGATGCCCGAAATTTTTTCTCGCGCTTCCGTCATTTCCCTGTTGCATTTGAAAATCGCTTGGGCCATATAGCGCCCGTCGCCGCAAGACGGTTGACCCGCCGCCCAGCGATCTACCCCGGGCAGCGTGATTTGAGCGGGTGTAGCTCAGGGGTAGAGCACAACCTTGCCAAGGTTGGGGTCGAGGGTTCGAATCCCTTCGCCCGCTCCAATTCTCCTTCTGATATCATTTGATGCGATATTTCTAGCTCTCGGGCTGGCTCGGGCGCTTGTTGTCGCTTCCGGCGAGGTAATGTCGGTGATGAAGCCGATGGTGTCGGAATGAAGCCGAGTGCCGTCCTTCTCATGCGCTTGCCCTTGCACGTCGCATTAATCTCGCTAAAAGTGCCGCGATACCGGATTTGCGGCTGAAGCCGCGCACTGATCTAACGGACCTCATCATCATGGCATCTTACAAAGACGTAAAGAAAGTCGTCCTCGCCTATTCCGGCGGTCTCGACACCTCGATCATCCTCAAGTGGCTGCAGACGGAGCTTGGCGCCGAAGTGGTCACCTTCACCGCCGATCTCGGCCAGGGCGAAGAGCTCGAGCCGGCGCGCAAGAAGGCCGAGATGCTTGGCATCAAGGAGATCTATATCGAGGACGTGCGCGAAGAATTCGTGCGCGATTTCGTCTTCCCGATGTTCCGTGCCAATGCCGTCTACGAAGGCGTCTACCTCCTCGGCACCTCGATCGCCCGCCCGCTGATCTCCAAGCACCTGATCGACATTGCGCGGAAGACCGGCGCAGATGCAATCGCTCACGGCGCGACCGGCAAGGGCAACGATCAGGTTCGCTTCGAGCTTTCGGCCTATGCGCTGAACCCTGACATCAAGATCATCGCTCCCTGGCGCGATTGGGCGTTCAAGAGCCGCACCGACTTGCTGGCTTTTGCCGAGCAGCATCAGATTCCAGTCGCCAAGGACAAGAAGGGCGAGGCGCCGTTCTCCGTCGATGCCAATCTTCTGCATTCCTCTTCCGAGGGCAAGGTTCTGGAAGACCCGGCGCAGGAAGCGCCTGAATATGTGCATATGCGCACCATCTCGCCGGAAGCAGCACCCGATAAGGCGACCGTGATCAAGGTCGGTTTCGAAAAGGGCGATGCCGTCTCGATCAACGGCGTTCGCATGAGCCCGGCGACGCTGCTTGCCACGCTCAACACCTACGGCCGCGACAACGGCATCGGCCGTCTCGATCTGGTCGAGAACCGCTATGTCGGCATGAAGTCGCGCGGTGTCTACGAGACCCCCGGCGGCACCATCCTCCTTGCGGCGCATCGCGCCGTCGAATCGATCACGCTCGACCGGGGTGCGGCGCATCTCAAGGACGAGCTGATGCCGAAATATGCCGAGCTCATCTATTACGGCTTCTGGTTCTCGCCGGAGCGCGAGATGCTGCAGGCGCTGATCGACAAGAGCCAGGAACATGTCGAAGGCGAAGTGACGCTGAAGCTCTACAAGGGCAATGTCATGGTGACGGGCCGCGAAAGCAACAAGTCGCTTTATTCCGACAAGCTGGTTACCTTCGAGGACGACCAGGGTGCCTACGACCAGAAGGATGCGGCAGGCTTCATCAAGCTCAACGCCCTGCGCCTGCGCACGCTCGGAAAGCGCAACCTGACGAAGTGAATTGGCCGAGAGGTCGAAATCAAGCCCGTTGCCAGCAATGGCGGCGGGCTTTTATCTTGGCAGCCTGGCAGTCGTCTAATCGTTGTTGGCGGAAGCCAGTTCTGATGCCTTGGACTCTGCCGGGTCTGCCTTTTGCAGGTTCCGTCGAAAGCATTTCAGCGCCTGGCGGACACTGTCCTGGATTTCCGGATCGAGGCCTTGCGTGGCTTCCCGCTGGACGGCGGCGATTTCCGCGCTGATTGCCTTCAGCATCTCGTCGGCAGCGTCCGAAAGAACGATGCGCTTGGCGCGACGGTCCACCGGATCAGGCTGCCGCTCTATCAGCCCGCGAGCCTGCAGCTTGTCAAGGAAGACGCTGACCGTCATCGGCTCGAGGCCCATGCGGTTGGCAATGTCCAATTGACGGCTCTTGTGGACGGCTGCAACCTGAATGAGAGTGCGCGCCTCTCCCGTGGTCAATTCTAGCCCGGCAGATAAAATTCGACGTTCAAAGGCAGCGCGCATAAGCCTGGCGCAGTCGGAGACTAAAAAGTTGAGTGAATCCGTATCAATCTGAAAACTCATAGGCGTTTAACGATCCGGGCTGGAGGGTTCGACGTCAATTTTTTCATATTGATTTTACGGCCCGAACACAATTGAAACTTTAAGTTTCTGCTCTTGTGAGGCTTGACCGGCCGTCAGGTGCCCATAATCTGCTCCAAGCTCTTTCGGGGAAGGCATCATGACCCATTCGGTAGTTCTCGGCGCGTTTCTGGCCGCACTTTTCTACGTGCTCATTCCAGGCCCCGCCTTTCTTGCGCTTCTCGGCATCGGCGCCGGGCAGGGGCGCAAAGCCGGCGCTTTCTTCATCAGCGGACATCTTGTCGGAGATCTTGTCTGGTCTTCGCTGGCGCTGGTAGCGATCGTCGGCGCGCGAACGATCGGGACGTTCGTTTTCGATCTTCTCGGGCTGCTCTGCGGCCTCTATCTGGCATGGATCGGCTGGAGCGCATGGACCGCGAAGCCGAAGGCGGATGGCAAGGCCTTGATGGTCGTCGAGCGGCCGTTTCGTCGTGGCCTCGTTTTCGGCGTCACCAATCCCAAGGGATATCCGGTGGCGCTTGCGACCTTCACGGCGCTGGTGGCGGGTTCCGCGGGCTCATTGCAGTTCAGCGCGCTGCCGTTGCTGCTCAGCGTTTCCTTTGTCGGTTTCGTGACGGCCGATATCATCCTCATCAGCATCATTGGGGCAGGGGCCGTCCGGCGCTTCTACCGCGCTCATGAGCGGATGATCGTTCGCTGCTCGGGTGTGCTGTTCATGGGATTTGCTGCGCAGGCGCTCTGGCATGCAACGCCCGGCCTGCTTGGATGGCGGAAAGCCTGATGAGATCTCAGGCTTTCAGATAGTCCACGACCGATTTCATCGTCTCGGCCGTCTGCGGATCTCCGATCGATGCCGCAACATCAAGCTGATGCTGATAGTAGTCGACGAAATTGAAACTGGTGTTCTCGCCGACGTCGCTGAGATCAAGGACGTTACCCATCGCATCTATGGCATGGGTGGGCAGCGGGGACGCCAGCTCCGAATAGGTATCGCCATCGATTACGCCGGCCTGATAGCTCTGCAGCGCGTGGCTACGCAGTTCGCTCGGTGTAATGGACGTGAAATCCGGTCCGGAACCCACGTCAGCGACCTTGAAGACAGGCAAGCTACCCGTGGGCTTATCAATTGAAAAATCAGTGGCCTTCGTAGTCTTTGCGTGTTCTGAACTATTCTTATAATGCAAATTCTGAGAAGACCGCACAGAATAAATTTCCATACGCATGTCTCCCGTGAAGAGATGGGGAGAATTAGCCTTTACTGGCGCTTTAGGTCAATCATAAATAAATCGTTAATTCTTGCCCGCAAGAAATTACCCACAATTTCTGTGACACTCGTATGTCGCCCGCGTTTTTCCTTTGATCCCCCATTTTCATACCATTCGCCGCAATGAGGCCTTATATAGTCTTCTCAATATGTTGCTGCCGAAAGGATATTGCGAATGTCTTCCCAATCCTCTGTCAATCCTGCCTTGACCGAATGGACCGGACACCAGGGTTTGCCGCGGTTCGATGCCGTGGCAGATTCCGATTTCGGCCCCGCCTTCGATGCGGCGCTCGATCTGCATGATGCCGAGATAGACGCGATTGCCAAAAATCCAGATGAGCCGACATTTGCCAACACGATCGTTGCACTGGAGCTTGCGGGCGATGAGCTGTCGCGGGTTTCCGCCCTCTTCTGGAACCGGGCCGGGGCGCACACGAATGAGGTGATCCAGGCATTGGAGCGCGAGATCGCGCCGAAGATGTCGCGGCATTATTCCAAGATCGGGATGAACGCGGCCCTGTTTGCCCGCATCGATGCCCTGTGGGAGGCAAGGGAGAAACTCGGTCTGACGGTCGAGGAGACCCGCGTGCTCGAGCGGCATTGGAAGGGTTTTGTGAAATCCGGTGCCAAGCTTGATAAGCCGGAGCAGGAGCAGCTGGCCGGCATCAACGAGAAACTCGCCGGTCTCGGCGCCCATTTCGGCCAGAACGTTCTTGCCGACGAAAAAAGCTGGGCGCTGATCCTGTCTGCAGATGATGAGCTTGCAGGCGTTCCCGCCTTTCTGCGGGACGCAATGGCGGCGGCTGCGCGCGAACGGGGCGAAGACGGCAGGTATGCGGTTACGCTGTCGCGCTCGATCATCGAACCCTTCCTCACCTTCTCCGAACGGCGCGACCTCAGGGAACAGGCTTTCAAGGCCTGGGTGGCGCGCGGTGAAAATGGCGGCGAGACCGACAATCGCGCGCTTATCCGTGAAACCTTGGGGCTCAGGGCCGAGAAGGCCTCGCTGCTCGGCTACCGCAATTACGCCGAGCTGAAACTCGACAACACCATGGCCAAGACTCCCGAGGCCGTGAATGGGCTGCTGAAATCCGTCTGGGTGAAGGCTGCTGCCCGCGCGAAGGAAGAGGAAGACGATATCGCAGCCCTGATCGCCGAGGAGGGCCGAAACCACGAGGTCATGCCCTGGGACTGGCGTCATTACGCCGAAAAGATCCGCGCACGGCGGTTTGATTTTTCCGAAGCGGAACTGAAGCCCTATCTGCAGATCGAAAAGATCATCGCGGCCTGCTTCGATGTTGCCGGGCGTCTGTTCGGCATTCATGCGGTCGAGAAGAAGGGTATTCCGGCCTATCATCCCGATGTCCGCGTCTTCGAGATCCGCGACCGGTCCGACAAGCTCGTTGCACTCTTCCTCGGCGATTATTTTGCTCGCGGTTCGAAGCGATCAGGTGCGTGGATGAGTTCCTTCCAGTCGCAGCACAAGCTGGCCCTGAAGAACGGACAGGTTGGCGAATTGCCGATCATCTACAATGTCTGCAATTTCGCGAAGCCTGCGGAAGGCAAGCCGGCGCTGCTCTCGCTCGACGATGCCCGCACGCTGTTCCATGAATTCGGCCATGCGCTGCACGGCATGCTGTCCAACGTCACCTATCCCTCGGTCTCGGGTACCGGCGTCTCGCGCGATTTCGTCGAGCTGCCGTCGCAGCTCTACGAGCACTGGCTGACCGTTCCTGAAATCCTCAAGGAATATGCCGTGCATTATGAAACCGGCGAGCCGATGCCGCAGGCGCTGCTCGACAAGGTGCTGGCTGCGCGGACATTCAATTCCGGCTTCAATACCGTCGAGTTCACCTCCTCGGCGCTTGTCGACATGGCGTTCCATACCCGCGGCGCAGTCGATGATCCGATGGCCGTTCAGGCCGAAGTCCTGGCTGAAATCGATATGCCGAAATCCATCGTCATGCGGCATGCAACCCCACACTTCCAGCATGTGTTTGCGGGCGACGGCTATTCGGCGGGCTATTATTCCTACATGTGGTCCGAAGTGCTGGATGCCGATGCGTTCGACGCTTTCGAGGAGACGGGTGACGCCTTTAATTCCAATATGGCGGCCAAGCTGAAGGCGAATATCTATTCCGTCGGCGGCTCGATCGATCCCGAGGAAACCTACAAGGCGTTCCGCGGGAAGCTGCCGAGCCCCCGCGCGATGCTTGTCAAAAAGGGATTGTTGACCTTCGAGGAATTGACAGGCAGCGACGCATAAGACAGTTTGATGACGAGCCACGACGCGGCCTGGCAGCAGCCAAGCCGCGCCTTTTCCGCTTCCCCCCTTTCGCAAAAGCGAAAAACACTGTAAGAGCCCGCCAAATGCAATTGGCGCGCCCTCTCAGTATCGCGCCCCAGCCTCAGAGATTTGACACAATGGCACTCCGCAACATCGCGATCATCGCGCACGTTGACCATGGCAAGACCACCCTGGTGGACGAGCTCCTGAAGCAGTCCGGTTCGTTCCGCGAAAATCAGCGCGTTGCTGAACGCGTCATGGACAGCAACGATCTCGAAAAAGAACGCGGCATCACCATTCTCGCCAAGGCGACCTCGGTCGAGTGGAAGGGTGTTCGCGTCAACATCGTCGATACCCCCGGCCACGCCGACTTCGGCGGTGAAGTCGAACGCATTCTCTCGATGGTGGATGGCGCGATTGTTCTCGTCGACAGCTCTGAAGGACCGATGCCGCAGACCAAGTTCGTCGTCGGCAAGGCTCTCAAGGTCGGCCTTCGCCCGATCGTTGCGATCAACAAGATCGACCGTCCGGACGGCCGCCACGAAGAAGTCATCAACGAAGTCTTCGACCTCTTCGCGAACCTTGACGCAACCGACGAGCAGCTCGACTTCCCGATCCTCTACGGTTCGGGCCGCGAAGGCTGGATGAACGTCAATCCGGAAGGTCCGAAGGATCAGGGCCTCGCTCCGCTGCTCGATCTCGTGCTGAAGCATGTTCCCGAGCCGACCGTCCATGAAGGTCCGTTCACGATGATCGGCACCATCCTGGAGGCCAACCCTTTCCTTGGCCGTATCATCACCGGCCGCATCAATTCCGGTTCCATCAAGCCGAACCAGGCCGTGAAGGTTCTTCACGCCGACGGCAAGACGATCGAAACCGGCCGTATCTCCAAGATCCTCGCTTTCCGTGGCATCGAGCGTCAGCCGATCGAGGAAGCGCATGCGGGCGACATCGTCGCAATCGCCGGCCTCTCCAAGGGCACCGTCGCCGATACCTTCTGCGATCCCGCAATCACTGAGCCACTGCAGGCGCAGCCGATCGATCCGCCGACCGTCACCATGTCCTTCATCGTCAACGACAGCCCCTATGCGGGCACCGAAGGCGACAAGGTCACCTCGCGCGTCATCCGCGATCGCCTGTTCAAGGAAGCCGAAGGCAACGTCGCGCTGAAGATCGAAGAATCCTCCGAGAAGGACTCCTTCTTCGTGTCCGGCCGCGGCGAATTGCAGCTCGCGGTTCTGATCGAAACGATGCGTCGCGAAGGTTTCGAACTGGCCGTCTCGCGCCCCCGCGTCGTCATGCACAAGGACGAAGCGACCGGCGAGATGATGGAGCCGATCGAAGAAGTTGTCATCGACGTCGATGAGGAGCATTCGGGTATCGTCGTTCAGAAGATGTCGGAACGTAAGGCCGAAATGGTCGAGCTGCGTCCCTCGGGCGGCGCTCGCGTTCGCCTGAAGTTCTTCGCTCCGACCCGCGGCCTGATCGGCTACCAGTCGGAACTGCTGACGGATACGCGCGGCACGGCCGTGATGAACCGTCTGTTCCACGACTACCAGCCGTACAAGGGTGAAATCGGTGGTCGCGTCAACGGCGTGCTGCTGTCGAACGACAATGGTGAAGCCGTTGCTTACGCTCTGTTCAACCTTGAAGACCGCGGCCCGATGATCATCGACGCCGGCGAAAAGGTCTATGCCGGTATGATCATCGGCATCCACTCCCGCGACAACGACCTCGAAGTCAACGTGCTCAAGGGCAAGAAGCTCACCAACATCCGCGCCGCCGGCAAGGATGAAGCCGTGAAGCTGACGCCACCGATCCGCATGACGCTCGACCGCGCTCTGTCCTGGATCCAGGACGACGAGCTGGTCGAAGTCACGCCGAAGTCGATCCGTCTTCGCAAGATGTATCTCGATCCGAACGAGCGCAAGCGCTTCGAAAAGGCCAAGTACGCCTGATCCGATCATAGATCGAAAATGCAAAAACCCCGGCCCCGTGCCGGGGTTTTATTTTGTGCGTTCGATTTTTGAGCCCTTGTGACAAAGGTTAAAAAAGCGTTAACGTGGCGACATCGTCCACATATAAAGCCTGTGGGCAAAGCGGTCGCCGCGATTTTTGCGGATGGTTAATTTGCCCTTGCAAAGCCAGAGTACGCGTTATGAAGACGTTGTCGATCGATGTTCGGCGGGCTGAACCGCAAGATGCTCCGGCCATTTCGGAGGTCCACCGCGTTGCCTGGCGGCATGCCTATACGGGCATTATTCCGCACCGCGCGCTGACGAAGATGATCGAGCGGCGCGACGAGGCCTGGTGGCGTCGGGCGACCCGCGGTCCGGCAACGCTGCTGGTTCTCGATGTTGCGGGAACTGTGGCGGGCTATGCGACGCTCGGGCTCAACCGTGCACGCGCCCTTCCACAGGAAGGCGAAATCTACGAGCTCTACCTGCGCCCGGAATATCAGGGCGTCGGCCTTGGCCGGATGCTGTTCGGCGAGGCTCGCCGCCTGCTGAAATCGCTCGGCTGCAAGGGAATGGTCGTCTGGTGCCTTGAAGAAAACGAGAATGCCGACCGCTTCTATCGCGGTCACGGCGGCATCGATTTCTGCGAAGGGATCGAAACCTTCGACGACAAGCAGATCAAGAAAATCGGCTTCGTCTGGGGCTGAGGCTTCAGCCGAGCGGAAGCAGGGCTGCCTGACCGTGGCGATTGCCATTGTCGTCGAGCAACTGCCACACCGTAACGCCTTCGATCCAGAAGCGCTCACCTGACTTCGTCACCCGCATTCCACGATAGCCCTCGACAAAGCCGTCACGGGAAACACGCTCGAGAAAATCCGCGCGTTCCTGCCGGTCAGGCGCTTCCGCCGATAGCCGCGAGGGAAGTGCGGTCAGCTCTTCCCAGCTATATCCGAAACGTTTCTGCGCTGCCCGGTTGCCGTAGACGAAGATCGGATCGGCCTGCGTATCATGCGCGAGGATGCCGAAGGGTGCCGCCTCATAAAGCCAGCGCGGCCCTTCGCCGGATGTAAGATCGGTGCCGACCAAGGGGCGGCCGAGCAGCTTCTGGTAGCTGCGGCTCAGGAGATCGAAGAAACTCTGGCTTTCATAAAGGGGCGTCATATCGGTGCTTTCGCGAAAGATAGGGACAGGATGCGGTGTTCCGTTCGGCTGGAAATCCCAATTTCGCCCAGAACATAACCATAGTGAGGCGTCGTAAATTTGGCCGTTAATCAAAAATCCCGAATCGCTTCAAAGGCTTGTTGCGTTGCGGGATGATTATGATTATCTGGCTGCCGGAAAACCATCCTTTTTGGGGGCACTCATGCGTATCGACGCAGTTTCAATTGGCAAAAATCCGCCGGAAGACGTCAACGTCATCGTCGAAGTTCCGGTCGGCGGCCATCCGATCAAGTACGAAATGGACAAGGAAGCCGGCACGCTCGTCGTCGACCGTTTCCTCTACACGCCGATGACCTATCCGGGCAATTACGGTTTCGTGCCGCATACGCTTTCGGAAGACGGCGACCCGATCGACGTTCTGATCGCAAGCACCCGCCCGCTGGTGCCTGGCTGCGTCATCAACGTTCGCCCGATCGGCGTGCTGATGATGGAAGACAATTCCGGCAAGGACGAGAAGATCATCGCCGTTCCGTCGCCGAAGCTGACGATGCGATACGACAAGGTGAAGGAATATACCGATCTTCCTGAGATCACCGTCAAGCAGATCGAGCATTTCTTCGAACACTACAAGGATCTGGAGCCCGGCAAGTGGGTGAAGATCTTCGGTTGGAAGGGTTCCAAGGAAGCCGGCGAACTCATCATCGAAGCGATTGCCCGCGCCAAGGCCGAGAAGGCCTGATCAGGCTTTCAGAAGCGCTTCCAGCTTGTTTGACAAATCCTCCGGGTCGCCATCGATCCGGAGGATTTTTTTACGTGCTGTATCCCCGGATAGCAGGCTCACCGAGGATTTCGGGATGCCGAGCGCCTTGGCGATCAGGACGATCAGCGCCTTGTTCGCCTTGCCTTTTTCAGGAACGGCGCTGACGCGAGCCTTCAGGTAGGCGTCGCTGTCCGCGCCGGTCTCTATCCCATCGATGGTGTCGCGTCCGCCATTGGGCGTCAGGCGCACCGAAAGGCGGATATGGTCCGGAAATATCTGCCAGGCTTGGTTCAAGCGACCAGCGGATAAAGCGTGTTCCACATCAGCGAACGCAGGAAGAAGATGATGAGCAACAGGATGATCGGCGAGATATCGATGCCGCCGAGATCCGGCAGGACGCGACGGATCGGGCGCAACACCGGTTCTGTCACGTTATAGAGGAAGCGACCGACCGAATTGACAAACTGGTTGCTCGAATTGATGACGTTGAAAGCATAA
Source organism: Neorhizobium sp. P12A (assembly GCF_008365395.1). Lineage (NCBI taxonomy): Bacteria > Pseudomonadati > Pseudomonadota > Alphaproteobacteria > Hyphomicrobiales > Rhizobiaceae > Neorhizobium > Neorhizobium sp. P12A. Next base: position 247,345 of record NZ_QOVX01000003.1, on the reverse strand, counting down.
AGCCATGAAAAGATGGCGCTGGCGATCAGCACCCAGGTATAAAGATTCAAAGCCAGATCAATGGTTTGAAATAAGGCGAGCATGTTTGTCTCCATTTCGCGATTGACAGACATGTAGACATTGGCGACTTAACGGGCAAGTACTATGCCCAAGCGTACGATGAATCATGTTTAACAGGCGTTCTGCGGTTGCCGCCGACACCTGATTTTCACCGGAAAGTCTATTATGTCCTTGTCCGCTACGGGAGACCGTTTCGCCGCGTTCCGGCACGTGGCCTATATCCGCTTCTTCTTCGCCCGATTTCTGGTCGCCTTTGCAACACAGATCATCAGCGTTTCTGTCGGCTGGCAGATGTATGACCATACCGGCAGCGCCATTTATCTCGGCCTGATCGGCCTCGTGCAGTTCCTGCCCTCCCTGCTGCTCATTCTTGTGACCGGAAGCGTTGCCGACCGCTACAACAGGCGCGTCGTCTCGGCGATCTGTATTTTTGTCGGCACGCTTTGTGCGGCGGCACTGCTGTTCCTGACGGTGACTGGGCTGTTCTCGCCATTGCCGGTTTTCCTCATCCTTGCCGTCTTCGGCATCGAGCGCGCCTTCATGACGCCAGCGACCCAGTCGCTTGCGCCGAACCTGATCCCGCCTGAGGATTTGTCGAATGCGATTGCCTGGAATTCGATGTCCTGGGATGCGGCGGCAATCCTCGGGCCTGTTGCCGGCGGCCTCCTTTACGGTGTCGGTGCGGGCACGGCCTATTCGGTTGCCGTGGTCTTTTCCGCAGCTGGCGCATTGCTTGTCTATCTGATCCCTAAGCCGCCGCAGCGCGCGTCCGCGGAGGCGAAGAGCTGGAATACGCTTCTTGCCGGCTTTCATTTCATCTGGTCGGAGAAAGTGGTGCTCGGCGCGGTATCGCTCGATCTGTTCGCCGTCCTCCTTGGAGGTGCGGTGGCGCTGATGCCGATCTATGCCCGCGACATCCTGATGCTCGGCCCCTGGGGACTGGGCATGCTGCGCGGTGCGCCGGGCGTTGGAGCCATCCTGATGGCCCTGTTCCTGACGACCTATCCAATCAAGCATCGTGCAGGTCTCTGCATGTTCATCGGGGTCGCCATGTTCGGTGTCGGCACGCTGATCTTCGGCGTGTCGCATACCGCCTGGCTATCGATCCTGGCATTGGTTCTGATGGGCGCTTCGGACCTGATCTCGGTCTATGTTCGCGAAACGCTGATCGTGCTCTGGACGCCGGATCACCTGCGCGGCCGCGTCAACGCCGTCAACATGGTCTTCGTCGGTGCCTCGAACGAGCTTGGAGAGTTCCGCGCCGGCACGATGGCATCGATCTTCGGCGCGGTGCCGGCCGTTGTCATCGGCGGCATCGGTACGCTTGCGGTTGCGATCATCTGGGCCACCGGCTTCTCGAAACTGCGCAAGATCGACACCTTGGACGCGCCCACGACTGAAGGCGAAGCGCAGCCGGCGTGACGGCAGCCCACGACGTCTTCAGGCGGCGAGCGCCTGTTTGCCTTCGAAGACGATATCGAGGAATTGCGACAGCCAGGCCTTGAGCGCGGCGTCGAAGAGCATCCGCCCTTCGAGGTGCTCGCGTCCCTTCTGGGCATTCGGCATGATGAAGCGGTGTTCGCCGTGGACCACCCAGCGCTGCATCATCGCGCGGGTCAGCTCGGCGTGGAACTGCAGCCCCCAGGCGTTCTCGCCATAGCGGAAAGCTTGGTTGGGATAGGTATCCCCTTTAGCGAGCAGATCGGCTCCGTGCGGTAGATCGAAGCCCTCGCGGTGAAAATGATAGACCATTTGCGGCCAGTGCATCAGCAGCCGGCCCTTTTCGGTCGGTCGGAGAGGATACCAGCCGATCTCCGTCTGCCCATCCTTGCGTGCCTGCACCTTGCCGCCGAGCTGGCGGACCAGCATCTGCGCTCCGAGGCAAATGCCGAGATAGGGGCGATTCTCTTTAAGCGGTACGTTTAGCCAGTCGATCTCGGTCTTGACGAAATCATCCGGATCGTTGGCGCTCATCGGCCCGCCGAAGACAACGGCGCCGGCATGTCCGGCAAGCGTTTCCGGCAGTTTTTCCCCAAGGGCTGGACGACGAATGTCGAGCGCGTGGCCTTTGTTGATCAGCATCTGGCCGACGCGGCCGGCGCTGGAGCGCTCCTGATGCAAGACGACGAGAACGGGACGTTTCCCGCCGCGGCTCTCACCCTCAATCGGCATCCTTGCTCTCCAGCTTGGGTCCCGGAACGCGGGCCGCCGCTTCCTGCCGTTTCATGATCCGCTCGCGGCCGGAAACGCCGAGGAGATCGGCGATGCGCCATATGGCATGGTCTTCCATCTCGCTGCGTTCGCCGTCGGCATAGACGATATCCCAGAGGATGCCGATCAGTTCGACTCGCTGGTCGTTGTTGAGATGCCGCTTCAGGTCGGATGTGAAGCGGAAATAATCGACCGCCTCGTTTTCGGCCTCTTCGCCTGCGGCGATCAGCGCTTCGAGCTGTTTGCCGTCGAGACCGTACTGGTCATGCAGGAGTTTGCGCAGCTTCTTCTGCTCGGTCGCCTCAACCTTTCCGTCTGCTTCCATGACCTGGATGCAGAGAGCAGCAACCGCGATGCGAGGATCGTCGGGTGCGAACTCGGATTTGGGATGCTCAGCAGTCAGATTTTGGAAGAATTCCTGAAAGCGTTCAAACATTCGGGTCCGTTCTTAGAATAGTCGAAGCCGCGTCTTGGGTTCGGGCTCGATCTTGGTGTCACGTACGCCCGGATCGTCAGGCAGGCCGCCGAAGAAGGGCCTGGGCTCCGGTTTCTTCGAGGCTTCTGTGGCCGAAGCTGCCGCTGTCGCGGCTGCCTGCTTTGCCACGACGGGCTTGATTTCTATAACAGATGTATCGGCAGCCGGCGAAGCAACTGTCGGTGAAGCTGGTCTCGCCTCGCGCACCGGCGGGAGGGTCCTCAGCGCCGTGTCGACCGTGGCGGTCGAACCTTCCTCGACAGGGCCTTCCAATTGGCCGAAGGGCGATTTCCATTCGAACGCGTCGAGCTTGCCGGTAACAGGAGATATAGGCAGCCACTTATCGGAAACAAAGCCGTCGGCAACCCAGGCCGGGTCGCGCGGCGCACGAAGCGCCTGCGCCATCCAGTGGCGAATGCGTCCCTGGTCGCCGGTCTCTGCTTCCTCGATGTCCGCCATCAGCAGGAACGCGCCTTCGCGAGGATCCGCGCGGGCGGCCGCCTCCGCCTTGGTCCGCGCCTTGCCGTAGTCGCCAGCGTCCAGCGAGGCCTGGGCGCTGATCAGCAGCGCTTCGACATTGTTGGGGCGCATGGCCTCCAGCCGCTCGGCACGCTTCAGCCGATCGAGGACCGTGTCGCCGCTGCGGGCGCGAACATAGGCCTTGCCGACTTCCGGGTGCGGGATGGCTTTCCAGCTCTGCTCGAGAGTGGAGGCCGCCTTGCGGACCTTGTCTTCGCGGAAGAGGGCCTTGGCGGCGATCAGCGCGGCCGGCACGAAATCGTCGGAAAGCTTCAGCGCGTTCAGGGCGTCGTCACGCGCGCCTGCCGGATCGCTTTCCAGCTTGTCGCCGGCGCGGGCTGTGAGCAGCACGGCGCGGAGCCGATTGGCCTCGTCCTTTTCGATGACGCGTGCGGCCTTCTGCTGGTCGAGAAGCCGGATCGCGTCGTCCCACCGGCCTTCCCGGCTGCGGTTTTCCAGCGTCGCCTGCGCCGCCCAGGGAAGATAGGGCGCCTTGTCGGCGGCCTTTTCGGCATATTGCTGTGCCGCTTCGGTTGCGCCGAGACGCTTGGCTTCGAGATAGAGGCCGCGCAGGCCGAGTTCGCGGGTCTCGGGATCGTTCGCCATCTCTTCGAATTTGGCGCGGGCCTCGTCATGCTTGCCTTCGATCAGGGCTGCCTGTGCTTCCAGCAGATTGATCAGCGGCTCCTGGTCGCCGCGGATGAGACCGCGCGTGCGCGCCGCCATCTTGCGGGCGAGCAAGGCGTTGCCGGCGCCGGCCGCGATCAGGCCGGTCGAAAGGGCCTGGTAGCCCCGATCCCGCTTGCGGGCGCGGAAATACCGGGTGACGGAGTGGGGTGAGGTCCAGATCAGGCGGATCAGCCCCCAGGCGAGCATGACGGCGACCACGATCGCGATCAGGATGCTCGCGGCAACAATCAGCTTGGTCTGGTAGAGTTCACCCTCCCACACCAGCGACAGGTCGCCGGGGCGATCGGCCAGCCAGGAGAATCCGTAGCCGAGAGCCAGGACGACAAGGGCGAAAATGATAAGCCTGACCATGTTCGCTCCCGTCCTCAGCTCTGTTTTCCGGCGCCGGCGATCGCCTTGGACAGCGCTTCGCCAACGAGATCCTCGACACGGATGCGCGCATCCAGCGACTGCTTGAATGCGGCAGAGGCGGATTTTGCCGCATCCGGCAGGGTGTTCCATTCGTTGACCGCACCGGGCAGGTCGCCGTTCTTTACCTTGTTTTCAAAGCGTGCGGCGATCGCATCGACGCCATCACCCTGTACGTCACCGACGGGGCGCACCGTTACCAGCGATTTTGCGCTCGACATCAACCGGTTGCTCCAGCTCTCGTCCGGCTCGGCCTGTTCCGAGGTGGCGACGATCGCGGTTGCAACGTCAGGCACCTGGCGAATGAGATCCGCGCGCGATGGAATGCCGGTTTCGGCGAAATTGCGCAAATCGGCGATTGCGGGATCATCGGGTGCGACGCTCGCAAAGGTATCGAGTTCCGGGCGGAACGGACCGCCGCGATCGATCGCTGCCTTCAGTCCGGCAGCTGCGATCGCGCGTGCAACGGCCGCACCTTCGCCCGGCTCGTTCAATTTCTTCTCGGCGTCATCCAGTCGCTTGGTGATGTCGGCTCCGGTCGACGCCTGGTCCTGCGTCGCCTGCGCCATGCTGGACTTCAGTTGATCTAGCTGGGAGCCGAGATCGGCAATCTTCTGATTGGCGGCATTAAGTGCTGACGCGTCCGTCGTGCCGCTTCCGTCGGCCGCGGGTGCAGCCGGGGCATTCTTGACGACGGTCTCCAATGCGGCGACGCGATCGGTCAAGCCTGTGTCCGGCTTCGCCGTGGGGGCGGCAGCAAGATTGGCGACGGTTTGCTTCAGCCCGTCAATCTCGGCATTGAGCGCATTTATCTCCGCAGAGTTGCTTTTCGCCGCAGAGCCACCGCCGGGCAGCAGGCCAGCGTATTGGATGGCGCCCACTCCGATCAGCGCAATCAGTCCGCCGACAATGCCGGCTGCAACGAGGCTGGCGATTGCCGCTTCCCTCTGCTTTGGCGACGCGGCATTTTCGGTCGGTTCGGAATAGGCCGCAGCCCGTTCAGCTGCGGTGGGGCTTGTGAATGCGCCTTCGTCGGCGCGGGCACGCTCCTGCTCGGGCGACGCCTCGGTTTCGGATTTGAGCAGGGCTTCCGCCTCCTCGACCGATAAACCTCCCGGCGTGCTGCTGTCGCGCTCTGTCATCTTCTCGGAATCCGCTGCATGAGCTGCGGCCTCGGCCTCCAAGTCAATCGTGACCGGCTCATCGGTGGCTTTCGAATGGCGCGGCGGGTTTCCCGAAACCATGGACATCCTCATTTTATGCACTGCAACGAAGTTAGACAGTGAAGCCCATTATGGAAAGAGGTTAGATGAAAATTGGGCAATCAGCGGCGGCGGAGTAGTTCCAAAAGGCTGTCCTCATCGGGATTTGCGGCAATTTTCGTGTTTCCGCGCAAGAGATCGGGAACGGCGTCTGCAATCGCGGCACTCAGGCAGAGGAACCTTGTCCCGGTCAGTGAGTTTCCCTGTGCCTGGAGGAAGGGAAGAGCGAAGAAGCGCTCGGCGCTGTGGCGGGAATAAAGAAGGATCGCGTCTGCGCCGTCATCGAGAAAGATGCTGCGGAGCTTGGCGTCTTCGGGCTCCTCGTCCTCCATCACGTAGCATTCGGCCGTGTGGAACGGGATGGCAAGTTCCATCAGCCTTGTCTCGAAGCCCGGTGCACGGGGAGATCCGGCCATGTAGAGAAGAGGTCTGTTCGACAGAACGGAGCGATGCGCTGAAATCAGTTCGGCAAGTTCAGCGCCGCTCGCTTCCGAATGATAGACATCGGTGAAGCCTGCGTTTCGCGCTTCCTCAGCCGTCGCCTTGCCGACCGCAAAAAGCGGGCGCGAAAGATGGAGCGAGATAGCCGGGCCTAGCTTTTCCATCGCTCGGATCGCTTCGGCGCTGGTGACAGCAATCGCACCTTGCGATCTCGTCAGCGCATCGGCAATGGCCGCGACCTGATGGACCGGCCGGGTCAGCGGCAGAAGAACGGGCTCATGTCCGAGCTCTTTTAGTCGTGCTGCCGTGCGCTCGGCGGAATGCGCGGGACGGATGACGACCACGCGCATGCCGCTCAGCTCCAGTCTGAGAAGAAGGTGCTGCCCGCCTGTTCGCGGATCGCCTGGCCGGCATTGGTGCCGAGCGCTTCGGCATCGCGGCAGTGGCCCTCGATCGTGATCGTGTGCACCTTGCTGCCATCGGGCGTCAGGATCATGCCGAAGAAGCGGATATGGTCACCCTCGCAGACGGCATAACCGGCAATCGGGGTGCGGCAGGAACCGTCCAGTGCGGCAAGGAAGCCGCGTTCGCAGGAAACGGTGTGATGGGTCGGCACGTCATTGATGGCAGACAGAAGCGCGTCGGTGCGCTCGTCGCCGGCACGGCTTTCGATGGCGATTGCGCCCTGCGCCGGAGCCGGCGGGAACTCGTCAGGATCGAGGATATCTGTCAGCACTTCGACCTTGCCGAGCCGCTTCAGACCGGCGAGAGCCAGCAGTGTCGCATCGACCTGGCCTTCGTTCAGCTTGCGCAGCCGCGTCTCGACGGCGCCGCGGAAAGTGACGACCTTGATATCGGGTCGCAGGCGGCGGATCAGCGCCTGCCGGCGCAAGGAGGCGGAACCGACGGTGGCTCGATGCGGCAGTTCGAGCAGCTTTGGCGCCGTGCGTCCGATGACCACGTCGCGAATATCCTCGCGGGGCAGAAAGGCGGAGAGATAGAGGCCTTCCGGCAGTTTTGTCGCCATGTCCTTGGCGGAGTGGACGGCAAGGTCGAGATCTCCAGAGAGAAGCTTCAACTCCAGCTCTTGTGTGAAGAGACCCTTGCCCCCAATTTCTGCGAGCGAGCGATCGGTGATCCGGTCGCCCGTCGTTGTCATGACGACGATTTCGAACATTTCTTCCGGCAGGTCGTGGGCCGCCATCAGCCGATCGCGGGCCTCGTGCGCCTGCGCCAGCGCCAGGGGGCTGCCGCGCGTACCGATCCGGAAAGGTTTTGTTTGCATCCGCTTTGATCCGTTGTTACCGACAGTTCTCGTAAACAGGTTTCCATATCACCGCAATCAACGAACAGGCTCCATGGCTCCCTTTCTTCGCATACTCGGCATCGAAACAAGCTGCGACGAGACCGCCGCTGCCGTGGTCGAGCGTGGGCAGGATGGAAGCTCCATCGTACTCTCCGACGTTGTTCTGAGCCAGCTTGACGAACATAGTGCGTATGGCGGCGTCGTGCCCGAGATTGCGGCGCGGGCCCATGTCGAGGCGCTTGATACGCTGATCGAAGAAGCACTGAAACGTGCCAATGTGTCGCTTGCCGATGTGGATGCGATCGCCGCAACATCAGGCCCCGGCCTGATCGGCGGGCTGCTCGTCGGCTTGATGACCGGGAAGGCGATCGCGCGGGCGGCCGGCAAGCCGCTCTACGCCGTCAATCATCTGGAAGGTCATGCGCTGACCGCGCGGCTGACGGACGGTCTCTCTTTTCCCTACCTGATGTTGCTCGTGTCAGGCGGCCATACACAGCTCATCCTCGTGCGCGGCGTCGGCGATTATGAGCGCTGGGGCACGACCATCGACGATGCGTTGGGCGAAGCCTTCGACAAGACGGCGAAGCTGCTTGGGCTGCCCTATCCCGGCGGGCCTGCCGTCGAGGAGGCCGCAAAGACCGGCAACCCTGACCGCTTCGATTTTCCGCGGCCGCTGGTGGGCGAGGCGCGGCTTGATTTTTCCTTTTCCGGCCTGAAGACAGCTGTGCGACAGGCGGCGACCGAGATTGCACCTTTGACGCAGCAGGATATCGCCGACATCTGCGCCTCCTTCCAGAAAGCAGTGTCGCGCACGCTGAAGGACCGGATCGGCCGCGGGCTTCAGCGCTTCAAACGAGAATTCCCGCATCTGGACGAGATGCCGGCGCTGGTCGTCGCCGGCGGCGTTGCGGCCAATCTCGAATTGCGGGCGACGCTGCAGGATCTCTGCAGCGTCAACGGTTTCCGCTTCATCGCCCCGCCGCTTCGCCTTTGCACGGACAATGCGGTGATGATCGCCTGGGCCGGGCTCGAGCGCATGGCCAAGGGCGCTGCCGCCGACGATCTCGACGTACAGCCACGGTCGCGCTGGCCGCTCGATTCCAAGGCCGAGACGCTGCTGGGCCACGGCAAACGAGGTGCGAAGGCATGAGCGAAGGTGAACGCATTGCCGTCATCGGCGCCGGTGCCTTCGGTACGGCGCTTGCGGCCGTTATTGCGCTGACCGGCCGCCATTCCGTGACGCTGATCGGCCGCGATCCCGAACTGATCGCCGATCTTAGGGCGGAAGGCCTGCACGAGGCGGCGCTACCGGGCATTCAATTGCCGGATTCGCTCAATTATTCGGCCGAGCCGGATGTGCTCCAGGATGCCAGCATCGTGCTTTTCGTCATGCCTTCCCAGGCTCAGGCGGACGCTGCACGGCATTATGGTCCTTATCTTCACAAGGACGCGATCGTCGTCACCTGCGCCAAGGGGATCGACCGCGTCTCCGGCGATATATTGACCGATATGCTGGAACGGGAATTGCCCGACCATGACATCGCCGTCCTTTCCGGTCCCGGCTTTGCGACCGATATCGCCAGGGGATTGCCGACGGCGATGGCGATCGCTGCGGCGGATATGGCGGTCGCTGAGCGTCTCGCGCAGGCGATCTCGGGTCGCACCTTCCGTCTTTATGCCTCGTCCGACCGGATCGGGGTGCAGCTCGGCGGAGCGCTCAAGAATGTGCTGGCGATTGCCTGCGGCATCGTCGAGGGCGGCGGCATCGGCGATTCGGCCCGCGCGGCGCTGATCAGTCGGGGGCTTGCGGAAATGTCCCGCTTCATCGTTGCCAAGGGCGGCAAGGCCGAAACTGCGCGCGGCCTCTCGGGGCTTGGCGATCTGGTGCTCACGGCAACCAGCCACCAGTCGCGCAATCTGCGTTTCGGCATGGCGCTTGGTCGCGGCGAGACGGTCGACCCCGCGCATGGGACGCTTGTCGAGGGTGCGCTTGCGGCTTCCGTGGCCTCGCGGCTTGCGGAAAAGCTTGATGTCAGCATGCCGATAACAGATGCGGTCACTGCGATTATCGAAGGCTCGCTCGCCATTCCTGACGCCATCGAGCAGCTGATGACACGGCCGATCACCACGGAATGAATTTTTGATTTCGGAAGGAGAATGACGAAATGCTTTTTGCCTTTGTCTGCAAGGATAAGCCCGGCCACCTTCAAGTGCGCATGGACACACGCCCCGCGCATGTCGAGCACCTGAACAAGCTCAACGCCGAGGGTACGCTCAAGATGGCGGGTCCGTTCCTGGATGCAGAGGGCAAACCGAACGGCAGCCTCGTCATCGTCAATGCCCATTCGATCGAGGCCGCCAAGGCGCTCGCCGATGCCGACCCCTATACCAAGGCCGGGCTTTTCGAGAGCGTGGAGATCAAGCCATTCAACTGGGTCTTCAACAATCCGGAGGCGTGACCATGGCGCATTGGCTCTATAAATCCGAGCCCTCTTCGTGGTCCTGGCAGCAGCAGAAGGACGCTGGCGAGAAGGGGACCGAGTGGACCGGTGTTCGCAACTATCTCGCCCGCAACAACATGCGAGCGATGAAGATCGGCGACAAGGGTTTCTTCTATCATTCCAACGATGGGCTAGAGATCGTCGGCATTGTCGAGGTCTGCGCGCTGTCGCATCCCGATTCGAGTGCCAAGGGCGATCCCAAGTGGGACTGCGTCGATATCCGCGCCGTGCGCGACATGCCGCAGCCGGTGACGCTCAAGGACGTTAAGGCAAATCCGAAGCTTGAGAAAATGGCGCTGGTCACCTCCATGCGCCTTTCGGTGCAGCCTGTGACAGACGAGGAATGGGCCGAGGTCTGCCGCATGGGCGGACTGGATAATCCACCGCTTTAGCCTTTTGATTGAACGCAATTCGGGACGGAGAGCGGCTTTGCACTGTTCCCGGATTTGCAATCGAGGATGATTTGAAAACCGATCCGGAGAGCTTCATCCGCGCAAATACCAGCCTGATGGCTCCGCCACATGTGCCGGAGATCAGGCTCTATCTGGCGAGCGAAGCGCATGATCTCTGGCTGAAGACGGAAGACGAGCTTCAGGAAATCGGTCTGCCGCCGCCGTTCTGGGCTTTCGCCTGGGCCGGCGGGCAGGGGCTTGCCCGCTATATCCTCGATCACCCTGATATGGTGAGGGGCAGGCGGGTTCTCGATTTTGCCAGCGGTTCCGGTCTGGTCGCGATCGCCGCCCGGCTTTCGGGCGCGGCTGAGGTCATCGCCGCTGATATCGACCCCTGGGCCGAAACCGCCGTGCGCCTGAATGCCGCCGCAAATGGCGTGGCGATCGAATTTACCTCGGACGATCTCCTCGGCGGGCGCGTCGATGCCGATATCGTGCTGGCCGGCGACGTCTTCTACGACCGAGATTTCGCGGATCGAATCATTCCGTGGTTCAGGACGCTTGCGCAACAGGGCAAGCCTGTTCTGGTTGGCGATCCCGGAAGGGCCTATCTTCCGAAAGATCGCCTGGAAGCCTGCGCAACCTACGCGGTGCCTGTCACCCGCGCGCTCGAAGACAGCGAGGTCAAGAAGACCACGGTCTGGCGTTTTTTAGCCGAGTAATTACCTCGCCCTGATCACGCAGACGCCGTTTTCATGCGAGCAGGGATCGCCGGCTCTCGCCGTATCGATGATCTTTGCTCCCGGATGCGGGTCGGTCACCTGGTCCGGCCCGCCGCCGGCATAGCCGTAGCCGGTGACGTAAGTGCCGCCATCAGCGCGGTAGACATCGGTCGAGCCTGCGTAGTTGTTGCTGATCAGATCGGTGTCGGCGCGGTCGCTCAATATGACGGTCACGCCGCTGCCGCGGTTGGTGATGACGCCTGACGACGACGAAAGCGTCAGCAGGCGATTGGGACCGAAGCGGCGGTTGCCCCAAGAGCCGCGATTGTTCCAGCCAAAGCCTTTGTTCCAGCCACGGTTATTCCAGCCAAAGCCGTTGTTCCAGGCAAAACCGTTATTGCGGAAAACACCGCGATTGCGGAAACCGTCGCGCCGGTCATGAAAGCCGCCGCGCCCGAAGCGGCCGCGGTCGGCAAACTGGAACCGGCGGCCCGGATCGAAGTTGCGATGAAATCCATTGCGATTGCCCGCAAAGGGACCATGGAAGGAACCGGGGAAGACGCGCGAGTGGAAACCGCGACCACCTCCGCGCCAATCGGCGGCTGAAACCGGCAGAGCGAACGAAAATGCAGCGACCATCGCAAGCACGAGCAGGCCTGCCTTCAAAATACGCGCAAACATCGCCTCACACTCCTTACTCTTAACAAATCATTAAGAGAGTGCCGCAAAGGGGGCGCCAAGTCCATGTGAAGATGGTGGAAATCGGCGGAATAGTTAACGCGTTTAACCTTACCCGAACTGATCGCGGATAAGCTCCTGTAAACTCGAATCGATTAAATTCCGAGCAGGCATCAATTGTGCTTGTAGATGGGCGCTTGGGTCATTAAACGTCGCAATTGATGCAACGCACACAGAAATTTGTCATTCGTGTGTTGCCCCCGGGTTCGCCCGAGATTGAAATCGCATCGTAACGCCGCGAGGTTCTGATGGCGAACGTCACACAAAACCGGCCCCTGTCGCCGCACCTACAAATCTACAAACCCATTCCCACCATGGTTATGTCGATCGTTCACCGAATCACCGGTGGCGCTCTTTATTTCGGCACTGTGCTGGTTGCCTGGTGGCTGATTGCCGCCGCCACGGGGCAGGCCTATTTCGACCTGGTCAACTGGATCATGGGCTCGATCATCGGCCGCCTGGTCCTGCTCGGCTATACCTGGGCGCTGCTGCACCACATGCTCGGCGGCTTCCGCCACTTCATGTGGGATCTCGGCTATGGCTTCGAGAAGGAATTCTCCACGAAAATGGCCAAGGCTACGATCATCGGTTCGCTCTGTCTTACCGTCCTCGTCTGGGCTATCGGCCTCGCTGTCCGCTTCTGAAGGTTAGATTTCCATGGATATGCGCACCCCTTTGGGTAAAGTCCGCGGCCTTGGCTCCGCCAAGGAAGGCACGGACCATTTCTGGCGCCAGCGGCTGACTGCAGTCGCCAACGTGCCGCTCATCATTTTCTTCGTCATTTTCCTCATGATCTACGCCGGCGCACCCTATGCCGACGTGGTCCACGCGCTGTCGAACCCGTTCGTGTCGGTCATCATGGGTCTGATGGTCATTTCCGGCGTCATTCACATGAAGCTCGGCATGCAGGTCATCATCGAAGACTATGTGCATGGCGAATTCGGCAAGATCGCTCTCCTGATGCTCAACACGTTCTTTGCGATCATCGTCGCTGGGCTCTGTCTCTTCGCCATTCTGAAGATCGCATTCGTAGGATAACAGCATCATGGCTCCGAATTCATCCGCTCAGAATGGGCCCGCTCAAAACGGGAAAGCCTATCAGTACGTCGATCACTCCTATGACGTGATCGTCGTCGGCGCCGGCGGCGCCGGGCTTCGCGCCACGCTCGGCATGGCCGAACAGGGCTTCCGCACCGCCTGCATCACCAAGGTTTTCCCGACCCGCTCGCACACGGTTGCGGCACAGGGCGGTATCGCCGCCTCGCTGCGCAACATGACGCCCGACAGCTGGCAGTGGCACCTCTACGACACCGTCAAGGGTTCCGACTGGCTCGGCGACGTCGATGCCATGCAGTACCTGACCATGGAAGCGCCGAAGGCCGTTTACGAGCTGGAACATTACGGCGTTCCCTTCTCTCGTAACGAGGAAGGCAAGATCTACCAGCGCCCGTTCGGCGGCCATATGCAGAACTATGGCGAAGGCCCGCCGGTACAGCGCACCTGCGCCGTTGCCGACCGTACCGGCCATGCCATCCTGCACACGCTCTATGGCCAGTCGCTGCGCAACAATGCCGAATTCTTCATTGAGTATTTCGCGCTCGACCTGATCATGTCGGAAGACGGCAGCCGCTGCACCGGCGTTGTTGCCTGGTGCCTCGATGACGGCACGATCCATCGCTTCGCCGCCAAGATGGTGGTGTTGGCGACCGGCGGTTACGGCCGCGCCTATTTCTCCGCCACCTCGGCCCATACCTGCACCGGCGACGGCGGCGGCATGGTTGCCCGCGCAGGCCTGCCGCTCCAGGACATGGAATTCGTGCAGTTCCATCCGACCGGCATCTACGGCTCCGGCTGTCTGATCACGGAAGGCGCGCGCGGCGAAGGCGGCTATCTCGTCAACTCCGAGGGCGAGCGCTTCATGGAGCGTTATGCGCCGTCGGCCAAGGACCTTGCTTCGCGCGACGTCGTCTCGCGCTGCATGACGCTGGAAATCCGCGAGGGCCGCGGCGTCGGCAAGAACAAGGACCACATCTTCCTGCATCTCGACCATCTCGATCCTGCTGTTCTGCATGAGCGTCTGCCGGGCATTTCCGAGAGCGCCAAGATCTTCGCCGGCGTCGACGTGACCCGCGAGCCGATCCCGGTTCTGCCGACCGTCCACTACAATATGGGTGGCATTCCGACGAACTATTGGGGCGAAGTGCTGAACGCCGACAGCTCCAATCCGGAGCGGATCATTCCGGGCCTGATGGCCGTCGGCGAAGCCGGCTGTGCCTCGGTGCACGGCGCAAACCGCCTCGGCTCAAACTCGCTGATCGATCTCGTGGTCTTCGGCCGCGCCGCCGCCATCCGCGCCGGCGAAGTCATCGATCGCGCCGCTCCTGTGCCGCATCTCAACGTTGCCGCCTGCGACAAGATCATGGACCGCTTCGATGGCCTGCGTCACGCCAGTGGCGGTACGCCGACGGCTGTGCTGCGCGAGAAGATGCAGCGGGCGATGCAGGAAGACGCAGCCGTCTTCCGCACCCAGGAATCGCTGGAATCGGGTTGCCGTCGCCTGTCGGAAATCTGGGGCGAGATGAAGGACATCAAGGTCACCGACCGCTCGATGATCTGGAACTCCGACCTCGTTGAGACGCTCGAGCTTCAGAACCTGATGGCGAACGCGATCACGACGATCTACGGCGCCGAAGCCCGCAAGGAAAGCCGCGGCTCGCACGCTCGCGAGGACTATACCGAAGGCAAGTTCGCCGGACGCGACGACGAAAACTGGCGCAAGCACACGCTTGCCTGGGTCAACGACGCCGGCGACGTGAAGCTCGACTATCGCCCGGTTCATACCGAACTGATCGCCGAAGGCATCGATCCGCACAAGATCGAGCCCAAGGCTCGCGTCTATTGATCGCTAGAGGAACCGGACATGGTTGAACTCGCTCTTCCCAAGAACTCTCAGATCCGCCCGGGCAAGGTCTGGCCGAAGCCGCAGGGTGCCAAGAACACCCGCGAATTTCGCGTCTATCGCTGGAGCCCGGATGACGGCCAGAACCCGTCGATCGACACTTTCTACATCGATGTCGACGATTGCGGCCCGATGGTGCTCGACGGTCTGCTCTACATCAAGAACAAGATCGATCCGACGCTGACGCTGCGCCGCTCCTGCCGCGAAGGCATTTGCGGCTCCTGCGCGATGAATATCGACGGCACCAACACGCTCGCCTGCACCAAAGGTTTGGACGAGATCAAGGGTGCCGTGAAGATCTATCCGCTGCCGCATATGCCTGTCGTCAAGGACCTCGTGCCTGACCTCACCAACTTCTACGCCCAGCATCGCTCGATCGAGCCCTGGCTGAAGACGGTATCGCCGACGCCGGCCAAGGAATGGAAGCAGAGCCATGATGACCGTGCGAAGCTCGACGGTCTCTACGAGTGCATCCTATGCGCCTGCTGCTCGACCTCCTGTCCGAGCTACTGGTGGAACGGCGACCGCTACCTCGGCCCGGCCGTTCTGCTGCAGGCCTATCGCTGGCTGATCGACAGCCGCGACGAAGCAACGGGCGAGCGCCTCGACAATCTCGAGGATCCCTTCCGCCTCTATCGCTGCCACA
The DNA here is from genome assembly GCF_008365395.1 of Neorhizobium sp. P12A. NCBI lineage: Bacteria > Pseudomonadati > Pseudomonadota > Alphaproteobacteria > Hyphomicrobiales > Rhizobiaceae > Neorhizobium > Neorhizobium sp. P12A. The sequence continues at coordinate 232,015 of NZ_QOVX01000003.1, read as the reverse complement.
CGATCATGAACTGCGCGCAGACCTGCCCCAAGGGCCTCAACCCGGCAAAGGCGATCGCGGAGATCAAGAAGATGATGGTCGAGCGCCGCGTTTAAGCAAGATGTACCAAGAGATGAATGGGATTTCGGCGACGGGGCTTGACAGTTTCGATCCGCAAGCCGTCGCCGAGATCCGAACCCGGCTCGATTCCGTTCGCGCCGAAGGCGTTCGTATCGGCTTTGCCATTGAAAGTGGCAGCCGGGCATGGGGTTTTCCCTCGCCCGACAGCGACTATGACTGCCGGTTCGTTTACATCCGCCCGACGCGGGATCACCTGCATCTTGTTTCGTACCGTGATGTCATCGAATTTCCGATCGTCGGCGATATCGATACGGGCGGCTGGGATCTACGCAAGGCGTTGCTTCTGGCGTTGAAGGGCAATGCAGTTTTGGTCGAATGGATTAAATCTCCCATCGTCTACGAGGAGGAGCCGGGATTTCGGGCGCGTCTTTCTGTATTGCTGGGTGAGATCATGCTGCCGAGCAAGGTTGCGGAGCACTATATCGGCCTGCTGCGCCAGCAATGGCAGCCGGTGGATCCCGCAGGCGCTAAGCTGAAGAAGCTTCTCTATGCGGTAAGACCGGCTGTCGCGCTGGAGTGGATGCGTCAAACCGGGTTTTCGCGACTGCCGCCGATGAACCTCATCGAGTGTCTGGCAGAGACCGATATCGAGCCCTCGCTTAAGACCGCCATTCTCGATCTCATCGAAGTCAAGAAGCTTACCCGGGAGATGGGTGAAGGCGCCGTGCCTGATGGAATTGCACTTTTCGTCGGACGGACGATGGAGCGTTTCGCGAAGCATCCCATGAAAGCCGAGAGGGATGTGGCGAGGGAGGAAACCGCTCATCAGCTTGCCGATGCGTTCTATCAGGAGGAAATCCTGCAGGTGAAACAGTAATGTTCGGATCGAAAAGTCTTGATTTGTGCAAAAATGCGCCAAATTTGTCCCATGCTTTTCCGATTATCCTGCCTTGGTACAAATTCTCCTAGCGTCGACTTGATTCAATTGGGCCTTTCACGATAATTCGGCCGTGATTGCGCGCCAGCTTCAGCTCAAGGCCAGGAAATCTCAGGAGTGTGATGATGCAATTGAAATATGCTGCGGTGGCTGCGGTCGTCGGTCTCTCGCTCGCTGGGTGCCAACGCACCGAATATAGTTCTTCCAATTATTCGCCACCTCCTCTCCAGGCTGCACCCGTTCCTTCCGTTCAAGCCGGTCAGCTCCCGGATCCCAGCGCCTCGCAGTTCCCGGCAGCGCCGACGACGACTGCGCCAGCGCCCGGCGGCGTGCAGCAGCAGAACACGCAGCTTGCCTCGGCAGCGCAGGATGTCACGAAGGAATCCATGGTCGGCAGCTGGAAGGTCAGCAACGGCGGTTCCAGCTGTGACATGTTCCTGACCCTCACCAATCTCGGCAGCGGTTCGCGCGGCGGCACGCGTGGCTGTGTCGGTCCGCTGACGGCTATGGGCTCCTGGGAAGTCTCCGGCAAGCAGGTCCTGCTGAAGGACCGCGACGGCAACACGCTCGGCACGCTCTATAAGACTGCGGATTCCCGCTTCGACGGCTCGACGTCCGCCGGCCAGACGATAAGCCTCAGCCGATAAACGGGCAGGCGGCCGAACGGCCGCCCCTTACTTACGACAGACAGGCGGATGTTTCCCCATGCAGCCCATGCCTGATTATTCCATCAGCGTCAGCGAACAATTGAAGTCGCTGACGGCGTCCGGCTCGCTCCAGGTCGACTCGGCGCAGATGGATGTGGCGAAATCCCTGGATCGCGTTCTCTCCCATCTCAAGCAGAAGCGACCGGCGGCGAAATCCAGCGCTCTCGGCTGGCTTTTCGCGGCAAAGAAGAAGCCGGCGGAGGTGGCGAAGGGCCTCTACATCCATGGCAGCGTCGGGCGCGGCAAGACCATGTTGATGGACATGTTCTTTTCAATGGCGCCCTGCGCCAAGAAACGCCGGGCTCATTTCCATGAGTTCATGGCCGATGTGCACAACCGTATCGCGGGGCACCGCCTGAAGTTCAAGAACGGCGAGACGAAGCAGGCCGACCCCGTGCCGCCCGTCGCCGCCGATCTGTTCGCCCAGGCGGAATTGCTGTGCTTCGATGAATTCTCGGTCACCGACATCGCCGATGCGATGATCCTGTCGCGGCTGTTTTCGGAGCTCTTTTCGCTGGGCTGCGTCCTTGTCGCGACCTCGAACGTCGAGCCTGACAATCTCTACAAGGATGGCCTGAACCGTGGCCTCTTCCTGCCGTTCATCGACCTCCTGAAGCGGTATGTCGACATCGTTTCCCTGGATTCTCCGACGGATTACCGGATGGAGAAGCTCAACAGCCAGCCGGTCTATCTGGTGCCGCTCAACCGGCGCAACGACATGGCGATGGATGCGACCTGGGCGCATGCGCTTGCCGGCCGCAAGGCTTCGCCAACAGAGATACCGATGAAGGGCCGCTCGATCCACGTGCCTCTTGCCGTCGATCGGATGGCGCGGTTCTCGTTTGAGGACCTATGCGACAAGCCGCTCGGCGCTGCCGACTTCCTGGCGATCTCCGACCGTTTCGACACGATCTTTGTCGATCGCGTGCCGAAGATGGGGGCGGATAAGCGTAATCAGATCAAGCGCTTCATCATTCTTGTCGACACGCTCTACGATCATTCCGTTCGCCTCTATATATCGGCGGAGGCAATGCCGGAGGAGCTTCTGATCGAGCGGCGCGGCACCGAAGGCTTTGAATTCGATCGCACCGCTTCACGGCTTTTTGAAATGCGCAGCGCCGAATATTTGTCACAGACTCATGCTAGACGAGCAGCTGAGTAACGATTTGTTGAGACTTTGTCTTACGTTTACGTAAGAATTTTGATATCTAACCGATTGAATTTGCTCGCTCAAAAATAATCAATTGCCATTTTTTGACTTTGGGTCTATGCGATTGGCGGCAGTGATCGAGGCTAAAACTGTCGATCATGGATTTGACCGCAAAGGATTTACCGAAATGGCGCGCAATAAGATCGCTCTCATTGGTTCTGGCATGATTGGTGGCACGCTGGCGCATCTCGCCGGCCTGAAGGAGCTCGGCGACATCGTCCTGTTCGACATCGCTGACGGCATTCCCCAGGGCAAGGGCCTCGATATCGCTCAGTCTTCGCCGGTCGAAGGTTTCGACGCGAACCTCACCGGTGCCAGCGACTATTCCGCCATCGAAGGCGCTGACGTCTGCATCGTCACTGCAGGTGTTGCCCGCAAGCCCGGCATGAGCCGCGACGACCTTCTCGGTATCAACCTCAAAGTCATGGAGCAGGTCGGCGCCGGCATCAAGAAGTATGCCCCGAACGCTTTCGTCATCTGCATCACCAACCCGCTCGACGCCATGGTCTGGGCGCTGCAGAAGTTCTCGGGCCTCCCGGCCAACAAGGTCGTCGGCATGGCTGGCGTTCTCGACAGCTCGCGCTTCCGCCTCTTCCTCTCGCAAGAATTCAACGTTTCCGTCCAGGACGTCACGGCATTCGTTCTCGGCGGCCACGGCGACACGATGGTTCCGCTTGCGCGCTACTCGACCGTTGGCGGCATTCCGCTGACCGACCTCGTCACCATGGGCTGGGTCACCAAGGAACGCCTCGAAGAAATCATCCAGCGCACCCGTGATGGCGGCGCCGAAATCGTCGGCCTGCTGAAGACCGGCTCGGCCTACTACGCACCGGCTGCTTCCGCGATCGAAATGGCCGAATCCTACCTCAAGGACAAGAAGCGCGTTCTGCCCTGCGCCGCTCACCTCGACGGCCAGTACGGCGTCAAGGATATGTATGTCGGTGTTCCGACCGTCATCGGTGCCGGCGGTATCGAGCGCATCATCGAGATCGACCTGAACAAGACCGAGAAGGAAGCCTTCGACAAGTCCGTCGCTGCTGTCGCCGGTCTTTGCGAAGCCTGCATCAACATCGCGCCGTCCCTCAAGTAATCTGGCGCTCAAGTAATCGAAACAGGGATCTTCCCAAATGAACATTCACGAATATCAGGCCAAGGCCCTGCTCAAGGGTTACGGCGCACCGGTCGCTGAAGGCGTGGCTATCCTCAAGGTCGAGGAAGCCGAAGCTGCAGCCAAGTCGCTCCCAGGTCCGCTTTACGTGGTCAAGAGCCAGATCCATGCCGGTGGTCGCGGCAAGGGCAAGTTCAAGGAACTCGGCCCTGATGCCAAGGGCGGCGTTCGTCTCGCCAAGTCGATCGACGAAGTCGTGGCCCATGCCAAGGAGATGCTCGGCAACACGCTGGTAACTGCCCAGACCGGCCCTGCCGGCAAGCAGGTCAACCGCCTCTACATCGAAGACGGTGCTGACATCGAGCGTGAGCTTTACTGCTCGCTCCTGGTCGACCGTTCGGTTGGCAAGGTTGCCTTCGTCGTTTCGACCGAAGGCGGCATGGACATCGAAGCTGTCGCTCACGACACGCCGGAGAAGATCCACACGATCGCCATCAACCCGGAAGCCGGTGTAACCGCTGACGACGTTGCCAAGATCGCCAAGGCTCTGGAACTAACCGGTGCAGCAGCCGAAGATGCGAAGTCGCTCTTCCCGGCGCTTTACAAGGCGTTCGGCGAAAAGGACATGGCTCTCCTCGAAGTCAACCCGCTGATCGTCATGAAGAACGGCCATCTGCGTGTCCTCGACGCCAAGATGTCCTTCGACGGCAACGCGCTCTTCCGCCACGACGACGTCAAGACGCTGCGTGACGAGACCGAAGAAGACGCCAAGGAAATCGAAGCCTCCAAGTGGGACCTCGCTTACGTTGCCCTCGACGGCAACATCGGCTGCATGGTCAACGGCGCAGGTCTTGCCATGGCGACGATGGACATCATCAAGCTTTACGGCAAGGAGCCGGCGAACTTCTGTGACGTCGGCGGCGGCGCCGGCAAGGAGAAGGTTGCTGCAGCCTTCAAGATCATCACCGCGGACCCGAAGGTCGAGGGCATCCTCGTTAACATCTTCGGTGGCATCATGAAGTGCGACGTCATCGCTGAAGGCGTCATCGCCGCGGTGAAGGAAGTCGGCCTCAAGGTTCCGCTCGTCGTGCGCCTCGAAGGCACCAATGTCGAGCTCGGCAAGAAGATCCTGAACGAATCGGGTCTCGCGATCACGGCAGCTGACGACTTGGACGATGCGGCCAAGAAGATCGTCGCGGCGATCAACGGCTAATTTGAAGGATCTGAAAGAATGTCCATTCTCGTCAATAAGAATACCAAGGTCCTCGTTCAGGGCCTGACCGGCAAGACCGGCACGTTCCACACGGAACAGGCCCTTGCTTATTACGGCACCCAGATGGTCGGCGGTATCCACCCGAAGAAGGGTGGCGAAACCTGGACCGGCTCGAAGGGCGAAATCCTGCCGATCTTCGCGACCGTTGCCGAAGCCAAGGAAAAGACCGGCGCCGACGCGTCTGTCATCTATGTTCCGCCGGCTGGTGCAGCAGACGCGATCATCGAAGCGATCGACGCCGAGATCCCGTTCATCACCTGCATCACCGAAGGCATCCCGGTCATGGACATGGTCCGCGTCAAGGCTCGCCTCGATCGCTCCAAGTCGCGCCTGCTCGGCCCGAACTGCCCAGGCATCCTGACGCCGGAAGAATGCAAGATCGGCATCATGCCGGGCTCGATCTTCCGCAAGGGTTCGGTCGGTATCGTTTCCCGTTCGGGCACGCTGACCTACGAAGCTGTCTTCCAGACTTCGAACGAAGGTCTCGGCCAGACGACGGCTGTCGGCATCGGCGGCGACCCGGTCAAGGGCACCGAGTTCATCGACGTGCTCGAAATGTTCCTCGCTGACGAAGCCACGACCTCGATCATCATGATCGGCGAAATCGGCGGCTCGGCTGAAGAAGATGCAGCCCAGTTCCTCAAGGACGAAGCCAAGAAGGGCCGCAAGAAGCCGATGGCCGGCTTCATCGCTGGCCGTACCGCTCCGAAGGGCCGCACCATGGGCCACGCCGGCGCTGTCGTTTCCGGCGGCAAGGGCGATGCGGAATCCAAGATCGCTGCCATGGAATCGGCAGGCATCAAGGTGTCTCCTTCCCCGGCACGCCTCGGCAAGACGCTGGTTGAAGTCCTCAAGGGCTGATCCGACTTATTAAACCGGGCGAGGAGCGGCATCTGCACCTCGCCCGGTCCATTCGTTCAAGAGCAGATGCGCCGCGGACAGGCGGCAATGAAGCAATTCCAGCAAAGCTGCGCAGCGGTTTTGTCCGGAATTGCGAAAAATCGGGAAGATAGGAGCGTTTCGCGAGAAAAGCGCAAACGGTCCAGAGAATGCGGTAGCCGGCAATGCGACCGGCGGATTCATCGAAGTCAGGAGGCGGACGGAAGCGTCCGCATATCGCCATGGCACGGCAAGAAGCCAACGAACAGTTTCAGATCACTTCGTTTCTGGATGGCGCCAACGCTGCCTATATCGAGCAGCTCTACGCGCGCTACGAGGAAGATCCCACATCGGTAGACGATCAGTGGCGGACCTTCTTCAAGGCTCTGGAAGATAATCCCGACGATGTGAAGAAGGCGGCCAAGGGCGCGTCCTGGCAGCGCAAGAACTGGCCGATCCCGGCACGGGGCGATCTCGTATCGGCCCTCGACGGCGATTGGGGCATTGTCGAGAAGGTTGTCGAAACCAAGCTGAAGGCGAAGGCCGAGGCTGCAGGCACCCCCGCCAGCGCGACCGACGTGCTGCAGGCGACCCGCGATTCGGTTCGCGCCATCATGATGATCCGCGCCTATCGCATGCGTGGTCACCTGCATGCCAAGCTCGATCCGCTCGGCATCGCGGCCCCGGTCGAAGATTATCACGAGCTGTCGCCGGAAAATTACGGCTTCACGTCCGCCGATTACGATCGCAAGATCTTCATCGACAACGTGCTCGGTCTTGAATACGCGACCATCCGGGAGATGATCGAGATTCTCGAGCGCACCTATTGCTCGACGCTCGGCGTCGAGTTCATGCACATGTCCAACCCGGAAGAGAAGTCCTGGATCCAGGAGCGCATCGAAGGGCCGGACAAGGGTGTTGCCTTCAGCCCCGAGGGCAAGAAGGCCATCCTGCAGAAGCTGGTCGAAGCCGAAGGCTACGAGCAGTTCCTCGACGTTCGCTTCAAGGGCACCAAGCGCTTCGGTCTCGACGGCGGTGAATCGCTGATCCCGGCGCTGGAGCAGATCCTCAAGCGCGGCGGTTCGCTCGGCCTGCGTGAAGCCGTATTCGGCATGGCCCATCGCGGCCGCCTGAACGTGCTCTCCCAGGTCATGGGCAAGCCGCACCGCGCCATCTTCCACGAGTTCAAGGGCGGCTCCTACGCACCTGACGAAGTCGAAGGTTCTGGTGACGTCAAGTATCACCTGGGCGCCTCGTCCGATCGCGAATTCGACGGCAACAAGATCCACGTGTCGCTGACGGCAAACCCGTCGCACCTGGAAATCGTCGATCCTGTCGTCATGGGCAAGGCTCGCGCCAAGCAGGACATGGGCGCAACCGTCTGGGACGGCGACACCATTCCGCTGTCCGAGCGCTCCAAGGTTCTGCCGCTGCTGATCCATGGCGATGCGGCCTTTGCCGGCCAGGGCGTTATCGCTGAAATTCTCGGCCTGTCGGGCCTGCGCGGCCATCGCGTCGCCGGCACGATGCATGTGATCATCAACAACCAGATCGGTTTCACCACCAATCCGGCCTTCTCGCGTTCGTCGCCTTATCCGTCCGACGTCGCGAAGATGATCGAAGCGCCGATCCTGCATGTCAACGGCGACGATCCGGAAGCGGTCGTCTACGCTGCCAAGATCGCCATGGAATTTCGTATGAAGTTCCACAAGCCTGTCGTCCTCGACATGTTTTGCTACCGTCGATACGGCCACAATGAAGGCGATGAGCCGTCTTTCACGCAGCCGAAGATGTACAAGGTCATTCGTGGTCACAAGACGGTGCTGCAGATCTATGCCGATCGTCTGGTGGGCGAAGGCCATATCAGCGAAGGCGAAGTCGAAAAGCTGAAGGCTGACTGGCGCGCGCATCTCGAACAGGAGTTCGAGGCTGGCCAGCACTACAAGCCGAACAAGGCCGACTGGCTTGATGGCGAGTGGTCCGGCTTGCGCGCTGCCGACAATGCGGACGAACAGCGTCGCGGCAAGACCGCCGTCCCGATGAAGCAGCTGAAGGAGATCGGCCGGAAGCTTTCGGAAATCCCGGCAGGCTTTAACGCCCACCGCACGATCCAGCGCTTCATGGAAAACCGTGCCGGCATGATCGCGACCGGCGAAGGTCTCGACTGGGCCATGGCAGAGGCGCTTGCTTTTGGCGCGCTTGTCACGGAAGGCCACAAGATTCGTCTCTCGGGCCAGGATTGTGAACGCGGTACGTTCTCGCAACGTCATTCGGTTCTCTACGATCAGGAAACTGAAGAGCGCTATATCCCGCTCGCAAACCTGTCGCCGACGCAGGCCCGCTACGAAGTCATCAACTCGATGCTGTCTGAAGAAGCCGTACTCGGCTTCGAATACGGCTATTCGCTGGCCCGTCCGAACGCGCTGACCCTCTGGGAAGCTCAGTTCGGCGACTTTGCCAACGGTGCGCAGGTCGTGTTCGACCAGTTCATCTCCTCGGGCGAACGCAAGTGGTTGCGCATGTCCGGTCTCGTCTGCCTTCTGCCGCATGGCTATGAAGGCCAGGGCCCGGAACACTCTTCGGCCCGTCTGGAGCGCTACCTCCAGCTCTGCGCGGAAGACAACATGCAGGTCGCCAACGTCACGACGCCGGCGAACTACTTCCACATCCTGCGCCGTCAGTTGAAGCGTGATTTCCGCAAACCGCTGATCCTGATGACGCCGAAGTCGCTGCTGCGCCACAAGCGCGCCGTATCGAGCCTTGCCGAACTCGCCGGCGAATCCTCGTTCCACCGCCTGCTGTGGGACGACGCCGAGGTGATCAAGGACGGCCCGATCAAGCTGCAGAAGGATGCCAAGATCCGCCGCGTCGTCATGTGCACCGGCAAGGTCTATTACGACCTTCTGGAAGAGCGCGAAAAGCGCGGCATCGACGATGTTTACCTGCTGCGCATCGAGCAGCTCTATCCGTTCCCGGCCAAGGCGCTCATCAACGAGCTCAGCCGCTTCCGCAACGCGGAAATGGTCTGGTGCCAGGAAGAGCCGAAGAACATGGGCGCATGGTCCTTCATCGATCCTTATCTGGAATGGGTGCTTGCCCATATCGATGCCAAGTACCAGCGGGTTCGCTACACCGGCCGTCCGGCCGCCGCCTCTCCGGCGACGGGCCTGATGTCCAAGCATCTGGCGCAGCTCGCCGCATTCCTCGAGGATGCGCTCGGCGGTTAAGGAGTTGGCGCGATGGCTTATTTTCATCTGAAATTGACGCCACCGCGCCCCAGCTTCCCGCATGATGCGACCGCTGAAGAGATGGCCGCCATGCAACGTCACGCCGCCTACTGGCGGCAGAATGCAGAGACCGGGATGGCGATCGCCGTCGGCCCGGTCTTCGAAAGAGAAGGCGCATGGGGGATGGCAATCATCGAAGTCGCTGATGCCGACGCTGCCAAGGCGGTCGGCGATGCCGATCCCGTGATCCTTGCAGGTATCGGTTTCCGCTTCGACGTTTCGCCCATTCCTTCGATCATTCTCCGGCAAGCTTCTGCCGGAGCGCCGTCCAACTCATAACGATCAAAAAATTCAGGATTTGAACAATGGCCACAGAAATCCGCGTTCCAACCCTCGGCGAGTCCGTCAGTGAAGCGACCGTTGGTACCTGGTTCAAGAAGGTCGGCGATGTCGTCAAGGCCGACGAGCCGCTCCTCGAGCTTGAAACCGACAAGGTGACGATCGAAGTGCCGGCTCCTTCTGCCGGAACGCTTTCGGAAATCGTTGCGCAGGCTGGCGAAACGGTCGGTCTCGGCGCACTGCTCGGCCAGATCGCCGAAGGTGCCGGCGCTACCGCCGCACCCGCCGCTGCAAAGGTTGCCGAAACTGTCGGCGCTGCTGCTCCGGCCGCTGCCGCAGCTCCTGCTGCGCCCGTCGTTTCTGCTCCAGCTCCGGCTGCTTCCTCCATGCCGCCGGCTCCGGCTGCTGCCAAGCTGCTTGCTGAAAGCAACCTCTCGGTCGATCAGGTCGACGGCAGCGGCAAGCGTGGCCAGGTCCTGAAGGGTGACGTGATCGCTGCCGTTGCCAAGGGCATTGCGGCTCCTGTCGCAGCCGCACCGGCTGCAGCTCCGGTCGCCGCCCGCGGCCCGTCGACGGTCGAAGACGCAGGGCGCGAAGAGCGCGTCAAGATGACCCGCCTGCGCCAGACGATCGCCAAGCGCCTGAAGGACGCCCAGAACACCGCCGCCATGCTCACCACCTACAACGAGGTGGACATGAAGGCCGTCATGGACCTGCGCGCCAAGTACAAGGACGTCTTCGAAAAGAAGCATGGCGTCAAGCTCGGCTTCATGGGCTTCTTCACCAAGGCCGTGACCCATGCGCTGAAGGAACTGCCGGCCGTCAACGCCGAGATCGACGGCACCGACCTGATCTACAAGAACTACTGCCATATCGGCATGGCCGTCGGCACCGACAAGGGCCTCGTCGTTCCGATCATCCGCGATGCAGACCAGATGTCGATCGCCGAGATCGAAAAGGACCTCGGCCGTCTCGCCAAGGCTGCCCGTGATGGCACGCTGTCGATGGCCGACATGCAGGGCGGCACCTTCACCATCACCAATGGCGGTGTCTACGGTTCGCTGATGTCCTCGCCGATCCTGAATGCGCCGCAGTCGGGCATTCTCGGCATGCACAAGATCCAGGACCGTCCTGTTGTCGTCGGCGGCCAGATCGTCATCCGCCCGATGATGTATCTCGCGCTCTCCTACGACCACCGTATCGTCGACGGCAAGGAAGCGGTTACCTTCCTCGTCCGCGTCAAGGAAAGCCTGGAAGATCCGGAACGTCTGGTTCTCGATCTCTAAGAACGGTGCAGGGCCGCCACGAGCGGCCCTTTCTGCCATTCCGGGGCATTCTCCATGTCGTTCGAACTGACCTATCTCCTGTGGAGCACGGCGCTGGCCTTCATCTACATGATGGTCCAGGCGAGCGTCTATCGCCTCCAGTCGGGCGTGGCGGAGGCCAATTCGACGCGTGATGACGAGCCGGAACCCAATCTCCTGACGGGGCGCGCGACCCGCGCATTTCGCAATTTTCAGGAAACATATCCTGTTTTCATTGCGCTTACGGTTGTCGCTGTCGCCGCGGGACGGGCTGATGCCTTGACCCATTGGGGCATCCTGTTGTGGTTCTGGGCGCGGCTTGCCTATTTGCCCGCCTATCTCCTCGGTCTCAGCCCCTGGCGTTCGTTGATCTGGGCGGTTTCGTTGACAGGTCTCGTCCTGATGTTCGTTGGCGTTTTGCGGTGAGGATGGAAGATGAGCGATAATTCTCCGGTACTTCTGGTCACGGGCGGCAGCCGCGGCATCGGGGCCGCGATCTGCATCGGCGCGGCGCGCCAGGGCTGGCGTGTGGTTGTCAATTACGCCTCGAACAAGCAAGCCGCCGATCAGGTGGTCGACGCGGTCCGTGCGGCCGGTAGCGATGCCATCGCGATTGCGGGCGATGTCGGTGATGTTGCCGGGATCGCTTCGATATTCGAGGCCGCCGACCGCCATTTCGGCCGGCTTGACGGGCTCGTCAACAATGCCGGGATCGTCGATATGGTGCAGCGCGTCGACCAGATGTCGCCGGAGCGGCTCGACCGGATGTTCCGCATCAACATCACCGGCTCGATCCTCTGCGCCAAGGAAGCCGTGCTTCGCATGTCGACGCGCCACGGCGGCAAGGGCGGCTCGATCGTCAATATCTCTTCCATGGCCGCGATCTTCGGTGGCCCCGGCCAATATGTCGATTACGCGGCCTCCAAGGGTGCGATCGATACGTTCACGATCGGCCTTGCGCGTGAGGTGGTCGCGGAGGGAATTCGGGTCAACTGCATTCGCCCCGGTATTATCGACACTGACATCCATGCGTCCGGTGGGCTGCCGGATCGCGTCCGGGACCTCGGTCCGACGCTGCCGATGGGCCGGGTCGGTACGTCGGAAGAAGTCGCCGACGCCGTCCTCTACCTATTGTCTCCATCCGCGTCCTATGTAACCGGCTCGATCCTCAATGTGAGCGGCGGCCGATAGGGGTAGACATGCAGTCGTTTCGATCCTCTTCATCGTCAGGCCGTTGCGCGAGCGTTTTAGCGCCGGACGATAGTTCACCCGTATTTCCCGGTGCGGTTTCGGCCTGCTCCGGTTTCCGTTTGGCGCTTGAGCGCGCCGCCGATTAATTGGACGCCTTCAAAAAAAGGAAATTAAACAATGTCCTATGATGTGATTGTTATCGGAACCGGCCCCGGCGGCTATGTCTGCGCCATCAAGGCGGCACAGCTCGGCCTCAAGGTCGCGGTCGTGGAAAAGCGCACGACCTTCGGCGGCACCTGCCTGAACATCGGCTGCATTCCGTCGAAGGCACTGCTGCATGCTTCCGAGATGTTCCATCAGGCCGGTCACGGCATGGATGCGCTCGGCATCGAAGTCGGCGCACCGACGCTCAATCTTTCCAAGATGATGGCGCACAAGGATGCGACGGTGAAGTCCAACGTCGATGGCGTCGCCTTCCTGTTCAAGAAGAACAAGATCGACAGCTTCATCGGCACGGGCAAGATCGTCGCGACCGGCAAGGTTTCCGTAACCGCCGAAGACGGCAAGGTTCAGGAGATCGAGGGCAAGAATATCGTCATCGCCACCGGCTCCGACGTTGCAGGCATTCCCGGCGTTCCGGTCGAAATCGATGAGAAGGTCATCATCTCGTCGACCGGCGGTATCGCGCTCGACAAGGTTCCCGGCAGCATGATCGTGGTCGGCGGCGGCGTCATCGGCCTCGAGCTCGGCTCGGTCTGGTCGCGCCTCGGCGCCAAGGTCACCGTTGTCGAATATCTCGACACCATCCTCGGCGGCATGGACGGCGAAGTGTCGAAGCAGACCCAGCGCCTGCTCGCCAAGCAGGGCCTCGAATTCCATCTCGGCGCCAAGGTGACCGGTGTTGAAAAGTCCGGCGCCGGCGCGAAGGTGACGTTCGAGCCGGTCAAGGGCGGCGACAAGGTCGTGCTTGATGCCGATGTCGTGCTGATCTCCACCGGCCGCAAGCCCTACACGTCAGGCCTCGGCCTTGAAGAAGCCGGCGTGAAGCTGGACAACCGCGGTCGCGTGGAAATAGACGGCCATTTCAAGACCAATGTCGCCGGCATCTATGCGATCGGCGACGTGGTCAAGGGCCCGATGCTGGCGCACAAGGCTGAAGATGAAGGTGTGGCGCTTGCCGAAATCTTGGCCGGCCAGGCTGGCCATGTGAACTACGATGTCATTCCTGCCGTCGTCTACACGCAGCCGGAAGTGGCTTCCGTCGGCAAGACCGAGGAAGAGCTGAAGGCCACAGGCATTGCCTACAAGGTCGGCAAGTTCCCCTTCACCGCCAACGGCCGCGCCCGCGCGATGCTTGCGACGGATGGCTTCGTGAAGATCCTGGCCGACAAGGAAACCGACAAGGTTCTCGGCGGCCATATCGTCGGCTTCGGCGCCGGCGAGATGATCCACGAGATCACCGTCCTGATGGAATTCAGCGGTTCGTCGGAAGATCTCGGCCGCACCTGCCACGCGCACCCGACCATGTCGGAAGCGGTGAAGGAAGCTGCGATGGCAGCTACGTTCAAGCCGATCCATATGTGATTCGTCTCGGGAGCTGCAGCACCGGCTGCGGCTCCCCACCAGATAGTGCCAATGCGCATTGTCGCAGCCTCACAATAGGCCAGGCAGGGGACGTCACGCAGTGGTATGCTGCGCCGTAGACGCAAGCGGAACGGCCTCGCGATGCAGAACGATTTTGCCAAACCGACGAAAATTGTACCACGCCTGCCACATCCTGCGTTGCCCGGTGCCGATTGGGCGGATTGCTACCGGATCGCTGTCGGCCGGAGCATGAGAGCTGACGAGGCAGCCCGATTGGTCCTGGGCCGTTTTCCCTATTGGGTGAAGGTGCTGATAACGATCCGCGACGCCTTGGTCGCGCCTTTCGGGATCAAACCGTCGACGGCGCATAAGCCCGGCGATATCGACATGATCGGCATCTTTCCTGTCGTAAGCCGGTCCGCCCGTCAGGTGGTGCTCGGCTTCGACGACCGCCACCTCGATTTCCGCGCTGTTATCGATGTCAACGAACGCGATGGGCGAACATTCGTCAGCTCGACAACGCTTGTTCGGCGCAAAGTATTGTTTGGAAAACTCTATCTGATGGCAATCACGCCGTTTCACAATCTCATCGTCGAAACGGCGCTCATCAATCTCAATCGTGCCGCCCTCAATCCGCAGCCGTGACCGTAAAACCCTGCTTGCGCAGGAGTTCGACCAATCCCTCATCGCCAGCAAGATGCGCACTACCGACAGCGATCATGGCGCGACCCTTATCCAGATAGGGTTTGGCGCGTTCAGCCATAATCTTGTTACGATCAGTAAGAACGTACTGCGTGTAGGACTGGGCGACTGATTCACCCGCACCAAAAACATTGCTCAGTGCGATGATTTTCCCGATATCATGCACTTTGTAGAGATCTATTACGGTCTCCAATTGGTCGTCATTGCTGTAGGGTATTGCAAAAGATCGTCGAACAGCCTCGAGCATCAAGGCGTCGGGAACGCGGGCGATTGCCTGAAACTGCTCCAGCGGAGTTTCGAGACCGACAAGTGCGATCTTCTTGTCGAGTGCTTTCTTTGCGATCGCTTGATCGAGAACGTCCCTCCCGGCTTTCATCAGACGGGTTTCGCATGTCGGCATTTCCAGGTTGAGCATCAGAAACCAGGGTCGCATCCGCGCGACGAGATCAAGCGGCACTCCGTGCTGCTTCAAGGAAGTCGCAAGCTCGACTGTCTCCTCCGGCGGGAGTAGATGGTCGAGCCTGTCGTCCTGAAGCATCGTCAACTCAGGATGTTTCAACACTTCCAGGCCAATGGTTACCGGTTGGACAACCTCCTTCAACTCCACAAGTACAGTATCAACCTTGTCAAAGGCGCTGAATGCCTTCGAGGGGAGAGTGAAAATGCGTGGATCCCTTGAATGAATGGTGCCGAAAAGCCAAGATGGCTTCAGTCCTTTCCTTTCGACCTTCCAAAGAATGTGTCTGCCGTTTCGGACCGACCGAGCCTCTTTGAGAAAAGTCCGGTAACGCTCCGGCTGACTTGCCTTCAGCCGCGGCAATAGGCTTTGGGCGGGACATTGCACGCCGTCTGGTGCAGAGGTCGGCGACGCGTTTGCCGGGGCAAGCAGCAAAAGAAATACAACGAGATGGAGTGTGAAGGTCCCTAGAACCTTCGCCGTATCACGTAAAATCGGACCGAAAATCATGTGCTTTAAATTGACCACAACTGTAATTTTGCGGAAAATTTCTTCGGCTGAACAATAAAAGTCAAGTGACGGTTGTGTATTTTACTGTACAGCCGTGACCGTAAAGCCCCGCTTGCGCAGGAGCTCCACCAGCCCTTGGTCGCCCGGCAGATGCAGGGCACCCACGGCCATGAAGACATTGCCGTTTGCGAGGATCGGGGCGGCGTGCTCGGCCATGACCTTGTTGCGGTCGAGGATGATGCGCTGTTCGAAGGCGGCATAGTCGCTATCGCCGTCGTCGCCGTCAGGGGCGGCAATCTTCAGCATCGGCATAGTGGCGCCGATGTCGCCGGAAAGATAGAGATCGGTCATTGTCTCGACGACGTCGTTCATCTTGTCGCCGAGCTGAAGCGTCTCGATCAGCGACTTCAGATGAAATTCGGTCGGAAGGTCCGCCATGGCCTGTAGCTGGTCTGCGAGCGTCTCGAGGCCCTTTACCTGCTTGCCTGCGGCGGCGGCATCGACGGCGAGCTTCTGATCCAGGAATTCGGCGCCCTTGGCCTTGCGGGCGATTTCGCAGGGCGGCAATGCCACGACGCTGGAGATCATCCATGGCCGCATGCGGGAAACCGCGGTGAGCGGAATGCCCCGCTCCTTGAGGCCTGCCTCCAGCTTGGCATTGTCATCGGCGGACAAATATTTGCTGATCGTCGAGCCGTCGGTGAACATCGTCAGCTCAGGCTTGGCAAGCAGGGCAAGGGCTGCCTTCTTCTCGTCGAGAATTTCGTCGGATTCGACGATGATCGTATCGGCGGCCCTGTCCGCCTCGGCGGCACCCTTGGGCATCGACAGGACGCGCGGGTCGGTGACATGCATGGTGCCGAGCAGCCAGGAAGGCCTCATGCCCGGCTTCTCGATCTTCCAGAAGATGCTCTTGCCATTGGCGACCTTGTCGCCTTCCGCCATGATCGAAGCGTATTTCGCCGGATCCGTCTGCTGAAGGTCCGTCAGGAGGTTCTTGCCGGTGCAGGCTGCGGCATCGTCGGCAGCGTTGGCCGTCCGCAGCGAGATCGTGGTCAGGACCAGCGCAGCCAGCAGGGCTGCCGGTACGGCGGCGGCCACCCACAGAAGGACAGTTGATGCCTTGGGCATGATCGAACGGGAACTGTTGTCGACAGCAGAAATCATTTCGGCCTTCTGAGGTGCGGATATTTGCTTCCAGTTCTACTCCGGTCGCACGCATTTTCCCTTAAAGTAACAGGTTAACGCTTTCTTACGCCCTGGGATGCGCCCGGTCATAGACTTCCAGCAGTCTCGCGGCATCGACGCCGGTATAGACCTGCGTCGTCGACAGGCTGGCGTGGCCAAGCAACTCCTGGATTGTACGCAGATCGCCACCGCCGGCAAGCAGGTGGGTGGCGAAGGAATGGCGCAGCGCGTGCGGTGTCGCAGTATCCGGCAGGCCGAAGGCGCTGCGCAGCTTCTGCATGCCGCGCTGGATGATGGCAGGCTGCAGCGGGCCGCCGCGGGCGCCGCGGAAGAGCGGCCTACCCTCTTCCAGATGATAAGGGCAAATCTTGCGGTATTTCTCGACCGCTTCGCCGACGATGGGAAGCAGCGGGACGATGCGCGTCTTGTTGCCCTTGCCGGTGATCCTGAGCGCCGTCGTTCCGGGGCCAATATCCGAGGGCATCAGGCCAAGTGCTTCCGAAATGCGCAGGCCGCAGCCATAGAGCAGGGTCAGGACGGCGGCGTCGCGGGCAGCGATCCAGGGTTCGTCATGCATCTGCGCATTGTCGCCAGTGACCGTAATCGCCTGCGAATCGGAGAGCGGCTTCGGCAGAGACTTGGGCTGTTTCGGCGAGCGGACGGCGCCGGCGCCGGCGGCGTTCACCAGGCCCTTCTTTTCCAGATAGCGCAGGAAGGAGCGAAGGCCTGCAAGATTGCGGCCGAGCGAGCGCGCGCCGGCTCCATCCTTGCGGCGCGTAGCGAGGAAGCCGCGAAAATCGGCCGGACGAAGCGCGTGTATGTCCTTGATGGTCGCTGGACCGCCGAGATGGCCTGTCAGGAAGGCGAGAAATTGCCGTGTATCGCGCTCATAGGCGTCCAGCGTGTGGTCCGAAAGCCGTCGTTCGCTCTCAAGCACGGCGAGCCAATGCTGGCGTTCGGCCATCAGGGCCGGATCGGCGATGATCAACAATTCGCTCAGCAAAACACCTCTTGAATTTGCAATTCAGTCTGCCACTTTGCTAGATGGAAGGTTATGGAATCGCTAACTTTCCCTGATCCCTGTCATGCAATCTTGTCATGCTTCGATCACAATCGATTGCGATAGGGTAAGCCAAATATTCAGGATTTTTCATGGCACGCCGCGCTTCAACGACTGCACTGGGACAGCTTGCGGATCATATCGCACTCGTTTCCCAAGGACAGCCGGGTCATGTCGTCGACACATTGATCGCCGAGCGCGGAGAGAAGATCGTCAAGAATCCGCTCTGGCCGCTGATGCGCCCGTTTCTCCACATCGTGTTGCGCTATCACAAGGCCATCGCCTTTGCCGATGATGTCGCAAACATGCCGGGCTTCCAGTGCTTCGAATATATGAGTGATCTTCTACGCCTTGATATCAGGGTGTCGGATGCCGAGCGCATTCCCGCCAAGGGCGGTTTCATCCTCGTCAGCAATCATCCGACCGGCATTGCCGACGGCGTCGCAGTCTTCGACCTCCTGAAGGAGCGGCGGCCGGACATGATGGTGTTTGCCAACCGCGACGCAGTCCGGGTCAATCCGCGCTTTGCCGAGATGATCATCCCGGTCGAGTGGCGCG
The DNA here is from genome assembly GCF_008365395.1 of Neorhizobium sp. P12A. Lineage (NCBI taxonomy): Bacteria > Pseudomonadati > Pseudomonadota > Alphaproteobacteria > Hyphomicrobiales > Rhizobiaceae > Neorhizobium > Neorhizobium sp. P12A. Next base: position 213,721 of record NZ_QOVX01000003.1, on the reverse strand, counting down.
AGGAATACAAGAGCAAGCTCAAGACGCGCGAGACGCTGCAGCTGACCAATGCCGCAGTGAAGGAAGGCAAGGCCACGGTGCTTTTTCCCTCCGGCCGCATCGCTTATTGGGCGAATGGCAAGTTGAACGAACGCCCGTGGAAGACCTCGGCCGTCGGACTGGCGCGGAAATATAATCTGCCGATCCTGCCGGTTCACTTGACGGCGCGCAATTCCGGCCTGTTCTACTGGCTCGCCAAGTGGTCGACGGAACTACGCGACATGACCGTCTTCCACGAGCTTCTGAACAAGCGCGGTGACCGTTTCGAATTCCAGATCGGTCATCTGATCCAGCCGGAAGCGCTGGACGGCGATGTCAACGAGGTGACCAAGGCGCTGGAACAGCACACGGTCTTCGATCTTGCTGCAGACGGCAACGCGCGGTTTTCAATGCCGAGCAACGCGGAAAGCGTCATGCCCGCTGATGAGACCGAAAAGGTCGCCTGATTGAGATGACGGTCACTCTTCGTGTCGTCGTTGATACTTTGCCGGATGATGTCACGCTGCTTGCCTCCGCGGCCGAGCGGGAAGGCTATGAGCACATCCGCCGCCTTGTTGATGAATGGGCAGACGGGCTTAACCGCTTCTCAAGGCGCGGAGAGCGGCTGCTTGTGGCTTTCGAAGAGAATGACGTCGTGGCGATCGGCGGGCTAACGGTCGAATTTTCGCGCGTCGATTGGCTCCGGATGCGGCGCTTCTACGTGCTGCCGCAGTATCGTGGCCGGGGTATAGGCCGGATGATTGCACGCGAGCTTCTCAATCACGCCAAGGCGTTTACAGATAGGGTGACAGTGCATGCCGGTGACCCCGATGCCGCGCTGTTCTGGCACGCGATGGGATTTCAGCCGATGCAATGCGAAAGCTATACGCACCTCTATCGGTTCGGTTGAGCGCCCTTCTTTTCCGGCCGCAATCGTATAGAGATTCCGCCATGCGCCTTCGTTCCATGTTCGCCCAGAACTATCGCTCGCTCCGATCGATTCGTATGGATCTCGGGGATACAACGGTCTTTATTGGCGAGAACGGCACAGGCAAATCCAATCTCTATCGCGCATTGCAACTGGTGCAGGCTGCCGTCAACGGCAGGCTGGCGCATGAGCTTGCGATCGAGGGCGGCATGCTGTCGGTTCTTTGGTCGGGGCCGAGAAGCAAACCGAAAGACCCGGCGCGCATCTGTTTCGAGGTGGAAATCCTGGACGAGGAGCGGGCGGTCGCCTTCCGTTATCGGGTCGAGACGGGACTTCGCCCTCCCTGCGCTGCCGCCGGCTTTGCACTGGAGCCGCAGGTGAAGGCCGAGCAGCTCTCGATCCAGACCGGCCACCGCTCTGTAACCATGATGAAGCGTGCCGGACCGTCGATCTCCGTGCGCAACGGCGCCGGGCGGATGGAGGACTATCCCGATCAGGCTCTGACCTCAGAAACCGCGATTGCCGTTCTCGGCGATGCGGGGCATTTTCCAGAGATTGCCGCGTTCCGACGCATGGTTGCCAACTGGCGCTTCTTCCATGGGTTTCGCACGGATCGCGCTTCGCCGCTACGTCATCCGTGTCTTGCCGTGACTGCTCCAATCCTGGACGAGGACGGCGCCAATCTGGCGGCGGTCTTTGCGACGCTGACCCATACGCGGCAGGACACCGTCGATCTCGACCGCATCATCGACTCTGCGCTCGGCGGCGCCCGCATCGTCGTGCCTGATCCGGGGGAAACGGCCGAATTTGCGCTGACGCTGCCCGATTTCCCCTATCGCACCTTCCACCCCCGCGAGCTTTCGGATGGGCAGATTCGCTTTCTTGGTCTTGCGGCCGCTCTCCTGTCCTATCGGCTACCGCCCTTTATCGCGCTCAACGAACCGGAAGCGAGCCTGCATCCGGACATGCTAGGCCCGCTCGCCGACATGATCGCGGAGGCGTCGAAGCGCAGCCAGATCTGGGTCGTTACCCATTCGATGCAGCTTGCCGAGGCGCTGCAGTCGCGCTGCGGTGTCCGCCCGAGGCGAGTGATCAAGGAAGACGGCGCGACCTGGATCGAGGGAATGCGGCTGACCGGCGTCATCGCCGGCGAAGATGAGGACGAGGAGGACTAGCCGGAATGAAAGGGCCGGAATGAAAGGGCGGGTTTTCTTTTCGTGCCTTTGGGGGCATGGTCCGGCGCGATGACTACGGATTCGACCGATCTTTTTGGAGAGCTGTTCAAGGCGCCTGTTGCAACGCGGACGGTGCCCGTTCTGGTGCCCCTGCCGGTGGCGACACCCTATTCCTATGCAGTGCCCGACGGCGTGCATGTTGAGCCCGGGTCCGTCGTTCAGGTGCCTGTCGGGCCGCGGCAGGTGATCGGCGTCGTCTGGGACGGAGGCGAGGACGACAAGCTCGACCCGAAGAAGCTGAGACCCATCAGCCATGTCTTCGATTGCCCGCCGCTCACCAAGGAGATGCGCGATTTCATCGACTGGGTCGCCTCCTATACGCTTTCACCGCCCGGGCTCGTGGCGCGCATGGCGCTGCGTGCGCCGAACGCTTTCGAGCCGGAGCCGATGGTGGAGGGCTTGCGCTTCGTCGGCGGCCAGCCCGAGCGCATGACGCCGGCGCGGACGCGAGTGATGGAGCTTGCCAATGACGGGGTTTCCTGGACACGCAGCGGCCTTGCGCATGCGGCAGGCGTCTCGCTCAGCGTCGTCGACGGATTGATTGCGCAGGGCATCTTTGAGACGATCTTTTTGGCCCCGCCGCCCGTCGTCGCAAAGCCGGACCCGGATTTTACCGCCGCGCGCCTGGAAGGGCCGCAGCGGGAGGCGGCGGAGGAAATTCTCGGCGATATCGACGCTCAGGAGTTCTCCGTATCGCTGATCGATGGCGTGACGGGCTCGGGCAAGACGGAGGTTTATTTCGAAGCGATCGCCGAGACGCTGAGGCGGTGCAAGCAGGTGCTCATCCTTCTTCCCGAGATTGCGCTGACAGCCGCCTTCCTGGAACGTTTCGAGCGCCGGTTCGGCGCGAAGCCCGCCGAATGGCATTCCGATCTGCCGCCGCGCATGCGGGAAAAGGTCTGGCGGCAGGCTGTTACAGGCGAGGTCCGGGTCGTGGCGGGGGCTCGGTCGGCGCTGTTCCTGCCTTTCGAAGATCTCGGCCTCATCATCGTCGACGAGGAGCACGATCCCGCCTACAAGCAGGAAGACCGGGTCTTCTACAATGCCCGCGACATGGCGGTCGTGCGCGGCCGGATCGGCGATTTTCCTGTTGTCCTGGTCTCGGCAACGCCGTCGGTCGAAAGCCAGGTGAACGGGCAGGCAGGACGGTACAACACCGTTCATATGCCGACGCGATTCGGGGATGCGGCGCTGCCGGACCTGCATCTGATCGATATGCGCAGGCATGCGCCTGAACGCGGCGGCTTTCTCTCGCCGGTACTGCTGCGAGGGATCGGCAAGACGGTGGAGCGGGGAGAGCAGGCGCTGCTTTTCCTCAATCGCCGCGGTTATGCGCCGCTGACGCTCTGCCGTGTCTGCGGCCATCGTTTCCAGTGCCCGCAATGTTCGAGCTGGCTCGTCGAGCATCGTTTTCGCAACCAGCTGCAGTGCCATCAATGCGGCTATTCCGAGCGGACGCCGGACGCCTGTCCTGAATGCGGAACGCTCGATCACCTGGTTGCCTGCGGGCCGGGCGTCGAGCGCATCGCCGAGGAGGTGGAGAAGCATTTCCCGCAGGCGCGCACCATCGTGCTCTCCTCCGACATCATGGGCGGCGTGAAGCGGCTTCGGCTGGAGCTGGAGGCTATCGCCAAGGGGGAGGCGGATATCGTCATCGGCACGCAGCTGGTCGCCAAGGGGCATAATTTTCCGCTGATGACGCTGGTCGGCATCGTCGACGCGGATCTTGGCCTTGCAAACGGCGATCCGCGCGCCGCCGAGCGGACCTTCCAACTGCTCTCGCAGGTGACGGGCCGCGCCGGGCGCACAGGTCTCAAAAGCCACGGTCTGCTCCAGACCTATCAGCCGCAGCATCCCGTCATGCAGGCGATTGTGTCAGGCGATGCAGGCGCGTTCTACGAGCGGGAGATTTCCGAGCGGGAAAGGGCGGTGCTTCCGCCCTTCGGCCGGCTGGCGTCGATCATCGTTTCGGCCGATACGCGTCAGGATGCGGAAGGCCATGCGCGTGGCATCCGCAATGCCGCGCCGCAGGTGCAGGGCATCGCGGTTCTCGGGCCTGCGGAGGCGCCGCTCGCGCTCGTTCGCGGCCGTCACCGCTTTCGCCTGCTGGTCCACGGCCGAAGGAATTCCGACATGCAGGGCTTCCTGCGCGCCATGCTGTCGCAGGGGCCGAAGGAGCGCGGCTCGGTCCAGGTCCAGCTCGACATCGATCCGCAGAGTTTCCTTTAGAGCAATTCCAGCAAAAGTGTCACACGGTTTTGCGTCCAGAATTGCGTCAAATCAAAGCTCTAGATCTACCAATTCGGTTCGATCTGATCGCCTGTCGGTGCCGGTTTCAGCAATTCCTCGGATAGTTGCCGCAACCTCTTTGGAATTGCGCCCAACGCCGGATCATCAAAACGCAGATGAGGGATATTGCGGCTCAGCATCTCGACCACGAGGCGAGACTGCGCTTCATCGCGCGATTTCTTCAGTGGGTCACGATCTTCGCGGCGTGAAACCCAGAGCTTATGAAGTGCGAAGCTTCTAGGGTCGGGGCAGGTGCAGGATAATGGATAGCCGCGCTCATCAAGGACGATAGCGCTTACTTTGGGGCTGTTCACCAACCATTGCAGACCGTCTATCTCGACCGCCGATAAATCCTCTTCGTTTTCGACGAGTGCGGTTACGCTCGTTTCGAGCATCGGGTTGGCCGAAGTCGGTCCGATGAGGTCGACCAGATAGCCTTCACGGTTCGATGCGCGAAAGCTGCCGCGGGCGAGTGGTTGAAAGGACTTGTCGGTCGCGCGGAGAACGCCCATGAGTCCTTCGGATCCGATGTTTCTTCTCAGCAGATTGAGATTGGTCCGCGCATCGAAGAGCAAATCTATATCGCCGGTGGCTAGCAGGCCGCTGTCTATGCTGACTCCGGCCAGCCTCTCGTAGACGAAGAGCGCATTTGTGCCGACGATATCCAGAGCCGTGCCGATAAGGCTCGCCTTGTTCAGCGCGCGAAGAATTCGCGCCGTTGTCAGCGGCATTCTTCCCAGACGCATGGCTCGATTAATGGCGGCCATCTCGTCGAGCCGAGCAGACAGCGTGGATAGGCGCCGTTTGCATTCATCCCTGCCCTTGTGAAATTGTAGATGGGCATGCTCAGTCTCGGGCGAGCGGGGGCCGAGCGATTTCCAGGCGGCGGCTTTTTTTCGATAGAGATAATCCCGACCGGCTACGACTTTCCAAGCCATGGAGCCTGAAAATCTGTGGCTCAGTTCAGCGTTCGTTGCTGACCAAGCTTCGAAAACCTGCTCGGTATCGATAATCTGGCGAATATGCTCACTTCTGATCTCTTTGAAATAAAACATATTATCCCGAACTTTTTGAAGTTTTGTCTAAAAGGGATAAATTTGGCCCTCGGGTTCGAAGTTTGCCGCCAAAGCCATTATCCCTTTTTGAGAGATTTATCATAAAAAAGGGATAATAAAAACATTTTCATGTATTTATGTGTATTTCCGTGCCGCCTGTATTGGACATTTCTTCCGTTTTCGCTTTGTGCCATAAGTCGGCTTACATAATCCGCTGATTTGGGGACGATCGATGGAGCTTTATTTTCCGACGGAGCTGGGTGAACAGCTCGCCTTTTGTGCTGCGGCTTTTACCGCGCTCGTCGGTCTTTTGATGATGTTTGCGCCGGGCCTTGCCTATAAGTTCTATGGGCTGCAGGTGCGCGAGGGGCGGCAAGGGGCTTATGCGGAATCGCGCTCGGTCGGCGGGTTCTATCTCGGTTTCGGGCTTGCGGCGATCCTGCTCGCCCAGCCGACGATCTACATAGCGCTCGGTGCTTCCTTCGCGCTCGCGGCTTTCGGCCGCATCCTGTCGCTGATGTCGGATCGCGGTGGCGGGGTCATCGTCAACTTGCTGCTTCTGGTTGTGCAAGTCGTCCTGGCGGCACTGCCTCTACTTTACGCTTTCAGTTTCATTTAATCAAAAACGCGATCCGCAACGCAATCATTGTGCACCGCATCAGGGCATTTTGGCGTTTTTGCCATCAGAAATTCACGCGAAAGGCTTATTCGGTGATTACGCGTGTTGCGAGTCTCAACATCCTATGTTAGACGGACCCCGAATTTCGGATGAAGTGAGAGGAAGCTCTTGCTGATTTCTGGGGGAAATCAAAACGAATTCAAGACCATAAGGCTTCCGCCCGCCGGATGCTGAGTTCTTGGGTTGAAATCAGGGAAAATTGTGCCCGTGCCAGACACATCCCAGCATATTTCTGGTGTCGCAGAACGATATGCCTCATCGCTGTTCGAGTTGGCTCTTGAGGAAGGCGCCGTCGACACGGTTTCCAGCGACCTCGACGCTTTCCAGAAAATGCTCGACGAGAGCGCTGATCTGAAGCGTTTCGTCGGAAGCCCGGTTTTCTCATCGGACGAGCAGCTGAAGGCAATCGAGGCGATCGCTGCAAAGGCCGGCATCAGCGGCTTCTTTGCCAATTTCTTGAAGGTCGTGGCGCGTAACCGCCGCCTTTTTGCCCTTCCCGGCATGATCAAGTCCTTCCGCCAGATTGCTGCAGAGCATCGCGGCGAAATTTCCGCCGAAGTTACTTCGGCCCATGCGCTGACCCCGGCGCAGGAAGACGAACTCAAGGCGGCGCTTCATGGCGTTACCGGCAAGAACGTTGCAATCGCTGTTACGGTTGATCCGTCGATCCTGGGTGGCCTGATCGTCAAGGTCGGCTCCCGCCAGATCGATACGTCTCTTCGTACCAAACTCTCTACCCTTAAGCTTGCATTGAAAGAGGTTGGCTGATGGATATCCGCGCCGCGGAAATTTCCGCAATTCTGAAAGATCAGATCAAAAACTTCGGCCAAGAAGCTGAAGTCTCCGAAGTCGGCCAGGTTCTTTCCGTCGGTGACGGTATTGCCCGCGTCTACGGCCTCGACAACGTCCAGGCGGGCGAAATGGTCGAGTTCCCGGGCGGCGTTCGCGGCATGGCCCTGAACCTTGAATCCGACAACGTCGGTGTCGTTATTTTCGGCTCCGACCGCGACATCAAGGAAGGCGACACCGTCAAGCGCACCGGCGCGATCGTTGACGTTCCGGTTGGTCCGGAACTGCTCGGCCGCGTCGTCGACGCGCTCGGCAATCCGATCGACGGCAAGGGCCCGATCAATGCGACCCGCCGTTCGCGCGTCGAAGTCAAGGCTCCCGGCATCATTCCGCGCAAGTCGGTTCATGAGCCGATGTCGACCGGCCTCAAGGCCATCGACGCCCTCATCCCGGTCGGTCGCGGCCAGCGCGAGCTCGTCATCGGCGACCGCCAGACCGGTAAGACCGCCATCCTGCTCGACGCCTTCCTGAACCAGAAGCCGATCCACGACAACGGCCCGGAACAGGAAAAGCTCTACTGCGTCTACGTCGCCGTCGGTCAGAAGCGTTCGACCGTTGCCCAGTTCGTCAAGGTGCTCGAAGAGCGCGGCGCGCTGAAGTACTCGATCATCATCGCTGCCACGGCTTCCGATCCGGCCCCGATGCAGTTCCTGGCACCGTTTGCCGGTTGCGCCATGGGCGAATATTTCCGTGACAACGGCATGCACGCGCTGATCGGCTACGACGACCTGTCCAAGCAGGCCGTTTCCTACCGTCAGATGTCGCTGCTGCTGCGCCGCCCGCCGGGCCGCGAAGCCTATCCGGGCGACGTTTTCTACCTGCACTCGCGTCTGCTTGAGCGCGCTGCAAAGATGAACGACGACAAGGGCGCCGGCTCGCTGACCGCTCTGCCTGTTATCGAAACGCAGGGCAACGACGTTTCTGCCTTCATTCCGACCAACGTGATCTCGATCACCGACGGCCAGATCTTCCTTGAAACCGACCTGTTCTACCAGGGCATCCGTCCGGCCGTTAACGTCGGTCTCTCGGTTTCCCGTGTTGGTTCTGCGGCCCAGATCAAGGCGATGAAGCAGGTTGCCGGCTCGATCAAGGGCGAACTCGCCCAGTATCGCGAAATGGCCGCCTTCGCCCAGTTCGGCTCGGACCTCGATGCCGCCACGCAGCGCCTGCTGAACCGTGGTGCGCGCCTGACCGAGCTCCTGAAGCAGCCGCAGTTCTCGCCGCTGAAGACGGAAGAGCAGGTTGCTGTGATCTTTTCGGGTGTTAACGGTTACCTCGACAAGCTGCCGGTCGCATCCGTCAGCAAGTTCGAGCAGGGACTGCTTTCCTACCTGCGGTCGGAAGGCAAGGATATCCTCGACGCGATCCGCAACGAGAAGGCCATCAGCGACGCGACCCGGGACAAGCTCAAGGCTGCCCTCGATAGCTTCGCCAAGTCTTTCGCCTGATCGGGCCTCACTTCTAGGACGGATAACGGATGCCTTCACTTAAGGATCTGAAAAACCGGATCGCCTCCGTCAAGGCGACGCAGAAGATCACCAAGGCGATGAAAATGGTCGCCGCGGCGAAGCTTCGGCGTGCGCAGGAGGCGGCCGAAGCCGCCCGGCCTTATTCCGAGCGGATGGCCGTCGTGCTTTCCAACATCACCGCAGCCGTCACCGAAGCCGATGACGCGCCGCTGCTGATGACCGGTAACGGCAAGAGCGACGTGCATCTGCTCGTCGTCTGCACGGCTGAGCGCGGCCTTTGCGGCGGTTTCAACTCGCAGATCGCCCGTTTCGCCCGCGATCACATCCGCAAGCTCCTTGCAGAAGGCAAGACGGTGAAGATCTTCACCGTCGGCAAAAAGGGCTACGACATCCTGCGCCGCGAATTCGCATCGCTGATCGTCGAGCGCAAGGAACTGCGCGAAGTCAAGAAGATCGGCTTCGAGAATGCTGACGCTATCGGCAAGCGCATCATCGAGATGTTCGAAGAAGGCGAGTTCGACGTCTGCACGCTGTTCTATTCCGAGTTCAAATCGGTGATCAGCCAGGTCCCGACGGCACTGCAGCTCGTCCCGACTTCGGCCGAGGCTCCTGCTGTCCAGGATAGCGAGCACTCGAGCGCTATCTACGAATATGAGCCGGATCCGGCATCGATCCTCGAAGATCTGATCCCGCGCAATATCTCCGTCCAGGTCTTCCGCGCGCTTCTTGAGAATGTCGCGGGCGAAATGGGCGCGAAGATGAGCGCCATGGACAACGCGACGCGCAATGCCGGTGAGATGATCAACAAGTTGACGCTCAGCTACAACCGCCAGCGTCAGGCTCAGATCACCAAGGAACTCATTGAAATCATTTCGGGCGCGGAAGCGCTCTGAGGTTAGGGAAAGAGGGTAAGAATATGGCTCAGGCAGCTACCCCCGCCGCAAAGGCAACAGGCAAGGTTACTCAGGTCATCGGCGCCGTCGTCGACGTGGCTTTCGAAGGTGACCTGCCGTCCATTCTGAACGCGCTCGAAACCAGCAACAACGGCAATCGCCTGGTTCTGGAAGTCGCGCAGCACCTCGGTGAGAACGAAGTTCGCACGATCGCCATGGACGCTACCGAAGGTCTCGTTCGTGGCCAGGAAGTCAGCGACACCGGCGCTCCGATCTCGGTTCCGGTCGGTCCGGAAACACTCGGCCGTATCATGAACGTCATCGGCGAGCCGGTTGACGAAGCAGGTCCGCTGATCACCGAACACAAGCGCGCGATCCACCAGGATGCTCCTGCCTATGTCGAGCAGTCGACGGAAGCACAGATCCTCGTGACCGGCATCAAGGTCGTCGACCTTCTCGCTCCCTACGCAAAGGGCGGCAAGATCGGCCTATTCGGCGGCGCTGGCGTCGGTAAGACCGTTCTCATCATGGAACTGATCAACAACGTCGCCAAGGCGCACGGTGGTTACTCGGTTTTCGCCGGCGTCGGTGAACGTACCCGCGAAGGCAACGACCTCTACCACGAAATGATCGAATCCGGCGTCAACAAGCTTGGCGGTGGCGAAGGCTCCAAGGCTGCGCTGGTTTACGGCCAGATGAACGAGCCGCCGGGCGCCCGCGCTCGCGTCGCTCTGACGGGTCTGACGGTTGCTGAAAACTTCCGTAACCAGGGCCAGGACGTTCTGTTCTTCGTCGACAACATCTTCCGCTTCACGCAGGCTGGCTCGGAAGTGTCGGCTCTGCTTGGCCGTATTCCTTCGGCCGTTGGCTATCAGCCGACGCTCGCAACCGATATGGGCCAGATGCAGGAACGCATCACCACGACGACGACCGGCTCGATCACCTCGGTTCAGGCTATTTACGTTCCGGCCGACGACTTGACCGACCCGGCTCCGGCCACTTCGTTCGCCCACCTGGACGCAACGACGGTTCTGTCGCGCTCGATCGCTGAAAAGGGTATTTACCCGGCTGTTGACCCGCTCGACTCCACCTCGCGCATGCTCGACCCGCTGGTTGTCGGCGAAGAGCACTACGAAATTGCCCGTAAGGTTCAGTCGACGCTGCAGCGCTACAAGTCCCTGCAGGACATCATCGCCATCCTGGGCATGGACGAACTGTCGGAAGAAGACAAGCTGGCCGTTGCCCGCGCCCGCAAGATCGAGCGCTTCCTGTCGCAGCCGTTCTTCGTTGCTGAAGTCTTCACCGGTTCGCCGGGCAAGCTCGTTGCTCTCGAAGACACGCTCAAGGGCTTCAAGGGCTTGGTCAACGGCGAATACGATCACCTGCCGGAAGCTGCCTTCTACATGGTCGGCTCCATTGACGAAGCGATCGAAAAGGCCAAGAAGCTGGCTGCTGCCGCTTAATGAGCGACAGCGTGTCCGACGAGATTTTCTGCTGCGACTCCCTCAGGGAAGTCGTGGCGGAGCTTCCGGAGCCCGCTGCTCCAATTATCTATCGCGCCGATAACGGCGTGCTGATGATGGTGGTGGGCCTGGTCCAGACCGAGGAAGGTCTCGGTTATCTCGATCACGCAATAATGCACTGCCCGTTCTGCGGGACTAAACTGCAAGATCTAAAAGCGATATCCGAGAAAGTGAGTCACTGATGGCTGACAATTTCCATTTCGAACTGGTTTCTCCGGAGCGCTTGCTTCTGTCGGAAATGGTAGCCGAGGTTGTCATTCCGGCAACCGAAGGTGAAATGACCGTCATGGCCAACCACGCGCCCACGATGACGACCATTAAGCCAGGCCTCATCAAGGTTCGTTCCGCCTCCGGCGCCAAGCAGAACTATGTTGTGTTCGGCGGCTTTGCCGACATTCTTCCGACCGGCTGCACGCTGCTGGCTGAATCGGCCATCCCGGTTGAGGAGCTCAATCGTGACGAGCTGACGCGCCGTATCGACGCTGCGCGCCGCGAACTCGAGGAAACAGAGTTCCACGAGCACAAGTCGCGCCTCGAACACTTCATCATGGAAATGACCCATCTGAGCGGCTCGGTCCTGCCGGACTGATACTCTGCAAAACGATAGCAGCAAAAAAGGCGGCACCTTATCGGGCCGCCTTTTTTGTTGCACTCTATATGCTTGCTTGTTGCCTATATGGGCGAAGCTTTCAGAAGCCTGTGCCGCCGGCCAATTCGGAGACGATGGTGCCGATCACGATCTTGAAATCGAGCCAGAGATTGAAATTGGCAACGTAATAGATATCGCAGGCGATGCGGGCGCGGGCCTTGTCGGCGCGATCCGTGGGGCCGCGAAGGCCGCGCATCTGCGCAAGCCCCGTGATGCCGGGGCGCATTTGATGACGCTGATGGTAGTTCGGCACCAGGTCTTCATAGAGGCGGCCGGCGGCCAACATGTTGACCGCGTGGCAGCGAGGTCCGACCAGGGACATGTCGCCTTTCAGCACGTTGATCAGCTGGGGAAGCTCATCGAGATTGGTCCGCCGCAACGTGGCGCCGATATTGGTGATACGTGGGTCATTTCTGACCGTCTGCGCAACGCCGGTGGGATCACCGAGATCGTTCCGCATCGAGCGAAATTTGTAAACCTGGATTTTCTTGCCATTCTGACCCCAGCGAACCTGACGGAAGAAGACAGGCCCTGGGCTGTCGATACGAATGAGCACTGCCAGAGTAAGGAAGAGTGGCAGCAGCACGAGAAGTGCCGTGGCCGAAGCGAGGATATCGATCACTCTCTTGGCGGCGAGCTGGGCGCGAAAGCCGAAACCGCGTCTTGGAGCGTGTCCGACACGCAATTCGTTGGAATTGGCATTGATGTATTTGTGTGACAGATCGCCCACAGCCAGCGGGCGGCTCACAAAATTACTCTTGCGGTCGGATAGGTTCGCCATGGATTTCAATCTTAAATTGATATGACAATTTCGAAGGCGCGTCACAGATATACTTTGCAATAGCGCTTGTCATCTATCGCTTTAATAACTGGTTAACCCTGAAGGGGTCAAAATTGGGTGCTTTCCAAAAGAATTATTGCTCTTCTCGGTCATTCGACAGCAAATGCCGATGTAATTGTACCGCTTCGGGAGAAAGCGAGCGGAAGCGTGGCGTCCCGAGATAGTAGCCGAAGCCGGTTTCGACATGGTCTTTGCCAACCGTTACCAGGGTTCCGGCGCGAAGTTGTTCCTCGATCAGGCCAAGGCTGCCAAGGGCAATGCCTTCGCCACGCAAGGCGGCCTCAACGGCCATGATATAGGTCGAGAAGGATAGCCGCGGTCGCGGAAGCCTTATCTTCGGCGGACGCGGAACCCGGCCAAACCATTGCCGAAACGAGATCCAGTGGGCGTTGAAGCGCTCATAGTCGATCAGGTCCAATGCGGCGATATCCTCGACCGTCAGCTCTTCGGCGATCAGCCCTCGTCTGGCTAGGTAGTCCGGGGATGCTACCGGCATCAGCACCTCTTTCATCAGCAGCGTCAGGTTCCAGCGCGGATGCTCGCCGGTCGCGTAAAGAATAACGAGATCGTTGGCCTCGGACGCTAGTTCGGTCGGGGCGTCTGTCGTCAGCAGGCGGACGGAGATATTCGGGCTCTCCTTGCCGAAATCCTTCAGGTGCTGGCCAAGCCAGAGGTGGGAGACGGAGCCGCTGGCCGCGATCGAGATGATCTGGCCGCCGCCGCTCCGGAAGGGTTCCAGGCTTTCCTCCAGATATTCCAGGGTCGCCCGCACGCGCTGAAACAGCCTTTCTCCATCCGGTGTCAGGGCAAGGTTGCGGCCGCGGCGGGTGAACAGGGTCGCGCCAAGATGATCCTCCAGCCCCTTGATCCGGCGACTGACCGCAGCCTGGGTGATGTTGAGTTCGCGTCCAGCCCGCGAAAAGTTCATCAGACGGCAGGCAGCATCGAAAACGCGGAAGGCTTCAAGCGGGATTTTTTCGAGCAAGCGGCTCTCCATAACTTCAGATCATCAATATTCCTGAGAAATCGCCCGATTTGAAGAGCTGAAATTGTGATGCATGAATATCGGCATCGTTCCATCGACTCAATTGCGGTGCTCTCGTGACATTTTCGATCTCTTCCATTCCCGAAATCCGCTTCGGAGACGGCGTCTTCTCCGGTCTCGCCTCTGCCGCAGCCTCTTTTGATGGCGTAAAGCGTGCTGTTCTCGTCATTGACGGCTTTCTGGCCCAGTCCGGCTTTGCCGAGAAGGTGCGCCGGGAGCTTGAAGGCGCAGGCATCGAAACGGCGGTGTTTTCCGATTTTTCCGGCGAGCCGAAGCTTGCGCATCTGCACGCGGCCCTTGAGATCGCCAAGGGCGCGCAGCTGGTCATCGGCATCGGCGGTGGTTCTGCTCTGGATATCGCCAAGATCGTTGCCTGCTCGGCAGCCTCGGGCGAAGACCCGATGCATTATGCTCTGGCGGCCAATCCGCTACCGAAGAACCCGCTGAAGAAGATCATGATCCCGACCACCGCCGGCACTGGGTCGGAGACCTCGGCGACCAATATCTTTGCCGGCCCGGAAGGCAAAAAACTCTGGATCTGGGGCGCCGAGACTAAGGCCGATCTCGTCCTGCTCGATCCGGCGCTGACGACGACGCTCCCGGCCAATCTGACGGCATGGTGCGGCATGGATGCCTTCATCCACGCTTTCGAGGCGGCAACGAACCGCAATGCCCATCGCGGCGCGCAGTTTTATGCCCATGAGGCGCTTCGTCTGATCACGCGATCGCTGGAAACGGCCGTCAAGGAGCCGTCCAATCTCGATGCGCGCGGAGACGTCCTGCTCGGCTCCTGCTTTGCCGGCATCGCGATCGACAATTGCGGCACGGCGATTGCCCACAATGTTAGTCATGCCCTGGCGGGGCTTGCGCCGGTGCATCATGGTCTTGCGACCGCGCTCGGTTTTGAGGCGACGCTTGCCTGGCTGGTCGAAGAGGATACGGCCGATCTCAATGCCGCTGCCAAGGCTTGCGGCCTTGAAAACGCCGCTGCCCTGCCGGCCTTCGTTTCGGACCTGATGGACCGCTGCGGCATCGTCCGTGCTCTGCCGGCCGCCTTTGCGCCCTTCACTGCTGCCGATCTCGCCAATGAGATGCGCGCACCCGAAAACCATCCGATGCGCCGCTCCACCATTCGCGAGATCAGCGACGCCGATATCGATCAGTTCGCCGCCATCGTGATGGCGCTTCCGAAAGGGCTTTGAGATGACAAAAGAATTCACGCGCGATTATTGGGAAAATGTCCTCTCGAGCATCAAGCCCGAGGGTCGCCACTTTATCAATGGCGAACTCGTCGCCTCTTCTTCGGGCGCAACCTTTACCCGCATCCGTCCGATGGACGGCCAGCCGGGCGCCGAGCTGGCGCGTGGTAATTCCGCCGATGTCGATGCTGCCGTTTCTGCGGCGCGCGCCGCTTTCGCAAGCGGTGTCTGGCGGAAGAAGGAGCCGCTCGAAAAGAAGAAGATCATGCTGAAATGGGCCGAACTGATCCGCGCCCATGGCGAAGAGCTGGCCATGCTCGAAACCATCGATGTCGGCAAGCCGATCATGGCGTCTCTCAATGTCGACGTGCGCCTCTGCGCCGACGGCATCCAGTATTACGGCGAAATGATTGACAAGATGTATGACGAGATCGCGCCGACTGGGCCGAATGCCCGTGCGCTGGTGCGCAAGGTGCCGATCGGCGTCGTAGGCGCGATTACGCCCTGGAATTATCCGATGATCATCGATGCCTGGAAGCTCGGTCCCTCGATTGCGGCCGGCAATTCCGTCGTGCTGAAGCCGGCAGAACAGTCGTCGCTTTCGGCGATCCGCCTGGCACAGCTGGGCTTCGAAGCCGGTCTTCCTGCCGGCGTCCTCAACGTTGTGACAGGTTACGGCGAAGAGACCGGCAAGCCGCTCGCGCTGCACATGGATGTCGACATGATCGCGTTTACCGGCTCGACCGAGGTCGGCAAGCTGATCATGGGGTATGCGGCGCAATCCAACGTCAAGCGCGTCGCGCTGGAGCTCGGCGGCAAGTCGCCGCTCGTCGTCTTCGAAGATGCGGACCTGGATGCCGCTGCCGTCGCTGCTGCCTGGGGCTGCTTCTACAATTCCGGCGAGACGTGCCACGCCTCGACGCGCCTCATTGTCCAGCGTTCGGTGCAGGACCAGCTGATCCGCAAGATCGAAGCCGTGACGAAGAGCGATATCGCGCTCAAGCATCCGCTCGATCCCTCGGCGCAGATCGGCGCGCTGATCGAGGAAGAGCACATGAAAAAGGTGCTCGGCATGATCGCTGCCGGCGAGAAGGAAGGCGCGCGTCGTGCCTTCGGCGCCGAGCAGGTCATGAGCGAGAGCGGCGGCTACTACATTTCGCCCGGCGTCTTCGTCGATATGACCAACGACATGAGCCTGGCGCGGCAGGAAGTTTTCGGCCCGGTGCTCGCCGCCATTCCCTTCGACACGGAGGAAGAGGCGCTTGGTATCGCCAACGACACGATCTACGGTCTTGCCGGTGCCGTCTTCACCAAAAATATGGATCGCGCTCACCGCTTCTCCGAAGAGCTTCATGCCGGTACGGTCTGGGTCAACACCTACGACATGTCGAATTTCGCAACGCCGTTTGGCGGTTTCAAGCAATCCGGCTTCGGTCGTGATCGCTCGGTGCATGCGATCGACAAGTATTGTGATTACAAGACCATCTGGCAGCAGTTCGGGTAATTCGGCTGTCGCTGTTTTCGGGCCTTGCCCCTCACTCTTCTCGGAGTGAGTCAGCCCCTCACCCTAACCCTCTCCCCGCTTGCGGGGAGAGGGGACGTGCCTTGCAATAGGTGGAGAGGGATGGAGAGGTTGCCATGAATTCCCTTCTCCCCGCAAGCGGGGAGAAGGTGCCGGCAGGCGGATGAGGGGCATGCCGCAGGCGCCAGAAGATAAAAGAGGGAAGAGCCAAATGAGCAAGATCGTATCTGTCGAAATCACCCACCATCGCCTGCCGCTCGATCCGCCCTTCAAAGCGAGCTGGGATGGCCGGCCTCGTCGGCATTTCGACGCGACGATCGTGCGCGTGACCGATGACGAGGGTCGCCAGGGCATAGGCTCCGGCGACCTGATGAAGGGGTTCGAAGGCCACGAAGATCTCTTCGTCGGCCAGGACCCGCGGCATCTGGAGCGGCACTATGAGGTGCTCTCGCACATCAACTTCCACTATGGCCGTTGCTGGCCGATGGATCTGGCGCTGTGGGACCTTTCGGGCAAGATCACCGGCGAGCCCGTCTGGCGGATGCTCGGCGGCCGCTCGGATCGCGTCAGGCTTTATGCTTCGTCCGGTGTTCTGCGTGAGCCGGCGCAGATGGCTGACCAAGCCGAGCGCTATCTCGAAGAGGGCTTTCCGGCGATGAAGGTGCGCTTTTCGTCCTCATCAGGAGGCCGTGGCAGCTGGCGCGACGACGTCAAGGCGCTGGAAGCGATCCGCGCCCGCGTCGGCATGAAGCTGGAGCTGATGGTGGACTGCAACCAGGGTTGGCGCATGCCCTGGGACACTACGCTTCCCTGGACCTTCAAGGACGCACTGGCTGTCGCCAAGGAGCTGGAACGGCTCAATATTTACTGGATGGAAGAGCCGCTGTTCCGTTCCGACCGCAAGGGCATGAAGGAGCTGAAGCAGGCAACCAGCGTCCGCATCGTCGGCGGCGAGATGACACGCGAACTCTATGAGTTCCGCGATATCATCGAGGAACGCGCGTTCGACGTGATCCAGCCCGATGTCGCGCTTGTCGGCGGCATCACCGGCTGCCGCCGCCTTGCCTATCAGGCGCGGGAAGCCGGGGTGCAGTTCACGCCGCATTCCTGGACGAACGGCATCGGCGTGTTGGCAAATGCGCACCTGACCGCAGGCGTTGCCGATGCAGCCTGGCTCGAATATCCCTATGACAATCCGGAATGGAGCGAGAGCCGCCGCGACTATCCGCTGGTGACGCCGCTCAAGCACAGCAGGGGCTGGCTGGAGCTGGGAGAGGCGCCGGGCCTCGGCATCGCCCTTGATGAAGATCGGCTGAAGTCCACCCGCCTCTAGGCTACGCCGATATCCGGTTCGGTTTTCGGGCTGGATGTCGCTTCCCATTGATTGGCCGTCCGACAATGACGTTGGGCGGCCTTTTCGTTAAGGCTGGCTCCGCGATACCTCTTCCGCCTTTGAGCGGCTGAGAAAGACGGGCAGGCAGAGCCAGTAGAGTGCTGCGCCCGCAATCCATACCAGGCCCGGAAAGCTCGATCGGCTCATGAAATAGGCGGTGCTGATCAATAGCGGACCGACGATAGAGGCAAGGCTGGTCATGCTGGATAGCACGCCTTGCAGCCTGCCTTGCTGGTCTGAGCGCACGCCTGATGTCAGCAGCGATTGCAGCGCCGGCGCGCCGATGCCGCCCAGGCAGAATAGCGGCAGCAATGCGAAGACCATCCAGCCTTCGGTCGCAATCGCGATGAGGATATAGGCGATGCTGTCGGTGGTGATGCTGATCAGCAGGGCGCGACGTTCACCCCAGCGCTCGGAGATAGGGCCTGCGACAAAGGCCTGGATGCCGGCATGGAAGAGGCCGAAGCCGGCGAGCGATATGCCGATCGTGATCGGCGACCAGGCGAACTTGTCCTGCCCATACAGAACCCAGATCGTGCCCCCGACTTCGCCGACAAAGGCAAGCACGATGTAGGCTCCGATCAGAGGAAGCAGTCCGCCAAGTCCTGAAACCCAGCGCAGCGTGCCGAGAGGAGAAAAAGAGTTCTTCGATTCCGATGCCTCTGTATCCCTTCGGCGTGTTTCCCGAAGCGTGAAGAAGGCAAGCGCCAGGTTGACGGCATTGAGGAATGCGGCCGCAACAAAGGGTGCGCGGATCGATACCTCACCCAGGAGGCCGCCGATTGCCGGGCCGGCAATGAAGCCGATGCCGAAGCAGGCGCTCAATTGCCCGAACCGTCGCGCCCGCTGATCCTCGGGCGTCAGGTCGGTGATAACAGCTGATGCAACCGCCATGTTCGCACCGGTTATGCCGGCAATGGCGCGGCCGATGAAGAGCAGCCAGAGCGATGGCGTGAAAGCCATGAAGAGATAATCCACCGCAGCGCCGCCGAGCGACACCAGCAACACGGGTTTGCGGCCGAAGCGATCCGACAGGCCGCCCAGCACGGGCGAAAAGAGAAACTGCATCAGCGCGTAGAGGCTGAGAAACGCGCCGAAGAGCCAGCCGAGTTCGCTGGTATGGCCGACCTCCTGCAGGAGGCGCGGCAATATGGGCAAGGTCAGGCCGATGCCGGCGGCATCAAGGACGATGGTCGCCAGGATGACGGGGAGCATGTTTTGCATTGGAAAACTCAAAATTTATCACTGATAAATTCCTTATCAATGATAAATTTAAAAATCAACGGGAGCGTGGGCCAAATATGAAAGTGGGCCAAATATGAAGGTCGATAGGGCGGCGATCGTCGAGGCGGCGTTGACGCTGCTCAATGAGGTGGGGATCGACGGGCTTTCGACGCGTCTCCTGGCCGAGCGACTGAATGTGCGCCAGCCGGCGCTCTATTGGCATTTCAGGAACAAGCGGGCGCTTCTCGACGCCATGAACGATGAAATTCTGGCGCGCGGGCATCGGCATGACTGGGCATTCGATAGCGCAGATTGGAAGCGCTTCCTGCTGGAAGATGCCCGCAGCTTCCGCAAGGCGCTCCTTGCCTATAGGGATGGAGCGCGGGTCCATGCGGGCACCGAGGCCAATCCGGACAATCTCAATTTGATCGAGGCGCATATGCGGGTTCTGGTCGGGGCCGGCATGACCGAGGAATTCGCCATGGACATCCTCGTGGCGATCGGCCGTTACGTCGTCGGCTGCGTGCTGGAGGAGCAGGCGGATTTTCCGGACGCGCCAAATCGTGGAAACAGGCTCGATGCTGCGGCCAAGGATCATCCGCTGACGGCGAAGGCTTTGGCGCATTACCGGCATGAGGGGCATGCGGCACTGTTCGAGGCAGGCCTGGCGCTAATTGTGGAGGGGGCTGCGTTGGGGATGCAGAGCCGTAAGGCTTAAGCTATCGGTCGAAGCTTACGGATTGGCGGATCGAAGCTGTGTGCGCCCTTCGAGGTTTCGCGCCCAGAGGATAATCGGCCGCTCGAGGAAGAAATAGCTCACCGTGGCGATCAGGAGGAGAAGGACGACTGCGAGGATGCTTGAGGCGATCCATCCTGATAGGACGTCACGCGCGCCGCCGAAGCTTCCGGGAAAGATCTGCTTGATCAGCGAGATGACGATATCCTGCCAGATGTAGATGCCGAAGGAGATGGTAGCGATATAGCGGACGATGGGATTATCCAGCATCTTTCCGAGATAGACCGATCGCGGCAGCGTGCAGAGGGCGGCTGCTACCGCCAGCGGCAGGAAGGGAAAGCGATAGGGTATGCCGAGCCAGCCGTAACCTTCCCAAGGCCCGCCAATAGATATTGGAAATTGCGCTGCGCCCGCGATGAGGGCCAGAAATCCGAGAATGTCGTAGAGCACCGACCGCTTCGCCGGCAGCCAGGTGTGGATGCCTGATGCCAGTGCGCCCGTTGCAAAGATCGCGAAGAAGCCGATCGGATTGTATCGCGGCATCCATTCCTTGGCGCCGCCCTGGAAGCCGAAATCCCAGCCTCTCCTGACATCGTCTATGGGGGCGTAAGTGGCGGTCAGCCAGTGGCAAAGGAGAACAAGCCCGATAATTCCCAGCCACGCCAAGCATTGCGAAGTCTGTCGGGAAAGCCGGGCGCTGTTGTGAAACAAAACGGCAAAGCAGAGCGGCAGCAGCACGTAGCATGTCGTCTCGAAGGGGATCGACCAGAGAGGTCCGTCGCCCTGGACGGGAAAGAAGGTCCGCCAATGCCATTGGCTCATGAGAAGGAAGCCGGCGACGTAACGTCCGGCGAGTTCCGCATCCAGCGGAAAATCGTAGACGGTGAAACTCAGCACGAAGCCGACAGTAAGCGCGATCCAGAAGCCCGGCAGGATGCGGGCGGCGCGGCGAAGGGCATAGGCCTTCAGCGAAGGCATCTCGGTGCCCCGATCCAGCGCGGTCCAGAACGGGCGGGCGAGGAGGAAGCCGCTCAGCACAAAGAACAGGGCGACGCCGTAGTTGCCGAAGCGTGTCAGTTCGAATGCGGGCCGCAACGCACCGTCAACCTTGCTGACATCCAGCCGGAGGACGAGATGGTGGGCCAGCACCAGCAGGCATGCCAAGGTGCGGATGAAATCCGCACCCGCCAGCCTTGTCTCCCGCTCAGTTTTCATTTTGCCGATCCTCCACCCGCTCTCTGGTTAGGGGATGGAAGCCCGCGCGACAAGGTGTGTCGCGCGGCGGCCGCAATGTCAGCCGATCAGGAGAAGAACTGGTTGGTGTAATAGCGCGACACGTCCGGCTTGTCCTTCAGCTTGGCGCCCTGGGCATCGAGGAGGATGCCGTTCGTAAAGAGGAAATCGCCGATCGCGCTGGCTTCGGCGGGATCGAAGATGCCGCTTTTGCCATCCGCGGTTCTCAGATAATGCCCATCGATCAGCGCCTTGAGCGACGCCTTGACGAGATCGGCATTGGTGAGCGCTCCGCCGGTCGTGGACACCAGGAGGTCGGCTGCCTCGTCGGCATGATCCACGGCGTAGTCATAGCCACGCTTGGTCGCCTGGATGAAGCCTCGGGCAGCCTCGGGATTGCTGTCGAGGAACGCATTGCCGGCGACAATCGCTGTCGTCTGCTCGTCCGGGACGCCGTAGTCGGTGTAGCGGAAGCGGCGGAGCGCCTTCTTTTCGAGCTGCGCCTCGATCCCTTCCCAGGTGTAGACTTCGAGTGTGAAATCGACTGAGCCGTTGGCAAGCGCTTCGTAGGCCGAGGTGCCGAGGGTCACTGTGTTTACCTCGCCCTTACCGCCGTCATTGCGGATCATTGCCGAGATCAGAGCGGTTTCCCAGGCGCTGCCGAAGCCACCATAGGTCTTACCATCCAGATCCCGCGGGCGCTGGATGTCCTTGCGCTCGTCGTTGAAGACGACGCGGCCGGTTTCTGTCTGGACAATGGCGTAGACGCCCTTGATCTCAGCGCCGGCAGCACATTGGGTGAAGAGGCCGATCGCGCCGGAAACGCCGAAATCGGCAACGCCGTTGGCAACCAGTGTTCCCGCATCGGTGTCCGTATAAGGCAGGATCGCAACATCCAGCCCGGCATCGCTGTAGAAGCCTTTCGCCTGGGCGATATAGAGGCCGATATGGTTGGTGTTCGGCGTCCAGTCGAGCGCGACGGAAACCTTGGTCAGCGCCGATGCGGCCAGCGCGGAACGGGAGATGGGCAGGGCTGCGGCAAGGGTGAATGCGAGGGCTTGGCGGCGTGTAATAAGCGGCATGGTGGTCTCTTTTCAGCTCAGGCTGTGATGAAGGAGGCTTTCGAGGATTTCGGTTTCAATCTGCCGGGCGGCTGACGAGCCGAGGTCGGCGAGCGTTCGCGGGCGCGGCAGCGGCACCTTGAATTCGCGCAATACCCGCGCGGGGCGCGGGGAGAGGACATAGATGCGGTCGGAGAGGAACACGGCTTCGCGCACATCATGGGTGATGAGCAGCGCGGTCCAGCGATGATCCGTCCACATCGTCTGCAGCCATTCCTGCATCTGTGTGCGGGTCAGGGCATCCAACGCGCCGAAGGGCTCATCCAGCAGCAGCATGTCGCTGTCCTGAACCACGGTGCGCAGCAGCGCGGCGCGCTGGCGCATGCCGCCGGAAAGCTGAGCCGGATAATGATGTTCGAAGCCTGCTAGACCGAAGGGCTCGAACAGCGGAGCGACCTTGGCGCGCGCCTGGCTGCGGCTCATCCCCTGAACTTCGAGGCCGAGCGTTGTGTTATCGATGATCCGGCGCCAGGGCATAAGCGCATCGCGCTGGGGCATGAAGGCAAAACTCGCGCTGCTTTCCTTCAGATGCCGGCCGTCGAACAGGATATCGCCTGACTCGGGCTTGTCGGTTCCAGTCAGCATCCGCAGGATCGTCGATTTGCCGGCGCCCGAGGGGCCGACAATGGTCACGAATTCGCCTTCGCTGACTGTCAGCGAGACATCGCCAAGAACCGCAAGCGGACCGAATTTTTTCGCGACATTGCGGAGTTCCAGCCGGTGTTCGTTCATGATGACGACCCCTCATCCGTTCGCCGCCATGGCATCGCCAGATGGCCGAGAAGCACGCAGACGGCAAAGAGGATCAGCGTCAGGACGGCACTGACGAGGACAGCGGCAAGGACGAGATCCGGGCGGAAATTGTTCTTGGCGGTGAGAATATAGATGCCTAGCCCTTTGGCGGCGCCAGCATATTCCGCAAAGATCGCGCCGACGACGGCATAGGTGACGGATATTCTCAAACCCGCGAAAAAATAGGGAAGGGCAGATGGCAGGCGCGCTGCGCAGAAAATCCGCCAGCGGGAGGCCTTCATCGAGACCAGCAGTTCGGCGATGTCCCTGTCCGTCGCCTCATAGCCCTGAAGCAGCGCGACCAGCATCGGGAAGAAGGTCACGAGCGCGACAAGCAGAATCTTCGGCAGCAGCCCGAAGCCGAACCATAAGACGATGAGCGGGGCGATCGCGACCAGCGGCAGCGTCTGGCTGATGACGAACAGCGGAAACAGGGCACGGCGGATCGGCCGCGCGAAATCCATCAGCACCGAAAAGACGAAGGCGACGGCGAGCGCGCAGGCAAAGCCCGACAGCGTGGCGCCGATCGTCGGCCAGGTGTTGGCGGCAAGCGCTTCGCGGTTCATCCAGGCCTGGACAAGAACGCGGGAGGGCGCCGGCAGGGTTGAGGGGCGTATGCCTGACAGGTCGGCATAGAGCTCCCACAGGACGACGAAGGCGGCTGCCGCTGTTATGGCGGGCAGCGCGGAGAGGCATGCACGGGCGAATCCCGTGCCGGGCGATGAGGACGAATGCAAACTCATGATCGGATTTTCCGAGATCAGGCCTTGGTCGGGCTGTTTGCCGATACCGTGATATCCAGCGTCACGTGGCCTTCTGCCGGCCCGAAGCGAAAGAGCGCTTCCTGCAGCGTTGCAAAGACAGGGCCAGCGTCGCCGCGCAGTTTGGTGACGAAATTTTTGGCCCGGTCGAATGTTCCCGACTGTTTCAGGAAGTCGATGCAGCCGACGATCTCGTCCATGTGATTGTCGGAGCCCATGACATAAAGAGCGAATTGCGCCGCGGCCGGTTGGCCTGTGTCCTCGGTTGCGCTTACGGCGGCAAGCGCCTCGTCGATGCGAACGGCAAGCGGCGTGTCTTGCCCGAGACGCTTATCGATGCCGCAGATCGGATCGCTGTCCGGCCCTCCCGGGCAGCCGCGCGAGACGGCGGCCGACAGGACACAATGTGCGCCGGATCGGGCGGCAAAGACGAAGAGGTCGCGCATGGCCGAAAAGAGCACGTCCGGCGGGCCGATCATCAGCGTCGAGATGTCGTCGGTTTCGATACGCAGGCGGTCTCGATAGGGATCGAGTGCCCTAATGGCATCAAGGATGATCGCGGCGAAATCGCCGGACATGGGATACAGGGATACTTGTGCGCCGGAATACATTTTTACCTCGCTCCGCTGGCATTACCCAGATCAGCTTTGAAGGGTCCAGAGGCATGGCGCCTCACATCTCAGCCCCGGCAATACGGAGCTCCCCTGTGAATGGCGCGGAAGCTAGCATCGGCCTTTCGAGGGCGCAATAAGAAAATTCGGCCAGTCGCATCCGTGTTTTATCTGATTTTTCCAGCGGACGCCCGGGTCGCGGGGGGACGCGATCCGTGCATCCGACCGGCCTTCCGCACCTGCCTGAAACGGAATGCCGGTATCGGTGCCTCCCATTGGGAGGTCCGATTTCAGTTGTTCCTGCTTTACGCCGTTCGGTGTGGTGGTTATAAAACCTCAAGTAACATTGAGGTCAAGAGGCGTATTCCGATGGAATCACATGATGCGGGACCGGGCCGTTTTGGCCGCTTGCTGACGGTCGGCGAGGTCGCGACGCGCAGCGGGGTCGCGGTTTCGACGCTGCATTTCTACGAGACGAAGGGTTTGATCGAGAGCATTCGCAGCAGCGGCAATCAGCGTCGTTATGCGCGTGAGGTGCTGCGTCGGGTCGCGATTATCAAGGTGGCCCAACGCGTCGGAATTCCGCTTTCCGAAATCCAGGCTGCGCTCAGCACATTGCCGCAGGGGCGCACGCCAACGGCGACCGACTGGAAGGCGTTGTCGGAGAAATGGAAGGACGATCTGGACGCCCGAATCCGCCATTTGCAGGATCTGCGCGACCATCTCGACGGCTGCATCGGCTGCGGCTGCCTGTCGATCGAAACCTGCCCGCTTCGCAATCCCTGGGACATGCTGTCGAAACAGGGACCCGGCCCGCGTTTGCTCGACCCATGAAAGTGTTAAGCGTTCATGGTCTGCGCGGTTGCCTGTTTCACATAATCTTCCAGCGCGCTTGCTTCATCCTTTGAGAGATACAGGCCTTTCTTCGACCGGCGCCAGAGAATGTCGGCTGATGTCCGCGCCCATTCCTGCGCAATGAGATAGCGCACTTCTGCCTCATAGAGATCGCTGCCGAAGTTTCTTCCAAGATCCTCGGTTGCGCGTGCATCGCCCAATATCATCGCTGCCCGCGTTCCGTAGCGCCGCACCAGCCGGCGGGCGTGGGCGTCGGCGAGGAAGGCGTAGCGGGACTTGAGCTTGCCGACCTCGGTCTCATAGCTCTGGGCCGGGAAGTCGCCGCCGGGAAGATGGCTTTTGGCAGTCCAGGGCGGACCCTTGGTGCCGATGGCCTCGCCGATCTTTTCGAGCGCATGCTCTCCGAGCCGGCGATAGGTGGTCAGCTTGCCGCCGAAGACGTTGAGAAGCGGCGCTTCCCCCGCATTGCCCTCGATCTTCAGCACGTAGTCGCGGGTGGCTTCCTGAGCCTTGGATGCGCCGTCGTCATAAAGCGGGCGCACAGCCGAATAGGTCCAGACGATATCCTGCGGCCTTACCGGTTCCTTGAAATATTCGCTCGCGGCATTGCAAAGATAAGTGGTCTCCTCCTCGGAGATCTTCACATCCTTGGGGTCGCCGTCATAGTCGCGATCGGTCGTGCCGATGAGCGTGAAATCCTGCTCGTAGGGAATGGCGAAGATGATGCGGTTGTCGGGGTTCTGGAAGAAATAGGCGCGCGGATCGTCGAATTTCTTCCGCACGATGATATGGCTGCCCTGGACGAGGCGAACATGGCGCGCCTCGTTGCGGCCGATCGCGCCCCTGATGACATGATCCACCCAGGGACCGGCGGCGTTGACGAGCATTCGCGCTCGGAATGAATTCCGCTCCCCCGTCTCCGTATTCTCCGTGTCGATGGCCCAGAGACTGCCTTCCCGGCGGGCGGAGACGACCTTGGTGCGCGGCATGATGGTTGCGCCGCGATCGGCGGCATCGCGGGCGTTGAGAACGACCATGCGCGCATCATCGACCCAACCGTCGGAATATTCGAAAGCCTTGGTGAACAGCGCCTTCAGGGGCTTTCCGGCCGGATCGCGACGCATGTCCAGCACTGCTGTCGGCGGCAGCAGCTTGCGGCCGCCCAGATGGTCATACAGGAAAAGACCGAGGCGGATCAGCCAGGCTGGTCGGATGCCGCCCGTGTGGTAAGGCAGCACGAAGCGCATCGGCCAGATGATGTGCGGCGCCATCGCCCAGAGCACCTCGCGTTCCATCAGGGATTCGCGCACGAGACGGAATTCGTAATGTTCGAGATAGCGCAGGCCACCATGGATCAGCTTGGTGGCGCCTGATGACGTGCCCGAGGCAAAATCGTTCATTTCCGCCAGCGCCACGGAGTAACCGCGACCGATCGCATCGCGCGCGATGCCGCAGCCGTTGATGCCGCCTCCGATCACGAAGAGGTCATAGGCTTGGCCGCTCATTGCGTTCTCCGGCATGGCTTAGGTAAGAGGATTTGAAAATAAATCCAGCTAAAACGAAAGTAATACGAATGTCAAACGAATGTTTTATGAAGTGGGCCGATGTTGTCAGCCGTTAGCCAGCAATGAGGTTTCGATCAGGCGGACATCGTTCTCTTCTGCGATGGTTCTGAGGGAGGGCAGCGGACATTGATCCGTTATGAATGTGTGGATCTGCGACAGGTGGCCGATGCGTACGGGGGCGGCGCGTTCGAACTTCGTGGAGTCCGCGACCAGGATGACATGCCGGGCATTGGCAATGATCGCCTGTGCCACCTTGACTTCACGCAGGTCGAAATCCAGCAGCGCGCCGTCTTCATCGATGGCCGAAACGCCGATCACGGCGTAGTCGACCTTGAACTGGCGGATGAAATCGACCGCTGCTTCGCCGACGATGCCGCCGTCCGAACCGCGCACCACGCCGCCGGCAATGACCACCTCGATCGATGGGAAGAGGCGCAACTTATTGGCAACGTTGATGTTGTTGGTGATGACCATCAGCTCGTGATGGTCCAGGAGCGCCTCGCCAACGGCTTCCGTCGTCGTCCCGATATTGATGAAGAGAGAGGCGTTGTTGGGAATGATACCGGCTGCTGCGCGGCCGATCGCCTGCTTTTCGACCGCTGCAATCGAGCGGCGCGCCTCGTATTTGACGTTTTCAGTGCCGCCGGGAAAGATCGCGCCGCCATGGATCCGCGAAAGGATATGACCGTCACAGAGATCGTTCAGATCCTTGCGGATGGTTTGCGGAGTGACCGAGAAACGCTGCGCGAGATCCTCGACAAGAACCCTGCCTTCGGCTTTGGCGATTTCAAGAATCTCGGCCTGTCGTCCGGACAGAAACATGGACGTTGCCTTCCTTTCGTTTTCGCCGATCATATGGTAAAGCGAAAATTCCGCAATTGCCGCTGTCCGGTTTGTGCGGCGGGAGGTTGTCGTGTTTCATCCGAAGCTGTTTGAGAATCGCAGTGTCGTCGTCACAGGCGCCGGGCGCGGGATCGGGCTGGAAGTCGCGCGCCAGTTCCTGGACTGCAATGCGCGCGTGCTGGTTCACACCGGTCGAGATCGCGATCGGGACCTGCCGGAATTTCTGTTGGACGCGGAAAGCGAGCGCCGCGCCTTCCTGGTGCCGGCAGATTTCATGCGGGAGAACGGCACGAGGGATTTTGCAGCCGCTGCCGCAAAGGTCTTCGATCGGGTCGATGTTCTCGTCAACAATGCCGGGACCATGGTCGGACGCTTTCCCGCCGGCGAACTGACCGACGAGCAGTATGGACATGTCGTGCGACTCAACCAGACGTCAGTCGTCGAGGTGACGCGAGCCTTGCTTCCCTTGCTTCGAGCGTCAGGCCAGGCGGCGATCATCAATACCGTTTCAATCTCGGCGCTGACCGGCGGCAGCCCGGGTTCGGCGATCTATTCGGCATCGAAGGCCTTCGTTGCCACCTATTCCAAGGCCCTTGCCCGCGAATTGGCCCCTGACGGCATAAGGGTGAATTGCGTTTCTCCGGGAACCATCACCACCGACTTCCACGAGCGCTATTCCTCGAAGGAAAAGCTCGAACAGACGCGTCGCACCATTCCGCTGCAGCGTCTCGGAACCGCGGAGGATTGTGCGCCTACCTATCTGTTCCTGGCGGCGCCGACCCTGTCGGGCTATATCACCGGGCAGGTGATCGAGGTGAATGGTGGCCAGCTGATCTGCTAGAAGCCGATTAGCTCCGCCGGAGGCCGGAATGATCGACAAGCTTGAATTCTTCATCGCACTTGCTAATGAAAAGCACTTCGGCCGTGCCGCCGAAGAGTGCGGCGTTACACAGCCGACCTTGTCGGCGGCCATTCGGCAGCTCGAGGAGCAGCTCGGAGTGATGCTGGTCAGCCGCGGATCGCGCTTCCAGGGGCTGACGCCGGAAGGTCAGCGTGTCCTGGAGTGGGCGCGGCGCATCGTCGGCGATGCCCGCACGATGCGCGAGGAGATGCGGGCGGCGCGCAAGGGGCTTGCGGGCCATATCCGAATCGCGGCCATCCCGACGGCGCTTGCCATGCTGCAGAGGCTCACGACGCCCTTCCAGGAACGGCATCCCGACGTTACCTTTTCGATCATGTCGCGAAACTCGCTGCAGGTTCTAAGCATGCTCGAGAATCTGGAGATCGATGCCGGCATCACCTATCTCGAAGACGAACCGCTCGGCCGGGTTACCAGCGTGCCGCTTTACGAGGAGCGCTATCACCTCGTCACCGCCTCAGGCAGCCCGCTTTCGGAGCGAAAAAGCGTGACCTGGAAAGAGGTCGGCAGTCTTCGGCTTTGTCTATTGACCGCGGACATGCAAAACCGCCGGATCATCAATCGTCATCTGGCCGATGCTGGATCGGCGGCCAATCCGACGCTCGAATCGAATTCGATGATTCTGTTGTTTTCGCATGTGCTGACCGGCCGCTGGGCGAGCATCATGCCGAAAAATGTCGCGGAATCCTTCGGTTTTCGCGCCGATATTCAGGTTATTCCGATCACGGAGCCGGCAGCGCACCATCTCGTTGGGCTGGTTGCGACACATCGTGAGCCTTTTACGCCACTCGTATCGGCCTTGTTGCATGAGGCAAGACTTCTCGCAGAAGCTGATATTGAACGATAGGAATTTCCTATCGTTCAACGAGACTGGCTTATTGATCAAAACTGCCTTCCTTGCGATCTTTAGGATGTAAGCGAGAGATAATGACTCCGGCTGTTTTAGCACCTGATCGTCCAACGATATCTCCTTGCGAAGCATGCCGTTGGGAGGGCTGCTCATGAATTTGCATACTGCCGCGGGCGATGTCGCCGCGCGCGCCAGCGCCATCATCGACAGCATGAAGTCGATGGAGGGTCCTCTTTTGCCCATTCTCCACGGCATACAGGAAGAGTTCGGTTATGTGCCGCAGGACGTCCTGCCGCTGATTGCCAGCGGGCTGAACCTTTCCCGCGCCGAAGTCCATGGCGTCATGACCTTCTATCATGACTATCGCGACCGTCCTGCGGGCCGGCATGTGCTGAAGCTCTGTCGTGCAGAGGCCTGTCAGTCGATGGGTGGGGATGCACTTGCGGAACGCGTAAAGAAGCTCCTTGGCATCGATTTTCATCAGACGACGCTTGATGGCGGTGTGACCTTGGAGCCTGTCTATTGCCTCGGGCTCTGCGCCTGCGCGCCGGCAGCGATGCTGGATGGCGAGGTTTATGGCCGCGTCGACGATGAGACCGTTGACGAAATGGTTGCGGAGGCGCGCCGATGACCGTCCGGATTTACGTCCCGCGTGATGCGGCCGCCCTGGCGCTCGGCGCCGAGAAGGTGGCGGATGCGATTGCCAAGGAAATTGCAACCCGCGGCGTGGATGCAAAGATCGTGCGCAATGGCTCGCGCGGCATGTTCTGGCTGGAGCCTCTGGTCGAGGTCGACGTGGATGGAAAGCGCATCGGCTACGGGCCGGTCAAGGCACGGGATATCGCCTCCCTTTTCGATGCCGGCCTTGCCGAAGGCGCTTCGCATCCGCTCTGTCTCGGGGAGGTCGAGGACCTCCCGTTCCTGAAAAGCCAGACCCGCCTGACCTTTGCCCGCTGCGGCATCACCGATCCGCTTTCGCTTGGGGATTATGAGGCGCATGGCGGTCTTGCCGGGCTCAAGCGGGCGATCTCGATGGCGCCTGCCGAGGTCGTTAAGGAAGTCACTGATTCAGGGCTTCGCGGTCGCGGTGGCGCGGGCTTCCCGACCGGCATCAAATGGAAGACCGTCGCGGATGCCGCTGGTGATCGCAAATATATCGTCTGCAATGCCGACGAGGGCGATAGCGGCACCTTTGCCGACCGGATGATCATGGAGGGCGATCCCTTCGTGCTGATCGAAGGAATGGCGATTGCCGGGCTCGCAACCGGGGCCACCAAGGGCTTCATCTATACGCGCTCGGAATATCCGCATGCGATTGCTGCCATGACCGCGGCAGTCGAGATCGCGCGCAAGGCCGGTGTTCTGGGCAGCTCGGTCCTCGGCTCCGGCCGTGCCTTCGACATGGAGATTCGCACCGGCGCCGGCGCCTATGTCTGTGGCGAGGAAACCGCACTGCTCAACAGCCTTGAGGGCAAGCGCGGCATCGTGCGAGCCAAGCCGCCGCTACCGGCACACAAAGGCTTGTTCGGCTGTCCGACCGTCATCAACAACGTCATTTCGCTCGCCTCCGTGCCCGTGATCATGGAGAAGGGGGCCGCCTTCTATCGCGATTTCGGCATGGGCCGTTCGCGCGGCACCATTCCGCTGCAGATTGCCGGCAATGTGAGATATGGCGGTCTTTTCGAGACGGCGTTCGGTCTTTCGCTGGGCGAGATCGTCGATACGATCGGCGGCGGAACGGCGACCGGCCGCCCGGTCAAGGCTGTGCAGGTCGGCGGGCCCCTGGGTGCCTATTTCCCGCGGGCGCTGTTCGACACGCCCTTTGATTATGAAGCCTTTGCGGCCAAGGATGGCCTGATCGGCCATGCTGGTCTCGTCGTCTTCGACGATACCGCCGACATGCTGAAGCAGGCGCGTTTTGCGATGGAATTCTGCGCCATCGAAAGCTGCGGCAAGTGCACGCCCTGCCGCATCGGCTCGACGCGCGGCGTCGAGACGGCGGACAAGATTGCTCAAGGCATCGAACCGGAGAAGAACCGGGCGTTGCTCGCCGATCTATGCAACACGATGAAATTCGGTTCCCTTTGCGCGCTTGGCGGTTTCACTCCCTATCCCGTGGTGAGCGCCATGACGCATTTTCCGGAGGATTTCTCTCCGGCACCTCTCATTGAAGCGGCGGAATAAGACCATGTCTCTCGTCCCTGAAATCGACTACGGAACGCCGGCCTCGACATCCGAGGCCATGGTGACGCTCACCATCGACGGTCGTCAGATCACCGTGCCGGAAGGCACCTCGATCATGCGCGCGTCGATGGAAGCCGGTATCCAGGTGCCGAAACTCTGCGCGACCGATATGGTGGATGCCTTCGGCTCCTGCCGGCTCTGTCTCGTCGAGATCGAAGGCCGGAATGGTACGCCTGCGTCCTGCACCACACCGGTTGCTCCCGGCCTCGTCGTACACACCCAGACCGGCCGGCTGAAGGATATCCGCCGCGGCGTGATGGAGCTTTACATCTCCGACCATCCGCTCGACTGCCTGACCTGTGCCGCCAACGGCGATTGCGAGCTTCAGGACATGGCGGGTGCCGTCGGTCTGCGTAACGTGCGCTACGGTTATGAGGGCGACAACCATGTCAAGGCGCGCAACAGCGGCGACATTAATCTGAAATGGATGCCGAAGGACGAGTCGAACCCGTACTTCACTTATGATCCGTCAAAGTGCATCGTCTGTTCGCGCTGCGTCCGTGCTTGCGAGGAAGTGCAGGGCACGTTTGCGCTGACGATCGAGGGGCGTGGCTTCGGTTCGCGCGTCTCGCCCGGCATGCACGAGCATTTCATCGATTCCGAATGCGTCTCCTGTGGCGCCTGCGTACAGGCCTGCCCGACCGCGACGCTGACGGAAAAATCTGTGATCGAGATCGGCCAGCCCGAACATTCCGTCGTCACCACCTGCGCCTATTGCGGCGTCGGCTGTTCCTTCAAGGCGGAGATGCGCGGCGAGGAACTGGTGCGCATGGTGCCCTGGAAAGATGGACAAGCGAACCGCGGGCATTCCTGCGTCAAGGGCCGCTTCGCCTATGGCTATTCGACGCATAAGGACCGCATCCTCAATCCGATGATCCGCGAGAAGATCACCGATCCCTGGCGCGAAGTGACCTGGGAAGAGGCCTATGCGCATGTGGCAAACGAGTTCCGTCGCATCCAGTATCAGTATGGCCGCGAATCCGTCGGCGGCATTACATCGTCGCGCTGCACGAATGAAGAGACTTACCTCGTGCAGAAGCTGGTGCGCGCCGGTTTCGGCAACAACAACGTCGATACCTGCGCCCGCGTCTGCCATTCGCCAACCGGCTACGGTCTTGGCCAGACATTCGGAACCTCGGCCGGCACACAGAATTTCGACAGTGTCGAGCAGTCCGATGTCGTTATCGTCATCGGCGCGAACCCGACCGATGGGCATCCGGTCTTCGGCTCGCGGCTGAAGAAGCGGCTGCGCCAGGGCGCCAAGCTGATCGTTATCGATCCGCGCCGCATCGATCTCGTCAAGACGCCGCATGTGGAGGCAGCGTATCATCTGCCGCTGAAGCCTGGCACCAACGTCGCCATGATGACGGCGCTGGCTCATGTCATCGTCACCGAAGGCCTCTTCGACGAAAAGTTCATTCGCGAGCGTTGCGACTGGTCGGAATTCGAGGATTGGGCGGCCTTCGTCGCCGAGCCTCAGCACAGCCCGGAGGCGGTCGAGCAATATACAGGCGTCTCGCCCGAACTCGTGCGCGGGGCTGCACGGCTCTATGCCAAGGGCGGCAATGGCGCGATCTATTACGGCCTCGGCGTGACCGAACACAGCCAGGGTTCGACGACGGTCATGGCGATTGCCAACCTTGCCATGGTGACCGGCAATATCGGCCGTCCTGGCGTCGGCGTGAACCCGCTGCGTGGCCAGAACAATGTGCAGGGCTCCTGCGACATGGGCTCTTTCCCGCACGAACTGCCCGGTTATCGTCACATCTCGGACGATGCGACACGCGACATCTTCGAGAAGCTCTGGGGCGTCAAGCTTAATAACGAGCCGGGTCTGCGCATCCCGAACATGCTGGATGCGGCCGTCGAGGGCACTTTCAAGGCGCTCTATATCCAGGGCGAGGACATTCTCCAGTCCGATCCTGATACCAAGCACGTTGCAGCCGGTCTTGCCGCGATGGAATGCGTCGTCGTCCACGACCTCTTCCTGAACGAGACGGCCAACTATGCGCATGTCTTCCTGCCTGGCTCTACCTTCCTCGAAAAAGACGGGACCTTCACCAATGCCGAGCGGCGCATCAACCGGGTGCGGAAGGTGATGACGCCGCGCAACGGCTATGCCGACTGGGAAGTCACGCAGAATATGGCGAAGGCCATGGGCCTTGGCTGGAACTACCAGCATCCGTCCAAAATCATGGACGAGATTGCCGCAACGACGCCGAGTTTCGCCATGGTCTCCTACGACTATCTGGATAAGATTGGCTCGGTTCAGTGGCCCTGCAACGAGGCCCATCCGCTGGGCTCGCCGATCATGCACACCGACGGTTTCGTGCGCGGCAAGGGCAAGTTCATCCGCACCGAATATGTGCCGACAGACGAACGGACCGGCCCGCGCTTCCCGCTGCTTCTGACCACCGGCCGCATTCTCAGCCAGTACAATGTCGGCGCGCAGACGAGGCGCACGGAAAATGTCGTCTGGCACGCGGAAGATCGGCTAGAAATCCATCCGCACGATGCCGAACAGCGCGGCATCCGCGACGGCGACTGGGTCAGGCTTGCCAGCCGCTCCGGCGATACGACGCTGAGGGCCCTGATCACCGATCGCGTCGCGCCCGGTGTCGTCTACACCACCTTCCATCATCCCAATACGCAGGCTAATGTCATCACCACTGACTTTTCCGACTGGGCGACGAATTGCCCGGAATATAAGGTGACGGCAGTGCAGATCTCGCCGTCGAACGGGCCGTCTGAATGGCAGCTCGAATATGACGAACAGGCGCGGCAGTCGCGCCGGATTGCGGGCAAGCTGGAGGCAGCTGAATAATTGTGCCGAGTGCAGGTTACACCCCCCTCTGCCCTGCCGGGCATCTCCCCCACACGGGGGGAGATTACAAGTTGCTTTGGCTTCCCGCCTCGTTGATGTCGCGGCAATTTGGAAAGTCTATTGTTTGGGGAAGCCGTCGCTTCCAGCCGATCTCCCTCCTTGTGGGGGAGATGCCCGGCAGGGCAGAGGGGGGTATCCCCGCATGAGCACCTTCAAAACCACCAACTCCGCCCCCGAAATAGTCCGCCGCAATGGTGTCGTGCAGACCGGCTCACGCATCGTGCCGGAAGAGGTGCCGATCGCTTTTTCCTATGGCGGTTCCTCCCATGCGGTTATGATGGCAACGCCGGATGATCTTGAGGACTTTGCCGTCGGTTTCAGCCTGACCGAAGGGATTATTAGCAATCGGGCGCAGATTGCGGGAATAGAGATCGTCGAAGACGAGAAGGGCATCGACGTTCAGGTGACGCTCGTAGAAGATGTCGAGGATGCGTTGCGCAAGCGCCGCCGCAGCATGGCCGGGCCTGTCGGTTGCGGGCTCTGCGGGATCGAGTCGATCGAACAGGCGGTGCGCCAGGTGCCCGACGTTTCTGCCGCTGCGCTGAAATTCTCGCATGACGACATTGTCCGCGCCATCAAGCTGCTCAATGACGCGCAACCGCTGCATCGCGAGACGCGGGCGGTGCACGGCGCCGGGTTTTATGTGCCGGCTAAGGGATTGATCGCGGTGCGCGAGGATGTCGGCCGGCACAATGCGCTGGACAAGCTTTGCGGCGCCGTCATCCGCTCTGGCACGAAGGGAAGCGAAGGGGCGGTTGCCGTCACCAGCCGTCTGTCGGTTGAGATGGTGCAGAAGGCGGCCATTCTCGGAAGCTCCACCCTGATTGCCATTTCAGCGCCGACGGCGCTTGCCATCCGCACGGCCGAGGATGCCGGCATGACGCTTGTCGCGCTGGTGCGCGGCGAGGATTTCGAGATTTTCACCCATTCCCATCGTATCGTTCCTGGAAGCATTGCCGATGTCGCATGATAAGATTCAGGCCAAGCTCGTCTACATGGCCAACCAGATTGCGACCTTCTTCAAGTCCCAGCCGGCGGAGGAGGCC
This sequence comes from Neorhizobium sp. P12A, assembly GCF_008365395.1. Lineage (NCBI taxonomy): Bacteria > Pseudomonadati > Pseudomonadota > Alphaproteobacteria > Hyphomicrobiales > Rhizobiaceae > Neorhizobium > Neorhizobium sp. P12A. Next base: position 178,450 of record NZ_QOVX01000003.1, on the reverse strand, counting down.
GCGCCCGGCGTCGCCACGCATATCAACAAATTCTGGGAGCCGCGGATGCGGCGCCAGTTGTTCGAGATCATCGATCAGGGAGGCGAAGGATTGAGCCCGCTGGTCCTAGAGGCCGCACCGCTCATTCATCGCCCTTCGGAGGCGGCGAAGTCAGCCTGAAAAACAAAGCGGCCGCAAGGGCCGCTTTGTCGTTTAGGGATAACGCAGGACTTTCGATCCCTTCAACCTCTTCAGAATTCTTCCCAACTATCGCCCGCCGGGGCTGCGGAGCCATGCGCCTTGGTGACGCGGGATATCAGGTGCAGGGCAGGGGAGCTGGCGGGCCTTTGGTGCGCACTGACCGGCACGGGACGCGAGACCATGGTCTGACCACCGACGTGGAACTGGGATAGCAGGGCGCGCAGCTCCTCGGCCTCTGCCGTCAGCTTATGGCTTGCGGCGGTGCTTTCCTCGACCATGGCAGCGTTTTGTTGCGTCGCCTGATCCATCGAATTGACGGCGTGGTTGATCTCCTTGAGCCCGGTCGCCTGCTCCTTCGAAGCATCGACGATCGCTGAGACATTCAAATTGATATCGCCGACTTGAACGACGATTTCTTCCAGCGCCTTGCCTGTTTGCCCGACCAGATCCACGCCGTTCTTGACCAATTGGCTTGAAGTTGTGATCAGCGCCTTGATCTCCTTGGCAGCGCTTGCAGAGCGCTGTGCCAACTCGCGAACCTCCTGGGCGACGACCGCAAAGCCCTTGCCCGCCTCGCCAGCACGAGCGGCCTCGACGCCGGCATTCAGCGCCAAAAGGTTCGTCTGGAAGGCGATATCATCGATGACGCCGATGATGCTGCTGATCTCCCGGGAAGATTGCTCGATCTGATCCATGGCGGCGACGGCATTGCGCACGACGCTGCCCGATTGTTCGGCGCCCTGCTTGGTTTTGGCGACCAGCCGTCCGGCCTCGTCGGCGCGCAGGCTGGAATCGTTGACTGTTGTCGTTATCTCCTCGAGCGCTGCAGCGGTTTCCTCGACCGATGCAGCCTGCTGTTCGGTGCGCTTGGAGAAGGCGTCGGCCGCTGCGCCGACTTCCTTCGCGCCGGCTGCAATCGCGTTTGAATTGCCGGCAATGGTGCGCATGGCGGAGGACAGCCTCTCGATGGCTCCGTTGAAGTCATGCCGCAGCTGCTCCATGGAGGGGACGAAGGGCCTGTCGAGCGATTGCGTCAGGTCGCCGTCGGCCAGCGCCTTCATACTGGTCCCGAGCAAGGCGATGGCGCTCATGCGCTCGGTCACGTCGGTCGCAAATTTGACGACCTTGAAGACCTTGCCGTTGGCATCGACGATGGGATTATAGGCGGCCTGGATCCAAATTTCGCGACCGCCCTTGCCGTATCGGACGAATTCATTGGCGATAAACTCCCCGGCAACAAGACGCCGCCAGAAGTTCGCGTAGTCATCGGTACGTGTGTAGGCCTGGTCGCAGAAGATACTGTGGTGCTTGCCGACGATCTCGGCGAGGCTATAGCCCATAGCCTTGCAGAAATTCTCGTTGGCGGTCAGGATTTCGCCGTTCGGCTTGAATTCGATGACGGCCTGCGAGCGGGACAGGGCGTCCAGCTTGCCGGAATCCTCGATCGCCTTTGTCTTTACGGCGGTAATGTCGGACGCAAATTTTACGACCTTGAACGGCCTGCCGCCACGACAGACCGGATTGTAGGACGCCTGGATCCAGATCTCCCGGCCACCTTTCGCAAGGCGCTTATAGTTGGTGGCTTCGTATTCGCCACGTCCGAGCCTTGCCCAGAAGTCCCGGTACTCCTGACTTGCCGTATATGCGGGATCGCAGAACATGCTGTGATGCTTGCCGACGATTTCGCCCAACTGATATCCCATGGCGTTGCAGAAGTTTTCGTTTGCCGTGAGGATATTACCCTTCAGGTCGAATTCGATGATCGCCTGGGATTTCGATATGGCATCCAGAATGTATTTCGCGTTCGATGTTCTTCCGAAGGCAAGCATGATTCCCCTCCAATGCTCGACCAAAGACGTTGCAGAAGATCAGGTGGCCCACATCATCGGGACTGCTACGCGAAGCGAAGAGAATTCATTTCCCTGGGTGATCGGCCCTGGATATCGCGGAATCCGTATCGACCGTTTTCCTGACCGGTCCGCGGGTTTCCTTCGATACCAAGTGCAGATCTTTTCTCGTGTAGGGTTGTCGCTGCACGACCACATTGAGACGACATCGTTAATTATTGGTTTATTATAAATAACTAATGAAATAAAAAGTTGCAGGTAGATTACGGAATGAACTCATGCGTCGCATGGCAAATTCCTATACGGCGATAAAATAAAACGCCCCGAATTACCGGAGCGTTTCAAATCCATCCGCAGATAATTTCGATCTTACGATCAGGCAGCCAGTTCTTCGGCTTCGCTTTCCTTGAACATCTTTGCAAGGTTCAGGAAGCAAATCATGCCGTTTTCAGTTGCGATGATGCCTTCGCAATAGGCGCGGTCGAAGGAAGCGGTGACTTCCGGAACCGGCTGAACCTGGCTCGACGAAATGGTGAGAATGTCGGACACGCGATCGACCAGCATGCCGATGACCATATTGTGCACTTCGGCGACGACGATGGCGCTGCGCTCGTTGGCGAGCGTGCTCTTCATGCCGAGCTTGTAGGCGAGGTCGATGATCGGAATGACCGAGCCGCGCAAGTTCATAACGCCGATGACATCGGTCGGAGCGTGCGGGATCGGCGTGGACGGAGCCCAGCCGCGGATTTCGCGGATGGTCGTCGTCTTCACACAGAATTCCTGATCATGCAGCCGGAAGGCAATGATCTCGAGTGTGTCGCCGCTGAAGCTTGTGGAATTGATCGTCGCCATTAAAATTCTTCCCAACTATCCGGAGCCTGGGCGACAGCTGCGGCGCCACCATTGGCGCGGACGGCCTTGACCCTCGGGCGAGGTGCCGACGATGCCGAAATACGAGCATCTGGCCGCCTCATTTCAACTGTAGCCGAAGAGTGTTGCCCAAATCTAAATTGCGCCAGCAGATTTCGCAGGTTCTCCGCTTCCTGCGCGAGACTGTGGCTTGCAGTTGTCGTCTGCTGGACCATGGCCGCATTCTGCTGTGTGCCTTGGTCCATCGCGTTGACGGCATTGTTGATTTCCTTGAGCCCTGTTGCCTGTTCGCGGGCAGCGATGACGATGGCGGAGACATTGGTATCGATCTCGCCAACCTGCTTTACGATCTCCTCAAGCGCACGACCGGTTTCGCCGACCAGCGAGACACCCTGCCTGACCTGTTCCGAGGAAGCGTTGATGAGGGTCTTGATTTCCCTTGCCGCCTTGGCGGAACGCTGCGCCAGTTCCCGGACTTCCTGCGCCACGACGGCAAAACCCTTGCCGGCCTCACCCGCACGGGCCGCCTCGACGCCCGCGTTCAGTGCAAGAAGGTTCGTCTGAAAGGCGATATCGTCGATGACGCTGATGATATTGCTGATCTCGCTCGACGACTTGTCGATCTCTCCCATAGCGCCAACCGCATTCTTGACCACATTGCCGGAATGTTCGGCGCCGCGTCTGGTCGCCGTGACGAGCGAAGCCGCTTCTTCGGCCCGCCGCGCGCTATCGGCAACGGTTTGCGTGATCTGTTCGAGTGCCGCTGCGGTTTCCTCGACGGCGGCCGCCTGCTGTTCGGTGCGTCTTGCCAGATCGTCCGAGGCTGAGCGGACTTCGCTGGAGCTGGAAGCGATGGCCGCTGCGTTCTGCGCGACGACACGCATCGCCATCTCGAGCTTCTCGATCGAGTTGTTGAAGTCGACACGAACCTTCTCGAGCGCTTGCGTGAAGGGCTTCTCGATCCGCGAGACGAGGTCGCCTTGCGCAAGGGCGGTGAGACCCGCCGCGAGGCTATCGACAGCGTTGACGCGCTCGGTAATGTCGGTTGCGAATTTCACGACCTTGAAGACGCGACCGTTCATATCGAAGATCGGATTGTAGGACGCCTGAATCCAGACGATCCTGCCACCCTTGCCGATCCGCTTGAATTCCTGTGCGACGAACTCGCCGGCGGCGAGCTTGCGCCAGAACGCCTTGTATTCTTCCGAGCGGGCATAGTCTGCTTCGCAAAACAGCGAGTGATGGCGCCCGACGATCTCGCCGAGTTCATAGCCCAAAACGGTCAGGAAGTTTTTGTTGGCGGTGAGAATTTCGCCGGCTGGGGTGAATTCGATGACGGCCTGCGCTCTCGAAAGAGCGTGGATCTTGCCTTCCGCATCGGCGGCGCGAAGCTTGGCGTCGGTGATAACGCTGGCGAACTTGACGACCTTATAGGGCTTTCCGCCGGAAAAGAGTGGATTGTAGGTTGCCTGGATCCAGGTATCGCGGCCGCCCTTGGCGATGCGCTTGAACTCGCCGGAGGCAAATTTTCCCTTGCCGAGGTCAGCCCAGAATTGGCGGTATTCAGCGGAGGCGGCATATTCTGGTTCGCAAAACATGCGATGGTGCTTGCCGACTATTTCGGTGAGCGAATAGCCGAGCGCATTGCAGAAATTCTCGTTCGCATGGAGCACAATGCCGTTCAGATCGAACTCGATCATGGCCTGCGACTTCATCAATGCGGCGCTGATCGCCTTTGCGTCAGACATTAGACCCAATGAGATAATGGACATGCCGATCCTCAATTTCCGCGGCAGCCTGATGATCCATTGTGCGGACGAGCTCTTCCTGCAACGGAGTATCGCAGAAGAGAGTATTCCAACCGATCTCTTCCGACGGCTGGATGACAATCAGAATCGTAAGTCTGGGGCGGCGGTTGATAATTTATTAGCAATGCCGCGTCATGCGACGGGAAGCTGAAGCACAGCGATATACATCTACTATGCTTCAAGCTTCTAATTTATTGTCGAAGATATTAAAAAGTCATACCATTTCATTGAATGGTATGACTTTTTTAGAAGTAATTTTTGCTAATATGCATGAGAACCTTCCGCAAAAATTGCGGTCGGCGGCGTGCGTCGCGTCATGCGAGAACTTTTTCCATCTGTCCCATGGCCCAGTCAACCTGATCGCGGGTTATGACGAGCGGAGGCGCGAGCCGAATTGTGTGGTCGTGGGTGTCCTTGGCTAAAAGGCCGAGATCCTTCAGCGCATGGCAATATTGCCGTGCACCGCCGGCTTCCGGCTCCAGCTCAACTGCCATCATCAACCCGCGGCCGCGCACATCCTTGACGATGTTGGAGCGGATCGACCGAAGGCCCTCGAGAAAGTAGTCGCCCATCTCGGCTGCATTCTCGATCATGCCTTCCTCGGTCAAGACCTTGAGTGCTGCACGCGCGACGGCGCAGGCGAGCGGATTGCCGCCGAAGGTCGATCCATGCTGGCCTGGCTTCAGAACGCCCAGGACTTCAGAATTGGAAAGGACCGCCGAGACCGGATAGAAGCCGCCCGAGAGCGCCTTGCCGATCAGCGTCACATCGGCCTCTATCCCCTCATGCTCTTCGGCGAGCAGCTTGCCCGTGCGGCCAAGGCCGGTCTGGATCTCGTCGAGGATCAGCGTCACGTTGTTGACGGTGCAGAGCTCGCGAACGCGGGTGAAATAGCCTGGCGGCGGGATGATGACGCCGGCTTCGCCCTGGATCGGCTCGATCAGCACCGCAACCGTGTTGGCGTTGATCGCTGCCGCAAGGGCATCGGAATCGCCAAAGGGCACGGTCTTGAAGCCCGGCGTGTAGGGGCCGAAGCCCGCGCGTGCATCGGGATCGGTCGAGAAGCTGATGATGCTGAGCGTTCGGCCATGGAAATTATCGGAGCAGACGATGATTTCCGCCTGGTTCTCGGGGACACCCTTGACCTCGTAACCCCATTTGCGGACGGCCTTGATGGCTGTTTCAACTGCTTCGGCGCCTGAATTCATCGGCAGGATCTTGTGGGAGCCCGTGAGCGCCGCCAGTTCCTCGTAGAGATGGGCCAGCTGGTCATTACGGAAAGCGCGGGAGGTCAGCGTCAGCCGACCGGCCTGCTCGACCATGGCCGCCAGGATCTTCGGATGGCAATGGCCCTGGTTGACCGCGGAATAGGCCGAGAGGCAATCGAGATAGCGCTTGCCATCGGTATCCCAGACATAGACGCCTTCGCCTCGGGTCAGGACGACGTCGAGCGGCTTGTAGTTGTGCGCGCCGAGGCGCTGTTCGGTGGCGATCAGATCGGTTAATGCGTTCATTTTGTTTTCCTCCCAGAATTCAAGCGGTCAAGCGGCGCGGGTCGGCCTGTCGAAGATGCGCCGGCCGAAGAGGCTGGCGGTCAGTTCGACGAGCACACGCGCGCTCTTGCCGCGATCATCGAGGAAGGGATTGAGCTCGACGACATCAAGCGAGGATACGAGACCGCTGTCCGACAGCATCTCCATGACGAGATGCGCCTCACGGAAGGTCGCGCCGCCGGGAACCGTGGTGCCGACGCCGGGCGCGACGTCAGGGTCGAGGAAATCGACGTCGAGGCTGACATGCAGCAGGCCATCGGCATTGGTGATGGTCGTCAGGATATTGCGCATGATGGCGGCAACGCCCTGTTCGTCGATCGAGCGCATGTCGAAGACATTGACGCCGTGTTCGCGGATTTCCACGCGCTCATGCGGATCGACGGAGCGAATGCCGACCTGGTAGACGTTGCGCGGATCGACCAGCGGGCGATCTCTCGGCAGGATATCGGCGATCTCCGACTCTCCGCAGAAGAAGGCAACCGGCATGCCGTGAATATTGCCCGATGGCGTCGTCTCGGGCGAATTGAAATCGGCATGGGCGTCGAGCCACAGCACGAAGAGCGGGCGGCCGATGCTTGCGGCATAGCGCGCCATGCCGGAAACGCTGCCCATAGAAAGCGCATGATCGCCTCCGAGGATCAGCGGAAAGTCGCCGGCTGTGGCGACATCGTGGACCTTTGCTTCCAGGGCGCGGGTGAAAGCGCCGACAATCTTCAGATTGTGGGCTCGCGGATGGTCCGGCAGGTCTGCGGCCGGCTCCGGGTGAAGATCGCCGCTGTCGACGACCCGATGGCCGAGCTCGGTTAGTGTCGTTTCGATGCCCGCGATCCGGAGCGCGGTGGGTCCCATTGCGGCGCCGCGCTGACCGGAACCCTCCTCCAGGGGGACGCCGATGAGAGTGACTGAAGTTGGTTGTGTATTCATCGATTGCGGTCCCCTGATTGCGATGCGTCGACGCATTATCTGTCACGCGCGTGACAGCAAAAAGATGGAAAAATGCCGAAAATCGAGTAGAAGCTGACATATCGTAATATGCTTTTTGTCAAAATGAGAAGTCCATGGACGATCTGGATCGCGATCTCCTCAGCGCGTTGCGGCACAATGCGCGCACCTCAGTCTCCTCGCTCGCGGCGATGACCGGCGCCTCGCGTGCCACCATTTCGGCGCGCATCGAACGGCTGGTGGAAAGCGGCACCATTACCGGCTTCACGATCCGCACCGGGCATGAAGGGCGCGCGGCGGGCGTGCGGGCCATCGTGATGATCGAGGTGCTCGGCAGGATGGCGGATCGGGTTGCCGATCAGCTTCGCGGCCTGCCACAGGTCCGGGCGCTGCACAGCACCAATGGCAGATGGGATTTCATCGCCGAACTCGAGGACCGCGATCTTGCCGCCTTCGACGAAACGCTGCGTCGCATCCGTCTGATCGACGGCATCAACACGACGGAAACCAATATCCTGCTGAAGACGAGCAAGACCGGCTTCTGATCAGTACTCGTGCTCGTAGACGATGCCGGCTTCGCCGGCGCCGTTCGAGCCGGCCGCACCGCGCAGTTTCACTCCACGGCCGACATCGAGATTGATGATCGCCTTGCTGGAGTTGGATGCACCCTGCTGCAGCTCGATATAGGTGCGCTTGTTGAGATATTTGCCGGCGCTGACCTGCGCCTGCCCCTTTGCATCGGTCGTGATATCGAGGTCATCGACGCCGAGATGGCTGCGCAGGCCTTCGAAGAGCGAGGTCGAGCGTCCGCCGGCAAGCTGGCTTGCCGCATCGGCGAGCTGGGCGATCTGCAGGGCGGAAAGCTTCGACATGGACTGGCCAAAGATCAGCTGCGCCAGAACTTCGTCCTGCGGCAGTGCCGGCGAGGAAGAGAACGTGATCGACGGGTCGGTTGCAACACCTGCGACGCTGATGGTGACGGTCGTCGAGCCGGCAGGCGATGTTGCCGTCATGTCCAGCGTCGGCGTCAGATCGCCGGCAAAGCTGATCTTGCTGGTATTGGCGAAATCGAGCCGGCGGCTGAGAATGGTGAGCCTGCCGCGGCGCATTGTGAAGCCGCCGGAAACGATCGGCGCTGCGGCGGTTCCCTTGATGACGATGCTGCCGCCAAGCTCTGCATCGATGCCGCGGCCGCGCACGAAAATCTGCGAGGGCGCATCCAGTTTCAGATCAAGACCAAGCGTGGTCGACTTGTCGCTCGGCCCCTGCGGCTTCTCGTCCTTGAATTGAGCCCGAACGGCAGCGGGGGCATTCCGGTGCTGAATGTTGATTTCGGACAGCGAGGCGGGCAGTTTTTCCGGAACGATGATCGAGGCCTTGTTCAGTTTCAGGGCACCGCTCAGCACCGGCGCCGTCAGGATCGGCCCCTTCAGCCCCAAAGTGCCGTCGACGCTGGCATTGACCAGGGTGCCGTCGACATAGGTGGCGTTATTAAGCCTGACGGTGATATCGGCAGGAAATCCGCTCTGGGGCACAATGCCGATGGTGCCGCTCACCGATATGCTGCCGCCGCTCGCAAGCGTGCCGCTGAAGCGCGAGATCGTCGCCTGCCTGCCGTCGAGGCTGACGGTGACGGCAAGACCGTTAAGGGCAAGATTGCGGCGAACGTCGACCAGTCTTGCGCCATCCGTCGTGACCGTGCCTGTTATCGCAGGCGTATCGGTCGTGCCGCCGATCTGCAGGCTGATCCGTGCGGCGCCACTCATATCGAAGCCCTGGGCGCCAAGCTGGCCGGAAAGGGCGCTGAACGGCACGCTGCCGTCGAACTTCATCGCAAGTGCCTTGTTGCCCGCCACGGCGACGCTGCCGCCGCCGTTAAGGGTCAATCCGTCCTGGCCGCTGAGATCGATGGTGATCGTCACCCTGTTGTCGGCAAACTGGCCGTTCGCCTTGATGCCGAGCGGAGCAAGGCCAGCCTGCTTCGTCTGGCTCGTCACGGCACCGCTCCAGTCCGTCTGGAAGCCGATCACGGGTGCTGCCGCCTTGCCGGTCACGGTGATCGTGCCCGAGATGGTGCCTGCGGCATCCAGTGTCGGGACGAAGGTGTTGGCGAGGCTCGCAGGGAGATTGGCGACCTTGGCGTTGATCTTCAGCACGTCGGCCGCAGTGCCGTCGACAGTGACGGAGCCATTGCCGGTCTGAATGGTCAGCCCGGCGAGCGTCGTCACGCCATCCTTGATGGCGATCCTGGTCGGGGAAGCGAGCCTGACCGGAATGCTGCGCGGAGCGGCAGCAAAATTGTCCAGGCTGACGATCGTCTGGCCGCCGCCGGTCTGGACATTGCCGGCTGCCGTTACCGGAGCATTGTCGTAACTGGCCTTCAGGTTGAAATCGGTGCGGTTGCCCTGCTGGGTGAAAGTCAGGCTCAGCCCGGACACGCGGTTGGTGCCGGAGGCGATCTCATCGGCCCGGACGGTGCCATTGGCGGAGAAAGCCTTCAGATCGTCGATGGTCAGTGCGATATTCGGCTTGGTGATCGACAGCGTATCGCGCTTGATGCTGGCGCCTGCTGCGTTGACCTTTACGCCCATCTTGCCGTTGGCGCTGGAAAGATCGACCGAGCCCTTGAGGTCGCCGGCAGCAGTCTGACCGGCGAGTGCCGCGAGCAAGCCGAGATCGGGAAAGTCGAAGGTGAAGCTGCCGTTCGGCTCGAAAGCGGGCGAGAGGTCCAGTTTCCCCTGCAGCTTGTTGGCGCCGACCTCGGCTGAAAGCGCCGGAATGCTGGTGCGTCCATCCTTCGAGATCGCGTTGGCGGAAATGCTGATCGGCTTGTTGTCGATCGAGCCGGTCGCCTTGACCGTTGCCTGGGGTGCTTTGGGATCGGCGGTGCCGGTCAAAGCGACATCAAGCGTGTCGAGGAGCCGACCGGCCAGCTTGACGTTGATCGCCTTTAGCGTCGCATCGATGCCGAGCGCCGTCAGCGGCCCCTTGGCCTTGGCAGTGAAATCAGCCTCGCCATCGGCATTGTCGAGCAGCTTGGAAAGCTTGAGCAGCTTGCCGGACAGGTCGGCGGTCAGCGTCTGGTCGTCCAGCGTGGCATTGCCGCTGACTTCGGCCGTGCCAGATTTCAGGCTGAGATTCGAGAGATTGAATTTCGATGGGATCGTTCCCGCGACCTGGCCTTCGAGCGAGATCGTGGTATCGAATTTCCCGGCAACCGCATCCGGCAGAACGGTGGGAAGCACAAAGATCTTGAAATTGCCGTTCAGCGATTTGGAGGTCAGCGTATAGCGGCCGTTCACCGTGCCGCCGATGCTGGCGCTTTCAAGCGTGGTGCCGTTGAAGCCGATATTGTTTGGAGACAACTGAAGCGGCGCCGTCAGGTTCAGCGGCGCACGGATCATGCGGTTGAGGTCGGGATCGAGGAATGCCGCCTGTCCGACTGCGAGGCGAACCTGCAGCGGCCCCGATGCGGTGGCAAGATTGAATGCATCGCTCTTGGCGGTCAGATCGATTTTGCCGATCTGACCTTGTGGGGTGTCGGCGCTGTCGACCTGGGCCCTGGCATCGATCTTGACGGCCTGAGCAGCCCCGGTCATCGCCACATCCACCCGCGTGATCAGGGCGCGAACCTGCCCGTCCTCGAGAGGCCAGCGGAAGTCGACCGGACCGGATGTGCCGATAAGATTGGCGTTGAGGCTGTTGTTGCCGGCGGGGTCGAGCGTGCCTGACGCGGCCAGAACCACGGCGCCGGTCGCCATATTCCCCGTCTGTATATCGATCTTGCCTTTGTCGTTGAAGGTTGCGGCAACATCGATGGTCGTCTTGCCGGCAAAGAGCGGCCGGAAGTTGGGAGGCAGCAGCGAATCGACATTGCCGCCGCCCTTGACCTCGATATGGTGCAGACCATCGTCAGTAAGCGCGTGGTGGCCGTCGATTGCCACGGTCGGCTGGCCGTCCAAGGCGGCTTGCAGTTTGCCTTTCCAGTCGGAGAGCGGGCCTTCGCCGCTGACATCGATGTTCATTGCCGGATTGCCAGGCAGGCGCAACATGCCGGCGAGCATGCCGCCCTTGGGTTCGGCAAGCTGTGCCTTCAGATTGAGCCGATTTTCCGCGGGAGCAAAGGCAACGTCGGCGGAAAGCTTGGCTTCGGGTGCGTCCAGGCGGGAGGCATTGAGAATGAGGTCGATGCTGGCTCTGTCGGCGCGTACGCTGCCGGCCGCGGCGAGCGTGAAATCCTGCCCGGCGATATCGTGACCAAGGCGGAGATCAGGAAGATCAACCTTGCCGATATCGATGGCAATAGGCAAAGAAAAGCCTGAGCTTTCTGTCTCCGGCGGTTGAGGCGGGCTGGGTTGCGTGGTCGCGACAGGTGCTCTCTGGACCAGAACGGAATCGGCAGCGACGCGGTCGGCGTGGAAGGTTCCGGTCAACAGGGCCAAGGGCGACCAATCGACGGCGAGATTGTGGACTTCGGCCACGACACCCTTGCTGTCCGAGACGATAATGGCGGCGGCGCGCAATTTGCCGGTCAACAATCCCGAGGGTTCGCTGACGGTGATGATCCGGTCGGGTGTCGATGCAAGCCTTGTAACTTCGTCCACTGCAAAGCGCGTCGCGAAAGGTGCAAAGCCGACGACGAGGACGAGCGCGATCGCAAGGGCAACGGCCGCCAGCGCCACGTAGACGATCAGACGGATCAGCCCCTCCAGGATTCGAATCAAGATGCTCATGAGAGCGATATTATCCTCACCTTCACGACTGCTTGTAGACCGGTCTCCGAAAAACGCTCAGAAAGATTGGCCTATGCCGGCATAGATGCCATAGGACGTGCCGTTGTCATATTTCTTGAGCGGCACTGCGAAGTCGAGCCTGATCGGGCCGAACGGCGTTGCATATCGTATTCCCGCACCGGCGCCTATGCGCAGGTCGGAAGCATCTGGAAAGGCGCTGTCGGTCACGCTCCCGGCATCCACGAAAGGCACGAAGCCGATCGAATCTGTAATCTTGATGCGCGCTTCGACGGATGCCGTTACGTAGGATCGTCCGCCTGTCGCGTCTCCGTGGGAATTATAGGGCGTGATTTCCTGATAGCCATAGCCGCGCACCGATCCGCCGCCGCCCGCAAAGAAACGCCGGGTGGTGGGGATGCTTTCCAGGCCATTTCCGCCGACCAGGGAGCCGGCGGCGAGCTTGCCGGCGAAGATGACGTTATCGTTGGGGCCGACACCCTGGTAGCCAGAAATCGATCCTTCCAGCGACGTGAAGATTGCACCGCCGAGCGCTTCATAGCTGGGCTGGGCATCGACGGTGGCCCGATAGCCCGTCGTTGGATCGAGCTTGTTGTCACGCGTGTCGCGGACGAATTCCAGCGGGATCGAGAAGGTCAGATATTGCTGGTCGCCGAAGGCATCCGTGCTGCTGTTTTCATAAGAGATGCGGCCGCCCCAGGAGAAGGTGTCATAGTCGTTCAGCTCGTGCGAGAGCCCGGCGTCGGCGGTTATCGTGTCGGCATCGTAAGTATCGGGATGCTCGCTCTTTGCCTTCAGGCTGGCATTGAAGGTTGCCGAGGGGTAGAAGGCGCCCGGCTTGGAATAGACGATACCGGCGGCATAATCGAGATTGCCGACATCGGTCGTTTCGCCAAGCCGCGAAACCGATCCTTCGATGCGAAGCGATTCCGCCTGCCCGAAGAGATTGCGATGCCCCCAGTATCCCTGCAGGCCGAAGCCGTCGATGGTCGAATATTGCGCGCCGACGCCGAAATAGCGTTGCTTGCCTTCAGACACCTCGATTGTCATCGGTATAGTGCCGTTTGGCGCAAGCTTGTCGGCCTCGCGGATCGTTACACTTGAAAAAACACCGAGCTTGCGCAGGCGGTCGGAGGCTTTCTTGAGTTCATCCGGGGAATAGGGCTTGCCTTCGTTGATACGGGAGTAACGGCGGATGAAATCCGGATCGACGCTTTTCTGGCCGGTCACTCCGACATTGCCGATTGGCGCAATGGGACCGCTATCGACCTGAAGCGTCACGTCGACGGTATTTTTATCATGATCGGCGATGACGTCGCGCTTGATGACCTTGGCAAGCGGCCGCCCCTGGTTCTTGAAGTCGCTGACGATCTTGTCGCCGGCTTTCAGAATGTTCAGCGAGCTTGCGTCGCCACCTGGCGTCAATCCATACGCCGCGGGATCAAGCGTGGACGCGCTGCCGAGGAACTTGATCTTGCCCAGCACGAAGAGAGGACCGGGGTCGATCGTAACGGTCACGGGGACGGGCTTGGACCGGGGAAAGGTCGGGTTCGGCGGCAGGTCGTCTATGTTGGTGCCGTTGATGGTCACCGTGACGACGCCGCCGTAACGTGCTTTTTCATAGAGCGTGGCGATCAGCCTGTCGCGATCGTCCCTTGCCTTGATGACGACGCCGAGATCGCCGGAAACGGGCTTGTCCTTGTCTGCCACAAGCATCGAACCCTTGGTCAATGCGTCGGCCAGATCCTTGTCGGCATTGCCGGTTTTCAGGTCGATCGTATAGTGAACGGGATCGATGACCTGATCGGTCGTTTCATCCTTGCCGAAGAAGTTTATACCGAAAAGCTTGAATGCGAGAGCGTGGCCGGCAAACTGCGGACCGAGCGCAACTGTCGCCGCGACCGCGACAACGGTGCCTGCTCGTCGATACGCAATACCAATCTTCGGGCCGGTTCGTCTAATACGCATACGCCGCTTTTGAGTTACATTAGAATTATCTCGTCCCTGCGTTTCTCACGGGTTAACGCGGCGCTACCATAGAGGCAAACTTCCTCCAAGTGTACCATTTTAAACTGAAAAGGCTGAAAAACCCGTTCAGGCAAACAAAAAGTCCCGGATTTTGGCCCGGGACTTGATGGTGTTTTGAGGCTAATTCTTAGTAGCCACCGTTGCCATAACCGCCGCGCGGGCAATCGTCGATGTAGCGGCGACCGTAGCGGTCGCGGTAATAGCATTGTCCCGGCTGCTCGGCGACGCTGCCGATGACAGCGCCGGTCAGGCCGCCAATTGCGCCGCCGACAGCTGCGCCGCGGACATTGCCGGTAACAGCGCCGCCGATGAGCGCGCCTGAGGCTGCGCCGATGCCGGCGCCCTGTTCCGTCGGGGTGCAGCTTGCGATCGACAGGCCGATCAATACGAACGCGAGGGCTTTCTTCATTAACTCTCTCCAAAGTAGCTCGCCGGTAACCTCCGGCACAGGCCGTCCCCAATCTTCAGCTCCACCAGCATGGGCTGTCATTGCAGCGTTGCCGATACGGAAAGATATCGTGCAAAATATGGTTGTCCACTGGAGGGTTAGCGTTTTTCTTCTGCTTCCGGCTGTCCTCTCAAGCACGTGGGGAGAGGAACGCGAATTCGCTGGCGAGGGGCAGGAGGACCGTTTCCGGGCGAAGCGCGGGACGCAATCGATTGTCAATTTGAGGTGATCGGCTATTCTTGTCTGGAATTGTTCAAAAATATGGGCCATTTGCCGCAGCAGATGCGAATGGGTTAAGCGGGGGTTGACGTGCGATCCGGCAATCACGAAAACGGTCGCACGGTTCTGGAGAATGTGATGGATTTCGAAGCATATTTTAAGGGCGAGTTAGATAGCCTGCACCAGGAAGGTCGCTACCGCGTATTTGCCGACCTAGAGCGCCATCGCGGCAACTTCCCGCGAGCGACCCGCCACACACCTGAAGGCCCGAAGGAAGTGACGGTCTGGTGCTCGAACGACTATCTCGGCATGGGCCAGCATCCCAAAGTGATCGAGGCGATGAAGGAAGCGATCGATCACTGTGGCGCGGGTGCGGGAGGCACCCGGAATATTTCTGGCACCACCCACTACCACGTTCTGCTTGAGCGCGAGCTTGCCGATCTTCATGGCAAGGAATCGGCGCTTATCTTTACCTCGGGCTATGTCTCGAACTGGGCGACGCTCGGCACGCTCGGCGCCAAGATCCCCGGCCTCATCATTTTCTCCGACGCCCTGAACCATGCCTCGATGATCGAGGGCATTCGCTACGCCAAGTGCGACAAGGTCATCTGGAAGCATAACGACATCCGCGACCTCGAAGCCAAGCTTGCTGCCGCCGATCCCAAGGCGCCGAAGCTGATCGCTTTCGAATCCGTCTATTCCATGGATGGCGATATCGCCCCGATCAAGGAAATCTGCGATCTGGCCGGCAAATACGGCGCCATGACCTATCTCGACGAAGTGCATGCCGTCGGCATGTACGGCCCGCGCGGTGGCGGCATTGCCGAACGCGAAGGCCTGATGGATCGCATCACCATCATCGAAGGCACGCTTGGCAAGGCGTTCGGCGTAATGGGCGGCTATATCGCTGCGTCAGAGGCGCTTTGCGATTTCATCCGCTCGTTTGCGTCCGGCTTCATCTTCACGACGTCGCTGCCGCCGGCACTCGCCGCTGGCGCTGTTGCCTCGATCCGGCATCTCAAGGTCAGCAGCTTCGAGCGCGCCCGCCATCAGGATCGCGTGCGCAAGCTGCGCGCCCTGCTCGATGCCAGCGGCATTCCGCACATGCCGAACCCGAGCCATATCGTGCCGGTCATGGTCGGCGATGCGGCGAAGTGCAAATGGATTTCGGATATCCTGCTCGACAATTTCGGCGTCTACGTCCAGCCGATCAACTATCCGACCGTGCCGAAGAAGACCGAGCGCCTGCGCATCACGCCGACGCCGCTTCACAGCGATGCCGATCTCGAGCATCTGGTCGAGGCTGTGCATTCGCTCTGGGCGCGCTGCGCGCTCGCCAGGGCCGTCGCCTGATCGGTCCTTTACGGATATATTGAAGTGAATGGCCGCTTATGCGGCCATTTCTTTGTGCGCGATGATTCGGCCGGCGCGATGGCGCGCCTCGGTGTCAGCTGCGAAGACCTCGTCCATGCTGTTTGCCGGCGCAAATTGCGTCATGTCCTCCATGACCCGTTCGGCGACATCGGCCATGTCGAGAAAGCCTATGCGCCCGGCGCAGAAGGCATGGAATGCAATCTCTTCGGCTGCGTTCATCACCGCGCCCTGGACGCCGCCGCGCTCCAGCGCCGTCCGCGCCAGGCGCAGGGCCGGGAAACGGACTTCGTCTGGCGCCTCGAAATCGAGCCTCGCGAGCTTGGTGAAATCCAGTCGCTCGACATTGAGGGGGGCACGGTCGGGATAGGTCAGCGCGTAGCTGATCGCGGTTCGCATATCCGGGGAGCCGAGCTGGGCGAGGACCGAGCCGTCCCTGTAGCCGACCATCGAATGGATGACCGACTGCGGATGGATGATCACCTCGATCTGATCCGGGCGAAGATCAAAGAGGTGTTTCGCCTCGATCATCTCCAGCGCCTTGTTGAACATCGAGGCGCTGCCGATGGAGATCTTCAGGCCCATCGACCAATTCGGATGAGCGCGGGCGATTTCCGCCGTGACGCCGGCCATCTGTTCGCGGGTCCATGTACGGAAAGGGCCTCCGGATGCGGTCAGCACGATGCGTTCCACGGCGTGGTGCTGGTCATCCTCCAGCGACTGGAAGATGGCGCTGTGCTCGCTATCCACGGGAATGAGCCGTCCGCCGCCCCTTGCCACCGCCTTGACGAAGAGCTCGCCGGCGGAGACCAGACATTCCTTGTTGGCGAGCGCAATATCGGCGCCGCGTTTCGCCGCCGCAAGCGTCGGCTCGAGCCCGGCGGTGCCGACGATCGCCGCCATGACCCAATCGGACTCGCGCGCTCCGGCCTCGATCAGTGCCTCACGTCCGGCGCCGGCTTCGATGCCCGTTCCGGCGAGCGCTTCCTTCAATGTTGCATATTGGCTGTCGTCAGCGGCAACCGCGAGCTTCGCCCCGCAGGCCTTTGCCTGCTCGGCCAGAAGTCCGATATTGCTGTTACCGGTGAGGGCGACAACCTCGAAGGCTTCGCGTCCGCCAAGCTGATTAACAACATCAAGGGTGTTTTGGCCGATCGAGCCTGTCGAGCCGAAAATCGTCAGTCGGCGCGGCGTCTGGTTGCCGGTGGTCATCAGGATATCCGCATATTTCCCACGTCGCTCACGGCTCTACAGGGGTTTGACTGATGCGGCAAGTGTGCAACGCAGCATGAAATTTGAGTTAAAGGGTTTACAAGGCCGGCTGGCAATGGAATGATTTCGGCATAAAAGAGATTCTCCGGCGGAGTTGTAGCCACCCAGGCTGCTTGGGAAATACCGGAGCGCGCCCAGCGCAACAGGCGGTTCATCGCCAGGGCTGATGCCCAACAATCAATCTTGAGGTCGAGATGCGGTTTTTGCCATCGCGTCTTGCTGTCCTCGGTCGGGCTTATGCCCAATGGTGTTGACACAAATCCCGGATGTTTCATGACGAGATCCATTTATTTCCGCACGACCATGACTTTGCTTGCCACGACTATTTTGACCTGCGGCCATGTGCAGGCCGGCGATCTGTTGATCTGGTCTCCTGTCAAGACGGCGCCGCGCGCCTATCAAGCCACGGTCGGCTTTCGGGTCCCCATGGAGTGGGAGGCAAGCGCCGGCGCCGACCTTGGGCTCGGCGGTCTTCCTGGCGGCAAGATCGAAAACGGATCTCAGCTTGCGACGCTTTGGGGAAAACTCGCCGATGATCGAAACACGTTCGACGGATCGGTGAGCCGGCAGGTCGCGTTGCGCGTCGATCCGCTGCGCAGTGACAGCACGCTTGTGCTCAGCCGTTCGCGCAATTGGATCTATTCCGAGGATATCGATCTCGGAATGTCGCATTCCTTGAACATCAACTATGCAGCAAACGGAAACGAAGCCGCCTCCCTGAACGCTTCGCAGGCTCTGACGATGACGTCTCCCTGGACGGGAACGGTCGTGTCTGCCAGCGGCACGTTTACCGATGTCAGAGGCGCGTTCACGAGCTCGCTCGCCTTCGATCAGTCCATCGCACCAAATCTCAGTTTCAATGCCTCGCTCACCGATCCCATGTCACCGTCGAAATCGAGTGATTTTCGTCTGAATTATCAGGTGAAATGGTAGGCGCGCTTTTCATATTCCGTTGAACCATCCCGGCGTCTTCTGCGTTTTTGCCTGAATAGACTCTTGGAGGAGATGGAATCATGGTTTTCAAGGCAGCGACATTTCGTGGTATCGAGCCGCAGGTGGAGACCGATCACTCCACGCGAGCATCGCTTGAGGCGGCCGTCAGCAATGCGCTTGGCGTGGCCGGTGGCATAGATGCGTCTGACGTGACGGTCACTGCGACGGATGCTGATATTTTTCTCGACGGCAGCGTCGGTACCGTCGAACAAATCGAGCGCGCCACGATCGTTGCCCGGTCCGTCGAAGGCGTACATGCCGTCCGAAACAGGATTTTGCTGAGCGAAGGTGGACGCGGATGAGCGTCAACCGTTGTTGCACAGGCTGATGTAATTGGAGCCCTCGCTGAGGAATTGAACCTAGGTCTTCCTGAATACAACTCAGGTGCTCTACCATTTGAGCTACGAGGACATGGGCTTAGATGTGGCTAATATTACCGGCGTTGGCAAGTAAATGGTAAATACTTGGTTAATATCGGCGATCCATGCGCCTCATCCCGATGACAAACTCGCTGCAGCATGGAGTGGGGAATTCGGACTGCTACGGTCTGATCCGTTCGCAGTCGCCCGCAATTGATCGCAAGGCCAGCCAAAATCACGCATCATTCTTTGGGATTAGACTTCCCGATCGCTCGGGGCTCGCCATGCTCTTTCGAGCTGGGGGATGCAAGCGAGCCCCTCGACTGCCCAAGCGCAGCCTGTAGAGGATCGCGGAAATTGTGATTCTCAGCCAGCGCTGGAAAGATTAATCCACAAAAGGTTTCGCTAAATAAGGAAACTTAGGCTGCCGGGCTCGCTACGCTTGGGATAATTCGAGCCGGCAGCCTCGTTTCGCGTAATCCCCTTACGCAAGGACAGCGTATCCGAAGCTTACGTTACGTCAATTCATCCAAGCGGGCTAAAATTGGTACTATCTGCGGCGAAAAAGCAACGGTGCTCGACGCAGTTTCAAATACCCCCCAAAATGCACGGAAAAATTTGACGACGCTAAATTATTATGACCTAATGTAATTACTGGCCGTGCCCGCGGCCGGTAACTGGAGTTTCTCTTATACCCTCCCCGGAAACAGGGAGGGTTTTTTTATGCACAAAGCGAGCAAAATGCCGTCTTCGATATTTGCGGCATCTTCAAACAGGCGCTGGTTATGATCGGGAGGAAAGTCCCGGGACCATCCGGTGCAGTACACGGTCGCGAAGCACGTAATGGTGCATCAGGGCTGCGGCTGCATGGATGAAGACAAAGCCGATAATCGCCCAGGCGGTATAATTGTGCAGGGGGCCGATTAAATGCCGAAAGTCCGGTCCGACGACGAAGAGGGGTGGGATCGAGAAAAGATTGAAAAATCTCAATGCGTTGCCAGCGGACCATCCCAGGAGGAAACCAAAGGTTATTTGGAGGGCCAGCAGAAGGTAGAGCAGGCCATGGACCGCGCTTGCGACCACATGCTGAAGTCCTGAAACTGCTGGCGGCAGCTTCCTCTGGTTGAAAATCCGCCAACAGATGCGCGCAATGATGACGGCCGCAAGTATGATGCCTAGGGCGGCATGGGTGGATATCAATCCGCTCCGCGAGGGAGTTCCCTTCTGCAGCAGTTCCCAGATATGGGCGCTGCCGAATTGCTCAAGCACCAGGATCGCCGTGGCCCAGTGAAGGGCGATGGTCACACTATCGTGATGAGAGGGCGATGCCTGGTAGGTTCGTTCGCGTACAGCAGTCATGTCGATGATCTCCTTGAAATGCTGCAATGCAAACACCTCGGAAGAGATTTTATTCGAAGAGACAGAACTCGATGCGCGATGAATTCGACTGAAATGAAAAAGCCGGGCGCAAGGCCAGGCTTCAAAATCAATTGGATGGAAAGAGGCCGATCAGGCCGCCCAGGGACGGGAAGCAGCGTTCGACTTTTCGAAGCTGTCGATCGCCTTGGACTTTTCCATCGTCAGGCCGATGTCGTCGAGGCCGTTCAGCAGGCAATGACGCTTGAATTCGTCGAGGTCGAACTTCAGCGAACCGCCGTCCGGGCCGGTGATTTCCATGTTTTCGAGATCGACGGTCAGGATGGCGTTGGAGCCGCGCGATGCATCGTCCATCAGCTTTTCGAGGTCTTCATGGCTGACCTTGATCGGCAGGATGCCGTTCTTGAAGCAGTTGTTGTAGAAGATATCGGCGAAGCTCGTGGAGATGACGCAGCGGATGCCGAAGTCCAGGAGAGCCCAAGGCGCATGTTCGCGCGAGGAGCCGCAGCCGAAATTGTCGCCGGCGACGAGGATCTTGGCGTTCTGATAGGCCGGCTTGTTGAGGACGAAATCTTCGTTCAGCGAGCCGTCTTCATTGTAGCGGGCTTCCGCGAAAAGACCCTTGCCAAGACCGGTGCGCTTGATCGTCTTCAGATAATCCTTCGGGATGATCATGTCGGTATCGACATTGACGACCGGCAGAGGGGCAGCAACGCCCGTCAGCTTTACGAATTTGTCCATGGCCTGGCTCCAATTTCAGCAGATCTAGTTTGGTTGATCAGCGTTTAGTCCAGTTTTCCATCGAAATGAAGGAAAATCTGCATTAGGAGCGTGGCCGCGTGCGGATTCGACGCGGCCTGGCCCTGGTTCAATTGGTCTTTCCCGGTGCGCTCATCGCCCAGAGGACACCGAAGGGATCACGAAGCTGGCCGTAGCGGTCGCCCCAGAACATGAGCTCGACCGGCATGACGACTTCGGCGCCTGCGGCGACGGCCCGATTCCACCAGGAATCGATGTCGTCGACGATGAGCTGCAGGGCGAAACTCTGCGGCTTTACCAGGGGATGTCCGTGTTCCGGATAGGCGTCGCTCATCATCAGCGAGCTGCCATTGATATAGAGATGGACATGCATGGTCCGTCCCTTCTCATCGGGGGGAACCATGAAGGCCTGCTCGGCCCCGAATGCGCGCTTATAGAACTCCGCGGCCTTCATTGCTCCATCCACCGTAAGATAAGGCAGGAGCCCGTTCTTGACGGGCGGCATCTTCTGATGATCGTTTTCCGCAGTCACCTTCATCATCCTCCGTTTGGTGATTTTCAGGACGGGCCTAAGCCCAGCCTCCTCAAGGACGCAGGAAAACGGATAAGGCCGACAGGGCCAAGTAAAATTTTTGAGACAGATTGGCTGTTTCGATCAGAGATCGATGATGGTGCCGCGCCCGTCGTTCCAGATGCGCATTTCGCGCTGACCGTTCGTCTTGGCACGCACCGGGGCCGGCTTCAGGCGCAGCGAAATCGCACGAGCCGCCATGAGGACGGTAAGGATGCCGCCGACGGCAAGCGTCAGCGAAAACGTAAGGAGCGCCACCGCCGTGAAGACTGTAACGGCAGCAAGAGCAATGAACATGGTGCGGACATTCTGCATGATTTGAGACCTTTCTCTGCAATCCATGTGGTCCTTCGACTATTGCTCTGCAAGAGAAGCGTGGCTTTTTGTTGTCTTGCCTGACGGCGGAAAGCTTGGCACAAATCGGTGATGAGCCGTTCCGCACCTCCTCGCTCCATCCGTCTGCGCCGTTCGGTGCTCAGCGTTCCCGCGATCAATCGCCGGGCGCTCGAAAAGACCCATGCACTCGATTGCGATGCGGTGATTTTCGACCTTGAGGATTCCGTTGCGCCGGAGAAAAAAGCGGAAGCACGGGAAAACCTGAAGGCCTTCTGGTCCGGTCCGCCGCTTGAGGGCAGGGAGCGGATCATTCGCATCAATGCGCCGTCTTCCGAATTCGGTAATGCCGATCTGGATCTTGTCCTGGCATTGGAGCCGGATGCCGTGCTTCTGCCCAAAGTCGGCGAGCCGCAGGATGTCACCGATGTCATGGACCGGCTGAGCGATGCCGATGCTGCGGAAGAATTGCGGATCTGGGCGATGATCGAGACGCCGCGCGGTATCCTTAACGCCGCTGCGATCGCTGAGGCGGGACGCACGCCGGGAAGCCGGCTTGATTGCTTCGTCGTCGGGCTCAACGATCTGCGCAAGGATACCGGCGTCTTGCCGGAGCCGGGGCGGACCTATCTCGTGCCCTGGTTGATGCAGGTGATCATGGCGGTGCGCGCCTATGGGCTCGATGCGATCGACAGCGTCTATAATGATTTCAAGGACATGGCCGGCCTGAATGCGGAATGCGGGCAGGGCCGCGCCATGGGTTTCGACGGAAAGATGCTGATTCATCCCGGCCAGATCGAGACCGCCAACCGGCATTTCGGCCCTGACGAGCACGCGCTTGCGGAGGCGCAGGCGATCATTGCCGCCTTTGCGGATCCCGCGGCCGCCAATCTCAATGTCGTGAACATGGACGGCCGGATGGTCGAGCGCCTGCATCTTGTCCAGGCGGAGGGACTGGTCCATAAAGCTCGCCTGATTGCAGAACGACAGATTTAGCGTGAAAGACAGCAGATGAAACTTTACCGTTTTCTGAGCGGCCCGGACGATTCCTCCTTCTGCCACAAGGTGAGTGCCGCCCTCAACAAGGGCTGGTCCCTCTCGGGCTCTCCGACCTATGCCTTCAACGCGGCAACAGGCCTGATGCAATGCGGCCAGGCCGTGGTCAAGGACATCGAAGGCAAGGATTACGATCCCGAGATGAAGCTTTCCGAGCAATGATCTGAAAGCAATTCCAGGAATTGCATTAAAACAAATGGACCGACCGCATCAGCGGTCTGTCGCTTCCTCGGCGCTGGCCTCGATGCGCTCCATATCGTCATCGCTGAGGCCGAAATGGTGGCCGATCTCGTGGATCAGCACATGGGTGATGATATCGCCCAGCGTTTCGTCGTTTTCCGCCCAATAATCGATGATCGGCCGGCGATAGAGCCGGATGCGGTTCGGCATTTCGCCGTTCTCGACGGTGAAGCGCTCGCTGACTCCGCGGCCCTCGAAGAGGCCGAGCAGGTCGAATGGCGTCTCGAGCGCCATGTCCTCGAAAACCTCGTCGTCCGGAAAGTCTTCGATCTCGATGGTCAGATTGCCGGTCAGCGCCCGGAATTCCTCCGGCAGGTGGCTGTAGGCCTCCATGGTCAGCGATTCGAATGCACTTATCGTCGGCGCGTGACGGTCCCGCCAATCCTCGCTCTGGTCAATGCGGGCCATGATGATGTCCTTTCTTTTCGCCCATATAGAACCTTTGGCTGAGTTTTTCGAGAGCGGATTCTCGCAGAGGAATAAATTCACATAAATTGGTTATTGACTCTTATTTAGCGCTCTGGAATCTATAGGAACATAACAGGAACGAAATTATCTGGAGCAACGTCCATGGCTAAGGCTGCCGTGGCGCGGGAAAAGCTTTTTGCCCTGCGTGAAACCATTGCGAAGCTCGAAGGCAAGCCGGTGCCGGCTTTGGCTGCAGCTGACATGCAGGACTTGGCAAATGGCGGTATTGAGGCGCAGAAGCGGGAGAATGCGCGCCGTCTGAGCTTCGGCATATCCGATCTGGACGAGGCCCTGGAGGGAGGGTTGCCGCTCGACGGCCTGACGGAAATCCGCACGCATATGCTGCGCGATGGCAGCTCGAGCAGCGGCTTTGCGCTGGCGCTTGCGGCACTCGTGCAGCGGCAGGATGAGGAGGAGAACCGCACCTGCCTGCCGGTTTTATGGATCGCCGACAGGGTGTCTTCGATGGAGGCCGGTGTTCCCTATGCCGTCGGCTTGAAGGATTTCGGATTGCGGCCGGAGCTTTTCCTCCATGCAAGTCCCCGCAAGCTCGAAGACGCGCTTTGGCTTGCGGAAGCGGCTGTTGAAAGCGGTGTCTTTCCTGCGACCATTCTTGAGGTGCGCGGCAATCCGAAGCCTTTCGGCCTGACCGAAAGCCGGCGATTGAATCTCAGGGCAAAGGCGTCGGAGCGTCCTCTTTTTCTTTTGCGGCAAGCCGGCGAGGAAGAAGCCAGTAGCGCTTTCTTCCGCTTTCTTGTCGACCCCGCGCCGGCTCAGGCGCGGCTTCTGCCGGATGGTTCGATGCTAGGCGGCAGCATCGGCAATCCGGTCTTTCGTCTCACCCTGGAGAAGAGCCGCAACCCGGCTCCCATCTCCCTTCTTTTGGAGTGGAATCCCCATGACCGCCGGTTTCTTCCTGTCTACCAGCCAGTCGACACTCGCCTTCCAGGCGAACGCACAGCGCATTCTCGCGATCCACTTCCCGCATCTTCCAACGGACCGGATCGCCAGAAAGCGATGGGGGCTCTCCTGGCGTTCGACCGGGCGTCCTGAGGCGCCGCCGATCGTCTGTTCCGGGCGGCAGAACAACGCCATGCGGCTGACGGCGCTGGACGAAGTGGCAGAGAAGATCGGCCTTCGAAAAGGACAGGGTGTTGCCGAGGCGCGCGCTATCCATCCCAGGCTCGACGTGATTGATGAGGATACTGCAGCTGATCGGCGTTTTCTCGAAGGCATTGCCGACTGGTGCGATCGCTATACTCCGCTTGTTGCCCTTGACGGAAAGGATGGGCTGTTTCTCGATATTACCGGCTGTGCGCATCTCTTCGGTGGTGAGGCGGCCATTCTCAAGGATATTCTCTCTCGGCTCTTTCAGATGGGGATCGATGCGCGCGGCGCCATTTCGTCGTCGCCAGGGCTCTCCTGGGCGGCAACGCGTTTTGGCAGTGGCGGGTTGATCGACGACGAGAGGGCTCTCGATGTGCTGGCCTCCTTGCCGGTTGCTGCTCTTAGGGTGGAGCGGGAGATGATCGATGCGTTGAGGAAGGTCGGGCTCAAATATGTGGGCGACGTCATGAGAGCGCCGCGGGCGCCGCTTGCCCGTCGCTTCGGTGCGGAGCTGCTTCTGCGTCTCGATCAGGCTCTGGGGCAGCAGGAAGAACCGATCTCGCCGCGCCGGCCTGTGGCCAGCCTGTCGGCGGAACGCCAGCTGGCCGAACCGATCGGAACAGAAGACCAGATTCTTGCAATTGCCGTTCAGGTTGCCCTTTCCCTGAAACTGTCGCTGGAGGCGCGAGGGATTGGCGGCAGGCGGTTCGAGTTGGTTCTTTTTCGCGTGGACGGCAGGGTCTTTCGCATCGCCGTTGGTGCGTCGCGGCCGCTCCGGGAGGCGAAGGCTATCGCTGCCCTGTTTGCCGAACGGCTGCAAGCAATCTATGACGACCTCGACGCCGGCTATGGCTTCGAGATTCTGCGGCTGAACGTGCTGCATCATGACATCCTGGATGCCAGGCAGGCCGATTTCGATAGTGACCGGCAGGACGAGATATCGCTGTCCGCCTTCGTCGATCGCGTCTCGGCCCGTCTCGGCGAAGATTGCCTGCAGCGTTTTGCCCTGTGCGAAAGCCATGTGCCGGAGCGTGCAGCAATCTCGATACCGGCGATCGAAGCGGAAAAGCATCATCGGCAAGCCAAAGGAGAGCCGACCGTTCCTTTCAGAAGCGAGCGGCCCTTGCGGCTTCTCGCCAAGCCGGAGCTGGTCGAAGCCGTGCTTGCCGAGGTGCCCGATGGACCGCCGCAGATCTTCCAGTGGCGGCGCCTGCGGCATCAGGTGGCAAGAAGCGAAGGACCGGAACGGCTTGCCATGGAATGGTGGATCGATAAGGCCGAAAGCCGGGATTATTTCCGCATCGAGGACGGGACGGGCCATCGCTTCTGGATCTATCGCCAAGGTCTGTACGGGGGCGAAAATCCTCCAAAATGGTTCATGCATGGGCTTTTCGCATGACCATCCCCACTGCATTTTGCGAAATCGGCGCAAGGACGAATTTTTCCTTTCTTGAAGGCGCGTCCAAGCCTGAAGAAATGGTCGTGCAGGCCGCTGTCATGAAGCTCGGCGGTCTCGGCATAGCCGACAGAAACTCCGTCGCCGGCGTCGTGCGGGCGCATATGCAGGCCGTGCATATCGCCGCCAAATATGGGCGCTGGCAGCGCGGTGAGCTCGACGAAAAGGAAAAGAACGATCCCGTCATCGAACCGATCCGGATACAGCCGGGCGCGCGCCTGGTTTTCTGCGATGGAACACCGGATATCCTTGCCTATCCTTGCAATCGTCAGGGCTGGGCCAATCTCTGCCGGTTGTTGAGCGCAGGGAACCTGAAGGACGAGGCGAAAAAGGGAACCTGCCTCCTGAATGAGAGCGACTTTTTGGAGTGGGGCGATGAGATGATGCTCGCCCTTGTCCCTGATCGTGCTGTTATCGATGATGCGGACAGTTACCGACGTCTGGAAGACTGTCTAGTACGCTTTCGTGTGAGGTTCCGTGAGGCCTTCCACCTCGTTCTTTCGCCTGCCTATGACGGCCGGGATCGGCAGAGCTTTGCCACTTTCTCCCTGCTTGCCGGTCGCACCCGGGTTCCTCTCGTCGCCACGAACCAGCCGCTCTACCATCACGCCGAACGCCGGCCACTATCCGACGTGGTCACTGCGATCCGCGAACATGTGCTGATTTCAGAGGCGGGTTTCCTGCTGGCGCCGAATGCCGAGCGTCATATCAAGACCGATCGGGAGATGACCCGGCTTTTCAAGGAATATCCCGATGCGATCGACAATGCGAAGCGCTTCTTCGGCGCGCTTCAATTCTCGATCAAGGAACTCATGCACAACTATCCGCCGGAAAACGAGCCGGGGGAAACGCCTTTCGCGACATTGGAGCGGCTGACCTGGTCCGGAGCGGCAAAACGTTACGCGCCCGAAGAGATTCCGAAAAAAGTTGCCGAACAGATCCATTACGAACTGAAGCTCGTTCGCGACAAGAATTATGCGTCCTATTTTCTGACCGTCTACAGGATCGTACAGCATGCCCGGTATGAGCTTAAAGTTCTCTGTCAGGGCCGAGGGTCGGCTGCGAATTCTGTCATCTGCTATTGCCTGGAGATCACCGAGGTCGATCCTCAAAAGAGCACGCTGCTCTTCGATCGTTTCCTTTCCATGGACCGCGACGAGCCGCCGGATATCGATGTCGACTTCGAACACAGCCGGCGCGAGGAAGTTATCCAATTCATCTACAAGCGCTATGGCAAGGAGCATGCCGGGCTGACGGCGGGGGTGACGAGTTATCGCACGCGTTCGGCCGGCCGCGAGGTTTCCAAGGCCTTCGGCCTGTCGGAGGATGTGCAGTCGGCGATCAGCAGTCTCGTCTGGGGCTGGTCTGAGGACAATCTATCGGAACGAGACGCAAAGGCGGCCGGGCTCGACATGGAGGACCCCGTGACCCTGCACGTCCTCAAATATGCCTCCGAGCTTCTTTCCTTCCCCCGTCATTTGACGCAGCATGTCGGTGGCTTCGTCATTACCCGTGACAGGCTCGATGAGATCGTGCCGATCATGAAGACGGCGATGCCTGATCGCTACATGATCGAATGGGACAAGGACGATCTGGACAATGTCGGCCTCCTGAAGGTGGATGTTCTGGCGCTCGGCATGTTGACCTGCCTGCGTCGGGCTTTTTCGCTGCTTGAATCACATTACGGCGTTAGGAAGGAGCTCGCGGAACTTGGTAATCGGGAGCATGGCGATGAGGGCAAGCCGGTCTACGCGATGATGTGCCGCGCCGACACGCTCGGCGTCTTCCAGATCGAAAGCCGGGCGCAGATGAGCATGCTGCCGCGGCTAAAGCCAAACCGCTTCTATGATCTCGTCATTGAGGTGGCGATCGTCCGACCTGGCCCGATCCAAGGCAATATGGTGCATCCATATCTGAAGCGGCGCGAGCAGAAGGCACAGGGCATTCCGATCGAATACCCGAAGGAGGAATTGATCCCGGTACTTGAGCGGACGCTCGGCGTTCCCCTGTTTCAGGAGCAGGCAATGCAGATCGCCATCACCGCTGCGGGTTTCAAGCCGACGGAGGCCGATCAGTTGCGGCGGGCGATGGCGACTTTCAAACGAACGGGAACGATCGGCAGCTTCGAGAAAAAATTCATCGACGGCATGGTCCGGAAAGACTATCCGCTCGAATTTGCGCAGCAATGTTTCAACCAGATCAAGGGCTTCGGCGAGTACGGCTTTCCCGAAAGTCATGCGGCCTCCTTTGCGCTCCTCGTCTATGCCTCGTCCTGGATGAAGGCCTATTATCCCGATGTCTTCTGTGCGGCGATGCTGAATTCGCAGCCCATGGGCTTTTACGCGCCTGCACAACTCGTTCGCGATGCGCGAGAGCATGGGGTCCAGATCAGGCCGGTTGATATCAACTTCTCGGACTGGGATTGCCTCCTGGAAGAAGCCGAGTTCGATCGAGCGAGCGTCGATTTCAGGCATGCTGAGATGCGGGAAGTTATCAAGACCCGGAATGCGGTTCGTCTTGGCTTTCGGCAAGTCAAAGGGCTGTCGGAGAAGTCGCTAGAGAAATTCTTGCAGAACAGAGGCGCCGGCTATGTCTCCGTCCGTGATCTCTGGCTGCGGTCGGGCCTTGATAAGGCCGATATCGAGCGGTTGGCGGATGCGGATGCCTTCGGCTCTCTCGGCCTTGGACGGCGGCAGGCTCTATGGGAAGTGCGTGCATTGGATGTGAAGAGTGCCGCGGAAAAGCTGCCGCTATTCGACGTTGCGGGGTCTGCGGATCTGCAGATCGAGCCTGCTGTTTCTCTCCCCGCCATGCTGCAGGGTGAGCAGGTGATCGAGGATTACCGCTACCTGTCACTCTCCCTGAAGGCGCATCCGGTTTCCTTCCTGCGTGAGCGGTTTGTGCAGATGGGCATTACGCGCAGTGTCGATCTCCTCAATGTCGCGAATGGCAGGATGGTGACGATTGCCGGTCTTGTTCTGGTGCGTCAGCGACCGGGATCGGCAAAGGGCGTGATCTTCATGACGCTCGAGGATGAGACGGGTGTCTCGAATGCCATTGTCTGGCCAAAGGCCTTCGAAAAATACCGTCCCGTCGTTATGGGAGCACGACTGGTCAAGATAAGGGGCCGTCTGCAGAGCCAGAGCGGTGTCATTCATGTCGTTGTCGATCATATCGAGGACATGACTTCGGCTCTCGGCATCCTGCAGCGCGAGGCCAGGCGCTTCGGCATCAATCCCCGTTCGGACGAAGTGGTGCATCCGGGCATGGATCAACGGGAGCGGAAATTTTCGCGGAATGCGAATAGAGCGCTTCCATTGCTTCCGCCGGCGGCGACGGCTGACCGCAGCGATGCTGGCGAGACTGCCGAGGTCATGCCAAAGGGCCGCAATTTCCATTGATTCCCGGCCTGCGTCACGCCGATGTGACAACACGCAACAGGGCCGATGCGGAAAAATCATGAATCTTTCTTGACAGCGGACCTCTTCTTTAGCAATTAAAGAGGATAGACGATGTCATGTTTGACGGACTGAACGAGAATGCTGGTCTGCAGTTGTAATTACATTACCGACAAGGAAATCAAAGACGTCATCAACGCCTTCCTTGATGAAGATTGCTGGCAGCTTATCGTTCCTGCAAAAGTCTACCATGCCATGGAAAAGCGCGGCCGCTGCTGCGGTTGCTTTCCCAATGTCGTTGATCTGATCATCAAGACGACCGAGGAATATCACGCCCGTCGCCACTCGACGGAAGCGGAAATATTTGATTTCATGTCCCGCCTGAGACAATTCCATGAAGAGAACAGGAGAGCGGACATTGAAAGGCGACAAAAAAGTCATCGAGCGGCTTAACGAGGCGCTGTTTCTCGAACTCGGTGCAGTCAACCAATATTGGGTCCACTATCGCCTTCTCGAAGACTGGGGATATACGAAGCTCGCCAAGAAAGAGCGTGCCGAGTCCATCGAAGAGATGCACCACGCCGACCGCCTTGTTGCCCGCATCATCTTCCTGGAAGGCCATCCGAACCTCCAGACGCTGGCGCCGTTGCGGATCGGCCAGAATGTCAAGGAAGTGCTGGAAGCTGATCTTGCCGGCGAATACGACGCTCGGACGGCCTACAAGAAATCACGCGAAATTTGTCACGATCTCGGGGACTTCGTCTCCATGAAGCTGTTCGAGGAACTTCTTTCCGATGAGGAAGGTCACATCGATTTCCTCGAGACCCAGATCGATCTGCTCAACAAGATCGGCGAAACGAAATACGGCCAGTTGAACGCCGATTCGGCGGACGAGGCTGAGTAAGCGCCTTTCGGCCAAGGTTTTGATCAGGCCTGTTCCATCCTGAAAAGAAACGCCACGCTCTCTCAAGCGTGGCGTTTCTTTTTGACGGCGCTCTGCAGCTTCAGTCGTCAACGGCGGGCAGGCCTGCCAGATGCTGGAATTCGGAAACGACCTGATCATAGACGGCGCGCTTGAAGGGAACGATCAGTCCCGGCAGATCGGTCATCGGTTTCCATTCCCAGGCGTCAAATTCGGCCTCGTGACCGCCCGGCGGCGGATTGATGGCGATCTCGCTTTCATCGCCTTCGAAGCGGAAGGCGAACCAGCGTTGTGTCTGGCCACGAAACTTGCCTTTCAAGCCGATGCCGATGAGTTGTGGCGGCAGGTCGTAGTTGATCCAGTCCTTTGCCTCGGCAAGCAGGCTCACCGTCTTCATGCCGGTTTCCTCATGGAGTTCGCGATAGGCGGCCTCCAAAGGATCCTCGCCGTCGTCGATGCCGCCTTGCGGCATCTGCCAGAGCTGCGGCGAACCATCATATTCGGAATTGCCGTCGGGTATGCGCCGTCCGGCCCAGACGAGGCCCTGGCTGTTCAGGATCATCACGCCGACGCATGGCCGGTAGGGCAGATCCTCTGCCTTGATGGTTTCTGGGGTCTTGCTCATCGGTTTCTCCTGCAGATCAGGGGTGTTCGGGATCGTCGACAAGGGCGGAGACACCGACGATCTCGATGCCGCGCATGGCTGCGCCCTCGCTCCATTTGCTGATGGCATCGATGCTTTCGTCGAAGGCGGAGGCAACACCGATCGCCGAGCCGTTGCGACGGGCAATTCGTTCCAACTCGTCCAGCTTCTTCATGATGGCATCGGTTTGCAGTTCGCCGTCCAATTGCACATCGGCAAAGCCGTGGGGAACGGAGAGAGCCTTGGCGATCGTGCCGGATTTCGATTGCGCCGAGGAGCCGTCGTCGAGAAAGAGCAGACCACGTTTGCCGATATCACGCATGACCGGCTCCAGCGCATCGGAATTCGACAGGAAGCGGCCGCCGAGATAGTTCATGATGCCTGTGTAATTGGTGATTTCGCCCATGGCCTTGTGCAGCTCTTCGATATTCTTCGCTGCCGGCTGCGATGTCAGCAGCGTGTCGGGACCGGGATTGTTGCCGGGATAGTCAAAGGGTTCGAAGGGCACCTGCATCAGGATTTCGTGGCCGTTGCGGCGTCCCTCCTGCATCCAGCGCTGCAGGCTGTTGCCGCTTGCTGCAAAGGCAAGGGTCACTTCCTCCGGCAGTTTCTCGATCGCCCGCTGCGTGCCCGTCTGGCTGAGGCCAAGGCCGCTCACGACAATCGCAATGCGCGTCCCACGGGCGCCCGACCATGGCCGTGCATATTGCTCCATGGGCCTCAGACCATTGGGGCCGACGATCGGCAGCTTGCCGTAGGGCGAATCCTCCAGCAGAGCGTCGTTGGGCATTCCCGCCATGCGCGGATCCTGGCCGACCTGATTGGCGTCGATGATGACAGGGCCGGAGCCGTCACGCGGTCGCGGGCTGAAGGTGGTTACGATGGAGCCGTCGCCGGTCAGCGTCCGCTGGACATTGGCGCCGGATTGCGGGTCGGCCTGTTTCACCGTGGCCTTGCCAGCATCCGCATTCGGGTTCGGTTTTTCGGCATCCGGCTGCGGTGCTGCCTTCTGCGCCGTCTCGACCGGCTCAGTCTTCTGCAATGGGTCTTTTGTCAGGGATGAGTAAAGCGAGAATCCGGCGACCGCCATGAGACACAGGCCGGCGAGAATGCGGCCGAAAGGCCAAGGCCGTCGCTTGCGGCCAGGGGGGCGATTCTGGCCCAGGGGTGCATGCAAATCCGTTCCCAATTTCCGTGCCCGCCCCGATCGGGAAACTGTCCAGTCGATAGTGTGAAGCGCCGGGCTGTTTCCGGCCCGGCGCCCTTGAGATTACTTGGAGGATACGGCCTTTTCCGGGTTCGGCGGGAAGGCCGGATCGGTCTTGGCGCCACGCAGAAGGTCGAGCGCATAATTGAGCTGGACGTCGTCCTTCGGATCCGGCGGGACATAGGCGGCAGAGCCGGAACCGGTGTCGGTCTCGTTCTGGCCCTTGATGTGGCCGCGCAGGCTGGATTCGCCTTCGGTCACCAGCTTGCCCTTCAGATCGTCCGGCAGCGGCTCGTCAACCTTGATGTCAGGCGTGATGCCGGTACCCTGGATCGAGCGGCCCGATGGCGTGTAATAGAGCGCCGTCGTCAGACGCAGCGCGCCATTCTCGCCGCTTGCGCCGAGCGGGATGATCGTCTGGACCGAGCCCTTGCCGAAGGATTGCGTGCCGAGAACGGTCGCGCGACGCAGATCCTGGAGAGCGCCGGCGACGATTTCCGAAGCGGAGGCCGAGCCTCCGTTGATCAGAACGATGATCGGCTTGCCGTCCGTCAGGTCGCCCGGGCCGGCATTGAAGCGGCGGGTTTCATCCGGGTTGCGGCCGCGGGTGGAAACCACTTCGCCGCGCTCGAGAACGTCATCGGCAACGTTGATCGCCTGGTCGAGCAGGCCGCCCGGGTTGAGGCGAAGGTCGAGCACATAGCCCTTGAGCTTGTCGGCCGGAACCTGCTGCTTGATCTTGGCGATCGCTGCTTCGAGATCTGGCGTCGTCTTTTCGGTGAAGGATATGATGCGGAGATAGCCGACATCGCCCTCGACGCGCGACTTGACGGCAGCAACGGCGATGACGTCGCGGATGACAGTGATGTCGATCGGCTTGTCGACGCCCTTGCGCATCAGTGTCAGCTTGATCGGAGTCTTGACTTCGCCGCGCATCTTTTCAACGGCGTCTTCGAGCTTCAGGCCGCGAACGGACTGGCCGTCGATGGCCGTGATATAGTCGCCGGCAAGAACGCCAGCCTTGGCGGCAGGAGTGTCGTCGATCGGGGTGATGACCTTGACCAGATCATTGTCCATGGTGACTTCGATGCCGAGACCGCCGAACTCACCCTTGGTCTGGGTGCGCATGTCTTCGGCATCCTTGGCGTTCATATAGCTCGAATGCGGGTCGAGCGAGGCAAGCATGCCGTTGATGGCGGCTTCAATAAGCTTGTCTTCCTGAGGCGGGGTCACGTATTGCGCGCGGACACGTTCAAAGACATCGCCGAAGATCGACAATTCCTTGTAGGTGGATGCGCCGGCCGCTTCAGCCGGCAGCACTGCAGAATAGATGACGCCCATCGCGGTCGCACCCATCAATGCACCGGCGAGAACAAGTGAAGCCCTACGTATCATTGCGTGCCTTTCCAGTATCTTTGGTGGTCCACCAAGGTCGGGAATCGACCGGTTTTCCATCTTTTCGAAATTCAATGTAAAGCGTTGGCCGATCTGTTTCCAGCGCCAATGCGGTCGCGCTCGCGACTCTTTTTTCGCCCATGACAGCAAGCGGTTCGCCGGCGAAGACAAACTTGCCCTGACGCGTCTTGATCGCATCCATGCCCGAAAGCACCATGTGATAGCCGTCACCAGTATCGAGGATTACCATCTGGCCGTAGCTGCGGAAGGCACCGGCGAATACCACCGTTCCGTCTGCCGGCGCCGTCACCAGCGCTTCGGGGCCAGTCGCGATCGTCACGCCCGCGGCCGCATGTTCCGTTCCGTCATCGTCGCCGAATTGACGGAGAATATCGCCTGCCACAGGCAACTCCAGCTTCCCTTTAAGGTCGGAGAAGGGATATGCGGGCGCAATGCGGTTTTTATCGGGCACACCGCTTTCGGCAAGCGCCTTGGCCTGCTCGCGCTGCTCATCGGTGAGTTGCTCCCGGCGCGCCTGTTCCTGCCGGGCGGCTGCGGCGGCGTCTCGAACCGAGCCGATCTGGCTTTCCAGCGAGGCTACGAGGCCCTCTAGACTGGTTGCCTGGCTTGCCAGTTCCTCGGAGCGCTTCTGCTCTGCTTCCAGTTGAGCGCTGTTTTCCTTGCTGTGCTTGTCGTTTTCAGCGATGAGGAGGTCCATTCGGCGCTCCTCTTCCAGGCTGTTGGTCATCGTGGCGGTAAGATCCGATTTCTCGTCGGCGGCGGCGGCCTGCAGTTTGGAGAGATCGGTGAGATCGGCAACCAGCTTGTCGGTCGCCTTGCGCATGCCGGGCACGACGGCGCCGAGAAGGATGGCGCTGCGAACGGAAGCGAGCGCATCGTCGGGCGTCACGAGAAGCGCCGGCGGTGGATTTCGGCCCATGCGCTCCAGCGCCGCCAGGACTTCCGCAAGCAGACCGCGCCGTTCGTGCAGCGACTGGCGGATGGCGTCCTCCTTCACCTTCAGGTCGGTGAGGGTCTTCTCGCTCTGCTGGATCTTGCCGTCCATCTCCTTGCGGCGGGTGGCGGAATCGATCAGTGCCTGGCGCAGGCTGGCGCTGCTCTTGTCGAGCGCGGCAATGCTGTCCTGCAGCTCCTTCGTCTTGTCGGCCGACAGCGTGATGGTCTTCGACAGGGCGTCCAGCTCGGCGCGCGTCTGGTTGCGCTTCTCGGTCAGTTCAGCGGCCGGATCTGCCGGCTGTCCGCTTGCCGGTGGCGCGGCCGCTTCGCGATCGTCGGGCGATCCTGGCTGGTTTTGATCAGCCGCAACGCCGGAATCCTGCGCGATGGCAATGCTGCCGGAATTGACCGCCGATATCATAAGGATGCCCATGCCAAGGCACGCCGCAAAAGGCGGCAACAGGCGGAAAAGCGTCTTCGGGGCAGGCGTCATCCAATACGGGCCAATTTTCAATCGCGCGGAAACTAAGCTGATTTGCTGCGATTAGCCAAGAAGCATGGCCAATTCCGCAGACTGAATCAAAACAATCCTGTGTGAGCGATTGGTTAATATTATGCCCGATGATAGGGGTGGCCGGACAAAATAGTGACGGCGCGATAGAGTTGCTCGGCAATCAGGATGCGCACGAGTTGGTGCGGCCAGGTCATTTTGCCGAGGCAGATTGTGGCGTCCGCCTTGTCGTAAAGAGAGGGGTCGAGCCCGTCGGCACCGCCGATCGCGATCGTCAGATCGCGCTTGCCCTGATCGCGATAATTTCCCAGAAATTCTGCAAAGGATTCACTGTCGAAAGCCTTGCCGCGCTCGTCGAGCAGAACAAGGATGCCGCCTTCGGGGAGCGCCTTTTGCAGCTGGGCGGCTTCCTCGCGTTTGCGCGTGTCGCTGCTCGATGCACGGCTTTCGGTGACTTCGGTCATGCGCGCAAGTTCCAGGCCGATCGCCGGGCCGGCCTTGGCAAACCGATCGAAATAACGGGCCGCAAGATCCTTTTCAGGGCCGGTTTTCAACCGTCCCACGGCAAAAAGCCCAATGCGCATTCCCGCTCCCAACTTGCGCTGCGTTCAAAGCAGCGCAACATCGCCATCTGCCGGAAGATGTCTACCGGCCTTTCAGCTTCGCGTGCCGGGTCCCGGAAAACTCAGGAACCTGTCAGTGCAGCTTGCTCTCGTCGATATCCGGCGCGGCCCACATCTTCTCGATGTTGTAGAACTCGCGGATTTCAGGGCGGAACACATGGACAATGATGTCACCGGTGTCAATCAGCACCCAATCGCCTGCTTCCGCACCTTCGACACGGGCGTTGCCGTATCCGTCGTCCTTAAGGTCGGTGATGAGGTGATCGGTGATCGCCAGGACATGCCTGTTCGAGCGTCCGGATACGACTACCATGTAGTCTCCGAGCGCGGACTTTCCAGCGATGTTGATGGTGACGATATCTTCAGCTTTGGAATCCTCGAGGCTGACGAGGACGGCTTGCAGGGCGCGGGCAGCGGCATCGGCGCCACGTTCCGGGCTCTTCGGGACAATGACTTGCGTCCTTCCCTTGGCGTGTACTGTTGTCAGTGCTTTTCCTTTCCTGAAATAACAGAACATGCGCTTCGTTGATCCGGGCGGCTGCCCAAATCATGTATAAAGATAGGCATCAATCCGTTAACGTTTCAAGACGCAACCATGGTCACTTTACGCCCTGAACTGCGTTTCTGTTCACATTTCGCCGCTTCTTTAGCGAAATTGCGAGCAGTTGCCCAGCTAATCTGCAAAGGCCATGATTTGACAATGCAGGGCGGCCAGGAGCAGAGGTAAAAATCGACAGGAAGTGGTGAAAACACAGACATGAGCGACGCCTTGCAACATTCTCTCCGGCTTGTCCTGCGGATCGACTTTCCGCCCGCGGATCGGCTCGGTCGCGGCAAGATGGAACTCCTTGAACATATAAGAGAAACCGGCTCGATCTCGGCCGCCGGCCGCGCGATGGACATGTCCTATCGCCGCGCATGGCTGTTGATCAGCGACCTCAACCGGATGTTCCGTGAACCCGTGGTCGAATCACAGCGTGGCGGCCAGAAAGGCGGAGGGGCTGCGTTGACCGCGTTCGGCGAGGAGCTGCTGCAGCGCTTCCGACATATGGAAGCCGTCCTGGAGCAGGCGCTTGCCGGAGAACTCGATTGGCTGGAGGCGAACCGAAGCAAGGAGCCGCCGGCAGGTTCGTAGATTTCAGGCCCCTATGTTTCAGGCTTCGAGCGCCACCGTCTTTATGATCGCGAATACGGATTTGCCGACGCTCAGATTAAGCCGCTCGAGGGAAAGTCGCGTCAGGCGAACGAGAATGGAATCACCGGCGCAGTCGATCCGCACTTCAAGCATTCCATCGGCGACCCCTCCGATGAAGTCGATCCTGCCTTCCAGTATATTAAGGGCGCTGAGACCCTCGGGGCGACTTGTCGCCAGCATGACGTCGCGGGCCGGAATATGCACGCGGACGGTCTTGCCGACCGCGGGTGATCGGCCGGGAACAAAGAGATGGCCGGCCTTCAACGCGACGACCGTCAGTCCATGATCCCCCAACACATCCTCGACGCGGCCCTCTATCAAGGCGCCGGCTTCACGGCGGTCGGAGACCTGCGATGCAGCGGGCTGGCTGAAGACCTCCACCGGCGATCCCGTTGTCTCTACCTTGCCGTCACGCATGACGACCACATGGCTGGCAAGCCGCGCGACCTCGGCGATGGAGTGGCTGACATAGACGATCGGGATCTTTGTTTCGTCGCGCAATCGCTCGAGATAGGGCAGGATTTCGGCCTTGCGGGCATCGTCGAGTGCTGCAAGCGGCTCGTCCATCAGCAGCAGCCTTGGCGAGGAGAGGAGGGCGCGGCCGATTGCGACGCGCTGCTTCTCGCCGCCGGAAAGCTTGCCGGGCCGGCGATCCAGCAAGGCTTCGATGCCGAGCAGGTCGACGACCTGATCGAGATTTTCGCTTCGCTCTGTCTTTGGTGCAAACCAGCGGCCGTAGTTGAGGTTCTGCCGAACGGTCAGATGCGGGAAGAGCCGGGCCTCCTGAAAGACATAGCCGAAGCGCCGGCGGTGACGTGGCAAGAAGATGCGTTTTTCGGCATCTGCAAGCACTCTGCCGTCAAAGACGACGCTGCCGCGATCCGGCCGCATCAGCCCCGCGATGATGCGGACCATCGACGTCTTGCCTGAGCCGGAGCGGCCGAAGAGGGCAGTGACGCCGCTCTCGCAGGTAAAGGCTGCGTCGAGCGAGAAGGTGCCCAGCCGATGGCCGATATCGACGGTCAGTGTCATTCGAAATCCACCCGGCGGCCGATGAGATAAGCAAGGAATTCGGAGGCAAGGAGAGCCGCCATGGAGATGACCACCGAGATCAGGGTCAATCGCAAAGCGCCTGCATCGCCGCCCGGCACCTGGGTGAAGGTATAGATCGCCGCCGAAAGGGTCTGCGTTTCGCCGGGAATGTTGGAGACGAAGGTGATGGTCGCGCCGAATTCACCCATGGCCTTGGCGAAGGAAAGGATCATGCCGGCGATAATGCCGGGCAGGATCAAAGGCAGGGTGATCGTCGCGAAGGTCCAGGCGGGGCTCGCCCCCAATGTCCCAGCCGCCTCCTCCAGCTTGCGGTCGACCGTCTCGATCGACAGCCGGATGCTTCTGACCATCAGCGGGAAGCCCATGACAGCACAGGCGAGTGCGGCTCCCGTCCACCGGAAAGAAAAGACGATCCCGAAATACTGGTCGAGAAGGGCGCCGATCGGCCCTTTACGGCCGAAGAGAATAAGAAGAAGGAAGCCGGTAACGACGGGCGGCAAGATCAGGGGAAGATGGACGACGCCATTGAAGATCGATTTGCCCCAGAACCTGCCGCGCGCCAGCAGCAGCGCCGTGGCGATCCCGAAGGGCAGGCTCGCCAGCATCGCGACCGACGAAACGCGCAGGCTGAGGAAAATCGCCGTCCATTCGTCGCTCGTCAGGCCCAATGCGTCCAAGATATAGCCTCGTCAAAACAATTCAGGCCCGCCATGCGTAGCGAGCCTGTGCAAATCCGACCGATATCAAGCGAGCGAAATGCTCACTTCAGTATCGTGAAGCCTTCATGCTCGAAGAACGGTGCAGCCTTAGCCGATTTCATGTAATCGAAATAGGCCTGCGTATCCGGGTTCTTGCTGTCGGCCGTAATAGCGATCGGATAGATGATCGGCGGATGGCTGTCTTCCGGGAATGTGCCGGCGATCGCAACGCCCGGATCGGAAGAGACGTCCGTCTGGTAGACGATGCCGTAAGGCGCTTCACCTCGCGAAACGAGGGCGAGGGCGGCGCGTACGCTTTCTGCGCCGGCGACCTTCTTTTCGACGGAGGACCAGAGGCCGAGCTTTTCCAAGGCGGCCTGGCCATACTTGCCTGCCGGCACCGACTTGGGCTCGCCCATGGCAAGGCGTCCGTCGCCGAGCAGACCGGCAAGGTCCATGCCCTGCTTGATTTCAACAGGCTTTGCCTTGTCCTTGGCCGCGACCAATACGATCTGGTTGCCGAGAAGGTTAACCTGGGTGCCGTCCTTGATCAGCTTCTTTTTGGTGACGTAATCCATCCAGTCAGTGTCGGCCGAGATGAAAACGTCGGCGGGGGCGCCATTTTCAAGCTGCTTTGCCAACGCGCCGCTGGCGGCATAGGAAACGGTTACTTCCTTGCCGGTCTCCTTGGTGAAGGCGGCATCCATGTTGTCGAGCGCGTTCTTCATGCTGGCGGCTGCAAAGACAACGATCTTGTCGGCAGCGAAGGCGGGCGCCGGAATAGCGGCAATTCCCAGCCATGCGGCAGAAAGGGCGGCACTTGCAAGCTTGATCCATTGGCGGCGGCGGAAGGCCATTTGTTTCTCTCCTGATGTCGACATATTTCGAGGAATATAACGGCCCCCGAGCTTTGACTAGGGATGTATTTCGAAAAATACAGCGGCCTAAGTCTACGAAATTGATGGGGTTTTGCATCCGGATGGATCGGCTCGTCTCTGAAGTATTCGCCTGTTGCATAGCTTTGGCGGATGATTCGAAGCGGATTCGTTCACGGTATGATGCGCAACGTTACGATTCGTGGCTTTTGAGCGAATCTGGTGGCATATACTCACCATGGAGGATAAATCTTAGGCGAAACTGATACGAAAGAAGCATTTTTTGGGCATGGAATTAGGTCAGTCACAGCGTTAATGCATTGCTGCAATGCACTATCGTATGTTTTATTTCTCATTGCTTATGGTAAAACTCAACCATCGAAACGACGACCTCCTCCTCCCAAAGTCGTTTCGTTGGATCGGCAACACTCCTCCTCCCAGTTGCCGATCAGGTTTGAAGGCCCGGCGAATCTCCTCCCTCGTCGGGCCTCTTCATTTTTGGGATTTCCTCATAAAGAAATAAGCCGGCTGGCCCTTACTGCGCAGCCCGCAGAGCCGTCGAGCTCAATGCCGAGCGGCGACCGTGAATGAAGGTCCAGGCCGGCGCGCGCTTCTTCCACAAAACACCGGCATCATCCTCGTCGATCCGCGCATAGTGGAACGTCTTGGCCATCTTGGCCGAGAGATAGGACAGCGTCGAGCCGGGACGATCGATGACGGCGATCGGAAAGGTCCGGGCGATCTGCTGCCATTTCTGCCAGTGGTGGAAGGTGTTGAGGCTGTCGGCACCCATGATCCATATGAAATGGACGTGGGGATTGCGGGCCTTGACGCGGGCAAGCGTGTTGGCCGTGTAGCTCACGCCCAATGCCTGCTCGAAAGCGGTGACCTTGACGCGCGGACCGGGCGCGATCTCTTCGCTGAGCGCGATGCGTTCGGCAAGCGGCGCCAGATGGTTGCGGCTCTTCAGCGGATTGCCTGGCGTGACCATCCACCAGAGCTGATCGAGGTTCAGGCGGCGGATGGCGATCTCGGCAACGAGGGCGTGGCCGAGATGGGGCGGGTTGAACGATCCACCAAAAAGACCAACCACCATGCCGCGCTCTGTATGCGGCATGCGCAGATAGCGGCGATCAATCTCGTCGACGTGCACTTCAGGGCCGAATCTGTCCATTGCCCCGTACGCGATATTTGAAGGACGTCAGCTGCTCCACCCCGACCGGGCCCCGCGCATGCATCTTGCCGGTTGCAATGCCGATCTCTGCCCCCATGCCGAATTCGCCGCCATCGGCAAACTGCGTCGAGGCGTTGTGCAGCAGAATGGCCGAGTCGATTTCCGTGAAGAAACGCTCGACCACCTGGGGATCCTCGGCGAGCACAGCTTCCGTGTGGTTCGAGGAATATTTATTGATATGGCCAATGGCGCCGGAAATACCGTCAACGAGCGCGACAGATATGATTGCGTCCAGATATTCGGTCGACCAGTCTTCTTCGGTGGCGGGCTTGAGCCCGGGCACGAGGCTGAGAACGTCGGCCGATGCCCGGATTTCGCATCCGGCGGCGACCAGTGCATCAAGCAGCGGCTTCAGATGGGTCGAAGCGACGGCCTTATCGACTAGCAAAGTCTCGGCCGAGCCGCAGACGCCGGTGCGGCGCATCTTGGCGTTGACGATGATCGTCTTTGCCATGTCGAGGTCCGCGGATTTGTCGACATAGATGTGGCAAAGGCCCTCGAGATGGGCGAAAACCGGCACGCGCGCTTCGTTCTGGACGCGGGCGACGAGGCTTTTTCCGCCGCGCGGCACGATGACGTCGATCGTTCCTTCGAGGCCGCGAAGCATGGCGCCGACGGCAGCGCGGTCGCTGACGGGCACGAGTTGGATGGCATGTTCCGGCAGGCCGGCGGCCTTCAATCCTTCGACGAGGCAGGCATGGATTGCCTGAGACGAGCGCCGAGAATCCGTGCCGCAGCGGAGGATGACGGCGTTGCCGGCCTTGAGGCACAGCGCGCCGGCATCGGCCGTCACGTTCGGACGGCTCTCGAAGATCACGCCGATGACGCCGAGCGGCGTGCGGGTGCGCTCGATCTTCAGGCCGTTCGGCCGATCCCAGGCCGCAATGATTTCGCCGACCGGATCCTTCAGCGTGGCAACGGCGCGAATGCCCTCGGCCATCTCGTCGACGCGCTTCTCATTGAGCGTTAGTCGGTCGACGAAGGAGGCGAGCATATCCGTGCCCTTAACATCCTCAAGGTCCTTGGCATTTTCCGAAAGGATGTGATCCCTGTTTGCCAAGATAGCATCGGCCATGGCGTTGAGGGCCTTGTTCTTGTCCTTGGTCGAAGCAAAGCCCAATGGTCGCGATGCAGCCCGTGCCTTGCGGCCGATCTCGTTCATGAGAGCGTCGATGTCTGCGGCTGCTGCGACCTTATCAAGCATGGGCTTCGTCCTTCGTCTTCACATATGCTGTCATGACCAGATCATCACGATGGACCATTGCGGCGCGGCCGGGATAGCCGAGGATGGCCTCGATCTCCGATGATTTGCGACCGGTGATCTGGCGCGCCTCGTCCGCATCGTAGCCTGCCAGACCGCGTGCGATCTCCCGTCCCCCGGGGCCGATGACGGCGACGGTGTCGCCTCTGCCGAACTGGCCGGAAATGCTGCGCACGCCTGCGGGAAGCAGGCTCTTGCCTGACCCGAGTGCTGTCACCGCGCCTTCGTCGACATGCAACGCGCCGGCGGGCTGCAATTGCCCGGCAATCCAGGTCTTGCGGGCGGTCACCGGCGTGCCCGAAGGGGCAAACCACGAGGAGCGCGCGCCGTTTTCGATCGAGCT
Source organism: Neorhizobium sp. P12A (assembly GCF_008365395.1). Lineage (NCBI taxonomy): Bacteria > Pseudomonadati > Pseudomonadota > Alphaproteobacteria > Hyphomicrobiales > Rhizobiaceae > Neorhizobium > Neorhizobium sp. P12A. Next base: position 136,127 of record NZ_QOVX01000003.1, on the reverse strand, counting down.
CAGCGGATTGTCGGTCTTGCCGGAGGCAATGATCATGGCGCAGCCGGCGCCGGTCGCGATCTTGCCGGCATCGATCTTGGTGCGCATGCCGCCGCGCGACAGCTCCGATGCCGCCCCGCCGGCCATCGCCTCGATCTCAGGCGTGATCTCGGCGATCGTTTCCAGGAACCGGGCATCGGGATCGAGATGCGGAGGCGCCGTATAGAGCCCGTCGATATCCGAGAGCAGGATCAGCAGGTCGGCGCCGGTCATTGTCGCGACGCGAGCGGCGAGGCGATCATTGTCGCCATAGCGAATTTCGCTGGTCGCGACCGTGTCGTTCTCGTTGATGATCGGCACGGCGCCGATCTTCAGAAGCTGGCTGATGGTGGCGCGGGCATTGAGATAGCGGCGACGCTCTTCTGTATCGCCGAGCGTCAGCAGGATCTGGCCGGCAACGATGCCGTCATGCGACAGGCTTTCCGACCAGGCGCGGGCAAGGGCAATCTGGCCGACTGCTGCAGCCGCCTGGCTTTCTTCTAGTTTCAACGCGCCGGAGGGCAGGTCGAGCACCGAACGGCCGAGCGCAATGGCGCCGGATGAAACCACGAGCACATCGACACCCTTGGCCTTGAGGCCGGCAATGTCGGCGCAAATGCCGTCCAACCAACTCTTTTTCAACCCTGTCTTGCGATCGACAAGAAGGGCCGAGCCGATCTTGATGACGATGCGGCGGTAGCGGTCGAGCGGTTTGCGGCTTGTCATGCCTGCTCGTCCTCATCTGCTGCGTCGTCGTCCTCGTCCGTGAGGATCATATCGCGGTGGCGCGTTTTTACGGCCTTGGCGGGTGTGTCGATCTCGCTCTTGGTCTCGGCGATGATTTCGCGCAGCGCGCGCAGCACTTCCGTCATGCCGCGACCCGTGACCGCCGAAATCTGGTACGGCTTGCTGCCGCAGGCGCGCGCCAGTTCCCGCGTCTTCTTCTTCAGCGTCTCTTCGTCCAGCACGTCGATCTGCGAGAGGGCGACGATTTCCGGCTTTTCGGTAAGATCGTTGCCATAGGCTTCAAGCTCGTGCTTGACCGTCTTGTAGGCCTTGCCGACCTTTTCTTCCTGGGCGGACACGAGATGCAGCAAAACGCGCGTGCGCTCGACATGGCCGAGGAAGCGGTCGCCGATGCCGACGCCTTCATGGGCGCCCTCGATCAGGCCGGGGATGTCTGCAAGAATGAATTCGTTGCCGTCGACGGTTGCGACACCGAGGTTCGGGTGCAGCGTCGTGAACGGGTAGTTGGCGATCTTCGGTCGCGCGCGGGTGACCGCTGCGAGGAAGGTCGACTTGCCGGCATTGGGCAATCCGACGAGCCCGGCATCGGCAATCAGCTTCAGCCGCAGCCAGATGGTCTTTTCTTCGCCCGGTAGGCCCGGATTGGCCCAATCCGGCGCCTGGTTGGTCGAGGTTTTGAAATGGGCGTTGCCGAAACCGCCATTGCCGCCGGTCGCGATGCGGAATCGCTGGCCTTCCTGAGTCAGGTCGCAGATCAGGGTTTCCTGGTCTTCCTCGAAGATCTGGGTGCCGACGGGAACCTTGAGCGTCACGTCGCCGCCATTGGCGCCGGTGCGGTTCCTGCCCATGCCATGCGTGCCGATCTGGGCCTTGAAGTGCTGCTGGAAGCGAAAATCGATGAGCGTATTCAGGCCGTTGACGGCCTCCGCCCAAACGTCGCCGCCGCGGCCGCCGTCACCACCGTCCGGTCCGCCGAATTCGATGAACTTCTCGCGGCGGAAGGAGACGCTGCCTGCGCCGCCATCACCAGACCGAATATAGACCTTTGCTTCGTCGAGAAATTTCATTTTACTTCTGCCACTCGGTGTCCAGTTGTCCCGTCATGCCGCCTTCGATATAGGCGGTTCAGCCGGAGGTCAAAGATTATCGTGAAGCTCGCAAGCTATAACATACAGTACGGGTTCGGTCTCGACGGCCGATACGATCTCGAGCGGATCTTCAGGAACCTCGCTGGTGCCGATATCATCGCCCTGCAGGAAGTAACCCGCGGATCGCCCGCCAATGACGGCGTCGATATGGTTGCTGCCATCGAAGATCTGCTGCCGGACTATTTCTCCGCCTATGGCCCGGCCTTCGATCTTCACGCCGGAACGGTCGTTAAGAACGGCCGGACGATTTCCCGCCGGCATCAGTTCGGCAACATGGTCCTGTCGCGCTGGCCTATCCTGTCGACCCGCACGCTGCTTTTGCCGCGCACCCGAACGGTCGGGAAACTCAATCTGCAGCGTGGCGCGACCGAGGCCGTCATTGAGACGCCAGCCGGCGCACTGCGCGTCTATTCCGTTCATCTCGATCATGTCTCCCCGGACGAGCGGATCGCGCAGATCGCCTATATCAGGGGTCGCGTTCACGGCTTCGTTGCCGAGGGCGGCACGCTTACCGGCGGTGCCGAAATCGATCTCGTCGATCCGCCGTTGCCGGAAGATTACGTGATGATGGGCGATTTCAACATGGTGCCGGAATCGCCGGAATATATCGCCTGCGTCGGCCACAAGGACGGATTCTACGGCCGGACGGCGCGCTTCGACACGCCGATCGACGCGCTCGATGCCGTCGGCTGGCACGCAAGCGATCGCTACAGCTGGGTCGAAGCCGGAAATCCTCAGAGGCGCATGCATCTCGATTACTGTTTCATCAATTCCGGCCTTGTTAGCCGGCTAAAATCTGCCCATGTCGATGTCGGGGCGGACGGATCCGATCACTTTCCAGTCTGGATCGAGATCGAGTGAATTGCGACCATCGCCGAACAAAAAGCGTCCGGCGATGGTTTGTTGATCAGGCAGCCTTCAATCAGGCGGCCCTCACTCAGGCGGCTTGAGGCCCCTGCAGCATTCCCGGCATCAGCACGGTTTCGATATGAGGGACCATGGTGCTACGCGCGAAGCTGTAGATCTCCGTGCAGCCGGTGATGCCGAAGCCGAGCCTCGACTGCAGCTTGAGCGAGGCCGGGTTATCGGCAAAGACGCCGGAGTGAACGGCGGTATCGGGCATGCGGCGGCCGAAACGCTCAAGCGTTGCGGCAACCGCCTCGCCCATGATGCCTCGCCGCCAGTAGTAGCGGTTCAGCCAGTAGGCGAGATGCCAGCGGCCATGCCTGAGCTCGAGCGACACGACGCCGATATGAACATCGTCGCGCTCGGTAATGGCCAACGCCCAGTCGTTGGTCACGCCAGATGCGCGGGGGACGAGCCAATCCAGCGCATCCTGCCGGTCATAGGGTGTCGGGACCCTCGCCATCATGCGAGTGATGGCGAAATCCGACAGCGACTGGGTGATCGCGTCCGCATCGCTCAATCGATGCGGGCGCAATGTCAGCCGAGACGTCCGGATGACCGGTGTCGGGCCTGCCTGCGGCAGGACACGATCCTGGCGGCGATGCAAAGTGGCGGCGTTCATCTCAGAACCCCCCAGCTTCGCAGCGAGATCCAGGTCTTGCGGTCAAGCCGGAACCATTCCACCGGTACGTTGCTGCCGAGCGCCAGAGAGGCCGCGAGGCCCGAGCCCTGGAACTGGAAGCCGCACTTGTGGATCACCCGCCTGGAGGCGACGTTCGTCACCCTGCAGCGGGCGTCGATCTGCTCGACGTCAGGACGCGTGCGGAAGACCATGTCGATCAAGGCATGGGCAGCTTCCGTCGTGTAACCCTTGTTCCAATAGGGTTCGCCCAGCCAATAACCGATCTCGACAGTTGCCGGATCTTCAGTCGGCTCTATGCCGCAGCACCCGAGAAAGGCGCCGTTGTCGGCTTTGGTGATCGCATAGACGCACTTGCCAATCGCGCCCGCCTTCGTGCGTCGCACGAAATCGGCTGCATCATTGACCGTGTAAGGGTGCGGCATACGCGATACCATAGTGGCGACGTTGGCGTTGTTGGCGAGATGGGCAAGGGCGTCAATGTCGTCTTCGTGCGGCGCGCGCAAAACGAGCCTTTCCGACAACAGGACGGGGCAATCGGTCCTTGACCTATCAGGCCTCAGCCTTTCCATGGAAGACCTTTGGTCTTCCCGGGGAGACCGCGATTGGCCTTCCCTCAACAATTCGCCTTGCATGTTCAGTCCTCCTGTTTGGACAAAGAAAAAGGGGAGATGGCGCCCCATCTCCCCTGTTTTCTGGACTGAACCTGGTGCGGTCAGCCGGGTCGATGAGACGCCGGCTGTTTTAGAGCGCTACCGGCTTATTCCGCTGCTTCCGCTTTCGGCATTACAGATACGTAGACGCGACCATTGGCCTTCGTTCGGTAGTTCACATTGCCGGCGGTAAGCGCAAAAATCGTATGATCCTTGCCGAGGCCGACGTTGGAACCCGGATGCCATTCGGTACCGCGCTGACGCACGATAATGTTGCCTGCGATGACGGCTTCGCCGCCGAACTTCTTCACGCCAAGGCGCTTGGACTGCGAGTCACGACCGTTGCGCGACGAACCGCCAGCTTTTTTGTGTGCCATTGGAGTTCTCCTTTAAACCTTGTCTCGTGTTCGATTACTGGGCAGCCACGATGTCCGTGATACGGACAACCGTGTGATGCTGGCGATGGCCGCGCGAGCGCTTGGAGTTCTGACGACGGCGCTTCTTGAAGGAGATGACCTTCGGGCCGCGGTTATGCTCCACCACTTCGGCCTTGACGGAGGCACCCTTGACGAAGGGCGCGCCAATCGCAGCATCGGCGCCTTCGCCGACTACGAGTACTTCGGTGAATTCTACGGTTTCGCCAGCGGTGACTTCCAGCTTTTCGATGGTCAGCACGTCGTTTGCTGCCACACGGTACTGTTTACCGCCGGTCTTGATGACTGCGAACATATTATATCCTTTCATGTTCGTTCCGGCTCTGCCCGCAATAGAGCAAGCGGCCGTCTTTTTCTCAGTCGAGGTTTAGCAGGGATTTCGAAGGCCAAGGCCCAGAATTCTGTCTGCCGGTGAAACCCTGCACTATGGCAAGGCGGCAAGGCACGGAATACACCACACCTACTGCGCAGGCGGGATACGCGAGGCCGGCAAAACTGTCAAGACAAAAGCATGACAGACTTCAATATTCGCGCTTGCCATCGTCCGCGACTATGGCTATGTACCGCCCCGCGCAACACATATGCGCCGACCAAATATGCGGAGAGGTGGCAGAGTGGTCGAATGCACCGCACTCGAAATGCGGCATACCTGCAAGGGTATCGTGGGTTCAAATCCCACCCTCTCCGCCACTGGTAACTGATTGATTTTAATGTGAAATTCGCCGTTTTAGGGTTGTTTCTACCCACGAAAATACCCGGCGAATCATGTATCTCACTCACCGAAAAAACGGCGTCCGGTTCCAGATCGCCGTCCCCATGGACCTCCGCCCCCGACTCGGTCGGACACCGATCCGAATCCCGCTGGGTATGGTTTCGGCCACCACCGCAAGGCGAATCGCCCGTTTACTCTCTGGTCACGCCGAACGCCTATTCATCGCCGTGAGATCACAGGAGATGGACGCCATGACGAAACCAGACCTTCGAGACGCCCTCATCGTGGAGCTTCAGGGCCAGCTCGAAGCGATGGCCGACCAGTTCAGGGAATACCGGACGAACTCGGAACGCCTGCTGGCCTTCGAGATCGAGAACGCCCGCCTCTCCGGGGAGAACGAAGTCTTGGCGCGGGTCGTTCCAATCGGCGAGCATCTGGCAGCCGTCGCGGACGGAATGGAAGCGCTTGAGACGAAGGTGCGCAGCCTGCCCCGCAAGCAGCAGACGGACGTCGAGGACGCCCTTGCCCTCTTGCAAAGCCAGATGGTGTCGCTGTCCCAAAAGGTTCAAATGTCGCTCGATGGAGGCCCTACCAGACCGCTCCTGTCGGAAGTGTTGGAAGACTGGACCGAGGTCCGCAACGGCTTCGGCATCGACCCGAAGAAGATCAACACCGACCGGAATCGCATTCTGGATTTCATCGAGTTCGCGGGGGACAAGCCCGCCAACAAATATTCCTATTACGACATCCAGCGGTTCGCGAACCTTCTTGTGCGGGTGCCGGGAAACTACTCGAAAATACCGGAAATCAAGGGCAAGCCACGGCAGGACGCCGCAGACTATAACGACCGGCTGCCTGCCGACCAGCGCCTTCCCACGCTCTCTGCGAAATCGATCGAAGACAACTACCTCTCCCCGCTGCGGGTGCTCTTCCGCGACGTCGCGGCAGAGCACAGCTTCCGATCGCCGCTCAGCGACGTCGAGATTCGAATCTCGGCAGACGCGACACCATCAGTCGAGCGGCAGCCCTTCGCGGTACCGGAACTGAACCTCTGGTTTGCCCATGCGGCCAAGGAGGCGCGCGCGGATATGAAATGGTTGCCGCTGCTCGGCACCATCACGGGCGCCCGCATAGCAGAGCTCATCTTCCTTCAGGGAAAAGACATATACCGCATGATAGGTGACGACGCCGCCGAATACTGGGTCCTCGATCTTCGCACCGATATCGCGACTGAGGACGGCGGCACCTCGAAGCGAAAGGTCAAGAACAAGCCATCGCGCCGGCTGATCGCCATCCACGAAGTGTTTGAGACAGTGGGTTTCATTGAGTATGTGCAATCCCGCAAGGCCGACGAGTGGATATTCCCGGCTGCGTTCTACTACGGCAAGAACCGCGTTGCCGATCCCGCCGATGCCGCGAGCAAGCGCATGAACCGGATGTTGCAGGATGTCGGCATTCACAAGAGGCAGGAGTTCGTATTTCACAGTACACGTCACACGGCGAAGGACCTCATGAGGATGGCTCGGGTGGATGAACGAACACACGATCTCCAGACGGGCCACGCACTCACGACTGTATCGAAGCGCTACGGCTCAAAGACCCTGGTCCCACAGGAACTCGAAGTGCTGCGCAGCTTGCCACTCCCGGATGGCCTCGACCTGTCGCCGTACACTCTATCAGCATCGTCACGATAACCTCGCGGAGGCTCTGCCTCCTAGCGGCGCCTTCGGCTTGCCCGCCTCCGCCCTCATTGGCGGGGGCCTAGTCCGGTGCAGGGCTCAGATGCGGCCTGTCGGCCTTCCTAAGACCTGCACCGGGGGCGGTAGGATGGGTCGCTCCGGTCCGTCAACGGCAATCAGCGGAACCGTGTCCTCACCCGCCTACGGCGGTCTGCGGGCCGCACCACTTCCGCAGATTCCCATTGACTGCCCTCTCGCTCAGGAAATCCCATTAGATCCGCGTTAGATCTGTTGGCATCTTTCCGAGCGGCGTCCTGGGCTCCAACTCTCGAATCTGCTATAAAATCATTGTTTTACAATGCTTTATGGAGATTTCCGATGGAGACGACGACAACGACAATCAGAGGGCTCGCGGTGGATGTTCTCGTGATAGAGACGACGCACCATGACGCACGCGGCATCCTCTTCTATCTGGCCATCGTCATCGTCCGTAGCCGCAAGACGGGCGTCGAACGGGTCGCACGCCGGTCCCGCATTCCGGGAGCCGGGAAAGCCCTCGTTCGCGACGTCCAACGAATGGGCGTCCGGGCGCTCGACGGTCTGGCAGCGTGACGGGAGGCATCACATGAAAAACGAAGCAGAACTTCAGCCACCGATTTTCTCGCTCTCGACCCACGGCTCGAAATGCAGATCGTGCGTCATGCCCCGGCTACTCGTGCAGGATTTCCGTGACTGGGATCACACACACGACGGAGACCTAGACGAGGCGATCATGCAGCATGTGGAGCGGCGGTGCGGGAGCTGTCAGGACAGCGTTTGGGCGGAGCAAGAAGACGGCTTCCACTTTAAAATCAGCATATATCAGAAAGACTAAAAGAAGCGGGGCCGTTAGGCCCGTTTTCATGCGGCGTCGAAGGTTTCCGACCGCGCTTCTTTGGCCTTCTCGGCTTTATAGCGAATCTTCCGCTCCACTATTTTGTCCCACCGTTCGTCACTAATGTCATCCAGAGCGCAGTTGAGCATGAACTCCACGTCCTCATCTGCCCTGGCGGCAGCCTCCTTTGCTCGCTCGAAGAGGAACCCCCAGAGTTCGATCGAATGCTCGCTGAGCGCCCGATCGATGACGATCGCGACCATACTTCCTCGCTCCGCCGCTAGCTTCTCGGCGCGCTCGACCGTCGACGCCCACAGATCGACGCGTCGGTTCTGCCACGAAGGCCGATGCTTCTGCCGATACTGCCGCGCCCGCTCCGCCGCCGTCATAACCTCGCCGGCTTTCGACGGACGCCCACGCTTGCGCTTCGCCGGAATTTCTGACACGCTCTCCGTCACGGAAATCATTTCCTCCGAGGGACCGTTTTCCGTTGCGGCTTCCGTCACGTTATCGCCGGATAGCAGGAAACCAGCGATCTCCTGCATCGATATCTGCGCGTTTTTCAGCATCTGTATCTCTCCCTTTTTCCCGACGACAACCGTCACCTAAAAAATGGTCAGAGCAGACGAATCCGTCGTCAAGCGCCGATTTCCGTGACGCCTAATTTTCTCTGAATTCGGGTGGGCTGGGATACCGGACGACACGACGGACGCGACGAGAAGGCCGTTTCTGACGTCCCCTTTTTTTAATTCAGGCCGTCAGACCCGGTTTTCGCGCCCGGAGCGGGCATCGGCGATTTCGTCGTATAAGCTCACGATGGCGTCGGCCAGCCGCTCGACCGCCGCAGGATTCATCGCAGGCCGCGCCAGCAGGTCGGCGAACGCGGCGTCCAGCGCATTGAGATGCTGCCGCTGGGCATCTGTCAGATGACCGAGGATCGCCCCGGCGTCGAATTCATTTTCAGTTACGTTCATCGTCTTATTTCCTGCTGCCGGGTCCCGGCCCGGCTTCAACTTCGACATCCGGCTCCGGCGGCGGGGCCGGCTCTGGCCCTGGGAGAGACGCGACACGCGCAGCGGCGAGAGCACGCGCACAGAGCACGGCGGGCGTCACTCCGGCTCCGAGCATCCGGAGCTGAGTCCGATCGTCAGACGCGATCGCGCTGCGCAGCCAGTCGCGAGCGGCTTCCGGGACGCGCTGCGCGAGCAGTTCACGCGCCGCCTCTCGACGCCGGGGAGATCGAGAGTCCAGATCACGCACGAGGCGCCGCCAAGGTCGCGGCTCTGGGCGCAGCCCCGGCGTCGGCGTCTCGGTCGCCGTTACGACTGCGCCGGGCTCTGGATCGAGCCCGCGCTCGCGAGCCCACGCGTCGCGCCCGAGAGGATATCCCGGCGGTGGATCGTAGCGTGACCGGCGCGACGTCGAGACCCCAGGTAGCTCCGGGACCGGCGGTACCAGAGCAAGCAGCGCGGACAGCAGCGCGAGGAGCTGGAGCATCGTCTTGCCCGCCGGGTTGCCGCGCTGCGCGCGATGTCGGGCAAGGTCCCGGCGCATCTCGTCTATGCATGTCCGACGTCGGCGTTCTCGTCTCTCCGAATCCTTGCTCATGACCGTCTCCGAATCCTTCCAAGAAGGATGCGCGCCGGCTGGATTCGACGCAAACCGGAATGGGCGTCGCGACGCGCGAACGAAGGATTCGAACTGATTCCGGGTGGGTTACTACCCGGCGACGTCGCGCGAACGCGACGAGAGGGCCTCTCCTGACGTCCCCATTTTTTGAAATCAGTGATTCTCGGAGGTTTTCGGGCTCCGGGCGTCCCGGAGCCGGAGACGTCGAGGGCGGCGTCGCCATGCGGCCTATCCTTAACCGCGAGCTCACGGCAACTTTGCGCCACAAGCGGTCACAGATTGCGGCCCCAACAAGCTCGCCTTAATCGGGCGATATATTCGCGGGTGGATATCCAACGACCCTCAGATCCGCGTAGGTTCCGTAGTTTACAGTAACGTACTTCATTGGCGGCTAATAATCTGAGACACTTTGCAACCGCAAGTGAACTTAAGGCATACGTCTGCAGCATTGCTACCGAGTTTCAGCCCACGAGAGAGTATTTTGAGGGCGGGAAAGTATCGGCCGCTTATCCGTTTTGGCTATAGTCCAACAGGGGCATTGAACGATGAAAACGCGCGTCTACCTCGCGGTGCTCGCCGCCAGTTGTTTTTCCGTCTTTCCCGCCGTCGCCCAGGAACTCACGGGGCCACCCGGTTCACCCAGCGCCACGTCGACGATCGACGGCCAGTCGCTACCGGCTGCGCCACCGGCGTTCGGCGGGACCATCAACCTCGACGCCAAGGACTCAAACCCATGGTGGCCGCCCGCCGTGGTGCCGCCGAAGGGCGCGCCGAACGTGCTGCTGATCATGACCGACGACGCAGGCTACGGCGTCGCGGGCACCTTCGGCGGCGTTATCCCGACGCCGACGCTCGATCAGGTCGCGGCCAACGGCCTGCGCTTCACGCAGTTCCACTCCACCGCGCTGTGCTCGCCCACCCGTGCGGCGCTGATCACAGGGCGCAACCACCATTCGGCGGGCTTCGGGGTGATTGCCGAGCAGTCTACTGGCTTTCCGGGATATGATGCGATCATCGGTCCCGACAACGCCACGATCGGTAACATCCTCAAGGACCACGGCTACGCCACCTCTTGGATAGGCAAGAACCACAATACCCCAACCTACGCGCTCTCCACCTCGGGGCCGTTCGACCAGTGGCCCTCTGGTATGGGCTTCGACTATTTCTACGGCTTCCAAGGTGGCGAATCCAACCAATGGACGCCTTGGTTGTTCCGTAACCACGATCAGATCTTTCCGTGGAAGGACCAGCCTGGCTACAACCTGGTCACTGGTATGGCCGACGACGCCATCGACTATCTGCGCAAAGTCAATGCCGCGACGCCGGAGAAGCCATTCTTCATGTACTATGTCCCCGGCGCAACCCACGCCCCGCACCAACCCACGCAGGAATGGATCGACAAGTTCAAGGGCAAGTTCGACATGGGCTGGAACGCCATGCGCGACGAGATCTTCGCCAACCAGAAACGGCTCGGCGTGATTCCGGAGAACACCCAGTTGACGCCGTGGCCGGATGACCTTCCCAAATGGGATACGCTATCGGCGGATGAAAAGAAGATGTTCGCCCGTCAAGCGGAAGTATATGCTGCCTACGTTGCTTATGCCGACTATGAGATCGGCCGGGTGATCGACGAGGTCCGCAAGCAAGGCAAGCTCGACAACACGCTGATCATCTACATCGAGGGCGACAACGGCACCAGCGCCGAGGGGTCAACCATCGGCACCGCCTTCGATCTGGCGGCGATCCAGGGGATCAACATGCCGGTCGCTGACCAGCTCAAATACTACGACGCCTGGGGCGACCCGACGACCGAGCCGCATATGTCGGTCGCCTGGTCCTGGGCTTTCGACACACCGTTCAAGTGGACCAAGCAGATCGCCTCGCACTTCGGCGGCACCCGCCAGGGCATGGCGATGTCCTGGCCTGGGCACATCACCGACAAGGGCGGCATCCGCAGCCAGTTCCACCACGTGATCGACATTGTGCCGACGATCCTCGAGGCCACCGGCATCCAAGCGCCACAAACGGTGAACGGCATCGCCCAAAAGCCGATCGAAGGCGTCAGCATGGCCTATACCTGGTCGAAGGGAGCCAAGGACGTACCCTCCGCTCGCACGACCCAGTATTTCGAGATGTTCGGCGATCGCGCGATCTACCATGAAGGCTGGATTGCCTCCACCACGCCGCCGGCCGGGCCCTGGCTGATGGGACTCGGCAAGCTGCCCGATGTGATCGACGGGTATAATTGGGAGCTTTACGACCTGACCAAGGACTATTCGCAAGCCAACGACCTCGCGGCAAAGGAACCGGCGAAGCTCAAGGAACTGCAGGATCTCTTCCTGGTGGAAGCCGCGAAGTATCAGGTGTTGCCGCTGGACAACTCCGTCGCCGCGCGCTTACTCGCGCCACGGCCAAGTGCCACCGCGGGCCGAACCGAGTTCGTCTATTCGGGCGAACTCTCGGGCTTGCCAGCCGCCTCAGCGCCCAATCCGCTGACCCGCTCCTATACGATCACCGCCGACGTCGAGGTCCCGCAGGGCGGCGGGGAAGGCATGCTCGCCACGCTTGGCGGCCGCTTCGGTGGCTACGGCCTCTATCTGCTCAAGGGCAAGCCAGTCTTCACCTACAACATGCTGGGGCTGGAGCGCTTCCGGTGGGCCGGCGAGGCGGCGCTGACGCCCGGCAAGCACAGCGTCGTCTTCGACTTCACGTACGAGGGGCCGGGCTACGGGAAGGGCGGCAAGGGTGTGCTAAGCGTCGACGGCGCGATGGTGGCCGAGCAGTCAATCCCGCACACCATCCCATTCCTGGTGACGATTGACGAGTCGTTCGACGTGGGTGTCGACACCCGTAGCGCGGTCGACGACAACGACTACCAGGTGCCGTTCCGCTTCACCGGAACGCTCGACAAGCTGACGGTGAAGGTCGGGCCGCCGCAGATCTAGGCGGCTCCCACCCCCAGGTGTGCGGGCATCTCGCAAGCCTCGTCTTCAGTGTCCCTCGCCACGGGGGCACTGACTACCGAATGGAAAGCATCACCGACGCGCAAACTCGCTTTGAAACCGACGCACCTCGCTCGCCTGATGATTTGATGCGACGGGAGATCCGCAATGGGCGATCGCGGATGGGCGCGAGGAACGATTACCGTCCAGGCGTCGGCCCCATGCTCGCCTCCGGTTCCGGCTCCGGGGGACGAAGCAGCACGACCTCGCGGCGCGCGGCATCTCGCTGCGCCGTCGTCTCCGTCAAAGCGGCGTCGAGAGTGTAGGCACGCTCCTCGGCCTTCCGGCGGGCGATGTCGGCGGCGCTAGCCCGGTCGAACGCGGACGACACCTGTTCCCGCAGCGCGTTCATCTCGCCCTCGACGCCGCGCCGGATGCGATCGACGACCTTCGACTGCCGGAAGCCATCCCATGCGGTCCTGAGGAGCGACGGCAGCCGTTGTAGCCTAGCCGATGCCCGACGAACCTTGGCTGCCTCCTCGCGGACGTGGGACACCATCGAGCGCGCTTTCCGCTGCTCTGCGACTGCAGCGTCGTGAGCAGCTTTGGCGGCGTCTGTTGCCGTCCTTGCGGCGGCGAGACGTCGAGCGGCCTCCGCCGTCGCGGCGTCGGCTTCAGCCCGGAGCGCGGCGGCAGTCGTCTCCGCCGTCGAGACCAGCGTCTCCACTTCGGCTTTTTTCGTGATGATATGCGTCTCGATTTTCGCCTTGACGACGGCAGCGCGGTCGAGAGCCGCTTGCAGCGCCTTCGCTTGCGCGTTCTCGCGCTGCCACTCCCCGCGCGGTAGGTTGCGGCGTCGAGGGCCGATCCGGGCGAGGCCGCAGGGAATGCCGACGGCATCGTGGTACGAGTCCTGCCACGCGCGTAGCGCCTGCTTATACGCGGCGTCGCCGCGCTTCGACAGTGTCTTCGAATCCTCGCCTTCGGCGGGACCGGCCGCCATCGCTGCGCGCTTCGCGGAGACGCCGGGGTGATGCCGCAGCGCTCGCATTTCCGGGTCGTCGGTCGGAACGATATATGCGTGGATGTGAAAATGGGATTCGTCTTCGTGCCGGACGACGGACTTCAGATCGCTGCCATATTGTGAACGAAGCCAGCCGATTGTTCGCCGCTCCCATACCTCGGCTTCTTTCCGTTTCTCTGGGTCGGCGCGGACGCCGTCCATGGTGTACGGGTGACTTGCGATGACCGTGTGCAGCGTCTTGTGGTCCTGCCGGAGTCGACGGGGCTTGCCGTCCTTGGGCGTCGTCCGCGCGGCGTCGGCGGCGGCATCGTGCAGCGCCTCGACGTCCGCGACGTCGAGTCCATAGACGACGGTCGGTGGTGCAGGATTCGCGACGTGGACGCACGCGGACGGATCGCGGCGGGCCTCGGCGAAAATGAAAGCCGTTGAACGGCCCTTGCCGTCGCCTTTCCGCGAGAAGGACTCGAGATGAATGAACTGGTAGGCCACCGCCGACTACAGAGCCTCCTCGAAGTCGAAATCGATGCCCTGAGTGAAGCTCGCGACGAGCTGTACCCGATCGAGGAAGTCGCGATCACTCAGATGAGCGAAGCCGCCGTTCAAGTCGGTCCGATCCTGCGAAAAGCTGGCGTACCGTCCCGCGCTCTCCCAGACGACACCGTACCACGACGTTGGTAGGCGAATGACCTTGAGCCGTGCGGAGGCAATCGGTCCCTGATTGGTGATGATGATGTGCCGTTCGTATTCCTGCATTACGCTCCTCCAATGCTGGTGGAAGAATCGTGAGTGCCGGCGGAGCCGAGAACAAGTAGTAGAGACCGGCTACTGCTAGCTGCGCTAGCACCGGCCCTGCCGGGGGCCTCTCCCGAGGGGCGCTCGCGCGGCGCCTGGCGGGGGGCCTTGTCGCCGTCCTCCCGGACGGCGAGACCTAACGTGAAATCACATTAGGTCATGGTGACGTCGCGGTGCCCGACGTCACGCCGCGATGCGGCAAGCGGCGGCAGACGCCCGCCGTTCGAGCAGCCGGGCGGCGCTCGCGTCGAGGTCCGCCCGCCACCTCGCCCACATCGACACGACGGCGGGCGACTCGAACGGGATGTCGTCGTCTTCTGCGGTCGGTCGGGGTGCCAGACGGACGACTGTCGCCCCCTCGAAGAGCCGGACGAGGCTCTTCGTGTCGTCGTCCAGCTCGTCCGGCGGCACTTCCTCGTCGTCGTCTCCGATCTCTTCCTCGACGCTTCGGACAGTTGGCCCACATGTGTGGACTATATAAGCTTCAGCGGCTTCCGCCGCTTCGCGTATATCGTCTGCCGATATCGCGGCGTCGAGCGCCATCCGCGCCACGCGCAGCGCTTCTTCCGGCTCCGGCCCGAAGTTGTCGTCCCAGTCCTGCCGCGCGCGAGCCTTCCACGCCTCGATGTCGCCGCCGTGTTGATTTCCACTGAGAGCTGACCCGGCGTTTCCACCGAGAAGTGACCCGCCTTTAGGTATCGTTCGTGTTGGTCGTGGTGGTCAAGTTCCTGCGTTTCTCCTTCGTTGTTTTGGGGTCATGCGCCGAGCTATTCTTGAAGCGGAAGCTGTCGTTTCCGGTTTCGAGGATGTGGCAGTGGTGGGTAAGCCGGTCGAGCAGTGCAGTGGTCATCTTGGCATCGCCGAAGACGCTGGCCCATTCGCTGAAGCTGAGATTGGTGGTGATGATGACGCTGGTGCGTTCGTAGAGTTTGCTCAGCAGGTGGAAGAGCAACGCCCCACCTGAAGCACTGAATGGTAGATAGCCAAGCTCGTCGAGAATGACGAGATCGGAATGGACAAGGCGATTGGCGATCTGTCCCGAGCGCCCTTGTGCTTTTTCCTGTTCCAATGCGTTGACCAGTTCCACGGTTGAGAAGAACCGGACCCGCTTGTGGTGATGCTCGATGGCCTGGACACCGATCGCTGTGGCGATGTGCGTCTTACCTGTGCCGGGACCGCCAACCAGGACAATGTTGTTGGCGTCGTCGAGGAATTCGCAACGGTGGAGCTGTTGCACGAGCGCCTCGTTGATCTCGCTGCTGGCGAAGTCGAAGCCGTTCAGATCGCGGTAAGCAGGAAAGCGTGCGATCTTGAGCTGATAGGCCGTCGATCGCACCTCTCGTTCGGCCGTTTCCGCTTTCAGAAGCTGTGACAGGATCGGAATGGCAACTTCGAACGCCGGTGCTCCCTGTTCTGTCAGCTCTCCGACGGCTTGAGCCATGCCGTGCATCTTCAATTGCCGTAGCATGATGACAATCGCACCGCTTGCCGGGTTATGACGCATGACGAACCTCCGTCTTTCTCAAGGTATCGTAGCGTTCGACATTGGCCTTAGGCTCATTGTTGAGCACCAGTGCCTGAGGTGCGTCGAGGGTCGGCGGTGTGAAGGATTTGCCATCGACAAGGCGATGCAGCAGATTCAATACATGGGTCTTGGTCGGAACACCGGACTTCAGCGCCATGTCGACGGCTGACAACACAGCCTGCTCATCGTGCTGAAGGACAAGCGCCAGGATATCGACCATCTCGCGGTCGCCACCTGGCTTCTTGAGCAGGTATTGCTGCAGGTTCTTGAATGCGTCGGGTAGCTCGGCGAACGGAGCACCATTGCGAAGAGCGCCTGGTTTGCGCTGTACCACCGCCAGATAATGCCGCCAGTCGTAGATGGTCTGTCCCGGTCGGTCATGGGAGCGATCGATGACGCGATGATGCTCGCAGACGATTTGGCCTTCCGCTGCGATAACGACACGATCCGGATAGACCCGCAGGCTTACTGGCCGATTGGCGAAAGAGGCCGGAACGCTGTAGCGATTGCACTCCAGATGCACGAGGCAGGTTGGCGTCACCCGCTTGGTATATTCCACAAAGCCGTCGAACGGCCGGGAAACAGGCATGAGAGCCGGTGCTTCCTCTGCCCAGATGTCGGCAATGGTGCCGCGCATTTGACCGTGCGGGGTCTTTGCCCAAAACTCCTTGCATCGAAGCTCAAGCCAATCATTCAGGGCTTCCAATGATGGAAAGCGCGGGATCGGTTGAAAGAAACGATGACGCGCATCCTGAACGTTCTTCTCGACCTGCCCCTTCTCCCAACCTGAAGCCGGATTGCAGAACTCGGGCTCGAACAGGTAGTGGCTGGCCATCGCCATGAAGCGGACGTTGACGTCACGCTCTTTTCCACGGCCAACCTTGTCGATCGCTGTGCGCATGTTGTCGTAGATGCCACGGCCAGGAATTCCACCGAAGACGCGGAATGCATGATTGTGCGCGTCGAACAGCATCTCGTGGGTCTGCAGCAGGTAGGCCCGGACGATAAAGGCACGGCTGTAGCTCAGCTTCGTATGTGTCACCTGCAGCTTGGTGCGCTCATTGCCGATGATGGCCCAGTCCTCCGACCAGTCGAATTGGAAGGCCTCGCCCGGCTCGAACGCCAAAGGCACAAATGTCCCGCGGCCCGTCGTCTGCAGTTCCCTCTGCCGATCGTCCCGCCACTCCCGAGCAAATGCAGCTACTCGATTGTAGGAGCCCTCGTAGCCAAGGCTGACCAGATCGGCATGCAACTGCTTCATCGTCCGCTTCTGCTTGCGGCCCTTCTTGGATTCTGTCTTCAGCCAGGCCGACAACCGATCCGCAAACGGATCAAGCTTGCTCGGCCGCTCAGGGACGTTGAACTTCGGCTCCACACCGCCGGCGCGCAGGTATTTGCGGATGGTATTCCGGGACAGGCCGGTCCTGCGGCAAATCTCCCGGATCGATAGATGCTCTCGAAAATGCCAGCGTCGGATCACGCTCAGTAATGCCATGTCGATCACTCCAGAGCCCCCGCTGAAAACATGCGAGGGACGGTTGAAACATGGGTCAATTCTCAATGGAAATATCTGGCTGCGCCGGGTCAGCTCTCAGTGGAAATCAACACCTCTATCAAATAGTCGTGAAAATGAATATTCGAGGGGTCGTCCTCGCAGTCACCGATAAACCCGCTCCGAATAGGCGCCCATTCCAGTCCTGATCATCAGCTCGTAGAGCATGCGGCGGCCGATCGGATTGTGGAGACGGATGACCCTGGAGTCCAGGAAGGTCGTTTCCGTCTGTTCGAAGGCGTTCAGGTCCGAGGCGTCGGCAATCGCATTGTAATAGAGGTCGTGAAAGTCGCGGCGGCAGACATAGGTCTTGTATTTCGTCATGCAGAAAGCCGCAAAACTATCTGCGTGTTCGCGCAGGAAGTCGGCGACGCCGACGGTTACCTCCGGCCAGGCGGGATTGAAGGTGTCGTCGAAGGCGATGATGCCGTGGTCGGCCAGGCTGTGCATGGCAAGCCGGCTGTCGGAGACGACGTCCGAGAGAGCGTGGCCGCCATCGATGCTGAAGAAGCGGACCTTTCCGGCTTTTTCAGTGATATCTGCCGCAGCAAGGCGGGTGCTGTCGCCCCTGATGATGAGGTCTTCTTCAATGGGAATGCCCAGCCGGCGGCCGTTTTCCAGAAAGCGGCCGTATTGCGGAGAGATCCCGTCGGCCGTCTGGCCGATATCGAAGAGATCGATCGCAACGATCTTTTCGGCATCGCCGCCGATCCGTTTGAAGAGGAAATAGGAACGGCCATAGAAGACGCCGATCTCGGCGATAGGCCCTTCCAGGCCGGCCTGCTTCTGCGTCTGAAGCAGGGACAGAAAGACTAGCGCGTCGGGTGGATCAATATATCCTTCGATCGTCTGCAGATCATGAAAAACAAACTTTCGAAGCGATGAGTTCATACAGGTATGCCCCCAATTTTCCAATGTTTCGGACAATAATAATGTTCGAAAATTGTCATTTAATGGGCGGGGTAATTCAGCTTAAATCAGACTATGTCTCATTTTGAATGAAACGCTCTGTTATGATAATAACATTGGCGTTGAAATCAGTTTCAAGTCACCGATATCTTCTCGGTTGTCACTATCTTTTCAGCCGTATTATTCAGCACGCCCGATAGTTGCGATCAATCGCGGATTTGATGCTGCGTCGGCGACGACTAACCATCGGACGACCGCGCGTAAGACGCGGCCTCCGTGTGGTTTCGAAGCGAATCTATAGCTGATTCTGGAACCCTATTCAGTCGAGCCTTCCGGCTCCGTGGGCTTGGGCTTGCTCCCGGACAGGCGCTTCAGCAAGTTGGTCTTTGCCTTGGTGGCCCTGCTGACCTTGAGGGCGCGGTTGGCGGCCTTGGCCTGTTCCAGCATCATTTCGATCTGAATCTGCTGGATTTCGGTCAACCGTTCCCATTGGCGATTGAGAAGGTGATCGACCTTTTCATGAAGGTGGCGGATTTCGAGTTCCGCTTTCAGGTTGACCTTGTAGTCGTTGAGCGCACGCAGCCGATCCTTGGCTTCCTGGCGCCGCTGGCTCATCATGATGATCGGCGCCTGCAGCGCGGCGATGGTCGAAAGGATCAGATTCAGCAGGATAAAGGGATAAGCATCGAAGGCGTTTGTCGCGCCCATGATAAGGTTGATGCTCATCCACACCGTCAGGAAGACGCAGAACGAGATTATGAACGTCCAGCTGCCGCCGAAGCTCGCGACGATGTCGGCCATGCGGTCGCCGATCGAGCGGTGATCCTCGTAGTCTTCTTCGATGTTCTCCGCCAGAGTGTCATGCGTCTTCAGGCTCTCGACAACCTCGTCCTCGAGATTGGAAAGCTCGCCGCGTTCATCCTTCAGCAAATCGGCGATGTACTGGCCGCGATATTCGTCGACTGCCTTGCGGCTCAGATAATCGTCGGAGCGAATGCCGGGGTGCTTCTGGCGCACGAATTCCGCAAGGGACGGGCGCAGGTCGTCGAAATGGATGGCATCCTTTTTCTTGAGCGTCGCCCCGGTGATCGCATCGATCAGCTTGACCGACTTCGCCTTGGCCTGTGCCAGGCTCTTGGTGTAGTCGCCCATCTCGACGGTGGCGGCTTCGCCTTCGCCCGCGTCGAAGTCGACTATTTCGCCGGTCGAATCCAAATCACCAGTTCCGGTCATGCAAAGCTCCTCCTACGCGATTGGGCGTTTCGTCTAGTCAATGATCAGAACAGGATTATGACTGCAGATTGGCGGCCGCGATCGACTTCGATGCAAAGGTCTCTTCCTTCGCTTCGCTTTAGACAGCAAGACTGCTCCGATCCGTCGGTTATCGCAGATGTGATCTTGAAAAACGGTAAAATAGCGATGATTGGCGGAGCATGCAGATGACTGCATGCGCATTACTCCAGCGAGCCTACGCCGGGCGCTCGCGGCCGATCTAGCGAGGCGCTCCAAGATATATGCATGTCGCGAAATAAACTGGTGATCCCGACGCGATTCGAACGCGTGACCCCCAGATTAGGAATCTGGTGCTCTATCCTGCTGAGCTACGGGACCACTCAGACGCATCCATACAAAAGCAAGGGCTTAAAGCCAAGCCCTTTTGCGTTGCGATGACAATATGTCTGAGCCCGGAAGCTTCAGGAATCCAGGCGCTGCTCGGCGAGGCGTACCCAGTAGGAGATGCCGTGGGCGATGACGTCGTCGTTGAAGTCGTAGGCGGCGTTGTGCAGGTTTGCGCTGTCGCCGTTGCCGATGAATATGAAGGCGCCGGGGCGGGCGTTCAGCATGTAGGAGAAATCCTCGCCGCCCATCAGGGGATCGACCTCGGCATTGACGTTCTGGTCGCCGGCGATGACGCGGGCTGCGGCTGCCGCGTGCTCCGTCTCAGCGGCGTGGTTGAACGTGACAGGGTAGTTGCGGTGAAAGTGGATTTCCGCCTCAGCGCCGTGAGCGGATGCAAGGCTGGTCACGATCTGACGCAGGCGATGCTCGGCGATGTTACGGACTTCGTCATCGAGCGTGCGCACGGTGCCGGCGAGGCTCGCCTCGTTCGGGATGACGTTGTGGGCAAAGCCGGCATTGAACTTGGTAACCGATACAACCACCGACCGAAGCGGATCGACGGTACGCGATGCAATAAGCTGCAGGTTGGCAACGACCTGCGCGCCGATGGCGATCGGGTCGATCGCCATGTGAGGCATTGCCGCATGACCGCCGCGGCCCTTGATGGTGATGGTGAATTCATCAGTTGCTGCCATGATCGCGCCTTTTCGGATCGCGAACTGGCCGACCGGCAGGCCCGGCAGATTGTGCATGCCGTAGACTTCCTCGATGCGGAAGCGCTCCATCATGCCATCCTTGACCATGAGATTGCCGCCGCCGCCGCCTTCTTCGGCAGGCTGGAAGATGACTGCAATATTGCCGTTGAAATTGCGCGTCTCCGCCAGGTATTTGGCCGCGCCCAGAAGCATGGCGGTGTGGCCGTCGTGGCCGCAGGCATGCATCTTGCCCGGCGTCGTGGAAGCCCAGGGCTTGCCGGATATTTCCGTTATGGGCAGCGCGTCCATATCGGCGCGCAGGCCGATGGTGCGTCCGTCGCCCTTGCCGCGGATCAGGCCTACGACGCCGGTGCGGCCAATGCCCGTCACGATTTCGTCGACACCGAACTCCTTCAGCTTCTCAGCCACGAAGGCGGCGGTGTTTTCCACTGCGAACAGCAACTCCGGCCGTGAGTGGATAAAGCGGCGCCATTCGGTGACTTCGTCCTGGAGTTCCGCGGCTCTGTTCAAAATCGGCATGCTGAACTTTCCTGCTCAATAATATCGTCGGGTTAACATGGTCGGTTTCGTGGGCTTATCACAAGGCTGTGAGGCAGTCGAAATAAACTAATTAATCACCTTTGCCATCGCATAGCCATATAGGTTAAATAAGCGCAGCTTTCGAGACCATTCCGGACATCTCAAAGGAAAGACCGTGCCGACGAAGCAGAATCGCATCTATGCCGCCCTGCGGGCTATCCCATTTGCCGTCGGTTTTTCCGCGGCCCTGCTGTCGGCCGCGTCGAATGCTGCTGCAAATCCCTATATGCTCGTCGATGCGACCACCGGCCGCGTGCTGGAGCATCAGGAAGCCTTTCGGAAATGGTATCCCGCCTCGCTGACCAAGTTGATGACGGTCTATACGACGTTCCGGGCCATCCAGGCCGGCCAGATCACGCTCGATACGCCCGTCGTCATGACGAAGCATTCGGCCTCGCAGCCGCCGGCCAAGATGTATCTGAAGCCGGGGGACAAGATGACCCTCGACAACGCGCTGAAGATGATGCTCGTCAAATCGGCGAACGATCTCGCCATGGCGATCGCCGAAACGGTTGGCGGCTCTGAAGATGCCTTCGTCGTGCGCATGAATGCCGAAGCCGCACGTCTTGGCATGAATACGTCGCATTTCGTCAATCCGAACGGCCTGCCGAAGAAGGGGCAGTATTCGACCGCGCGCGACCTTGCGATCATCAGCGTCGCTCTGCGCCGCGATTTTCCGCAATATGCCGGCTATTTCTCGCTTGAAGGCTTTACCAACGGTGTGAAGCAGGTTCCGAACATCAATCTCCTCATCGGCCGTTTCGATGGGGCTGATGGCATGAAGACCGGCTTCATCTGCGCCTCCGGCTTCAACCAGATCGGTTCGGCGACGCGTAACGGCCATACGCTTGTCGCCGTTGTCCTCGGCGCAAACAGCCTTGCGGAGCGCGCAGACGATGCTGCAAACCTGCTTGAGAAAGGCTTCACCACGCCATTTTCCGGCAACGACACGCTGCAGACGCTGAAGCCTTATGGCCCGGGACAGGATCAGGTTGCCGATGTTACTGCCGATATCTGCAGCGCCAAGGGCGCTCAGGCACGCAGCGAAACGCGCGATCCGACCGGCCGCATGAAGGTTCAATCGCCCTATATCCACGAGATGACGCATGAGCCGAATTTCGTCTATGCCGGCCTGATCGGCCAGACGGCCAACACGGCGGTGGCGACCCAGAGCGACGACAAGCCCGGTGATCACAGGGTGCTGATCAGCAGCGCCGGCGATACGACCGCAGCGTCTGGCGATACGGCCGATGTACCCATTCCGCTGCCACGTCCCTCGCGCTGATCGGATCTGAGATATGAGCGGTTTTCAGGAAAGGATCCCCGTCGCCATCCTGACCGGATTTCTGGGGGCGGGAAAATCGACGCTGCTGAACCGGATACTCAAGGATCCGGCCATGAACGAAGCAGCCGTGATCATCAACGAGTTCGGCGATGTCGCCATCGACCATCTGCTGGTCGAAAGCTCGGGCGATTCCATCATCGAGCTGTCCGACGGATGCCTGTGCTGCACGGTGCGCGGCGAGCTGGTGGATACGCTGGCAACGCTGATCGACGGCATTCAGACCGGCCGGTTGCGGCCGATCAAGCGCATCGTCATCGAAACCACGGGTCTTGCCGACCCGGCGCCGGTCATGCAGGCGATCATGGGCAATCCCGTCATTGCCAATAATTTCGATCTCGACGGGATCGTGACTGTCGTCGATGCGGTCAACGGCCTGCAGACGCTGGATAATCACGAGGAGGCGCGCAAGCAGGTGGCTGTGGCCGATCGCCTCATCGTTTCCAAGGCGACGCTTGCTGGCGCCGCCCCCTCCGATCAGCTGGTTGCCCGGCTGCGTGCCCTGAACCCTCGGGCCGACATCATGGATGCCGACAGTCCGGAAGCCGGGACGGCCGCGGTCATGGTCAACGGGCTCTATGATCCCGGCACCAAGATTGCCGATGTCGGGCGCTGGCTGCACGACGAAATGGCGGATGATGATCACGATCATCATCACAGTCATGAGGGGCACGATCACAGCGGCCATGACCATCACGCGCATGACCACCACGCACACGGCCATCGGCATCATCATCACCATGGTCACCGGCACCAGCACCATCACGACGTCAACCGCCACGACGCTTCGATCCGTTCCTTCTCCATCATCGAGGAGCAGCCGATCAACCCCGTCGCGCTGGAGATGTTCATCGACCTTCTGCGATCGGCCCATGGCGAAAAACTTCTGCGGATGAAAGCGATTGTCGCCGTTTCCGACCGGCCGGAAAAGCCTGTCGTGCTGCATGGCGTCCAAAACATCTTTCATCCGCCCGTGCGGCTGCCGGCATGGCCGAACCCCGAGGATCGGCGCACGCGCATGGTCCTGATCACCAAGGACCTGCCGGAGAATTTCGTGAAGGGTCTGTTCGACGCTTTCCTCAGCAAGCCGCGCGTCGACATGCCTGACAGGGCCGCATTGGAAGACAATCCCCTCGCCGTTCCCGGCATGAAATTCTGATAAAAATTTAGAATCTTGCCGCAATTCCGGACGCAAAACCGCTGCGGGCTTTTGCCGGAATTGCTTCAGCCCTTACGGATCAGGAAGCGATGGCCGCTTTCCGTCTTCTCGCTTTCGAGAAGCGAGTGGCCGTCCTCGTTGCAGAAATGCGGGATGTCGATGACGGCAAGAGGATCGCTGGTCTCGATCGCCAGCACAGCGCCGCTCTGCATGGATTTCATGCGCTTTCGTGTCTTCAGCACCGGCAGCGGGCATTTCAGCCCGCGTAGATCATAGACCTCGGTGTCGAGGCCGGGCATCAGCGTGCCCAGAATTTCCAGAAGGGCGGCTTGGACGAGGGCTGAGCCTGTGCGGTCTCGACAGGTGCCGTTGCCGCATAAGCCAGCGGGTTTTCCATCGGGATCGGCACGTCGGCCGGCAGCGTGGTCGAAGCCACCGCAATGGGGGCTCCAGCCTGCGCCGGAGCGTTCGACGCCGGGGCGCCAACGCGGCCGGTCTTGATGTTCGGGTTGGTCGAGCTTCCGACGGTCGCGCCGCTCGCAACCAGCTGGCCGGACTGCTTGGCCATCAGGTCTTCCAGATCGGCAACCTTCATCATCTTGCCTGCGGCAAGTGCGGTTCCAGTCGGGGCATAGGCGATATCATGGCCGGCGCGCTGCTTGGCGACGACCGCCTTGCGCTCGGCTTCGGTCGGATCGTACCAGGCCGTATCGTCATATTTCTTGATGAACTTGTCGTAGTCGGCCTGGTAGGTCTTGTCGTAGTTTGCAAGCGCGACCTGAAGTGCTGGAGGCGTCGACATATCGGCGGGGCACTTGCCGCTGGCATTGAAGCCGCCGTTCGCGGACTGCTGGTTGAAGACATATTTCTTCTCGCAGACGTCGACTTCTGGCGGACGCTTGGTCACCTCGAAATTGTCGTAGCCGACCTTCAGCATCTTCCAGAAATCATAGTTCGGGCTGAGCCGATGACGGACCATGTTCTCGGCGGTCATGCGGAAGGGGAATGCTTGCAGCTGCACCGTCTTTTCGCCGCCCTTGAAGGCGTCGCGGGCGAAAGCATAGATCTCCAGCACTTCCTGGTCGGTCATGGAGTAGCAGCCGGAGGACGAGCAGGCGCCATGGATCATCAGGTTCGCGCCGGTCCGGCCGTTCGCCGCATCATATTTGTTCGGGAAGCCGGTGTTGATGGCGAGATAGTATTTGGAGTTCGGGTTCAGGTTGGCGGGCGTCAGATTGTAGAAGCCTTCCGGCGCCTGCCGGTCGCCTTCCTTGACCTTGGGGCCAAGGCGACCCGACCATGCGCAGATATGGTATTCGGAAATCTTGTCGAAGCGATTGTCGGCCTTCGCCTTCCAGATCTCCATCAGACCTTCTTCCTTGAAGATCCGGATCATGATCGGCGAATTGCGGTCCATGCCCTTCTTGGCCATATCGGCGACGATATGGTCCGGAAGCGGCTGCTCGACCTTGTTCTTGACCGTGGACAGGTCCGTGTAGCTCGCTGAATCCAGCGTATCGTTGCAGCCGGCCAGAGCCAGCGCCATCAGCGAAACGTAGGCAAAGTAACGGATGCGCATTATGAATTAGCCCATAGACACAAGATCGGTCGCTCGATCCGCTCTGGATCCCAACTGCATGCAAAGCGGAATCATAGACCGTTTATACTTTACGATTCCTTATCAGCCTTTGCCGCCGACGCAACAGGACTGAAAAGCATTTCTTGATGAAATGCCCATGGATAACATTAATGTGGCCAAGATTTGGCCTCAATGTCGCTCAGCGTCGAGTTTGTCCAGATATCTGGGGGCCAGTTGGCATCGGCAGCCCTTAGAGATTGCGGCCCATGTTCAGGAATTTCTGGCGCCGATCGTTGCGAAGCTGCTCGCCGGTGCGGCCGGCCAATTCGCCGAGCGCGGTCGCGATTACGTCGCCGGTTGCGGCAATCACGGTTGCGGGATCGCGATGCGCGCCGCCGAGCGGTTCGGGAATGATACCGTCGATGACGCCGAGCGATTTCAGGTCTTCAGCCGTGATCTTCATGTTGGTCGCAGCCTCGCGGGCGCGGGTGGAATCGCGCCACAGGATAGAGGCAGCGCCTTCCGGCGAGATGACGCTGTAGATCGAATGTTCGAGCATATAGACGCGGTTGCCGGTCGCAATCGCGATCGCGCCGCCGGAGCCGCCTTCGCCGACGACAACGGATATGATCGGAACCTTGGCGTTCAGGCACATTTCCGTCGAGCGGGCGATGGCTTCCGCCTGGCCGCGTTCCTCGGCGCCGACGCCGGGATAGGCGCCTGCCGTATCCACCAACGTGATGACGGGCAGGCCAAAACGGTCGGCCATTTCAAGCACGCGGATCGCCTTGCGGTAGCCTTCGGGGCGGGCGCTGCCGAAATTGTGCTTTAGGCGCGTCTTGGTGTCGCTGCCCTTTTCCTGGCCGATGATGGCGACCGGCTGGCCACGGAAGCGGCCGAGGCCAGCCTGGATGGCTGCATCCTCGGAAAACTTGCGGTCGCCGGCAAGCGGCGTGAATTCTTCGAACAGGGCTTGTGAGTAATCGATGAAATGCGGTCGCTGCGGATGGCGCGCGACCTGCGTCTTCTGCCAGGCATTGAGCTTGGAATAGATATCGGCCATGGCTTCGTGGACACGGACTTCGAGCCTGCCAATTTCATCCGACGTGTCGATGCTCTCGTCTTCGCTGGCGAGCTTCTTCAACTCGTGAATCTTGCCCTCGAGATCCGAGATGGGTTTTTCGAAATCGAGATAATTGTGCATGAGGTGCGTTTCCGATCCTTTTGCGCCGGCGAAAATCTGCGCTTTCGCCTTTGTTGCCGGTCCTAATCCTGTTTTTTGGTCAGTTTGGCAAGAGGGTGATGCGATTGCACAAGTTGGTGAAGGCGTTCTTCCAACACATGCGTGTAGATTTGTGTTGTCGAAATGTCCGAATGACCGAGCAGTTCCTGCACGACGCGCAGGTCGGCGCCATTTGCGAGAAGATGGCTGGCAAAGGCGTGGCGCATAACATGCGGAGAGATCATCGAGGGCGTCAGGCCGGCACGGATGGCAATATCCTTAAGATCGCGGGCAAAGACCTGCCTCGGCAGATGGCCTTCCTTTGATGCGGCCGGGAAAAGCCAGGGGCTGTCGGGCACCGGTTCCTTGGCTGCGGCGTTTTCGGCCTCCTTCGCCCGGCCATAGGCCTTGAGTGCGGCAATTGCCGATTGGGACAGGGGCACGAGGCGCTCCTTGTTGCCCTTGCCGCGGATCATGAGGAAGCGACCTTCCTGCGCCAGCACCTTGGCGGGCAGGCAAACCAGCTCGCTGACACGCATGCCCGTCGCATAGAGAAGCTCCAGCAGGGCCAGCATGCGCATCCGCTGCATCTGATGCGCTCCCGGTTCGGCCGCTTCCTTCTCTGCCTGGGACAGCAGGCGGGTCACCTCGTCGACACCCATCGTCTTCGGCAGGGCGCGACCCTTCTTAGGCGCGTCGATGATGCCGGTGGGGTCGTCGGTGCGCAGGCCTTCGGCGTAGAGAAACTTGTAGAATTGCCGCATGGCGGAAAGCCGCCTTGCCTGCGAGGAGGGCTTGAAACCCTGTTTCGACAGACCGGAAAGATAGGCGCCGAGATCGCTCGAACCGGCATCCGTGATGCTGACGCTGCGCTCTGCCAGAAAACCGTGGAGGTCGTCGAGGTCGCGTTCATAGGATTGCAGCGTGTTGACTGCAGCGCCCCGTTCGGCGCTCATCATCTCCAGAAAGGCTTCGACATGGGCGCGCCCGAGATTTTTCATGGCGTCCTTTCCCGCGTCATGGCTTGACCGCGCCGGTTGGCGGAGGATTGACACGTTCGGGGGGAATACGAATGGTCACGTCGCGCGGCTGCGGCTCGACCAGGAGAACCAGCGCCCACATCGCCCCATAGATCGATCCGGCGATTACCGCGCAGATGATAAGGAAGCGGAAAAGGGTGGGCATTCAGCAGTCTCCTCGGTCCGTCATTTGCTCGGACATTACAATATAAGTTACGAACAACCTTTATCCGAAGGATATTGCGGACGAGTTTATGCCGCGGCGACTTGACGCTACCTGTGCATTTGACGATACCGTTTACAAACAAACTGTGAATGGGCCTATGACTGAACCAGTTCTGATCCTTGCCGAAAGCCTTAGAGACAGGGCGCGGAGCGCGTTGGGCCAGCGCAACCTCGTTTTGGTCGGCCTCATGGGCGCCGGCAAATCCTCGATCGGCAAGATTGTCGCGGGCCAGTTGAACATCCCGTTTGTCGATACCGATGCCGAGATCGAGCGCGTATCGCGGATGACGATTTCCGAGCTTTTCGCCTCCTATGGGGAGGATGAATTCCGGGCCTTGGAGGCGCGGGTCATGAAGCGGCTCCTAAAAGGTGGCCCGCGCGTGGTCTCGACAGGTGGCGGTGCCTTCATCAACGATCAAACCCGCCGGCACATCAAGCGCGGCGGCCTGTCGATCTGGCTGAAGGCCGATCTCGATGTTCTCTGGGAACGGGTCAACAAGCGCGATACAAGGCCGCTGCTGAAGACCGAGAACCCGAAACAGACCCTCGAAAATCTAATGAACGCGCGCTATCCGATCTATGCGGAAGCCGACCTTACGGTCCTGTCGCGCGACGTGAACAAGGACGCGATGGCGAAGGAGGTTCTTGCCGCCATCGTCGCCGGGAAACAGGAAAGCTTAGTTCCATGAATGCGATCACCTCCACTTCTGCCGAGCGCCTCGTTCACGTGCCGCTCGGCGAACGGGCCTACGATATCCTGATCGGCCCCGGCCTCATCGCAGGCGCAGGTAGGGAAATCGCCGCACGGCTGAAGGGGCGCAAGGCTGCAATCGTGACCGACGAGAATGTCGCGCCGCTTTATCTCGATGCACTGGTTGCGAGCCTGGAAGCAGCAGGGATTGCCGCGTCGAGCCTTGTTCTGCCGGCCGGCGAGAAGACCAAGAGCTTCGAACACCTGATGACGGTCTGCGATGCGGTTCTGGAAGCCCGCGTCGAGCGTAACGATGCCGTCATCGCGCTCGGCGGCGGCGTGATCGGCGATCTCGCCGGCTTTGCCGCCGGCGTTGTTCGGCGCGGCGTCCGTTTCGTGCAGGTGCCGACATCGTTGCTCTCCCAGGTCGACTCTTCCGTCGGCGGCAAGACCGGGATCAACACGCGTCACGGCAAGAACCTCGTCGGCGTATTCCACCAGCCGGATCTGGTGCTTGCCGACACCGACGTGCTGAACACATTGAGCGAGCGCGAATTCCGCGCCGGATATGCTGAGGTCGCCAAATACGGTTTGATCGACAAGCCGGAATTCTTCGCTTGGCTGGAAGCGAACTGGCAGCAGGTTTTTGCTGGAGGTGCTGCCCGCATCGAGGCGATCGCTGCAAGCTGCCAGGCAAAGGCGGATGTGGTCGTTGCCGATGAGCGCGAGACCGGACAGCGGGCGCTGCTCAATCTCGGCCATACGTTCGGCCACGCGCTGGAAGCCGCTACCGCCTATGACAGCAGCCGGCTGGTGCATGGCGAAGGCGTTTCGATCGGCATGGTGCTGGCGCATCAATTCTCGGCCCGGCTTAATCTTGCGAGCCCGGACGATGCCGGTCGCGTCGAGGCGCATCTGAAGGCGGTCGGTCTTCCGACGCGTATGGATCAGATACCGGGCGCGCTGCCGCCCGCCGAAGTGCTGATGGACGCGATCGCGCAGGACAAGAAGGTCAAGAGCGGCAAGCTCACCTTCATCCTGACGCGTGGCATCGGCCAGTCCTTCGTCGCCGATGACGTGCCTGCTTCCGAAGTCCTCAGCTTTCTCAGGGAAAAACATCCGAAATGACGCTCGAAGGCACAATTGCGGCTTTGATCGAATATTGGCCGGAGATCATTTCGATCGTCATCCTGGTGCTGCTGTCTGCCTTTTTCTCAGGTTCGGAGACGGCGTTGACCGCCGCGTCCCGGAGCCGCATCTACACGCTGGAAGCCAATGGTGACGAGCGGGCCAGCATTGTCCGGAAATTGATCGAGCGTCGCGACCGGCTGATCGGCGCGCTCTTGATCGGCAACAACCTCGCCAACATCCTGTCGTCTTCGATCGCGACCAGCCTGTTCCTCGGGCTCTTCGGCAATTCGGGCGTGGCGCTCGCCACCCTTGCGATGACGGTTATCCTCGTCATATTTGCGGAAGTGCTGCCGAAGAGCTGGGCGATCTCGACGCCCGATCGCTTCGCGCTCAATGTTGCAGGCACCGTCAATCTCTTCGTTGCCGTCGTTGGCCCGATATCGAGCTTCGTCAATGCCATCGTTCGCTGGCTGCTAGGCCTCTTCGGCATCAACCTTTCCAAGGAAGTGTCGATGCTTTCCGCGCACGAGGAGCTGCGCGGCGCCGTCGACCTGCTTCATCGCGAGGGATCTGTCGTCAAGGCCGACCGCGACCGGCTCGGCGGCGTTCTCGATCTCGGCGAGCTTGAGCTCTCGGACATCATGGTCCACCGCACCGCCATGCGCGCCATCAATGCCGACGATTCGCCTGAAGCGGTGGTGCGCAATATCCTCGAAAGCCCCTATACGCGCATGCCGCTCTGGCGGGGCACGATCGACAATATCATCGGCGTGATACATGCCAAGGACCTGTTGCGTGCGTTGGCCGAGCCGAATGTCGAGCCGGAAAACCTCGATATCGTCAAGATCGCGCAGAAGCCCTGGTTCGTGCCTGACAGCACCAATCTCGAGGACCAGCTCAACGCCTTCCTGCGCCGCAAGCAGCATTTCGCCGTCGTGGTCGACGAATATGGCGAAGTGCAGGGCATCGTGACGCTGGAGGATATCCTTGAGGAAATCGTCGGCGATATTTCCGACGAGCACGATCTCGATATCCAGGGTGTGCGCCAGGAAGCGGACGGCTCGATCGTGGTCGACGGCACGGTACCGATCCGCGACCTCAACCGCGCGCTCGACTGGGATCTGCCGGATGAGGAGGCGACCACCATTGCCGGCCTCGTCATTCACGAATCCATGACCATTCCCGAGGAACGGCAGGCCTTCACCTTCTATGGCAAGCGCTTCATCGTCATGAAGCGGGAAAAGAACCGAATCACCAAGCTGCGCATTCGTCCCGCCGATATGGAAGAGACGAAGGCGACGTAGCGCCTACCAGCGCGTCTGCTCGCCCGGTGCGGCCGGTTCGACCGCAAGCGCGTGCAGCCCCGCGTCGAGTTCCGGCTTCAGAAGCTCGGTGATCGCGCGATGGCGTGCGAGTCTTGGCATGCCGGTGAATTTCGCCGAAACGATCCTGACCCGCATGTGGGTTTCGCCTTCGCCCGTTATGTCGGGCTGATGCCCGGCATGCATGTGGCTTTCATTGATGACGGCCAGGCGTTCGGGCGCGAAGGCGTTGCGGAGTTTTTCCTCAATGCGGGATTGAAGTGTCATCGGCGGCACTCTCGTTGTTTTTGTCATTGGCGAAAACCGGGCACAAAGCCAGCAACATTCCCATTTGTCAATTCTTGTTGTGAAGCGCTCGCGGCCCCATAATTAGCGGCATGGGACTTGATTCAAAATATTTCGACCGCATCCGCACTCGCCGGAAGCGGGCGCCGGAAGCCGAGCAGGCCGCGCCGACGTGTCAGTGGGATGGCTGCGACAAGCCAGGGGTGCATCGTGCGCCCGTGGGACGGAATGCGGAAGGCCAGTTCTTCCTTTTCTGCTTCGAGCACGTGAAGGAATACAACAAGGGCTACAATTATTTTTCCGGCCTTTCGGACGGCGAGATCGCCCGCTACCAGAAGGAAGCGATTACCGGTCACCGGCCGACCTGGACCGTTGGCGTCAACAAGGCTGCCCGAAACAGCCCGCTTCAGTCAGACATCCGGTCGGGTTCGCATTCGCGTATTCGCGATCCGTTCGGCTTTGTCGCCGAGGGGCGTGGCAATGGGCCGCGCTTCGAGCCGCAGGCGCGCAAATTGAAGACACTCGAGGCGAAAGCCTTCGACACGATGGGCCTTGGCGCCAATGCGACCGCCAAGGACATCAAAACACGCTATAAAGAGCTGGTGAAGAAGCATCATCCTGACGCCAATGGCGGCGACCGTGGCTCGGAAGATCGCTTCCGTGAGGTCATCCAGGCGTACCAATTGTTGAAGCAGAACGGATTTTGCTAAACGGCGTCCTTGCTCTGCCGGTTAGATGAGGTATGGTCCAGATCGGCCAGGATTGCGAGGCAACCGAGGGGTAACCTTGTGCGTTCGCCTTTTCGATCCCGAGCCGACCTTCCGGACGTGGCGTTTCTTGTCCGGGACACTGTTTAGAATGCTCGGCAGTCCGGCTTTTGGCCGCATCGAGGTTTCGCTTCAGTCCCGGAGAAGAATCGCCAACGTCCCGACGTATCCGGTCGGGCGGACGACCGCCTGCGGGATACGGTTGCGAAACTGGATATGACAATACGGCCGGGTGGCGATCATCCGCCTTGGAGACATGATGAGCAAGATTGACCTTGATATTTCCGAATTGCCCGACACCACCGTTTCGGTACGGGAAGTCTTCGGGATCGATTCCGATATTCGCGTTCCGGCCTACAGCAAGGGCGATGCCTATGTCCCGGATTTCGATCCGGATTACCTTTTCGACCGCGAGACGACGCTCGCCATCCTGGCTGGTTTTGCCCATAACCGCCGCGTCATGATCTCCGGCTACCACGGCACCGGCAAGTCCTCGCATATCGAGCAGGTCGCAGCCCGCCTCAACTGGCCCTGCGTGCGTATCAACCTCGACAGCCATGTCAGCCGTATCGACCTCGTCGGCAAGGATGCGATCGTCGTCAAGGACGGTTTGCAGGTCACCGAATTCAAGGACGGCATCCTGCCCTGGGCCTACCAGCACAATGTCGCGCTCGTCTTCGACGAATACGATGCGGGCCGCCCGGACGTGATGTTCGTCATCCAGCGCGTGCTGGAATCCTCGGGCCGCCTGACGCTGCTCGACCAGAGCCGCGTCATCCGTCCTCACCCGGCCTTCCGCCTGTTTGCGACGGCCAACACGATCGGCCTCGGCGACACGACCGGCCTCTATCATGGCACGCAGCAGATCAACCAGGCGCAGATGGACCGCTGGTCGATCGTGACCACGCTGAACTATTTGCCGCATGATCACGAAGTGAACATCGTCGCCTCCAAGGTGAAGAGCTTCGGCAAGGACAAGAACGGCCGCGACACCGTCTCCAAGATGGTCCGTGTTGCCGATCTGACGCGCGCTGCCTTCATGAACGGCGATCTGTCGACCGTCATGAGCCCGCGTACCGTCATCACTTGGGCCGAGAATGCCGAAATCTTCGGCGATATCGCCTTTGCCTTCCGCGTCACCTTCCTCAACAAGTGCGATGAACTGGAGCGTCCCCTGGTCGCCGAGCACTACCAGCGCGCCTTCGGCGTGGAGCTGAAGGAAAGCGCCGCCAATATCGTTCTGGAAGCCTGAGAAGGCTGAAAGCAGATGGCAGGTCGCGGAGACAACTCGAAAGCTAAGCCGGGCGCACCGGTGGACATGGAGCCATTGCGCCGGGCGATTACCGGCTGCGTGCGCTCCATTGCCGGTGATTCCGAAGTGGAGGTGGCGTTCGCCAACGAACGCCCCGGCATGACGGGCGAGCGCATTCGCCTGCCCGAGCTCTCCAAGCGGCCAACGGCGCACGAGCTTGCGGTTACGCGCGGTCTCGGCGATTCCATGGCGCTCAGGCTCGCCTGCCATGACGATCGCGTCCACGCGACCATGGCACCGCAGGGTACGGACGCCCGGGTCATCTTCGACGCCGTCGAGCAGGCGCGTGTGGAATCGATCGGCGCGCTGCGCATGAGCGGCATGGCATCCAATCTCGCGGCGATGAATTCGGAGAAATATTCCAAGGCGAATTTCTCCGGCATCGAGCGGCAGGAAGATGCGCCTATCGGCGAAGCCATGGCCATGATCGTGCGCGAGAAGCTGACCGGCCAGAAGCCGCCGGCAAGTGCCGGCAAGGTGCTCGACCTCTGGCGGCCATTTATCGAGGACAAGGCCGGAAAGCAGCTGGACAATCTGACCGGCGCCATCAACGACCAGCAGAGCTTTGCCAAGGTCATCCGCAACATGCTGTCCGCCATGGAAATGGCGGAGGATTACGGCGACGACGATCTCGACGAGAACGAGGAAGAGACCTCGACCGACGAGGATCAGCCGCGCGGCGAGGAACAGGACCAGGAAGACGTCGAGGAAGATGCCGGCGATGATGCCGCTCCTGCCGAAGATAGCGAGCAGTCGGAAGAGCAGATGGAAGACGGCGAGCAGGACGGCGCCGAAATCTCCGACGACGATATGCAGGACGAGGGCGAGGACGATTCCGAGACGCCTGGCGAAACCCGCCGTCCGAACACGCCTTTCTCCGATTTCAACGAAAAGGTCGATTATCACGTTTACACCGAGGAATTCGACGAGACGATCACGGCGCAGGAGCTGTGCGACGCCGCCGAGCTCGAGCGCCTGCGCGCCTTCCTCGACAAGCAGCTGGCGCATCTGCAGGGAGCTGTCGGGCGTCTTGCCAACCGCCTGCAGCGCCGCCTGATGGCGCAGCAGAACCGGTCCTGGGATTTCGACCTGGAAGAGGGCTATCTCGACCCGGCGCGTCTGACGCGCATGATCATCGACCCGATGCAGGCGCTGTCCTTCAAGATGGAACGCGACACCCAGTTCCGCGATACGGTCGTGACGCTGCTGATCGACAATTCAGGTTCGATGCGCGGGCGGCCGATCACTGTCGCCGCCACCTGCGCCGATATTCTGGCCCGTACGCTCGAGCGTTGCGGTGTCAAGGTCGAGATCCTCGGATTTACGACCAAGGCCTGGAAGGGCGGTCAGGCGCGCGAGAAATGGCTCTCCGGCGGCAAGCCGCAGACGCCGGGCCGTCTCAACGACCTGCGCCACATCATCTACAAGTCGGCCGACCAGCCGTGGCGGCGTTCGCGCACCAATCTGGGCCTGATGATGCGCGAAGGCCTGCTCAAGGAAAATATCGACGGCGAGGCGCTGATCTGGGCGCATAACCGCCTGCTCGCCCGCCGCGAACAGCGCCGCATCCTGATGATGATTTCGGATGGTGCGCCGGTCGACGATTCGACGCTGTCGGTCAATCCGGGCAACTATCTCGAGCGGCACCTGCGCGCCGTCATCGAGCAGATCGAGACGCGCTCTCCGGTGGAACTGCTGGCGATCGGTATCGGCCATGACGTGACGCGCTATTATCGCCGCGCCGTGACGATCGTCGATGCCGATGAGCTGGCAGGCGCCATGACCGAGCAGCTGGCCTCGCTCTTCGAGGACCAGTCGAGCCTGCCTCGCGCCGGCCGCATGCGTCGCGCAGGCTGACGCCTCTACCGTATTTCTTCGCATCGGCCGCCCGGCCGATGCCCGATCCCGACGACATGCCGTTCAACTGGATGCAGGGCCTCCCATGAAGCGTCTTTGCCGCGTGACCATGCTGTTCGTCCTGCTCGCCGGCTGTGCATCGGCGACAACGGGGCCGGCGGGCGGCCCTGCTCCAATCCATGGGACTGTCATCTCGAAGTTTCGCGTCGGGTCCGACCAGACGATCTTCGGTTCGCTGGAATTTCTGGGCGGGCTGTCGCTCAGTTCGAGCAACCCGCTTTACGGTGCCGTCTCGGCGATCCGCTTCAGGCCGGACCAGCGTCATTTCATTTCCGTGCTGGATACCGGACATTGGCTGACCGGCGCGATCGAGCGCGATGCGGATGGCAAGCTGGCCGGGATTTCCGATGCCGCCATCACGCCGATGCAGGATCGCTTTGGCCAGACCCATGAGGGCAAGGGTGCCATGGACGCCGAAGGCGTGGCACTGCGCGATCATACCGTGCTTGTCAGCTTCGAAGAGTACCACCGCGTCGACGTCTATCCCGACCCGGGTTTCGAAACCTCACCGCCGACGAAGACATTGCCGATCTGGATTCCGAAAAATCAGCTTCGCGGCAATCAGAGCCTTGAGGCAGTCATGATCGCTCCACCGTCCAGCCCGCTCGCCGGATCCGCTGTCATCGTCACGGAACGAAGCCTGGACAAGGATGGCAACATGCTCGCTGCGATCCTGGACGGGCCGCAGGCAGGACGATTTGCCGTGCGGCACTACGACGATTTCGACGTCAGCGACGGCGTGTTCCTGCCTGACGGCGATCTATTGCTGCTCGAGCGTCGCTTCGATCTTGCCCACGGTATCGGCGTGCGCATCCTCCGCATCGCTGGCGGCGATATCAAGCCGGGCGTGCTGGTGGATGGAAAGATCATCTTCGAGGCCGATGGGAGCGACCAGATCGATAATCTGGAGGGGCTGGACGCCTTCCGCGCAGAGGACGGCACCATTCATCTCATCATAGTGTCGGACGACAACCACTCGATCCTGCAACGCAATCTGATGCTGGAATTCCGGCTGCGGGATGGATCGCCGGCAGCCAAGCCCGCGACGACCGCGAGCCTCAGCGTTCAACATTAGATTATGTTGGCAATATACGGGCAACGTGCCCGCAAAGTCGGAGAGCTACGTGTCATTTCCGGAAGAAAAGATATGGGACGAGATCAACAACGGCTGGTCACGCATGTCTTTCAAACAGCGCTTTCTTTGGGAGACGATGAAGCGTCTCCCCGAGGAATGGCAATTGCGGGGCTATGGGAAATGTTGGGTCGTGGCCATCATCGGCTCGACCGTCATCTATTATAACCAGTACGAGCACGGCTTTAATTTATCTCTTTGGGTCAAATACGGACACATCGAGCAATATCAGTCTCTGCAATATGGGCTTGAAGAAGCCGTCGAGCGCATGCTCAAGGTGATAGAAACTGGATATGATATCGGGCCGTGGGGCGGGCCTCCGATCCCCGGAAAGTATCCGGGATCATAACTTCAAACGCTCTTTTACTGCGTCAACCATGGCGAACAGAGACTTGCCGTAAGAGAGACGCAGGGCGACGTTGTGCAGTTGAGCCAAGCGGGCCGCAGCAGAGCGCTGGCGGCCCTTGGCTCGATCAGGCAGCCGGAACAGCCTGCATCGGCTTGAGCCGGTTCATCAGCGCGCCGTAGGGGATCAGCATGACGAAGCCGACGATCGTCTTGACGGCGAAGTCGCCGAGCGCCCAGGAGATCCAGCGCGGAGCTTCCGTCGAGAACATGCCGAGGAGTGGCGCCTGTTCCAGCGCGAAGGGGACGTTCGGGCCGAAGAAGACGAAGAAGGGTGCGAAGGCGAAGGAGAAGAACATGACAGTGTCCAGCGCCGTGCCGACCAGCGAGCCGACGAGCGGTGCGTGCCACCAGGCCTGACGGCGCAGGCGGTTGAACAGCGAGATATCGAGCAGCTGGCCGGCAAGATAGGCCGAGCCTGAAGCAATCGCGATACGCGGGTCAGATGTCACGAAGGAAAGGCCAACGCCGACGACGAAGCCGCAGAAAACCACCTTGCGGGCGGCCTTGGGGCCGAACTGGCGATTGGTGAGGTCGGTAACGAGGAAGGCGACCGGATAGGAGAAGGCGCCCCAGGTCAAGAGGTCGGAGAGGTTGACGCCCGATATCGTGATATCCAGCGGAAACTGGACCAGAAAATTGGAGGCGACGACGACGACCGTCATCAGGAAAACGTAGATAAGGGTATGGCGTAGGGTCAGCATTTTTTTATCCTGGGTGATGCCACCAGTTGGACGGAACGCGCCGCCTTCGAGCAATTCCAGCAAAGTGTGTAACGCTTTTGCGTTCGGAATTGCGAC
Organism: Neorhizobium sp. P12A; assembly: GCF_008365395.1. Classification (NCBI taxonomy): domain Bacteria; kingdom Pseudomonadati; phylum Pseudomonadota; class Alphaproteobacteria; order Hyphomicrobiales; family Rhizobiaceae; genus Neorhizobium; species Neorhizobium sp. P12A. Next base: position 98,720 of record NZ_QOVX01000003.1, on the reverse strand, counting down.
AATCGAAAGGATTGGCCGAAAGGATTGGCGCGCGGCTAAATTCAGGCAAAGCAAAAGGCCTGTCCGGAAGTTATCCGTGCAAGCCTTCGATGCCTCAGACGATGAAATGCAGGCGCTTAGGCAGCGACGGCAGCTTCAGCAGACTTCTTGACGATCTGGCGACGCAGCAGGCGAGCACGCATGGACAGCTCGTTTTCGCTTGCCTTGATCAGGAAAGCGTCGAGGCCACCGCGGTGCTCGACAGAGCGCAGGGCGTGCGCGGAAACGCGCAGACGATAACGCTGGCCGAGAACGTCAGAAATCAGCGTGACCTGGCAGAGGTTCGGAAGGAACCGACGCTTGGTCTTGTTGTTGGCGTGGCTGACATTATTGCCCACCAGGACGGCCTTGCCGGTCAATTCGCACATGCGGGACATGGGTACACCTATGTTCGTTTTTCTAAGCCACTGGATAGCCGTTCCGGGCAACACCCGGTTTGCAATCCAACAGGCCATGATTGGAAAGTTGCGGTTCTATAGTCAGAGGAGCCGCCCACGTCAAGCCAAACCTTGGCCAAACCTTGGACTTTCCCGCAATTCCGTCAAAAAGCTTGTGTTTCCTGCTTCTCGCAGCAAGCGTATAAAGCCCCTATATATGATGGCTGCCACCTCATAAAGGCTCGCCCATGTCTCGTTATCAAAAATGGATTCTGATTTCCGCTCTGGCAACCTTCGGGCCGACCCTTGGCCATGCGGAGGATTTGCATCATGAGACGCGGTATCGTGTGGCGCTCGCCGGATTTCCGATCGCGAGGGCAGATTTCCGCACCGAGGTGAAGGACAAGCATTTCACCATCCGTGGCGACATCGATTCCGCCGGTCTTGCCGATCTCGTCACGACCATCGAGGCGAAGGCGGATGTCTCCGGCACCGTCGGGCCGCAGAGACTGCAGGCCGCGCACTACACGCTCTACTACAAGAGCGGCCGCAAGCAGCATACCTATGACGTCGTCTACCAGGACGGCAACGTGACCTCGACCACCACGACGCCCGAACCAAAACGGCCGAAGAACTGGATACCGATCACGGAAGGAGACCTGCGGTCCGTCCTCGATCCGATCTCCGGGCTGATTTTTCCCGTGGGAACCAATATCTGCTCGCAAAATCTTCCGATCTATGACGGCGAGACACGAATGGATCTGAAGCTGTTTCCCAAGGGATCGCATCCCTTCTCGACGGATGGTTTCAGCGGCATAACCGTTTCCTGCGGCGTGCATTTCACGCCGAGATCGGGCTACAAGCAGAGCCGCGACGATTTCCAGTATCTGAGCAAGAGCGAAGGCATGGAGATCTGGTTTGCCAAGGCGGAAGCCATGAATGTCTACGCTCCGGTTTATGTCCGTGTCCCCACGAAGTATGGAACGGTGACGATAACCGCCGTGAAATATGGCAACGACTGAGGCTGAAAGTCTTCTTGGTCATTCCGTTTCCGGCCTGAGGGCAGGAACAGCATGAATCTTCGTGCGACGTTAATCGGATTTTCCGCCATTCTCATGTGGTCGTTCCTGGCGCTCTTTACCGCGGCCTCCGGGAGAATCCAGCCGTTTCAGCTTTCTGCGATCTGCTTTGCGATCGGCAGCCTGCCGGGCATCCTTGTGCTCGCGCTGAAACCTGAACGGCTGAAGCTTCTGCGGCAGCCCGTCAAGGTCTGGATATCAGGCATTCTCGGTCTTTTCGGCTATCATTTCCTCTATTTCACGGCGCTCAGAAATGCGCCGGCGGTCGAAGCCGGGCTCATCGCCTATCTCTGGCCGCTGCTGATCGTCGTCGGTTCGGCACTTCTGCCCGGCGAGCGGCTGCGCTGGTATCACGTGGCCGGGGCGGTCTTGGGTCTTGCCGGCACGGTTCTTATCGTCGGTCGCAACGGCTTTCATTTCGAGGGCGCCTATGGGCTCGGCTACGGAGCGGCCTTGCTCTGTGCTTTCACGTGGTCGGGCTATTCCCTGCTCACCCGGCGCTTCGATGCCGTCTCGACCGATGTCGTCACCGGTTTCTGTCTCGCGACATCTGTTCTTTCGCTTGCCTGCCATGTCGGGCTCGAGGCGACGATCTGGCCGGAAACGCCGTTCCAGTGGATCGCCATCGCCGGCCTCGGCCTGTTTCCGGTCGGTGCCGCATTCTATGCCTGGGACTACGGCGTCAAGAACGGAGACATCCAGATATTGGGTGCTGCGAGCTATGCCGCCCCGCTTCTGTCGACGATGATCCTGATGCTGTTCGGCTTTGCCGAGTCGAGCTGGGGGATCGCGATCGCCTGCCTGCTGGTGACCGGCGGGGCGGTCCTTGCCGCGCATCGCATGATCCTTCGCCGCTCGCCGGCCGAAGAGGCCGCTGCCGTAGCGGAGTGACTATTTAGTCGGCTACAGGCTTCCAGTCGGGCGCGGCCATTTCGAAGCTCGAGAACTGGAAGCCGGGCGATACGGTGCAGCCGACCAGCGTGAAATCGCCGAGCGTTTCCGCCGATTGCCACCAGTCGGCCGGGACAATCGCCTGTGGTCTCTCGCCGTTCAACAGGTTCGTTCCGAGCACGATCGTGTCGCTGGTTTCCCCGTCTGCGGAACGATGGAGCGCCAGGGGGGCGCCCGCATAATAGTGCCAGGCCTCGGCCGCATCGCGGACGCGGTGCCAATGCGACCGCTCGCCCTTCTGAAGCATGTAGTAGATCGCGGTCGAATGGCCGCGGTCGCCGCCATTCTCGTCCCGGAAAGTCTCGACATACCATCCGCCCTCGGGATGCGGCTGCATTGCGAGGGCCTGGATGATATCATCAGGCGTCAGATCAGGTTGAGGCATTGTGTCTTCCTGGGTGTCTTTCCGGTCCCGCTTCCTGCGATCGAGGCTTTGCGCTTAGAAATTGTCCTTGCGCTTGCGGATCTCGGCAAAGACTTCCTCGTTGCTGCGGCTTTCCATCAGCAGGTTGCGACGGATCGAGGGATCGGCGGCGCGCAGGAAGGGGTTGGTTTCCTTTTCAAGCGCAAGCGTCGTCGGAATGGTGAATTTTCCTTCCGCCCTCAGTACCTCGATATCGGCGGCGCGCGATTTCAGGCGCTCGTTGTCCGGATCGATGGTGACGGCGAAACGGGCGTTGGAAAGCGTATATTCGTGGCCGAAATAGATGGCGGTTTCATCCGGGAGGACTGCCAGCTTCTGCAGCGAATGCCACATGTCCGTGGCCGGACGTTCGAAGAGCCGGCCGCAACCCAGCGCAAAGAGCGTATCGGCGGAAAACAGCAGCTTGTCGTCTTCGAAATGGTAGCAGACATGGCCGGCAGTATGGCCGGGCGTTTCGATGACATTGACCGTGTGGCCGCCGAATTCAAAACTGTCGCCGTCGCCAACCGCGCGGTCGAGGCCGGGAATGGCCACGGCTTCGTTGACCGGCCCGATGATCACGCAGCCGAACTGCTCCTTCAATGCCAGATTGCCTTCGACATGATCGGTGTGATGATGGGTGGTCAGGATATGCGTGATGTCCCAGCCACGACGCGTCGCAGCCGCGAGTATGGGCGCTGCCTCAGGTGCGTCAATGCAGGCGGTGAGGCTCGTCTCCGGATCGTGCACCAGTACGCCGTAATTATCGGAGCGGCAGATAAAAACTTCTATTTCCAAAGGTTTCATGACTGAAATCATCCCATATCCCTAGTCGCTTCGGGCAAATGTAGAGGCTTCGGCCTTGAAGTCCAACTGCCTCCTGATAACATTTACCGCAATGCACGCCGATATCGTCGATCTCCGCCAGTTCTACCATTCCGAGCTCGGTCGCTTGGCCGAGCACTCTATCGTCATGGCTCTTTCGTCGATCTGGGCGCGGCTTCCGGAAGAGCGATTGGTAGGCCTTGGCTATTCCGTTCCCTATCTCGACCGCTTTCGCGTCGATACCGAGCGCACCTTCGCCTTCATGCCGGCCGGGCAGGGGGCGGTGAACTGGCCGATGGGGTCAGCCTCTTCGACGGCACTGATCTTCGACGAGGAACTGCCGCTGCCTGATTCTTCGATCGACCGTGTGCTGATGGTTCACTCGCTGGAATTCGCAGAAAGCCCACGCGAGACGCTGAAGGAGTTGTGGCGAGTGCTGGCACCGGGCGGGCGGCTTGTCATCGTGGTGCCGAACCGCCGCGGCGTCTGGGCACGGATGGAGCACACGCCTTTCGGCTCCGGCCGGCCCTATTCGCGCGGCCAGCTGACCCATCTGCTGCGCGAGACCAATTTCACCCCCGGCGCGACAGCTGAAGCGCTGTTCTTCCCGCCGTCCAAGCTGCGCGCCGTGCTAAGCCTTCGGCGCGCATTCGAGCGGGTAGGGCGCACGCTGTGGCCAGCCTTTTCAGGTGTTATTATTGTCGAGGCACAGAAACGGCTTTATCAGGGACTGCCGGTCGCGGTGCGCGCATCCCGACGCGTCTTCGTTCCGGTTCTTGCGCCGCGTGGCGTGCCGACGACGCGGTTGTGAAAGACCCCTCCCCAACCCCTCCCCACAAGGGGTAGGGGTTTGTCGGCCGCGCTGCCGAGGCCTTTGATAGAGCCGAGGCCGTGCCGCGAACCTTCTCCCCCTTTGCGGGGAGATGGCCGGCAGGCCAGAAGGGGTCTTTTGTATATGCAATTACCTCCAGCTAAATCCGCAAACCCTCGACAAAAGCGCGCTTCACCGCTATTGCGACAGAACTATTTCATCCCAAGGTCGATCCCATGAGCACTGACATGACCAAGCCTGTTCCGCGTTCCGGCATTCTCGATATCGCCGCCTATGTGCCGGGCAAGGAGCATGCGCCGGGCGTCGCTAGGGTGTTCAAGCTGTCCTCCAACGAAACACCGCTCGGCGCCAGCCCGAAGGCCATCGCAGCGGCGCGCGCTGCGGCCGATCATCTGGAGCGCTATCCGGACGGACAGGCGAAGGAATTGCGGCAGGCGATCGCCGACGTGCACGGTCTCAACCCAGCCAATATCATGTGCGGCAACGGCTCGGACGAACTGCTCGCCCTCTTGTGCCACGTCTATCTCGGAACCGGTGACGAAGCCATCGTCACCGAACACGGCTTTGCCATCTACAAGATTCAGGCCATGGGTGCCGGCGCGACGCCTGTAACCGTCAAGGAGAAGGATTGCACCGTCGATGTCGATGCGATCCTTGCCGCCGTTACCAAGAAGACCAAGATGGTCTTCATTGCCAATCCGGGCAATCCGACTGGCACCTATGTTCCGGTGAGCGAAATTCGCCGCCTCCAGGCAAGCCTGCCCAAGAACGTCATCCTGGTGCTCGACGCAGCCTATGCGGAATATGTGCGCCGGAACGACTATGAGGCGGGTATCGAACTGGTGTCCTCGAACGCCAATGTCGTGATGACCCGTACCTTCTCGAAGATCTATGGCCTTGCGGCCTTGCGTATCGGATGGATGTTCGCGCCGGCTGATATCATCGATGCGCTCAACCGCGTACGCGCTCCGTTCAACATGAATGCCGTGGCGATTGCGGCCGGTGCTGCCGCTATGCGCGACCAGGCTTTCACCGAGACGGCGGTAACCTACAATCTTCTCTGGATCGACAAGGTGACGAGCGCGCTTGAAGCGATCGGGCTCAAGGTGACCCCGTCGGTCGCGAATTTCGTCCTCGTCCATTTCCCGGATGCCGAGGGCAAGCGGGCGCCTGAAGCCGACGATTTCCTGACGAGCCGCGGTTATATCGTGCGCGCGGTGCGGGGCTACGGTTTCCCGAATGCATTGCGGATGAGCATCGGCACGGAAGAGGCCAATCGCGGCCTCATCGAGACGCTCGGCGAATTTATGGGACGGACGGCATGAGTGAGATCCAGTTCGACCGCATCTGCCTGATCGGCATCGGACTGATCGGCTCCTCGATCGCGCATGATCTGCGAAGGCTCGGCCTGACCGGGGAAATCATCGTCGCGGATCATGGCGCCGCAGCACTCAAGCGAGCGGAGGAACTCGGGCTCGGCGATCGCTATTTGGCATCTGCCGCCGACGCGGTCAGGGATGCCGATCTGGTCATCGTCTGCGTGCCCGTGGGCGCTTCCGAAAGCGTGGCGAAGGAAATCGCCGGCAGCCTGAAGCCGGGCGCTATTGTTACCGATGTCGGGTCCACCAAGGCGTCGGTCATTGCGCAGATGCAGCCGCATATGCCTGACAACGTCAATTTCATTCCCGGCCATCCGCTGGCGGGCACTGAAAAATCGGGACCGGATGCCGGTTTTCCGGGCCTCTTCGAGGGCCGCTGGTGCATCTTCACGCCCCTTCCCGGCACTAACGAGGATGCGCTTAGGAAACTTCGCCGTTTCTGGGAAACGCTCGGGTCCAAGGTCGATGAAATGGATGCGGAGCACCATGACAAGGTGCTGGCGATCGTCTCCCATCTGCCGCACCTCATCGCCTATAATATCGTCGGTACGGCCGACGATCTGGAAACGGTGACGGAATCGGAAGTCATCAAATATTCCGCCTCCGGTTTCCGCGACTTCACGCGTCTGGCCGCTTCCGACCCGACCATGTGGCGCGACGTCTGCCTGCACAATCGCGATGCCATCCTGGAAATGCTGGCGCGCTTTTCTGAAGATCTCGCATATCTGCAGCGCGCGATCCGTTGGGGCGAGGGCGACAAGATCTTCGACCTCTTCACCCGAACCCGCGCCATCCGCCGCTCGATCGTGCAGGCCGGTCAGGACGTGGACGCTCCGGACTTTGGTCGTCCTCACGGGCTGGAGAAGAAGTAGGATTCCAAGCCGCCACTAGGTTTGGCGGCAGGCGAATGAGGGGGCACGGTATAACAGTCAGGTTTACTAACCGATCCGTACCTCAAATCGGCGGGATCTGCCCGAGCGGAATGAAGCCGCTCAAGAAGACGTTGCCATGATCGGCCGTCAGGTCGACGGAGACCTTGTCGCCGCCGGCTGCGAGTGCCTTGAGGATCTTCGATGCTGAATCGATGATGTGCTTGGCGGCGGGGATGGTTTGCTTGAGGCTGTCGCGCCAGGGGCCGATCTGTTCGATCTCCAGCTTGAACTGGCCGGAGACCAGCCCCTGGTCGTCGATCGAGAACGGGCCGGACAGTGTCATGACGCGGCCATCGCCGATATCGGCAACGACGCGATGCAGAGTGCCCGATGCGCCCAGCAGGCCGCCCTTGTCGCTGCCGTCGAGAAGACCGGCCTTGTCGGCGAGCGTAATGTCGGCGCTGGCTGACAGCGTCGGCAGGGGCTGCGGAAAATCCTTGATGACGGTGTTGGATTTTTCGACGCCGACCGTTGCCTCGAGATTCGGGCCGTTCTGGCGGACATGAATTTCGGTGTGATCGGCTGACACATCGAAGTTCTGGCCGGTGAAGGATGAAGCGATACCGGCCTTCAGGCCCTCTATCACGGTCCGGCCTTCCTCGATGCCGTTGCCCTTGGTGATGAGGGTGGACTGCAGATCCTTCCACTCGGCCGACACGCTCAGGCCCTGTGCGGTGCGGATTTCGGCGGGCGAATTCAGATTCCAGCTGATGTTGCCCGGTGCGTAGACATGTGCCGATGCGTTGAGGTCATCGAAGGAGCCCGACACGCCGTTCACATGGTCGTCGATATCCACCTTGGAGCAGGAGAGGCCGATACGGAAGGGAAAGCCTTGCAGGGAAAGGTCGCTGCATTGCCCGGTAATGCCGGCCGCGTTCTTGTCTCCGAGCGCGCGCATCACATTGGTCTTCAGCGCGGCCGCCGCATAATACCAGCCGCCGGTATAGAGGGCCGCGATGATCACGATCAGCGCGATCCCGAACAGCCACATCCTTTTGCCCGTGCTGGATGTGCCGGTCTGGCTTGACGCTGCCATGATGTTCTCCAATGGTGAGTCGGTAGATTTCTTTTGATTTGGCTTTGGATATGGACGAATTTTGGGTGTTTGGCTACGGATCACTGATGTGGAATCCGGGATTTGACTTTGTGGAAAAATCCGAGGCCCTGATTTTCGGATATCGCCGCGCCCTCTGTGTCCACTCCTGGGTACATCGCGGCACGGAGGCGAGCCCCGGTCTCGTGCTCGGCCTCGATCGTGGCGGCTCCTGCCGGGGCATGGCCTTCCACGTGGCGCCGAAAAGCAAGGCCGCGGTGCTGGACTACCTGCGCGAGCGCGAACTTGTCACCAAGGTCTATCTTGAGCGCATGCTGCCGATCCGCCTGACCGGTGGGCGGCGCGTGACAGCCGTCGTCTATGTCGTCGACCGGAGCCACCGGCAATATGCTGGCGCGCTCGGTGCCGTCGATGCAGCGCGCATCGTCAATTTCGCCAAGGGGCAATCAGGCCCGAACGACGCCTATGTTTTCAATACGCTGGAGCATTTGCGGCAGATGGGCATCCGAGACCAATGGCTCGAAGATGTGGGCGACGAAATCGTGCGGATGCGCGAAGCCTCGTAGTCCGGAGCCTATACCGCCTTGGCAGCGATTTTCTGAGCATCGAGTTCGGCCAGGCGCTTGGTTGCCGTCGGCGGCACGGGGAGTTTCGGATTGTTGGCGATGGTTTCGACGAGAAGCTCGTCGCTTGCCTTCTCGGTTTCCTCGATCAGCTTTGCAAAGAAAGTGTCGGGATCCATGCCCGGCTGGAGCGGCGGCAGGATACGCACCTTGAGATGGCCGGGATAGCGCTGAAACGTCCGGCGCGGCCAGAAGAGGCCGGGATGCATGGCGACAGGCACGACCGGGATATTCAGATCGCGGTACATACGGGCGATGCCATATTTATAAATCGGCTCGGCGCCCGGCGGCCGGCGGGTGCCCTCCGGATAGATGATGAGTTGCCGGCCGTTTTTGAGCTCCTCCTGGGTGCGTTTCATCACCTCCACCATCACCTTGCCGCGGGCGCCGCGGTCGACCGGGATCATCCGCTGCTTCTTGGCATACCAGCCGAAAAGCGGGATCCACATCAGCTCGCGCTTGAGGATATAGGCGGGATCGTCAAGGTAGGGCAGGAGCGCAAAGGTGTCCCAGAAGGACTGATGCTTCGGGGCGAAGATGTAGCTGCCCTTGGGAAGGTTCTCCAGTCCCTCGATCTCGAAGGTCGTGCCGACGATGACCTTCATCAACCAGACGCTGGATGCCGCCCATGCTTTCGGGATAGCGTAGGCGGCTTTTCGCGGCATGAAGAAATAGATCGGGGAAAGCACGATCATGCGAATGATCAGATTGGCGTAGAAGGCGGTATTGAATAGGATCGAACGCACGGTATTCATGGAAGCTTCCCTGGCGCGCCGGACGCCCGGGCGCTTCACCGAGTGCCTACACGAAATCCGTGTCAATAAAAAGCGGACGCTTGTCGGAAGGGCATGAAAGTCAGATGTGGCTCTTGCCCGTTGCCTCGTCCGGCTCCTCCGATCGCAGGCCGACAGGACGCCCAAAGCCCGTCAGGTTTCTGGCCCCGGCGAGCAGCACCTTCGCATATTCGGAGAGGATGGTGCGCAGCGCATTCGGATCGGTGAACCATGCCTTCGTCTTGAGGTCGGAATTGACCACGGGATAGGGAATGAAATCGGTGGCCGGGTCGACATATTTCAGCTCGGCGATGCTGCGGGGCATATGATAGTTGTTGGTGACGACAAGCACGTGCTTGTAGCCATTGCTGTGAATCCAGCGCACCGCCTCGCGAGCATTGCCGATCGTGTCCAGGGCATCGTAGCCGATATCGACGCAGCAGGAGAAGAGGTTGGCAGGGCTTTGTGTCAGCCTGCGGATCTGCGTGCGGGTCGTGGTCGGATGGACGCCCGATATCAGCAGCCGGTTACCGGCCCCCTGGCGCAGCAATTCCACCGCCTGGTCGATACGCTGGTAGCCGCCGGTCAGGACCACGATCGCATCCGCCTTGGGATCGAGAGGCGGCTTCAATGTGGTGATCGAGTCGGCGAAATGCAGGAAGCCGCCAAAGAGTATGGCCATGAGGAGGATCGAGCCGAAGCCGCCCCAGCGAAGGATCCTGCGGAAGAGGCTGCGACGCGGCGAGCCGCCATTTTGGGATTGCTCCCGCAATGTCGGCGGCAGAGAAGTATTATGCGTCATCTGGCCCATGGTCATGAATCATCAGTAGCCGCAGATTGCGGCAAGGAACAGGCTGTTTGATGGCAAAACGCCATGGGTAAGACCGTCAGTTCGGGACACTGTCGGATCTTGCAGGATCAGACCTTATCAGGTCGATCTCGTAAATGGTTCGCATGACAGTAAACCGCGCCGTGACCGTCGTCAAAAGCGCGATGACGATCATCGTCACGAAGATGCCGACATAGCCGAGCGCGCCTACCGAAAAGGTGCCGAACAGGGCGGTCGCCTGGTCGGTTTGCGGCGTGGCGATAGTATGGCTCTGGACGATGCCGGCGCCGGCGAAGAACAGGGCGGCAAGCGCCGATCCCACGGCCGATCCCTTGAGGCTGATCTTCAGGAAATGCTTCTGGAATTCCGTGGCGACGAAAGAGCTTTCAGCGCCGACGAAATGCAAGACCTCGACGATATGGCGATTGCCTGACAGCGTACCGCGGGTGGCGAAGACCACCGTCAGAACCATCGCCGTGAAGACGAGGAGAAGGACGCCCGTGCCGATCATAACCGTCGTATGCGCCATGGAAACCAAGCGATCGACCCAGGTGCGATGGTCGTCCAGCGATGCCTGCGGAATGGAATCCTTGAGCAGCGCGCGCATCGCCTCGAAATCCGGCGGATGGGTCTCGTCGATGGTGATGATGACGAGGCGCGGCACCGGCAGTTCCTTCAGGTCCAGACCCGCCCCGAGCCACGGTTCGAGCAGACGTGCCGTCGCCGCCTCGTCGACGATCTGGCCGGTCTTGGTGCCGACGAAGCCGAGCGCGATGTCGCGCGCCTGCGTCAGGGCCTTCTCCATGTCGAGATTGTCGTCGGGCTTGATCTGGATGGTGATCTCGCGGGAAATCTGGCTTTCCCAGCTTGCCGCCGTCGAACGTACCATGCTGACGGCGCCGAGCGTCAGGCAGGCGAGAAACGCCATGATGGCGATTACCACCATCAGCGCATTGCCCTGGATGTTGGAGGGCGGAACGATAGGAGCGGTCGGGCGCACGCGCATTTCCGGCCGCTTCTTCTCGGGCGTACCACCTGCGGGTCGCCCGCTTCTTGCCGAGGCCGGATCAGTCATAGATATCCAGATGCCCCCCTGACAAAATCATGCGCCTGGCCTCGACCTGATCCATCAAGGTCAGATCGTGGGTGGCGATGACGACTGCGGTGCCCAGGCGGTTCAGCTCAAGAAAAAGATTGAGCAGCCGGCGGGCCATTGGAGGGTCGACATTCCCCGTCGGTTCATCGGCGAGCAGAATCTCCGGCCGGTCGATGAGTGCGCGGGCAATCGCCGCCCTCTGCTTCTCGCCGCCCGACAGCACCGGCGGCAAGACATTGATGCGCTCGCCGAGGCCGACCCATTTCAGGAGTTCCAGCACGTCAGTGCGATAGGAGCTTTCCTCCTTGCCCCGGACGCGCAGCGGGAGGGCGACATTCTCATAGGTCGTCAGATGTTCGAGAAGACGGAAATCCTGAAAGACGATGCCGACACGGCGGCGGAGCAGAGGCAGCTCGTTGCGCGGGATCGAGGCGATGTCGCGGCCGAACATGCGGATGAGCCCGCGCGTCGGCTGCAGCGACATGAAAAGCAGGCGCAGCAACGTCGTCTTGCCAGCGCCCGAGGGGCCGGTCAGGAACTGGAAGGATTTCTTCGGAATGTCGAAGGTCAGGTCCCGGAGGATTTCCGGGCCCATGCCGTAGCGCAAACCGACATTTTCGAAATGGATCAACGGGCCGTCCAGTCTGTGCGCGTTCTCGATAAGCCGACTTGTTAACCAAGTCCGTTAACAGTCGGTAAATTTTGCCGAAAGGACGTCCGGTTTACGGCGGTCTTTGCGAAGCATTAACCATTAAAATTTACTTCTGGGACGGATTCGTTTCAATGCCCAGATTTCGTCGGGGCGTGAAACCATGTGGACACCGAAGAGGACGTCGTCATGGGTGCATTCCGCTATCGCCAGCAGCAGACGGGATTGGTCTATGATCTTCTTCCGCCCGAGCGGATAACAGGTCAAAGATCGCACGGCTTCTTCGACCGAAAGCCTGATGTCACGGATGCGGAATTCGTGACCGTACTGCCGGTTCGCGGATCGGCCTTCTCGGCGAAGAATTTCAAAGCCAACCATTCCCATGTCGTTTCCAAGCCTCCCGCGTTTCCTCCGGCGATTGCGGCACTTGCGGTCTATCTGCGTATTGCCGAGCAGTGGCTGCAACGCGCTTCCGGTCGGGTCTTCGCCGTTCTCGTTGTCGCAATGTTCGTTCTGGTGTTCGGCCTTTCGGGCGGGTTCTCCGGCCTTTCGACCGATCAGGCCGCGATTTCCGATCCTTTGCAGTTCAGCCATGTCACGCTCACGCCGCGCGATGCCAACGGCATGCGCATTCTCGTTCTGAACGGTATCATCGAAAATCAGGGCGAATCTGCGATCTCGCTGAAGCCGGTGCGGGCTGATCTTGTTGTCGATGACAGAATCCTCTCGACGATCGTCGTTGCACCGCCGGTTGACCGGATCAAGGCTGGAGAGAGCCGCGGATTCATGGCGCGACTGCAATATCCCGGCGGAAAAATGCCGGAAGCACGGCTTTCCTTCATGCCTTAGGGTGCTTCGGGCGCTCGTTTGTGCTAACGAGCGGGGCTTAATCGGCGGATGTCCGCCGCACAGCCTATGGAGCATGCCCTTAATGCCAGTCGTTCGCGGAAAGATCATCGAGCCGCTTTTCACCGCTGAGCAGATCGCCGAGCGCAATCTGTCTATGGCGAAGGAGATTTCCAGCGGTCCCACAAAGGACCTGCTGGTCATCGCGATCCTCAAGGGTTCGTTCATTTTTGCTGCCGATCTTCTGCGCGCCCTGCACGACACCGGCCTTGCGCCCGAAGTCGAATTCATCACGCTTTCGAGCTACGGCACCGGCACCACGTCACAGGGCGTGCGTATCGTCAAGGACATCGACAGCGACGTGAAGGATCGCGATGTCCTTCTGATCGACGATATTCTGGAGTCCGGCCGCACGCTGCGCTTCGCCAAGGAACTGCTCTATGAGCGCGGCGCACGCAACGTCACGCTTGCCGTTCTGCTCGACAAGAAGGTGAAGCGGAAGGAAGAGCTGGAGGCCGATTATGTCGGCTTCGAGTGCCCGGACTATTTCGTCGTCGGCTACGGCATGGATGTCGCCTATGCCTTCCGGGAACTGCCCTTCGTCGGCGTCGTGACCGGCGATGCCTGATCGTTAGAGCGCTTCTGCTTTTCTTCGAATAGCGAAAGCGCCCTAACTATTTGATTTCCCGAAACTCCGAACGCAAAACCGCTGTACACTTTTGCTCGAATTGCTCTAGGCCCTTCGGATATGCAGACGGCTTGTTAACCATTGGCGGGGTTCCTTTGCGTCGTTTACCGATCGCAAAGGAAAGTCTGGTGATTTCGCTCTACCGCATAATTCCCCAAGTCGAAATCGACTTGAGGAAAAATTATGCGGCAACTTGAAAGTGCTCCAGCGTCCTTTGCGCGTCATATCTGACGCGCGGCGCTGTAGGACATGACGGACCGACGGAGCGATGAAAATGGCCAAAATCCTGATTACGGAAGACGAAGATTCCTTGAGAAGCTTCGTTGCTCGCGCTCTGCGTCTGGATGGACATGAGACCGAAGAAGCCGCCGATGGCGCGGAAGGGCTGGAAAAGCTGAAGCTCGGCGGTTTCGACCTGTTGCTGTCGGATATCCGCATGCCCGTCATGGACGGCATCGAACTGGCGCATCAGGCTGCCTCAGGTTGGCCCGACATGAAAATCCTTTTGATGACCGGCTATGCCGAGCAGCGGGAACGCGCCGACGACCTCATGGAAAAGATCGTCGATGTCGTCTCCAAACCCTTTGCGCTGCCTGACATCCGCAAGGCGGTCGCCCGCGCGCTGGCGGCTTGATCGCTTCCGCTATCAGATTGCTTCTACTGAATATCGAGCAGGCGTTCGAGATAGCGCCGCTCTTCCTCCTGGGTCGGATTGTTGCCCAGTCGCTGGCGAATGGCGTCGAGGATTTCGCGAGCCCGCTGCACATCGATCTCGTCGGGAATTTTCGGTCCGTCGTCGCTTAGCGGCCCGTCGTTTGTCTCGCGCATCCGTCCAAGGGGGTCGCGACCGTTCTGGTTGCCCTGGCCGAACTGGCCCTGCTGATTGCGGCCGCCTGCCTGCCCGTTCTGCTGCATTGCCTGCATCATCTGGCTCATCATGTCGCGTGCGCCCTGGCGCAAGGCTTCCAGCGCGCGGCCCTGGCCCTGTAGTGCCGGTTCGCCGTGTCCCTGACCCAATTGCCCGGCCGCGCCTTCCATCTCCCGCTGGGCCTGACCGAAACCGGGACCAGGCTTGACACCGAGCTTGCCGAGCCCTTTTTGCAACTCGCCGAGTTGCTTGCCGAGCTCCTCCTGCCTCTGGCGCAATTGCTTTAGGGCTTCGCGCAACTGATCGGCCGTCATGTTGTCGGTCGGCGATTGCCCCTGCTGGCTCTGTTGTCCCTGCTGTCCTTGTTGCCCTGGCTGTTGCTGCTGCTGGCCCTGTTGTTGCTGCTGGCCGTTCTGGCCGGGCATGGGCTGGCTGAAAGGATCGTCGCCGTCCTCGTTGGGATCGCCGCGCTGCATGCGGTCCTTCATCGCCTGGTCGAGCTTGAAGGTCTCTTCCATCAGCTTCTGCTGGTCGCGCAGGATCTGGCCGAGCTTGTCCATCTGCTGCTGGGCTTCGCTGTTTTGCTGCCCCTGCTGCTGGCCGGGCTGCGGCCTGCCGGCCTGCAGGTTGTTCATCATGCGCTGCAGTTCGGACAGCATCTGCTGGGCCGCGTCGCGATTGCCCGAGCGAGCGAGGTTCTCGATCTGATCCATCAGGCGCTGCAGGTCCTGCTGCCGCAGGACATTCGCGGACCGCTGGTTGGGCTGCATCGGCGCATTCTGCATGCGCTCGGCGAGCTCCTTCATATAGTCGTTCATCGCCTTGCGCAGCTCGTCCATGAGCTTCTTGATCTCGGCGTCAGGCGCGTTGCGTTGAAGCGCATCGGATAGTTTCTGCTGGGCGTCCCGCAGCTTTTTCTGCGCGTCGGAAAGCTGGCCGTCCTCCATTCCTGTCGCAATCTGCCAAAGGTAATCGGCAGTGTCCTTCAACGCGTCGTCGCTACGCGCAAGCTTCATGCGCGAGCGCGCCGACTGCAGCAGCAGATAGTTGGTCAGGCTCGGAATGGTTTCGTCGGCGCGAAGGGTCAGCGCCTCGTTGAAGGCGATCGCCTCCGGCATCTTGCGGGTGTCGAGCGTAAAGACCTGCCGCTCTTCGGCGACGGCTCCGGCGAGCGGTTCGGTGAAGTTGCGGGCGGGCAGCGTCATCTCGTAGGGTGGGCTGCGGCCCGTCTGGCCGGCACCATCCTTCGCGACAAGCGTTACACGGACGCGCTTGCCGGCGAGCGGATCCTTCGTCAGGTCGTGGCTCGCCAGACCTTTGACGTCTCGCCGGTTGCGGCCGGGGATATCGAGCTTGTATTCCGGAAGCGCATAAAGCGGGGTGGCCTGAGGATCGCGGTCGACAGGCACGATCTCGGCATGGGCCTCCTCGATGCCGTAATCGTCCTTCGCCTTGAAATTGATTTCCAGGGCGCCATTGACGCTGCTGCGCGGCAGGCCGTCGAAGGCGATTTCAGGCGCCTTGTCGGCGAGCACTTTGAAGGACCACTGTTGTCCGGCGACGGAGAGGATGCCGCCCTTTTCCAGCTTCAGCAGATGCGTGCGTGCAGCAAGGGGACTTGCGTCGGCGGTGGTAGCGCCATTAGGCGCTGGTGGCTGGGGCGCTGCCGGCGCCGGAGCCTTGGGGGCGTTGCCCTGGGCGGGTGCAGCCTGTGCCTGCTCGGGCGTTTGTGCTGCAATATCCGTCGGCTGGTCGCTGCCCGTTGCCTGGAAGGTTACCTTCTCATCGCCCTGGCCGCCGGTCACTCGGACGGTCAAATCGGAGAATTGCGGAATGCTGATTGCGTTTTGCGCAAGCGCGCTGTTGCCGGTCAGATAGGTAGGCGCCTGGCCGGTATAATAGGGAGGGGTGACCCAGGCGTCGATGCGCAGGTCGGGGTTCTGGGCGCCTCGGCTCGAACTGTTGAACGCATCGGTAATCGACCCGCCGCTGTTCGATGCCGAGAAGCTGAAGGCCGTCACAAGCAGAAGGGCGGGAATGGCGCGGAGCGCAAAACGGTCGTAGCGGGCGATATCAGGGCGCGGCAATCCGGCATCGAGAGCGGCGATTTTTGCCGCCATGCGCGCCTGATGCTCACGCCATAGGGCACGGGCAAAAGGCGTATCGAAGGCGGGCTCGTCTTCCTGAACGGTGACGGGCTGGTGCGCAAGGCCGTTGCGCTCTTCCAGAAACCGATCGGCCTCCGATGTTGCCGGCCAGCGAAGGCGGCGGAAGGGAATGAGCGACGCGGCGAGAGCCAGGGCAAAAACAGCCAGAAAAGCCCATCGCACGGGATCGGAGGCGATGCGGAAAAGCCCGAACCAGGAGACGGAAAGATAAAAAGCGATGACCGAAAGCGGGGCCAGCAGCATAGGAAGCAACTGCTCGCAGAAAAGCACCAGCCGGGCCAGCATACGCTTGATCGCCACCAACCGCGCAAGCGCTGGGCGATCCGCAAAGGCGCCCTTTCTTCCGTTGCTGGAGCTAGTCATCGATCAGGCTCTCTCCGTTCTCTCGTTGCTGACGGGCACACATCCCCTGAACCGTCTTCGGCCAAGCGGGAATGATGCGCCATTCAGTCCTCAATTTCATCCTGTCCAACCTGGATCAGAATAGAGTCATGACGCTATCGCCGGGCGCCCGGCACGGCGCCCGCTATCTCAAAGGATAACATTCTTTGTGGCGAAGGCGAGGGCAAGCACCCGTTGCAGGCGTTTTTTCGGGATAATTCGCTAAAATGTGAACCTGGCTCTCAGTCGAGCCAGGCCGGTATGGAATCGAGGCCGATGAGCTGCTCATAGGTGCCGCGAGGCCGGATCACATGGAATTCTGCGCCCTTGACCAGCACCTCGGGCACCAGAAGACGGGTATTATAGGTGCCGGCCTGAACGGCGCCATAAGCACCGCCGGAGCTGATCGCCAGGAGATCGCCAGCCTTCGGCATCGCCATTTCGCGATCGAGAGCCATGTAGTCGCCGGTCTCGCAGACCGGGCCGACGACATCGGCCTTGATGCGCGGCGCGCTGGCGGCCGTGACCGTGACGGGGCGGATTTCGTGATGGGCCTCATAGAGCGTCGGACGGATGAGGTCGTTCATGGCCGCATCGACGACGACGAAGCTCTTGGCGCCCCCATCCTTCACATAGACAACCTCGGTCACCAGGATGCCGGCATTGCCGACAAGCAGCCGGCCAGGCTCGGTGACGATCTTGCAATTCAGGCCACGAAGCTGGTTCGTGACGACTTGGGCATAGGCTTCCGGTGACGGCGGCGGATTGTTATCGTCGCGATAGGGTATGCCGAGGCCGCCGCCGACATCCACGTGGTGAATGTCATGGCCTTCGCCGCGCAGCGTGTCGACGAGATCGCGCAAAAGCTTGAAGGCATCCTCGAAGGGCTGAAGCTCGGTGATCTGGCTGCCGATATGCATGTCGATACCGGTCACCTTGATGCCCGGCAGTTCGGCGGCGCGCGCATAGACGGGACGGGCGCGTTCATAGGCGATGCCGAACTTGTTTTCCTTCTTGCCGGTCGAGATCTTCGCATGGGTGCGGGCATCGACATCGGGATTGATGCGGAAGGATACCGGCGCGACCTTGCCGGCGCGCAGCGCCCGCTGGTTCAGCACTTCCAGTTCCGGTTCGGATTCGACGTTGAAGCAGTAGATGCCGGCCTCGAGCGCGACGTCCATCTCGGCGGCGGTCTTGCCGACGCCGGAGAATACGATTCTAGACGCGGGGATGCCGGCTGCGAGCGCGCGGTGAAGCTCACCCACGGAGACGACGTCGACGCCGGCGCCGAGGCGGCCGAGCATCTTCAGGACCGCCTGGTTGGAATTTGCCTTCATCGCATAGCAGACCATCGCGTCAACGCCCGAAAAGGCTTCGGAAAAGACGCGGTAGTGTCGCTCCAGCGTTGCGGTCGAATAGCAGTAGAAGGGCGTGCCGACGGCCTTGGCGATTTCGGGAACGGGTACGTCCTCGGCGTAGAGAATGCCGTCGCGATATTGAAAGTGGTTCACGGAACTATGCCTGTCTCAGAGCAGCGGATCGAGGAGGAAGTGCCTGTCTTCCGTGCCCGGCTGTTTGGTCTTCTGGTTCACATCGCCGCCCTTCGTGGCATTGGCGCTCGGCGGATCGAGGTCGCCCTTGCGGCCACATCCGGCAACGGCGAGACCGACGAAGGAAACGACGAGGGTCAGGCGGAGAATCTGCGGCACGTTGATCTGCATCTATGTCCTCTTGGGCAGGCGACAGGCGGGTGGCTTCTTCATAGCGAAGTTTATTTGCCTTGTGCACCCTGATTGTTGAGCGATCGCGTCCGGCTTAAGGCCCTCTCTGCCCTGCCGGGTATCTCCCCCGCCGGGCATCTCCCCCGCAAGGGGGGAGAAGACTCGTGGCATCGCCTCGCTAAATTTAGGAACTTCGGCGGTGCGGCTGGTAAGTCCCTCCCCCTTGTGGGGAGGGATTGGGGAGGGGCCGCCAAGGCGATTGCGATAGCCATGCTGATTGGCCGATATCAAAGGCCGCGGTTTGGCTCAATTCTTGCCACGCCAATACGCGATCTGCTTGCGTACTTCCGACGGCGCCGTGCCGCCGAAGCTCTTGCGGCTGGCGACTGATGCTTCGACCGTCAGCACCTCGAAGATCTTGTCGGTGATGTCGGGATGGATCGCCTGAAGATCGGCGAGGCTGAGTTCTGCGAGATCGCAGCCCTTGCTTTCCGCAAGCGCGACCGCCCGACCTGTCACGTGATGGGCATCACGGAAGGGCAGGCCGGCTTCGCGTACAAGCCAATCGGCAAGATCGGTTGCGGTCGCGTAGCCGGAGCCGGCGGCGGCCTTCATGCGGGCGGTGTTGATGGTGATATCCTGGATCATGCCGGTCATGGCGGCAATCGCAAGCTCGAGGCTCTCGGCTGCATCGAAGACCTGTTCCTTGTCTTCCTGCATGTCCTTGGAATAGGCGAGCGGCAGGCCCTTCATGATCGTCAGGAGTGCTACCAGCGAGCCGTTGATGCGGCCGGTCTTGGCGCGCACCAGCTCGGCGGCGTCGGGGTTCTTCTTCTGCGGCATGATCGAGGAGCCGGTGGAGAAAGCATCGGAAAGGCGCACGAAGCCGAATTGCGGCGTCGACCAGATGACGATCTCTTCGGCCAGGCGCGACAGGTGCATGCCCGCGATCGCAGCAATCGACAGGAACTCGATGGCGAAGTCGCGGTCGGAGACCGTGTCGATCGAATTGCGGGTCGGTTCGCGGAAGCCGAGCGCCTTTGCCGTCATGTGGCGGTCGATCGGGAAGCCGGTGCCGGCCAGCGCCGCAGCGCCGATCGGGGACTCGTCCATGTGCTCGATGGCGTGGCGCACACGCGAACGGTCGCGGCCGAACATTTCGACATAGGCCATGCAATGATGGCCGAAGGTGACCGGCTGGGCAGTCTGCAGATGGGTGAAGCCGGGCATGACGGTATCAGCATGCTCTTCGGCGCGGTCGAGGAAGGCGGCGATGAGGCCAGTCAGCGCCTGTTCCGTCTTTTGCAGCTCTTCCTTCACCCACATGCGGAAATCGAGCGCCACCTGGTCGTTGCGCGAGCGGGCAGTGTGCAGGCGACCGGCGGCTGGGCCGATCAAGGTGGCCAGTCGCGACTCGACGTTCATATGAATGTCTTCGAGCTTGCGCGAGAATTCGAAATTGCCACTTTCGATCTCTGACAGGATCGTGTTCAGGCCGTGAACGATCTTGTCTTTATCGTCTGCCGAAATGATGCCCTGATGGGCAAGCATGGTGGCATGGGCGATGGAGCCGCGGATATCCTGTGCGAAGAGTTTCTTGTCGAAACCGATCGAGGCGTTTATCTCCTCCATGATTGCAGCGGGGCCTGAGGCGAAACGTCCGCCCCACATCTTGTTGGAGGAGTTGGTGTCCGTGGTATCTTCAGCCATGCGATGCCTACCTGGAGAATGAAATGACAGCGAAGAAGCCGTTCGGTCTGCCGTCCGTGAAACTGATCCTGATCGCAGCCGTCGCGGGCGTGCTCGCGGGTGCGGCAGCGGTATACGTGAAGGAAGAGGGGTATGGCAATGGCAACGCTCAGACAGCCGCCCTTTCAAGCGATTGCGAGGGGGCCAAGGACCATTCGGCAGCGCTGACGCCATTCACCAAGGGGCAGGTCGCCGCCATGGTTGCGGCACAGAAGCCGGTCTCGCTGCAGAACGTCTCCTTTAATGGACCGGAGGGAAAACCGCTTTCGGTCCAGGACTTTGCCGGCAAGACGGTGCTGCTCAATCTCTGGGCCACATGGTGTATCCCTTGCCGCGAGGAAATGCCGGCGCTGAACGCGCTGCAGAAGGAGATGGGCAGCGACAAGTTCGAGGTCGTCGCTGTCAACATCGATACCGGCGACGACGAGAAGCCGAAAGCCTTCCGCACTGACTACGGCATCGACGCCCTCGGCTACTATCGCGACGGCACGATGGGCGCATTCAATGCGCTGAAGAAGAACGGCCTGGCATTCGGCTTGCCGGTCACCTTGCTGGTCGGCCCCAAGGGCTGCCTGCTCTCTGCCATGAACGGCCCCGCTGCCTGGGACAGCGAGGACGCCAAGGGTCTGATCAAGGCTGCGATCGGGTCCTGAGTTCGTCCGCTTGCCTCAGCGCCAGCCGAGTGCAGGCGCGACATGGGTGAGGATCGACTCGATGACATGCGCATTGTAGTCGACGCCCAGCTGGTTGGGCACGGTCAGTAGAAGTGTGTCCGCAGCGGCAATCGCCTCATCCTTCGCCAGTTGCTCGATCAGTGCATCCGGTTCGGCGGCATAGCTGCGGCCGAAGATCGCGCGTGTGTTCGCATCGATGAAGCCGATGGAGTCAGCCTCCTTGCCGCCACCACCGAAATAGGCGCGGTCGCGCTCGTCCACCAGCGCAAAAATGCTGCGGCTGACCGAGACGCGTGGCTCGCGTGTGTGACCGGCTTCCTTCCAGGCGTCGCGATAGGCACGGATTTGTGCCGCCTGCTGCACATGGAAGGGCTCGCCCGTCTCGTCGTCCTTCAGCGTCGAACTCTGTAGGTTCATGCCGAGCTTGGCGGCCCAGACGGCCGTTGCGTTGGAGCCGGCACCCCACCAGATGCGCTCGCGCAGGCCTTCCGAATGCGGTTCGAGGCGCAGAAGGCCCGGCGGGTTCGGAAACATCGGCCGCGGATTGGGTTCGGCGAAGCCTTCGCCTTTCAGCACCTGCAGCAGGACCTCGGCGTGACGACGGCCCATGTCGGCATCGCTCTGGCCTTCCTCGGGGCCGTAGCCGAAGTAACGCCAGCCGTCGATCACCTGTTCCGGCGAGCCGCGACTGATACCGAGCTGTAGCCGGCCGCCGGCAATGAGATCGGCGGCGCCTGCATCCTCAGCCATGTAGAGTGGGTTCTCATAACGCATGTCGATCACGGCCGTGCCGATCTCGATGCGGCGGGTCCTTGCGCCAACCGCCGACAGCAGCGGAAAGGGCGCGGCCAGCTGGCGGGCGAAGTGATGCACCCGGAAATAGGCGCCATCCACCCCCAGCTCTTCGGCGGCAACCGCCAGATCGATGGATTGAAGCAGCGCGTCGCCGGCAGAGCGGGTTCCCGATTGCGGCGAAGGCGTCCAGTGTCCGAACGACAGGAAACCAATCTTCTTCATGATTTTTCTCGCTTCAGGATGTGTCGATGACGTTTCATCGCATAAATCCGGAACGGGATATAGTTGACGTTCCATAGACGGACCGTCTTCGGCCAGGCTCAAACCCGGGCCGGCTTGGCCGGCGCATCCGAGAGGCGCCCCTCGCGGGTGGAGACCGTGTCGGACTGCGGCTGCGCGAGGATTCCATAAAGTTCCGGCCGCCTTATCTTGAGCCAGCGCCGTCCCTGGCTCATCGGCAGCAGATCAAGGTCCAGATCTGCGATCACCATCTCATCGTTGGCCGCGCATGTCTCCTGCAGAATCCGCCCATAGGGGTCGATGATCATGGCATTGCCTGTCCGCACCTCGCCGGTGTCTTCTCCGACTCCGTTGCTGAACACAACGAACATCCCGTTGTCGCGGGCTCGCGAAGGCAGCCATCGCATCAGCCATTCGCGGCCCTTCGGCCCCAGAATTTCGCGCTCGATCGCTTCCGGTTCCTTGTCACGATTGCGCCAGATCTCGACATCGATCAGGCCCATCGCGTGCGGGCTCGGCGAATTGCAGCCGCCGGTCTGGTGAGGAGCGAGCAGCACGTCTGCGCCCATGAGCGCCGTCGCCCGGGCATTTTCCACGAGGTTGTTGTCGTAGCAGATCAGAATTCCGATGCGGA
Organism: Neorhizobium sp. P12A; assembly: GCF_008365395.1. Taxonomy (NCBI): domain Bacteria; kingdom Pseudomonadati; phylum Pseudomonadota; class Alphaproteobacteria; order Hyphomicrobiales; family Rhizobiaceae; genus Neorhizobium; species Neorhizobium sp. P12A. Next base: position 76,115 of record NZ_QOVX01000003.1, on the reverse strand, counting down.
TGCCCCAGGGCGTGTCGAAGACCGTGTATTTGTCGCCGCTGCGGATTTCGTCATGTTCGAAGGCGTGAAGCTTGCGATGCACATGGGCGTCACCGTTCGGCAATGCCACGAAATAGCTGTTGAACAACTCGCCATCCGCCGAGCGTTCGAGCAGCCCCGCTCCGATCCCGATGCCGAGGTCTACCGCAAGCTGGCGGACCTTGCGGGCGGACGGGCCATCGGGCAATTCCTCGCTCAGCTGGTCCAGTCCGGCCCGATCGAGCCCGGGAACATGCCAATATCCGCTGATGCACATTTCCGGCATTGCGACCAAGTCAACGCCCTGTTCGGCCGCTTGCCTCGCGAAAAATTCAAACCTCTCCATGTTGTAGGATTTGTCGCTCGGACGATGCTGGAATTGGACACTGGCAACACGAACCACATTCTTCACGGCTCTTCTCCTGCTCTTTGGCCTGGCGTCGTCAATTAATCAGGTGGGTACGGCGACCGGCGGTTTTCGAAACACGCTTGCACGTTTCCACACAATTGTGCATAAACGTGCAAAGGAGTCAACGATGAGCCAGGAAGCGACGCCGGAAGAGCGGCAGAAATTCATAATCGAGACGCTTGAAGCCAAAGGCCGGCTCAATACGAGCGAGCTCTCCGAGCATTTCCAGATCTCTGAGGATACGGCGCGGCGCGACCTGCGCGAGATGGCCTCGGCCGGACTCGTGCAGCGGGTTCATGGCGGCGCCCTGCCGGTCTCGCCGGCGGGACTGCCTTTCGTCAAACGCTACCGTATTGCCAACGAAGAGAAGGTGAGGCTTGCACGCTGCGCAAGTCAGCTGATCTCACCGGGTCAATTGGTCGTCATGGATGGAGGCACCACGAATCTGGAGCTGGCCCGCCAGCTGCCGCGCGATCTGGCCGCGACTATCGTGACGAATAGCCCGCGGATTGCGACCGAAACCTCCGAGCATCCGCTCCTCGAGGTCATTCTTCTCGGCGGCATTTTCGACAAGCGCAGCCAGATGACGCTCGGCGCGCATGTGCTTAGCGAACTAGCGCTCGTCCGGGCGGACCTTTGCTTTATCGGGGTTCACGGCATTCATCCGGAGGTTGGTCTGGCAACGGCGGGTCTCGACGAAGCGACGATCAAGAAAGCGATGATGAATGCGTCAGCGGAGGTCGTAGCGCTGGTAACGGAAAGCAAGTTCGGTACGGCCGCTGCTCACAAGTTCGCGGAAGTCTCCGACCTCGACTTTATCGTTGCCGAGGATACGGTGATTGCACGGCAGTTTTCCGAGCAGGTGAGCAAAAGCACGAAGTTGCTCTTTGCCTAAAAGCCGGCTGGGCTGCAATCCATGTTGCAGCCGGCCATCATCTTCCGGTTCTACCCAATGGGTGCCGCGCTTAGCGTGTCGGAACCGGGGTCTCGCCGCGATAGTCGTAGAAACCACGGCCGGATTTACGACCGAGCCAGCCGGCTTCGACATATTTCACGAGCAGCGGGCAGGGGCGGTATTTCGAGTCCGCCAGGCCATCGTGCAGCACCTGCATGATCGACAGGCAGGTGTCGAGGCCGATGAAGTCGGCCAGTTGCAGCGGGCCCATCGGGTGGTTGGCGCCGAGCCTCATGGCCGTATCAATCGCGTCGACCGTGCCCACGCCTTCGTAAAGCGTGTAGATCGCCTCGTTGATCATCGGTAGCAGGATGCGGTTGACGATGAAGGCCGGAAAATCCTCGGCGACCGTTATCGTCTTTTCCAGCGAGCTGACGAATTCCTTGGCGGCATTAAAGGTCGATTCATCCGTCGCAATGCCGCGCACCAGTTCCACGAGCTTCATCACGGGCACGGGATTCATGAAATGAATGCCCATGAAGTGTTCCGGCCGGTCGGTCGCGGCGGCAAGCCGGGTGATCGACAACGAGGAGGTGTTGGTGGCGAGGATCGCTTCCGGCTTCAGGACCGGACAGACCTGCGCGTAGATCTTGCGCTTGACGCACTCGTCTTCCGTCGCCGCCTCGATGACGAGGTCCATCGGCGCCAGATCGTTGATGTCGCCGGAACCGGAAATATGCGCCAGCGTCGCCTTACGGACTTCGTCGGTCATCTTGCCCGAGGAAACCTGGCGGGCGAGATTGCCGTTGATCGTGGCAAGACCGCTCTCGATACGATCCTGCGACAGATCGTAGATATGAACCTTATATCCGGCTGCGGCCGAAACGTGGGCGATCCCGCAACCCATCTGACCCGCGCCGATAATCCCGATATTCTTCAGCACCGTACTCATCGCCAACTCCCCCGCGGTACGCTTTGCTGTAGGACCGCTTTATTCGCAAATTTGCCGGGCCATTGCTGGCCCGGCAAGATTGATAGACCGATAAATGACAATTTTCCAGTCATTCGCAACTGCGAAGAGCGGGTAAGGCGCTTATAGTGCCTTTTCGAGTTCCGGCAGGGCTTCGAAGAGGTCGGCGACGAGGCCGTAATCGGCGATCTGGAAGATCGGGGCCTCTTCGTCCTTGTTGATGGCGACGATGACCTTGCTATCCTTCATGCCAGCCAGATGCTGGATCGCACCTGATATACCGCAGGCGATATAAAGCTGCGGCGCGACGACCTTGCCTGTCTGCCCGACCTGCCAGTCGTTCGGTGCATAGCCGGCATCGACGGCGGCACGGCTTGCGCCGACGGCGGCACCGAGCTTGTCGGCAACCGGCAGGATGACTTCCCTGAACTTTTCTGCCGAGCCGAGCGCGCGGCCGCCTGATATGATGATCCTGGCCGAGGTCAGCTCCGGACGGTCGGAGGTCGACAGCGCATCCTTGACGAAGGTCGACAGAGCAGGGTTGGAAACGGCCGGGATGGTCTCGACCGATGCCGAGCCGCCCTCTGCCGCAGAGGCAAAGGACGCGGTACGCACGGTGATGACCTTCTTGGCGTCGCTGGACTGAACCGTCTGGATGGCATTGCCGGCATAGATCGGGCGCTTGAAGGTGTCTGATGAAACCACCTCGATGATTTCCGAGACCTGGGCGACGTCGAGCAGCGCTGCGACACGCGGCATGACGTTCTTGCCGACGGAGGTGGCAGCCGAGATGATGGTGTCGTAGTTGCCGGCCAGCGAGACGATCAGGTCGGCCAGCGGCTCGGCCAGATTGTTGGCAAGCTCGTCGCTTTCGGCCAGCAGAACCTTGGAGACGCCGGCAAGCTTGGCTGCGGCATCGGCAGCGCCCTTGGCGCCCTTGCCGGCCACGAGGACGTGGACGTCGCCGCCAATCTTGGCGGCTGCGGTCAGCGCCTTGGCGGTCTGGTCGGAAAGGCTTGCATTGTCGTGGTCAGCCAGAAGAAGAATGGTCATGATAATTGCTCCTGTTCCAGCCTGATCACAGCACGCCGGCTTCGTTCTTCAGCTTGTCGACGAGTTCGGCGACCGACTTCACCTTGACGCCCGCCTTGCGGCCGCCCGGCTCCTCGGTCTTCAGAACCTTCAGCCGCGGCGTGGTGTCGACGCTGAAATCGGCAGGGGTCTTCTTGTCGAGTGGCTTCTTCTTCGCCTTCATGATGTTCGGCAGCGAGGCATAGCGCGGCTCGTTCAGGCGCAGGTCCGACGTGACCACGGCAGGGAGCTTGATCTCGATCGTCTGCAGGCCGCCATCGACTTCGCGGGTCACCTGTGCCTTGCCGTCACCGATCTCGATCTTCGAGGCGAAGGTCGCCTGGGCCGAGCGCATCAGGGCTGCCAACATCTGGCCGGTCTGGTTGCTATCGTCGTCGATCGCTTGCTTGCCGACGATTACAAGGCCGGGTTGCTCGGCATCGACTACGCCCTTGAGGATCTTGGCGACGGCGAGCGGCTCGACGGCATCGTCGGTTTCAACAAGGATCGCCCGATCGGCGCCCATGGCGAGCGCGGTGCGCAGCGTCTCTTCGGCCTTGGCCGGGCCGATCGACACGACGACCACTTCTTCCGCCTTGCCTGATTCCTTGATGCGAAGCGCTTCTTCCACCGAGATTTCGTCGAACGGGTTCATCGACATCTTGACGTTGGCAAGCTCCACGCCCGAACCATCCGGCTTGACGCGGATCTTTACGTTGTAATCAACAACCCGCTTCACGGGGACGAGAATCTTCATGGAATCCTTCCTTCAACATGATCGCCCGAGAAAATGCGCCGAGCGACGCCTTTCCATTTGTCGAATGGCGACATGGATACGCGTTTTTTCTCCAAACACAACGCTCCCATGTCGCAAAAAGCGAAAATGCTTTAGGTAGTGATATAATCTTTACGTAAGCGTCAATGTTGTGCTCACCGGGATGGCTGGAGGGCTATCAGCGGTTCTTGCCGGGCACCCAGAGAACATCCGCTGCGCCGCCGTCATTGGCATGACGCGCGGCAACGAAGAGGAAATCGGACAGTCTGTTGACATATTTCAGCACCGCCGCACTGACGCGTTCTCCATCGGTCCGCGACAGCGCCACCATCAGCCGCTCGGCGCGTCGCGCAACGGTGCGGGCGAGATGGAGATGTGCGGCGGCAGGGGAGCCGCCGGGCAAGATGAAGGAGGTCAGCGGCTTCAATTCGGCGTTCAACGTGTCGATATCGCGTTCGAGACGTTCCACCTGGCTTTCGACGATGCGCAGCGGCTCATAGGCGGGCGGTTCATCGGTCTCGGGCGTCGAGAGATCGGCGCCGAGATCGAAGAGGTCGTTCTGGATCGCGGCAAGCATGGCGTCGAGATCAGGCATGACCGACGTATGGAGCCTAGCCACGCCGATCACGGAATTGGTCTCGTCGATCGTGCCATAGCTTTCGACGCGCAGATCATGCTTCAGGCGGCGGGGACCCGCGACAAGGCCCGTGGTGCCGTCATCTCCGGTCTTGGTGTAGATCTTGTTGAGCTTGACCATTCGTTCCGTCTCAGTGCGGCCTTCCACCGCCGGTCAGCCACAGGGTGGCCATGATGAGGATAATCGCGATTGCCTGCAACAGCACGCGCATCTGCATCAGCTTGTTGGAAAGGCTTGGATTATCGCCCTTCATCATGTTGAAGAGACCGCGCACGAGCACGATCGCGACAAGGCCCATGACGATGATGGCAAGCGTATAGGTAAATGTGGACATCGATTACGCGCTTTCGTCTTTCAATCAAGCCGGCGCATCAGACGGTAGAAGACATCTGCCGGCAACAGACGCTTCAGCCACACGCCCTGCTTTGCAGGGGTGGTGACAACATAATGGGGACGTGGACTCCTCGCACTCAATGCATGCTTTAGCACAAGATAAACGGCTTCGGGCCCCAGTTTGTGCCTGTTGATCGGGCCTGTGCCATTCAGCCGCGCCAATTGCCGTTTATATTCCGCGGCATGGGCCGAGCCTTCGAGATCGATATGCTCCTTGATCTTGGCAAGCGCATTGGCGGTGAAACGCGTGGCGATCGGCCCGGGCTCGATCAGGCTCACATGAATGCCGCTGCCCTGGAGTTCCATGCGCAATGTCACGCTGAGGCCCTCGATTGCGAATTTTGAGGCCGTGTAGGCGCCGCGAAAACGATAGGGGACAAGGCCGAGAATGGAGGAGCATTGAACGATCCGGCCTTCTCCCCGCTCTCGCATCAACGGGATGACCTGCCGCGTCAGATCGTGCCATCCGAAGACATTGGTCTCGAACTGCGCCCGCAGCACATCGGTCGACAGGTCCTCGACGGCGCCAGGCTGGCCGTAGGCGCCGTTGTTGAAGAGCGCGTCGATGCGCCCTTGCGTCCGCTCGCTGACCGTTGTCACCAGCGCCGAGATCGTCTCCGGCCTCGTATAGTCCATGATCAGTGCTTCGATGCCATCAGTCGCAAGCGGCTCGAGATCGGCTTCCTTGCGCACCGTTGCAAAGACACGCCAGCCATCGGCCTTCAGGGCACGGGCACAATGGGCGCCGATGCCGGAAGAGCAACCCGTGACGATGATAGTGCGTTGATCCGCCATCCCATTGTTTCCTGTACAAAGCAGGACTCGTTTCCCATATTCATCGAAGCGACACAATCGACAAACAAACGGCAACAAACCGGCGGCGAATAACCGGCGGGAGGCTTCAGATCTTAGCGGAGATGGAATGCAGAGAATTCTTCGCACCCTCTACAAGGTGATCTACGATGCCGTATTTCATTTTATCGAGGACGACGGTTTTGCCATGGCGAGCCACGTGGCGCTGTCCACCCTGCTTGCCGTCTTTCCATTCCTGATCTTCGGCACGGCGCTTGCGAGCTTTCTCGGTGCGAGCCAATTTTCCGGTACCGCCATCCATCTGATCTTCGATACATGGCCCGAGGCAATTGCCAAGCCGCTGGCCGACCAGGTCATCGAGGTGCTGACGATCCCCAGGGGCGGGCTGCTGACCATTTCGGTGCTGGCGGCCGCATATTTTGCGTCCAACGGGGTGGAGGCACTGCGCATCTCGCTCAATCGTGCCTACCGGATGACGGAAACGCGCCCCTGGTATTTTACGCGTCTTGCGAGCCTCGGCTTTGTCCTGATTGCGGTCCTGATCTTTGCCGCCATCAGCCTTCTTCTTGTCGCCGTGCCCGTCGTCGAGAATTATACACGCCAGTGGCTGCCGTGGCTCGCCGATACGCTTGCCGTGGTATCGAACTGGCGGATCTACGGCACGCTGTTCGTGCTGACCGCCGGGCTGCTGATCGTCCATCTCTGGCTGCCGGCGGGGCGACGCAAGGTGCTCGACGTGGTGCCCGGCGTGTTGCTGACGATGCTCGCCTGGCTCGGGGGTGCGCTGATCTTCGCCTATTATCTGCAGACTTTTGCCAATTATACCGCGACCTATGCGGGTCTTGCCTCCGTGATGATCGTGCTGATCTTTCTCTATATGGTTGGGGTGATCTTTATTATGGGCGCCGAGATCAACGCGGCACTGCTCAAGTTCAGGGTGCGCCGCATTCTTACGCGGCTCTATGAGGCCGAGGAGCGCAATGCTTCAAAGGCCAATAAGGCGGCGGATATCCGCCGTTGAGAGACCGGCTTGCCGCAGATCGGCGATGCCCGTGTCTCCCTGGCTTTTCGACAGCTTCTTGCCGTCGTCGCCGAGAACCAGCCGGTGATGGTGATAGATCGGCTGCTGAAGGCCGAGCAACGCCTGCAGCAGGCGGTGGATCGACGTCGCATGAAACAGATCGAGCCCACGAACAACGTGGGTGACCTCCTGCAAGGCGTCGTCGATCACGACGGAGAGGTGGTAGCTCGACGGCGCGTCGGATCGCGACAGGATGACGTCGCCCCAGGCGGCCGGATCGGCTTTGATTTCACCCCGTTCGGCATTTCCGGTTTCGATCCAGGAAAGCGTCTCCCCGACTTCCGGAAGGGCGCGGCCCATGTCGAGCCGCCAGGCATGCCTGACGCCTGATGTCAGCAATTCCTCCCGCTCCGGGATGCCGCGCAGACGATCATCCGGCGGATAGAGCGGCGTGCCGTCGGGATCGCGCGGCCATGATTTTCCCTCAGCCTCGGCAGCGGTTACCCGCGCCTTGACCTCCCCCCTGGTCATGAAGGCCGGATAGACGAGGCCGCGGCCGATCAGGGATTGCAGGGCATCGGCGTAGTCGGCGAAATGGTCGGATTGCCGCCTGACGGGCTCATCCCAGCCAAGGCCCAGCCAGGAAAGATCGTCATGGATCGCCTTTTCGAAATCGGGTGTGCAGCGGGCAAGATCTATGTCTTCGATGCGCAGCAGGAAACGGCCGTCCGATGCCTTCGCCATATCGTGGTTCAGAATGGCGGAAAGTGCATGGCCGAGATGCAGCATGCCATTCGGGCTGGGGGCGAAACGGAAGACGGGTTTTTGACGGGGGGAAGCGATCATGCTTTCTTCTGCCATGGAATCGCGGCTTCGGCCATGCGTGAGGGAATGAGGGACGATGCATATCATTCGGGGCGACGACGATGTGAGGAAAGGGCTGGAGGCGCTTCTTGAGATCGATCCCCGTCTGCGGCAGATTGCCTCGGATGTCGGTCCCTTGCCGCTTCGCCTCGTCGAGCCCGGCTATGCCGGCCTTGCGCATGTTGTCGTGTCACAGTCCGTCTCGCGGGCAAGCGCTGAGGCGATATGGGCGCGCATGCTCGCGTCAGGCGAAAAGCTGACCGCGGAAAGCTATATCGCCCTTCATCCCGAGGCCTGGCGGGAGTTCGGCCTCTCGCGCGGCAAGGCCGAGACCTTGACCCGCATCGCCCAGGCGGTGGTGGAGGGCGCGCTCGATCTGCGATCCCTCGGGGAGAAGGATCCGGCCGAAGCGCTCGCAAGTCTCACCGCCATCAAGGGTGTCGGGCCGTGGACCGCTGAGGTTTACCTGATGTTTTCGGCCGGTCACGCAGATGTGTTTCCTGCCGGCGATGTGGCGTTGCAGGCGGCGGTCGCAATGGCCTTCGACATGGAGACCAGGCCGCAGACCAAGGCATTGGCGGCATTTGCAGGCGTTTGGGCGCCCTGGCGCTCGATTGCCGCACGCCTGTTCTGGGCCTACTATGCCGTGCGCGTGAAGCGCGACATCATGCCGATTGGCTAATCTGCAACGCGCTTCGCAATTGCCGCTATGCCCTGAATTTATTGGACTTCACAATCCTGTAACAACCGGCCTAATATACAGGAGCAGATGCCGAATCGATCAGGAGGGTTCCTTGACGATTGCAGTCTCACCACAGGCCCTGCCGGCGCTCGTTCTGAACGCTGACTACCGGCCTTTGAGTTATTATCCCTTGTCGCTCTGGTCCTGGCAGGACGCGATCAAGGCGGTCTTCCTTGACCGTGTGAATATCATTGCCGAATACGACCAATCGGTCTCGTCGCCGAGCTTTTCCATGCGACTGCCGAGCGTGGTATGCCTGAAGACTTATGTTCAGCCTTCGCGCAACCCGGCCTTTACCCGTTTCAACGTCTTCCTGCGCGACCGTTTCGAATGCCAGTATTGCGGCGCGCATGACGACCTGACGTTCGACCATGTCATCCCGCGCGCCCATGGCGGCGAGACGACCTGGGAAAACGTGGTAGCAGCATGCTCGCCCTGCAATCTCAGGAAAGGCAGCAAGCTGCCGAAGCAGGCTGCCATGTTCCCGGCCCAGAAGCCCTACCAGCCGACCGTGCAGGACTTGCATAATAACGGCCGACTGTTCCCGCCGAACTATCTTCACGACAGCTGGCTCGACTATCTCTACTGGGATACCGAACTGCAGCCGTAAGCGATCTTTCCCTGACGATCCCTACGCTGTCTTGCGGACGCCGGTGAAGGCGATCGCGGCAAGGATGGCGCTTGCGATGACGTTCATGCCGGCCATGGAGACGCCGAAGATGCGCAGGGCTGCCGCGTCGCAGGACGGGCCCTTGATCGTGTTCAGCTGGGTGAGCAGATCGCCGGCATTCTTCGTCATGCTGCTTGCCGTGGTCGAGCAGGCCGTGGGGCCAGCCCAGAAATGCCACTCGACGCCGGCGTGATAGACGCCGATCCCGCCGCCGACCAGCATCATGATACCGCCGATTGCGAGCAGCGCCCGGGTGATCCAGGAAGGAGCGCCTGCCAGTGCTGCGATTGCGCCGACGAGAACCACCGGGATGCCGTAGTAATAAGGCTGGCGTTGCAGCAGGCAGAGTTCACAGGGAATATAGCCGCCGATATACTGGAAGCCGAGCGCGGAACCCACCACGGCCGCCATGCCGATCGCCAGCACAAGCGAATATCCGAAGCCGGCGCGTGTTCGGGTCGAGGTCTCAGTCATGTCATGGCTCCGTCAGGTTGTCTCAATGCACCAGCAGATGGAAGGCGATATAAAGCAGGATGAGGACGGCGGCCACCGCAGTTACGATTATGCCGAGGCGCTTTTCGATGAAATGCCGGATCGGCTCGCCATAACGGCGCAGCAGCCAGGCAAGGAAGAAGAAGCGCGCGCCGCGGGCAATGATGGCCGAGATGATGAATAGGCCGAGATTGATGTTGGCGACGCCCGACAGGATCGTGACGACCTTGATCGGCGGCAGATGTGCAAAGCCCGACGTGACCAGCAGGAGCACAACGGTTTCGTAGGTGACGCCCTGGCGCAGCTTATCGAAGGCGTCGAGCTTGCCGTAGAATTCCAGGATCGGCTTGGCGATGGTCTCGAAAGCGTAATAGCCGAGCATCCAGCCGGCGATGCCGCCGAGAACGGAGGCGACCGTCGCGACCAGGGCATAGCGCCAGGCGCGCTGAGGTCTTGCAAGCGACATTGGGAGGAAGAGAACGTCCGCGGGGACCAGGAAGATCGAGCTTTCCACGAAGGCGATGACTGCGAGCCATATTTCGGCTGTCGGACGACCTGCCAGCGACATGGTCCAATCGTAAAGTCTGCGGAGCATTCAATCCCTTTCCGTTGCGGTGCAAGAGCATTAGGTGCGGCAAATGTTGCTGTAAATGCCCGATGCGTGAAGGACGTGCCTGAAAACGAAAATTTTTCGTGAAGCGAAATTTCTTCGGTCGGCAAACTATGTGGCAAACATGACACTTCGCTGAACAGGCATCCCATTTCCGTGCCCAGGCGCGGTCCTGGTGCATTGCGAGGCGATCAATCCCTTCGCAAGCTGGATGCCATGGCGAATCTCAGGGAGTTTAAATGAAGCTGTTTGTCATAGAGGGCGGTACCAGTGTTGCGCCGGATTCCGTATTCGAAATCGGGCCTGCTGCTCCCACGCGCGAAGACGTCAAGGCCGAGGCCGCACGACGTGTCCGGCAAAGCGGCTATGAGGACTGGCGCGTTAGGCAATTCGTGACTGGCGTGGCCATGCCTGTGGCACTCAGATACCTGCAGATGCAGATCAGTTTCGTGGCCGAGGCGCTATCGCGCCTGGAGCGTATTCCGGACGATTTCCGTTCCGATACATATTGGCCATCCCTTTGAAACCATGAGTTAACTACCCCTGTTGACCGGATATTCGGGTGTTTCCTGTAGGTTGAACCCAACAATATAAAACAGGGTCAGGTTATGGAAAAAATTCGCATCAAGTCGCGTATCATTGTCGGCCTGCAATACGACAAGGAGCGCCAGCAGCTCAGCCTGGAATTCAAGAATGGCGAGCGTCGCCTCTTCGCCGGTGTGCCGCGCGATATCGTCCGGGAGATGGTAAAGGCGCCGTCCCCAGGCGAGTTCTACATCACCAACGTTCGCACGCAGTTCGAGCGTCTGGCTGCCTGAGCTTCCGTCTCTCTCGTTTTAAACCTGGCGATCGCGATCCGTCTCATAACGGATCGTGGACCGGTGGATATTATCGATTTGCTATCCCTATCCGATTGCTCCGGATGGACCCGTCGCCTTTGCGAGGGGCACATACAGGATGCCGTTCCACACCCCCTTTGATGGGCGGCGCGGAGGCCCGGCGTCACGAAGTGGTGGCCGGGTCTTCTTCTGCCTTGATGGGCTGCCCGGGGTGCGGCCTACACAAAAATACGCAGCGCAAGCATAGTGAGCCGTTTCCCCACGCCCTCCGGTGTGCGGCGGAGAGGCCCTGCCGGATTGCCTTGGCAATTCCGGGTCTATCCCATTTTCCATGAACGCCAGAGATCGCAGGGAGCGTGTCGCTACCCCGGACGCACAAAGGCATTGAGACGCATAACGGCGGTAACATATTGGCCGTTGGGCAGGTGCCTCTTCACGGGCTGATTGCCCGTCTCCAGGACTTTTTCCGAAATTATGCTTGTGTGTCGGCCATTGGACTGGTTGCCTCCGACGACGACAATCTGGCCATTTTCAGAAATGCGGCGAAAGAACGCGACGTGGCCCAATCCCATGTCGGCGTCGCTTGACGGGGAATAGCAGGTAAAGACCGCCAGATCGCCTTCCTCGGGCTGTGTCACTTTTTCAAATGGGGGCGCCAGAAATGATTGTGACCAGGCGCTGTTGCTTCCCGCTCCTCCGTTTCGCTCGATGCAGAAGTTCACGAAGGCAGCGCACCAGGGGATGATGTCGTCTTGCCCTGAGAAGCGCCCGGCGGGTTTGATGAACTCCGAGATCAGTGGATTGGGAGCTGCAGGCGGCGATGGTTGCGATATCGCCGCGGGATTTGCGCGAGAGAACCGGTCGACAAAACTTTGCGCGATATCGATTGGTCGCGGGCCATAGGGGGTTCGGCTGACGATTGCGCGCGCAAAGAGGATCTCGGCCGCCGACGGTTTCCGCCGCTCCTGATGGGGCAGGTTTTGTGACGGGAAGGGGGGAGGATACTGGAGTTGCGCAATGTTCTCGCGACCCAGCTTTTGAGCAACGGCATATCCCGGTATGCCGACCATGGCGGCGGCAAAGTCCAAAACGAATGTGCGTCGACTTAGCATAACTTGCCGCCCTAGCCGTAAGATTACATTCCTTCATTGCTGGTTTGAAACACCCCGATGGCCTCAATAACTCTCTTCGGGCGAATATTGTTTCGCCGTTTACAGATTAAATATTCTTGCGGGAGGGGTTTTATTCGAAGCTGGCTCGCCGCAACCGTCGCGGAGGCGGTCGCGCAGCAGTTTCCTGATTTCAGAATGATCATTTGGAGAGGTGGTGCCCCATGCCGGCATCCAATTGAAATATCGAACAAAATCGAAGATTCTTAAATAGTCTCACGATCCCTCGGCGTGGGCTTGTTTCCTGTTTCGTTCTCGTTCATTGTGTCTCGATCATTCTCGCTGTATCGTACCCTCAAAGGTGGATAGAAGGGTGGATCGGAAAATGGCACGTCCGCTTAACAAGCTGTCGGCTGTAGAGGTCAAAAACGCGACGGCCGGTAAACACTCAGACGGCGGCGGTCTATGGCTTGTCAAGCGCGAAGATGGCGGCGGACAATGGGTGCTCCGGATCACGATTCACGGGCGCCGGCGCGAGATGGGTTTGGGTTCTGCTTCCGAGGTTTCGTTGAAGGAAGCCCGCGACGCTGCCGACAAATGGCGGGCGGTCACCCGATCGAACGTTGACCCGATCAAAGAGCGCGAGCGGCAGAAGCGCGAGGCCGCAAAAAAGCTCCACCTGTTAAAGGAGATTGCCGAAGATGCTTTCGAAAGCCGGAAAGCCGAACTGAAGGGCGATGGTAAGGCAGGCCGATGGTTCACGCCTCTTGAGCTGCATGTTTTGCCGAGGCTTGGGAAAATGCCGGTTGCTGAGATCGACCAGACCGACATTCGCGACGCGCTCTCGCCGATCTGGCACTCGAAAGCCGAAACCGCCCGAAAGGCACTCAATCGCCTAAGCATCTGCATGAAGCACGCCGCGGCACTCGGGCTCGACGTTGATATTCAGGCAACGGAGAAGGCGAGGGCGTTGCTTGGCAAGCAGCGGCACAAGGCCAAGAATATTCCCGCCATGGCCTGGCAGGACGTTCCCGAATTTTATGCGACACTGTCGGAAGGAACCATCACCCATCTTGCCCTCCGCCTGCTAATATTGACCGGCGTCCGCTCCGGCCCCCTGCGGTACATCCGAGAGGCTGAGATCGAGGGCGATGTCTGGACGATCCCTGGCGAGGCGATGAAGGGCAGGAAAGATGCGACGCCTCCGTTCCGCGTTCCTCTCGTTCCGGAAGCAATGGAGATCATCGAGCAAGCCAAGAAGTTGGCTCGTGGGGGCTATCTCTTCCCGAGCGTCCGCAAGGGCGTCATATCCGACATGACCATGGGTAAGCACATGGAACGCGCCAAGCTCGCTGCTCGCCCCCATGGTTTTCGATCGAGCCTGCGGGATTGGATCGCAGAGACCACAGACACTCCCCACGACATCGCCGAAACGACGCTGGGCCACACTGTTGGGCAGAAGGTCGAGCGTGCATATCGACGAACAGATTTCCTCGATCAGCGCCGCAAGCTCCTCGAAAAATGGGCTCGACACGTAACCGGGCAGGGAGCGCAAATAATTCAGCTGGTGGCCGAAGCCTGATCTTAATTTCAAATCCGCAGGGATAGGGGGCGCCCGACAAGCCGATCAGCACCATCGGTTTCCCTGCGGTCATACTGGTGCATCGCAGGTGCGCGATGACGATGAATTTAAAGGCTCTGGCAGTGACACAAGAGCGCGCGCAAAGGAAGCGCGAGCTTGTGGAGCAGGTGGAGGATGGGACACTTTCGCCTGGACAGGCGCAGGCGGAAGCTGACCGGCAGAATCTCGGGCGGCTTGAGATGTTTGCTGATAAGAGCCGCTTTCCGGTTGCGCATGAGCCTGTCTGGTCTCCTATCATGACGCTTGCGTGGATGTTCTGGCGTGACTACGAGCTGGTCACGGACTTCTATGATCCTTATCGAAAATCATGTCAGGTATGGCGCATGGTTCCCCGAGAGCCGAATGTGTTCGGCCGCCCTCCTGTGCGCCCAAAGCCAGATCGGTTCCTTCTCGGTTCAATGGCGCCTGCCTCGCTGAGCGGTTTGAAAATAGCTGCCGATCACAACAACAGATCAGGGCTGTTCAATCACTTCCCGGACTTTGCGAAGGGCAGCGGCGAATTTCGTACCGCTCTGCGTAACGGCAAAATCGACGCGACTGGCATACGCGCGACAAATGGAGAGCTTGAGCGCATCGACTCCTTTCGATGGTCTGTCCTTGATTTTATCGAGCCAGGGCAGACGCTGAATAGCAGCGCCGGCCCCGTTGATATCCGCAATTTCCAATTCGTGGAGAAACACAAGCCGGGCGAGATCTACTATTCGGATGTTCATCTTTCGAGATTGGATATTGAAGCGCTATGGCCGCCAGCTCCGTCAGCCGAAAAGCTGCTATTGCGGGAAGCGTCCGCGACGTCGAATTCCGGAGTAGAAGCGCCGATCGAGATCTGGAAAAGGATCATCGACGCAAAGCAAAACAGGCCCGATCTGAGACGGGCAGGTATAGCAGAATTGTTTCCTAATCTTTCTACTAGAGAATTTGATCGACATTGGAAAAGAGCGACAGAGCATGATTCGGAATTGGGCAGAGTAGGGCGTCCGAAGAAAACCTCGCAATAAATCCCAGCAGAAATCCTCGCACTTTTTGAAATCCTGTCAGCTATTTAGGTGATACTTTCCTCCTCATTCTCGTCTTGTTGAAATCAATCGCGATGCTTCTCAAGAAGTCGCATCGCCGAAAATGAGGCGAGAATGACCCAAATCATCGATAAGCTTCTTACCGCGCGCGAAACCGCCAAGGCGCTCGATATGAGCGTTCCCACATTCTACCGCCACCTCAAGGACGGCAAGCTGCCGAAGCCGATCCGCATCGGAGCTCATCCGCGTTGGCCCGAATCCGAAATCATTGGCGTCATTGAGACCGCTAAACAACAGCGCGCGGCGTGAGGTGCGGCCATGATAAAAAGCAAAAACCCGGGGCGCGGGGGCGCTCACCGGGTTTCGAACGTCAAAGCTTTGTCCACCAGCATCGACTATCGAAACCCTACCGATATCTCTCCTGAAGTTCAATCTCAATCGCTCGCAATCCAGTCCGTCTTGAGACGATTTCCGGTCTCGATCGCACACGCAAAAGTCATCTGCGAGCTTTCCGGACTTGGAGGCCGCGCATGACGAAACGCCTTGTCATTGTTGCTCGCATTCTTCCCGATGGGCGAACGGTCCGCGTGGTCGGCCGAGACGCATGGGCGTTGCGGAACCTAGTTCTCGCTGGCGACACAGGTTGCACGCCAATCGACCATCCTGGTCCACGTTGGAGTCACTACGTCTTTAAGCTTCGAGGCTTTGGATTCGCAATTCAAACGTTGGACGAAAAGCACGGTGGGCAATTTGCCGGCACCCACGCTCGTTACGTACTCCGATCTGAAGTCGAAATCATTGATGACGACGAGAAAGCGAGGGCCGCATGAGCGAGACCCCTGCCGCGAACGTCGTTGCCGCCGCAATGTGGCTGTCAGAGCAAAAGGAATCGCCCGCAAGGGCGGTTCCAACCATTCGAGAGCGTTTTGGTCTGTCGATGAAGGAAGCGTGCGACGCCTGCGCACTTGCGCAACTGTATCGTACGAACCGGAGGGCACTCGGATGACGGCCGCTCGTTCAAAAAAGCCCGAAAAGACGAATACCAGTTTCACGACATGGAAAATCCAACTGGAAAACACGGTCAACGCCGATCCCATGGCGGACGGTGAGTGCTTGAAGATTGTGCGCGCCTACCTCGACTTCATGGGAGAGCCGACGGCTCGACCTTACCGGTCTCTCATTGACCTGCAGGTCGCCACGGGGTTGGCCGAGAATACGATCATTCAGCGTCGCCGCAAGCTCGTTACGCTCGGGTATTTCAAGCCCGATGGCGTCACGAGCGACGGCGCGACCCGATACCAACTTGTCAACGCGCGCGAAAATATCGTTCTCGATCATCAGACGATTGCCCGGGAAACTCTTCGGCGTCTTGAGGCTGAAAAGAAGGAGAAGGTTCGATTACGACGCCAATCGCGATCGGTCAGCCCCTCACGGTATGAGGGTCCCTTGCCCCCCTCACGGCATGAGGGGCTGAAAGGCGTTTGGCCCCTCACCGCACGAGGGACAGCCCCTCACCGCATGAGGGTAATAACGTATATAACTCCGTGGATGCTATTAGTATGGAGAGGGAAGAACTCCTTACTGATGCTGTCTTCGAAGCTGAAACTGATCTCGAAATCGGCAATTTCGATCCCTCCAGAAAAATCGGCCCATCGCAGGAAAACGGATATCTCGCCGCGTCCAATGGCGACGATGATCCGGATGCGCCGTTGCCGATCCCGGAGTCCGAGCAGGAAGCCGAGGATATGATGGATCTCATCTGCGAGGGCTATCGGGTCCATCCCTCTGTGCGCCGCCAGCTAACCCAGATGTTGGGGATAGGTTTCCTGACCCCGGCGAAGGTGAAAAACATCCTCGGACGGCGGGAGGATGCGGCATGAGTCCCGAATCCGACGTTGTTATCGAAGCCAGTCACCGGTTCCAGCACAAGGCGACGCAATACCTGCTTGCCCTTGTCGCCGGATATCGGCCGCCTCGTCGCGAAACCGTAATTGTCGACCTGACCGCGCACCGCCGGCAGAAGGAGGCAGCATGAAAACGAAACTGACACCTCTGCCGATGGACTTCAAAGTCGGCCTTCACGTCTTCGCAGACGGCACCTGCCATCCCAATCCGGGCGCCGGCGGCTGGGCTTTCGTCGTCTACCAGAACGGCAATGAGATCCACCACGAGTCTGGAGCTGCCAGCCGCACCACGAATAACCGCATGGAGCTGAGCGCGGTCCTCGCAGCGCTGGAGTGGATTGGCAAAAACGTTACCGCGGAAACCGCGTCTTTGCATTCCGATAGTTCGTACGCCGTCCTAGGCTGTAACAAGTGGCGGAAAGGCTGGAAGAAGAGAGCTTGGCGAAAGGGCGGAGCCGAAATTCCGAACGCCGACCTTTGGAAACGTCTTGACGAAGCGCTGGCGGTAACGCCGATCCAACTCAATTGGGTTCGAGGGCATTCCGGCATCCGCGGTAATGTCAGGGCAGACCGCCTTGCAGAAAAGGCTTGCCGCTCCCCATCCAAGGAGGCCGCATGAAGCAGATTCAACCTGCAGTAACGGTGCCTATGTTCCGGGATGATATCATTGATATCGAAGAATGCATGCGACGAACGGGCCGATGCGATCGAACTATTCGTGACTGGTGCCGGGACCACGGGATCGGGAGAAAGCCCTTCCAGTCGGGTCGATGGGAAGTCTCTGGCCCCGCACTGGAGATCCTGATCCATGGAGACTTCGAGGCTCTGGAAATGCTTCGACGAGGCGAGCGCGATACACCCCAAGTCAGACGCTGGATAGATCATCATCTGAACCACGGGCTTGCCCAGAGTTAGAAAAAAACTTTGAAAATCTTCCGGCGGCTTCCGCTGGTTTCCGCTGACTTCAAGTAGTCAAGCAATTGATTTTATGCGATATTCTCGCATCCATGAAGGAGATTGCGATGAGCGACGCCGATACTACTCAGCAGGAAAGACGAGAGCGCTCCGTGCCCGTTGCGCTCCGTGGCGCTCGCGTCATGGAAACCTTTAGGGAAAGCCTTTTCGACGCTGCGAACCGGGCGGGAATGACTCCAAACGAGTTTTGCCTGCTTGCGGCGGCAGAGAAGTTGCATCGATCCGGGAGGCATTTTTCCGGCGTTTTCCATACGGGAGATATTGTAAATGGGAGGCACGGCCATTGAGTTTGCTCACTATAATCCAGAGCGCATGCGCGGAACTTTCCATTACAGTTCCCGGCCTTGTAGCTGCAAATACTGATCCGACGATTGCGCAATTGAAATTGCTATGCCAGCGGGCAGGGGACGAACTCGCTCGAGACTATGATTGGTCCATCCTGCGCGTCCCGACCTCGTTCACCTGCACAGGTGCCATCCCTGAGCCAAATCAGCCGCCCAGCGATTGGGAACGGTTCGCCGATGCCTCGAAGATCTGGAATAATTCTCGCCTCTGGCAATTGAACGGCCCGGTCGATGCCCAGACGTGGCAGCGAAACGTCATCATCAACACCAATCCTGTTCCGCAGATATGGCGCATGATGGGCGGAAAGCTCGCCATTTACCCGAATGCGGCCGGCGAGACAATTTCCTACGAATATGTCTCGAATGCCTGGATTTTGGTCAATGGCACTGGCTCGACCTATGCCGCGACCTGGGCAAACGACGCCGATACTTCCCGAATTTCCGAACGCCTTCTGGAATTATCGCTAATCTGGCGGTGGAAGCGGTCGAAGGGACTGGATTACGCCGAGGAATTGGAGAATTTCGGCCGCGCCAAGGAGTCGGAAATCGGCTCGGATCGCGCTTCTGAAGCTTTTTCGCTGTCAAAACCAAACCGAGGCAATATTCCCGATAATTATTGGCCCGGAATTATTCAGGTCAATCCGTAATGGTGAGAATGCCGGCAAAACTCCGCTTCGTTCGCCAAACCGGTACCTCTGCCGGCGGCATTGGTTCCTTCCTTCGAGCCCTTGGGGCAGCAGAGAAATTGATGGCGGGATCTCGCCGCTTCAGCACCGTCATGTTCTTCCTGATGATGTCGAGGAGATAGGAATGTCTTACATATTCGGCGCTGGAACGGGCGAGACGCAGGAGAGCATTACCGATGCCCGCAAGCGGCTGGCGTTGGCTATGCTGCAGCAGGGCTACGATACCAGCCCAATCAAATCACCCTGGCAGGGTGCCGCTCGCCTCGTGCAGGCTGTCATGGGGGGCCTCGACCTCCACCGGCAGGACCAACAGCAGAAGGAAACCGACGCTCGGGATCTGGCTGAACTTACGGGGCAGCCATACACGCCGCCGGCGGAAACTCCTGGCCTTTTCAGCGGTCTCTTTGGCAAGAGTTCGTCCGGCACAGACCGCACGATCAGCAGTTCAGTCGCGGCAGCTTCTCCAGGCTCCGAGTCCGTTTCCACGTCTCCGGCAGCTATTCCGCCCGGCACGGCCAACGACATCCAGAAGCAGTTCCTCGACACCGTGAAGAACGGTTATGAGAGCCCGAACGGCAAGGTCGCAGGCGTGAGCAATCCTTATGCGCTCGCTGCCATTGCGTCGACGGGACAGGCCGAAAGCGGCTATTCTCCTCAGAATGCAGGCGGCAGCTGGGCAGATGGCAGGAATCCTGCGGGTGGCATCATGTCGTGGAATGGCCCGCGGTTGGCTGCTCTCCAGCGATTCAATGGCGGCGGCAATGGCACGCCACAACAGCAGGGCCAGTATTTCCTTCAGGAAGATCCGCATCTCATTTCGGCCCTGAACAATGCCAAGAGCGTCGAGGAAGCCCAGAACCTCATGAATAACGCATGGGCTTTCAAGGGCTATAACGTTCCAGGTAATGCCAATGCTGCGCATCGCCTTGCCTTGGCGAAGGGGTTTCTCCCTGAGTTCATGCAGGCAAGCGCTTCAACCGCTGCGCCCGTTCAAGACGTTGCGTCTGTTGCACCTGTGATGCCGGTCTCCGCTCCAACGCCGATCGCGCCTCCTCAGACTGTGACTCCCGCTAATCAGCCGACACAGGTTGCTTCGCTCGACCCGCGTGCCGGGATGGCATCGGCGATCCCTAACGATGCATCCGTCACACCGCCGCCGTCGCCAACCGCGCAGCCCAGCGATTTCAGCAATGTCTCACCAGCGCTGCTGCAGGCTTTGCTCGGTCCTCAACCGACACCGGGATATCACGATCCATTGGTGACGACAGCTTATGCACAACCATCCACGCCGAGCCCTGCAGCTCAGGCAATCGATCAGCGGGTTCCGCTGCCCGATCCGCAGTCTGCCTCCATCGCACCACAGCCGAACGCACCGCCTGTGGCCGCGCCGGCACAAAGCCAACAAACGGGTGCGCAGCGACTTTCAGCAGCGGTGGACGCCGCCAACAACGCCCAGCCCAGCAATCCATTCTCGAACAATCCCCGCGCTCAGACACTCGCCCGTGTCATGATGGACCGCAATGCGTCTCCAGGCGTTCGGTCGCTCGCCGGCGCTTTGCTGCAGCAGACGATGAGGCCGAACGACTACGGTTTTCAGACACTTCCAGACGGGACCATCATGCGCACCGATCCGAGGACCGGAACCGTCACGCCTGTCTATCAGGCGACGCCAAAGCCGGTGGAAGTCAATGGAAGGTTGGTCGATCCGGTATCCGGCAGGGTTATCGCCGACTACAGCAGCCCTTCCACAAGCACAGTGGACGGCACGGTGATTGACAATCGGACGGGTCAGCCGATCTACCAGAGTCACACGCCGATGAACGTCAACGGTCACCTGATAGACCCCGTCACCAGGCAGGAGATCGGCGACTACAGCAATCCGAATGTCTCGGACGTCGATGGTGCGCTGGTCGATCAGCGAACTGGGAATGTGATCTACCAGGGCGCACCTAAGGGTGTCAGCGTCGAACCCGGCAATACGCTCGTCAATCCGCAGAATGGCAAGGTGCTCTATCAGGGTACGGGTTTCAAGCCGGGTGACGTCTCCGAGATGCGCAAGGAATTCGAGAGCCTGCCGAACTACAAGGCCTACCAGCAGGCCGCGCCGGTTTATCAGTCGATGATCGACACGGCGAAGACGGACAGCAAGGCATCTGACCTCAACCTCGTCTACGGCCTTGGCAAGATCATGGACCCTAATTCTGTCGTCCGCGAGGGCGAAATGGTGATGGTCAACAACACATCCAGCCTGCCTGACTGGTTCATGGGTGCGATCAACAGCGTCAACGGCGGATCGAAGTTGGAGCCACCCACGCGCAAGGCCATCCTGAACGAAGCCCGTAGTCGCATGGGCGCTTACCGCGGCGCTCTGGATAACGACATCAACCAGTATACGGGCATTGCCCAGCGTCGAGGCATGAACCCGCAGGACATCATTCCCGTGGTCAACCCGATCGCCGATGTACCGGATCTGACGTCAAAGGCCGACGCCGGCCCTGCACCTGACGGGGTTCCATCTGATGTGTGGGGGGTGATGACACCTGAGGAGCGTAAACTATGGCAGAAATGACGCTCGATCAGCAGAAGGCCCTGGCGCTAGCGACGGCGCGTCTCAGGCTCCAGCAGCAATTGAACTCCGACCCGCAGCCGCAGGGCGGCGCCCTGTCGGCAGACAATGCCACCAGGGCGGTCGCGACCGGTGTTCCAATCATCGGCGGTTTGCTGAACAAGCTCGATGCGGCCACAAACGCCACGCTTGCGCCTGCGGTAGATCCGGTGCTGCCCGACAGCTTCCAGAAGCTTCCCGAACAGAACTGGAACGACCGCTATCAGCACGCTCTCGACATTCAGCAGGGCAAAGACGAGGCTTTCCATCAAGAGCACCCATACGTTGACACCGGCCTACAGGTCGCGGGAGGCGTTGCCGCTACCGCTCCCGTCATGGCGGCGGCTCCTGGTCTTTTCGGCCTTGGACAGGGTTCTCGCGTCGCGAAGATTGCTGCTGCGGGCGCATCTGGCATGGGGATTGGAGCAACGGACAGCGGCATTCGTTCGGACTTGGATCCGCGGCAAACGGCAACGGGCGCAGTAGTGGGGCTTGGAGCTGGCGCTGCCGGTCCGTATCTTGGACAGATGATTGGTTCTGGCGTGCGTTATTTCACCAGTGCCGGAGAGGATGCCTTGTCCGGGCTGTCAAAGGCAGCTCAGCGTTACATTTCGGATACACTTGGCTCCCCGGACAAGGTGGCTCAGTTGCGGGATGCGCTGTCGAGGCTGGGCGATAATGCGATGCTAGCGGATGCATCGCCAGAGTGGCTAGGCGTGGCCAGAGGCTCCGCTGCGCAACCCGGTATGCGCGATGCTATCGTCACTCCTCTCGCCGAGCGAGCTGCCGGTGCAAATTCCCGACTTGCCACTGCCATGGATGAGAATCTCGGTCCAAATGTCGTACCGTCAGAGGTCCAGAGGGGCATCGAGGCAAACCAGCATGCCGTGGGTCCGAGTTATCGGGAGGCGTTTCGAGATGGTAGACCCTACGACATGCAGCCGATAGCAGATGCGATCGACGCCGACATCGGGCGTCTTCGCGGTCCCGCGCAGAACTCGTTGCGCCAGGTGCGCGGTATGCTCAACGTCAACGGGACACAGCAATTGTCGAGCGATCCGAATGTCATGTTCGAAACCCGCCAGGCCATCGATGGGATGCTCCAGACAGAACAAAACGTTAAGGCAATAAGTGCGCTGGTGGACGCGCGGCAAATGCTTGACGACGGTCTGACGCGGGCCGTCCCTAGCATCAAGGAACCAGATGCCGTGTATGCGGAGCTGGCCCGGCAGAAAGCCGCCCTGGGACGAGGCCAACAGGTTCTGGACAGCGGGCGGACGTCCCCGCGACCCTCCGAGCTTGCTCAGGAAGTCGAGCAGGGCGTCCAGCCGCAAGGGCTTCAGATCGGTCCATCTGCTGTTCCGTTACGGCTGTCACAGGGTGCCCGCGCTGAAGTCGATCGTATTGTCGGCACTAATGCCAACGATGTCGCCCGAATGAACCAGCTTATCAAGGGCGACGGCGACTGGAACAGATCCCGTCTGGCTACGCTTTTCGGGCAAGAGAAGGCCGACCGGTTGTTCCGTGTTCTGGAGGGCGAAAAGATTTTCGCAGATACCAATAACCGGGTGACGCGGGGGTCAGACACAGCAATGGCTAATCGATTCGGCGCGATGCTCGACGATGTGTCCAAAACCTCGGAAATACCTGCTGATACGACGCTGACAGGCCTTGGGCTGCGTGCAGCTCATAAAACGATCAAGAGCGCTCTTGAGGAGCGAGCGGAGCAGGCTGGAGCACGGTTCGCAAATGACCTTGGCCGGGTTTCCGTCGCTCAGGGGGCGCAGCGTGACGCCATCGTGCAAGCCTTGGTCCGCCGTTCACAGTTGCCGCCGACTGATCCTCGGATCCAAGCACTCGTGAACGCAGTTACGACAGCGAGCGCGCGGCAGGCATCACGATAGGTTCCGGAAGTCCTTCGATATGATCCCAAAGCCACCAATGGCCAAGAGAAGTCCCGACGCAAACCCCAAGGCGTATTCGAGGCCCATGAACTTAAGGAACCACGTCAGGCCAGCCATCAGGACGGCAAGAAGTACAAAACAAACGCAGATCAGCAGATTCTTACGGTCAGCGGACATCCTGGCACCACAACGAGAAGACGAGGCAATATAGATGACACCTGTTACGGCAAATATCAAATCGGTCGCGGAGCAGATTGCCGATATTCATTCCATCCGAGCTTTCCCTGCAACGTCAGAGCAGCGCGAGAAGCTTCAAATTGCCACGGATCGTCTGACTGTGACGCCATGCCAGACCGTTGATGATGCAATGGCGCTTATCTCGTTTTCCGGGCTGCTTTCGGAACTGCTGTTCAACAAGGTGGCTGCCGATCCAGACAGCGAGGAGGCGGCGCTTGCCTGCTACCTCTACACCTATCTTGGCCGAGCTGCGTCCTTCCTCGAAACGATCCTGAAAGACCATGCCGTCCAGAACGGTGTGGCAACTCTCAACTAGCCCGAAGGCGAACAGGAGGCAGCGATGCAATCCATATCAAAGCGGCTCGAAAAACTTGAAGCCTCTTCCGGCATTCGAAAAGGACGCTCGATCATCATAGAAGCCGCGGCTGACGTCGCTGACGAGGAGATTGACGAAATGCTCTCCTCGCACGGCCTCACCAGGACTTCCCATGATCAGACGATCATCTTTCAGATCGTGGCGCCGGCCGGCGAAGTGATGGACCGCCCGGCACCAAGGCTAGTGGCCTGCCATCCGTGATGAAAACAATCAGGAAATATTGAATGGCGAAAATCGGAGGCGCGAGAGCAGGGGCAGGACGAAAACCGGGGTCGCTGAACCAGCGAACGGTTGAGATGGCGGCTGAGATCCTCGGTTCCGGGAAGTCGCCGCTTGCATACCTGCTGGAGGTGATGATGGACGAAACCGCCGAGCAGAAGCGCCGCGATTGGGCAGCCGAGAAGGCCGCAGCCTATCTGCATCCACGTCCCGCGCCGATTCCGCGATCGATCAATATCGAAATGCCCGCTGTCGGTAATGCCAGCGAAGTCGCGGCCGCCATCGGGGTTGTGGTCGATGCCGTCGCCGGCGGCAAGGTGTCACCAAGCGAGGGCCAGAGCCTAGTCTCGATCCTCGAAGCCCAGAGGAAGGCGATTGAAACTGAGGACATCGTCAAGCGATTGGACGACCTTGAGGCCAGGTTGGGTGACCGTAAGCGAGGGACAAATGACTGACACTAGAGTAGTGAAATCTACCGCGCGCAAGCCACCGAGAGCCGGTATGGGTCGCGTCAAAGGTACGCCAAACAAGACGACGGCTGTCCTCAAGGATGCAATTCTTTTAGCCGCGGACAGCGCCGGGCAAGACATGAACGGCAAGGACGGGCTCATGGGATATTGTCGCTTCCTGGCAGAGAAAGAGCCCCGGGCATTTGCCTCTCTATTGGGCCGCGTCATGCCCCTACAGTTGTCCGCCGCAGTCTCAGTGGACGACGGCGTGGCGGAACTGCTGAGACAACTCAACGGCCGAACCCGAGGATTACCAAGCGAACAGTGACGCCAATTCGCCCGACAACCTAAGAGATTTGCCGACGTCGCGGGTGATCTCCTGGAGCGGCTAGAAGCTCGCGAAGCTGGCTCCGGAGGAGGTGGGCGTCTAAAGCGGAAAAACCAAAGCATTGCGAAACTAGTCGATGGGATTGCTGACAAATTTGAGGAATCTGTCCCCGGTTTCTGTCGTGCGCTTGGTCAGCATTGACTCTCCGCCGGTCATCATACCGCTCAATGAGCCGTCAATGAACCTGTCCTGACTGAGATCCTGCAGGACGTTGGCAAAGACTTCTTCCGACATTTCTTGATTGGTGATTTCTGCTCGGATAACGGTGGATTGTGAACCTGCAAACATAGATCTGGCCGAGGTCAGGCACCTCTCGTAACCTCTCGGGTTGCTCAGAACCGAGAGCACTCTAATGTGCGCGTCAGAATAGCGATCGATGCATGAAATGAATCGGCCGCGAAGCGTCTCGTCGAGCGAGAAACCAAGCGCCGTATTGACTATAGCATTCTTCAAGGCTTGCCGTTTGAATTCGCGGTGGGTCTTCATTGCGAGATGAGTGGCTTCGTAGACGCAACTGACGAATTCTTCGTTCTCTGAAAGAGAGGACGGATCAAATTCTTCGACCGTTCCTTGGAGGTCGAGAATAGCCTGTCCCACAAGTCTGAACCACTCCTCTCGTCGCTTTGCCAGTGGCTCGCCGACGAGGTGACCAACTATCTGCTGAAGAGCGTAACCTGCTCCTGGCAAAACAATATCAGCGCTACCGAGAGCTGTTTGGGCAACATGATAGCCAATGCCTCTGGCATCTTCTTCCGGAAAATCTGGCAACTTGCTCTCGGTCATACAGTGCTCCTTCAAAGACTTTGATTGGCCAGGGGGTGACTGCAAGGGTAGTTGGTTGCCGACACAGCACCGGGCTCCATGATGGCCCGTATCATCGCGGCCATCATGAACAAGCATTTCGGCAGACTGTGCGCAGCGACAATCCTAAACATGTCAGCTCGCGCAGGTAATCACGCCGTCCTTCACGATATCCGCCCACTTCGGCCCCAGCGTCTGCTTGGCTGACAGGGCGTTTTGGCTTCCTAGCTCGCCTTCCTTGAACATGTGAACGGCTAGGTTCTGGTGATGATGTCCCGCAACAAACATCGGGCCTGGCTGGTAGACGGTATTGGCTTGATAGAACCCGGTGTTTCCGGAGAATGACGCGGTGCCGGTGGTGGAATATGACCCCGGCATCTGGACGAGATGAGTGGTGTCCTGCCCCTGCTGGCCTATGATGATGTACCGATCGTATCCCGCCTTGATGGTTTCGATCGCGGCCTGCTTTTCGGCGACCTTCAGCGCGCCCTCATCGCCACAGACAGGCGCCGCGGTCGTGCTGATAATCGCCTCGTTTTGGGCCGTTCGGATCGCACTGGACCGAGCGCAGCCGACCGTAAGCAAGCAGACGCCTACCGCAAAAATCGCCCTATGACTCATGAATATTTCCCCTGACCCTTCGCCATAAGGTTGATTGACCAGGCGCATAAGTCAACCGAAGCCGATCACTCGGCGGCGGCCCTAAACTTCAAAAATCATCAGGCGCGATTTTATTGCAACTGTTCTCAGCGCCCGAGAGGCTTGAAGTATCTTCGGCGGAAAGCTTAAAGGAAGACGACACCTCCAGGTGCCTCAGCGGGGCTCAAGAATCCGCGGCTTTGCGTTTTCCCTCGTCGTATCCGTGCTGGTATTCTGTCTTTCCCGCTGGAATCGCGTGAGCAGGAATGCCCGGCAATGCTGCTCCGGCACCTTTTACAGAGCGATAGCCATCAATAAAGCCCTCACTAAATGTTTTCTGCTGAGACATCTTTTTTCATCCTCCACTCTTCGATTCTCGCAAAATAGGAACTGCCGATCCGCGAAGTAAAGTTCATTCCGGCCGTTGGTTATCGAGAGCCACGCATCGAGCGCCGTCGCCGCTTCCTGGCCGCAGAGATATAGCTTGTCGTTCTGATAAGTACAGATTTGATCGTGCTCGGGAGCGTCAACCCCACTTAGTCGGATACGTGTTTGACCGATTTCCAAAGTGTCCCCATCAATGACGGTCGCGCGTCCAATGATCGGGCTCGCGGTCGCTACTGACGGAAGAAGAAACGAGAGAGAGAAAATCGCACCGATCATTTGCGTTCGTCTGAGGGTGCGACGCATTCCCCCCATTACTTCATACTCAAGAATCGGGTTTGTCGAATCATGAATCATGAAAATCGAGTTTTGAATCGGTGCTTCACGCCTGCCTGTGGACGCGACCTGCGATAAACATGCACCATTTTACGGTCCGGATGATCCACGCGCAGAGATAAACGAGGACAGCGAAAAAGGCTTCCAAGAGGATAGGTACCCCTATCAAGCCGTCTGCCGGACCTCCGGTCTCCTCGTCATGCATTGTGGGCATGCCCACCACGGAAAAAATAACAACCGAGCAAAGCACCCACAGGAATGCGATAAAATGGGGAAGCCACGTAAGCGACTTCATACGGCGGCTGATAAACAGCGCGATGCACGGAATTACTAAGTTTGACGCAAATACGATAACAAGAGCGAGGCCAGGAGGAAGAACCGTCGGATATGCCGGATCGATGTCCAGAAAAGGAATCATCGCCAACTAACCGCCACTTCCGGGGCCGCCGTCACCGTCCTTGAATTCGGGGTACTGAACGACCTGCTGCTCATTGGTATCGAATTGACGAGAAGAGGGTTTCGCAAGGCGTACCCCGGGTCCCCCGCCGTTTTCCGGAATAAATTGGACCCCTGCCTTCTCCATAGCAACTCTAATCGCTTCGACGGTGCTCACGCGCGTGGCAGTAAGTGGCCCGTCCATCTGCTCAAGCCTTTTGATCGAAGGCAACGATACGCCTGCCCTCTCAGCCAACTCTTTCTGTTCCATTCTGAGCAGGGCGCGGCCAGCTCGGATTTGCTCGGCAGTAAGCATTTAACCCTCAGGTATAAAAAAATGTCCGCAAGGGATTGACGACGGTGCAACGCGGAATTATTCTCTAGGTATAAATTGAAAGCCCTGAGGAAGCAATTCTACAAAAGCTACACCCTCAGGAAATTGAGAACATTATAGCTTCTGGAGCAACCGATGCCGAACAGTCGAGTTCAGGGCGCCGCCGAAGGTATGCCAAAATTTAGTCCTCGCAGCATCATGGGTGAGGCTTGGTCCATCTATCGGCGAGAAACGACGGGCTGCCGTCCCAAGTTCGCGAAAGACCGCAGGAAGCTTTTCGCTCGCTGCCTTCGCACCGCTTGGGCGTGGGCAAAGCATCGGATTGCCGAAAGCCTCAAGACGTTGGAGCAGCGCGCCGCGGAACGAGTTCAGGAACTTTCGCTTGAACTCATGCGGATCGATGCCAGGCCGTGGAAGATGCACGTCATTGCCGATCGAGCCACCATCCTTTCCGAAATTGCCAATCTGTCCAGGAGCTGAACATGCAAAGGAGAAACGTTTTGAAAGCTGCCGTCGCACTTGGTGCATTTTCCGTTAGCAGTTCGGGCGGCGCTACGCCCGAAGAGGTAAGTATACCACCAGCTCCGAGCCTTGGGATGCTATCGGCCATCCAAGCCTATGAGCATGCGTACGATGCTTGGTTGGCTTCGACCGATGATGATGAAGAGAACTGTAACGGTCCGCTCTACAGAGCGTTCGATGCTGCCGAAAATGATCTTTACTCGTTCCCCTGCCGGTCATCTGCTGATGTCGCGACAAAGGTCCGGTACCTTTTTCTTCAGGAAAACCAAAAAGCAAAAGGCGCCTTCGAAGGTCTCCTCAACGCAAAATGGGATCTTCGGCAGTTTCTGAACTCTTTGCTCGGAAATGAGCCGCTGGTTTACGAACCCAAGCCCACGCCCGACGCGCCAGAGGAGAAACAGAAGCCTGACGTAGTGGCTCAGGTCGAAATGCCACATCCTTATCGGACCTGGCGCGACATTCCCGAGGAGTACCGCACGCTGAATTGCGCCATGCCGAATTGGACGTAAGAGCGGCATACGAAGCTATCGACAGGGCTTGGGACAACGCTAGCCGCATAGCGCAGCCTATTCTGACCTCGCTCAATGGAGGGATCGCGGCATGACGGCGAAAACCAAAGACAACTCCAACAAGGCTCTCTTGATCGGCCATTATGATCCTTTGGTCCCTACCGGGCGCGGTTCATGGGTGCCTTACAGCCAGACCTCTCTCGAAGATCTGTTGTTTAAATTCGATCGGGCATATCCCGAGTATACCGACGAACCTCGGGAAGATGTCATCGCGGCATGGGAAGCGGCCAACGAAATGATGACGGATACCCAACTCTTGCACCTGGAAGAGGAATTGAAGAGCGCCTGGGCGTACGAGAAACGTGCTGAAGATGAGGATTTTGCGGCGGCCTATGCCGTCTCCGAAGCCATTGTGAACCGCATGCTGAAAATCGAAGCGCATACATTGCGGGGCTTCAAAGCAAAGGCGCTAGCTATCTCCTGGTGCCACAATGGCGACGAGATAGACTTCGGTGAAGAAACCACTGACCTGCAGTTGGTGGTCAGTATTATCAACGATCTACTGGCCGCCTAAACAGGCTGCCTGAACCATCTCTTAATGTCGAAGGAAATTCCAATGTCAAACCACATGGTTTTGGCACAACGTTCGCCTTTCTCGGCTACCGCCAGGATGGCCCATCCGATGGGTTCCAGCTGGTTCCTACTCTTCCTTGAGAGAGCCAAAACCTTTTTCGCGCAGCTGTTGGGCAAACGCGCATTTACCAGTGATCTGGAGTTCGCGCAGTGATTATCCCTTTCCCCATGAGGCTCCGCGGCCCGGACATTCGTAGGTGCGCCAAGTCCCTGATGCGGCTCGGTAGTCAGGAGGGAGCCAAATATTTCCGCCGCGAAGTGGCGGATGCCGCCGCTTTGATGAGGAGTCAGGGTGTCAACGAGTCCCGAATTGCAAAGGAAGTTGCGGAATTTTCGATGGCGGTCCAGTTGGTCCTCCGACACCTACATGATGCCGCCATCGCCCGCAGAGTGCTCGATCGCCACAACATCCCGAAGGAGGATTGAATTTTCAGCGAGAGTTGGCTTTGATGACCTGCATCATCAAGCTCGGTCCCGCCAATGTCAATTTCACTACGACACTATCTCTTTCCGGACGGAGCGGAGCCGCTCCGCATGTCTCAGCGGCTAGTCGAGGGGCTCGTCCATGGACATGACGCCATGCCGCAATATGCGGGCACACAGCAGCGAGTGATTTCGGCGGCTGTTCGCAACGAAGATGGGCGCCCCGCGGAGATAACGAGGACGTCAGGATCGATTTGGACATTCGATACCGATGGGGGCATTCGGAAAGGCCTTTTGGAAGGCGCTTCCCTTGCGATGGAATTCGCGGAGCAGGCGATATCGCCGAGTTCGTCGGATACCGTCGTTTCGATCCGGCCCCAGCTCAACAAAAAGAAGCTGGCGGAGAAATTCCGCTGGAATCCTTCCAACGCCGATCTTGATCGGATCGTAAGTGATATCTGGCCAAAATCGAAAGCCGATCGGCTCAAGGATGCGAAAGGTATTTCCAGGCGTAGGCCGCCGCTAACGTCCGAAGCGCAGTATGCTCTCCGTGAGATGACGGAGGGGTTTTTTAAGATTTCGTTCAGGATGGACGAATTGACGGAGCCGGCCCTCAAGGGGTTGGCGTTCGAACTGCGGCAACGGGCTGATGATTTTCGAGAATCTCGCCATTTGTATAATGCGTTGGCAAGCATGGCGGATGATCAGATAGAGCTTATTCGCCGGAAGCGCTCCGGCAAAGGCATATGGTATGCCAATGTCGAGGTCACTTACTGGCGTGAAGAAAGCGAGGGTGAGATCCTCGAAAGATTCCACGAGCGTTGCGAAGGCAAAGCTGCAGCACTGGAGGCCGCTCGTCGGCTGTTCGTTGAAAACGCCCATAAGTTCGCGGACCAGATCACGGTTTCCGCTGAAGTGCTCACTGACATCGAATGGGAAACGGCGCGCTATGGGGATAGTCCTGTCCTTCGATAACCTCGACAATGGGGAAGAACAAATTCATCGATTGGAGGCCGGTGGTCGAGACGCAGTGTGGCGTCGCCCTAACCAAAAATGGGGGTTGTTCCGGCTAAATGGGAACGTCATCGAATAAGACTGCCGACCAATTCAAGAATATCCACTAGCCGCATGCATCCCAGAACCAGACCGCCGAGCGCTCCAAGCGGGGCGAAGAGGATCATGGCGATAATGCCTGCCAGGTGAAAGCCGAGCCAACCTGCAAGGACAAGGCCGACGCAGCTGAAGGTGAACGCAACGATTTTGCGCACCTTTGACATTCGATCCAATCCAGGTAGCGAGGTCATGTATTCTTCGGAGCGTTGATGGCTGATTGATCGCAAGTCATCCATGCGAGAGAGAGTTCGTTGAGAAATTGATCGTTGGGCGTTCCGGGCAATCTCGAAACCCCACCTTAGAAAATCAATCACAACGTCCTCAAGGGTATGTTGCTCTTTATAGAGAGCAACGGATCGGGAGGTCGCACATTCGATGACGCCCCTCACCAAGCAATTTCGGTACCCGCCCATCCCACTCAAAACCTTGATATCGCTTCCCTGTGTATCGCAATGCATATGCGCAATTTGATTCACTGCAATATCGTTGGAGTGCAAATTGCGGCAATTCGCAGCCTGACGTTGAGATTTAAGTCGCATTCCGAGCGTGGATGTGCGATAAGGTATTTTAGAGATATCTCATGTAAATCCACAAAAGCTTGTCGGTAGGAGAGTGCCAATGCGCCCCTTCATACTTTGCCTTGTATTTGCACTTCTTCCCTTGGCCGCAGCCAATGCGCAGTGCGCCATCGAGTATGACTACAGGTCATGCGGTACTGGAAATTTCGGAGATTTGGCCTATCAGAAAAACAATTCTTCCACGCACCGCTATAGAGTAACATCACGCATGGATCAAAACGGAAGTTTTTTTAGGAATGACACCAATAATGTAGACGCAGGCGATAGAGCGGTTGTCGGATGTACGAGGGGAAGTGGAAACGATACATACACATTTCGTATAACTGGTTGCGTTAGTCTTGACAACTAGCTTCGGAAGGATCTGACAATGTTGAAGTATGCTGTGCTTTTGACGTTTGTTGTATTAGCCACTCCAAGCTCTGGTGGAGCTCAGGATAACCTCTCGTGCAGTGGGCCCTATGGTCAGTCCGACAAGGAGCCGATTATCAGCGCCAGAAAAGACGTAGCGCCCGGTGCCTCGGCGGAAATTTGCACCGATGTCGCGAGCGATAAGCAGATCGTCGAGGTTCTTTGCTACATCACGCGCGGCCACGGCGCTAATCGCAAGATATACCGGTGCCCTCTTGATCAAAACTGTTCATCATTGGGAACCTTCACTGAGCTTGTTAGGCGTGTAACTGGAAACGCGAAGCCTGATACAGTCTGCATCACTCATAAGAACACTAGTGCTGCAGAAAACGGTGCGGCTTTCAGAATTAAGACGCCATAGTCGCGCGGCTATCCTTGGATCTTCCAGGGTGGTTCAGCAGCCGCTGTAACAGACTCGACTCTCTCGCCGTTCTCTGTTGCACTTTGGGACATGACAAAGGTTCCGCGTAAGTCATCCCAACCGCTCCTTCGTGAGACCGACGCGCCCCTGCGCAGCCAGGCGCGCAAGCCGCGCGATCCGGATCAACCGCAGCTGCAGTTGGATCCCATGCCAGACAGGATCGAGCCCTGCTTGGCGCTGTTAAAGCCAAAGGTGCCGGTCGGGCCGGATTGGCTCTATGAGATCAAGTGGGACGGCTATCGGTTGGCGGTGCACATCGAGCCGGGACACGTCCGGATCATC
This sequence comes from Neorhizobium sp. P12A, assembly GCF_008365395.1. Lineage (NCBI taxonomy): Bacteria > Pseudomonadati > Pseudomonadota > Alphaproteobacteria > Hyphomicrobiales > Rhizobiaceae > Neorhizobium > Neorhizobium sp. P12A. The sequence goes on along the minus strand of NZ_QOVX01000003.1, from coordinate 43,224 downwards.
ACTCGCGGTGGGCACGACTGGACCGATCGCTTCCCCTCGATCGCCGAAGAGGCGGTCTCGATCGGCACAACCGCCATTCTGGACGGCGAGGCGGTCGTTCTGGATGAGCAGGGCCGATCAGACTTCGGCGCCCTGCAGCAAGCCCTTGGAGGCCGGAGCGGCAAGCGTCATGCGTCGGAGGCTATTTTTTTAGCCTTCGATCTGCTTTATTTCGATAGTCATGACCTTTCGCGGCTTGACCTGAGCGACCGCCGGCACTTCCTCGAAGACCTCCTTGAAGGGAGTGCCGGCGGCATCAGACTGTCCGAAGAATTCGAAGGCAATGGGCAGGCACTCTTTGATGCCGCTTGCGAGCACGGCCTGGAAGGTATCATCGCAAAACGGCGTGATTCCCCTTATTGTTCCGGCCGTCTGGGCGATTGGGTCAAGGTCAAATGCATCCAGAGCGACAGCTTCTTCATCGTTGGATACGAACCGTCGACCGCGGCGTTGGGCGGTATCGGCCGACTGCTGCTGGCGGCATACAAGGGCGACAACCTAGTCTATGTCGGCGGGGTAGGGACTGGCTTCAAAGAGCGACCCACGTTGAAGCTCCGCGCCGATCTCGATCGCCTCAAGACATCTCGCCCGCCGATCGACCTGAAGCGCAAGGGCGTGGTCTGGGTTCAGCCGACGCTCATAGCGGAAATCGAGTATCGAGCATGGACGGATGACGGGAAGCTTCGCCACGCCTCATATAAGGGGCTACGGGACGAACAGGATAATGCTGCCGTCTATCAGGTGGACCCTACCGCTTCTTGATCTCGTCGAGAACCGCACTGACCCGGCCGTCAGCGATCAGGGCGAGCATATTGTTGTCCGCAAGGTTGACCACGGCGGTGGCTATCTCGTTGTCACGCCAACCGAGCGATTTGGCCCGCTGCACCAGCAGCAGGAACTCAGCTTGCATGGCGAACTCGCACCAGACAAGACGGTCAGGGTGATCTTCAGTGACGATTGGCGGCAATATATCCATCGCTACAGAATGGTGCTCCGCGCTTTATCTTCAAGTCCGTTGTGGGCGAGCAGCCGATCATAGTACTCCTCGGCCTTGGCGGCGGCAGCGCGGGGCGTTTTCTCATAGCCTTGGTGCGGCAACAGCCGTTCACGCACCGCTGGACCGTGGCCGCTCCACTGCCAGTAACCTTGTTTCGGACCATTCGCCTCGTAGCGGATGCGCCCGACCTGGGTATCGCCATCCCAGCCCTGAAAATCGGTTTTCCAGCTATCGCGGTCGAAATGGTCGGTGAACACTTCATCGACTGGACTGCGACAGTTCGAGCGACCGGAGGACTCCGCTCATGAACGCATTCCCATGCATGGCCCAATTCCGCCGAGCCGTCATCGAAGGATGGATCGAGCAGCTTATCGCGCTGCTCGACGAGCTCGACGGAGACGAGAACATGGAGTCCGAGCTTGCGGGCTTCAGTCCGGAATGCATGGATGACCGCGAGGGAGACGACGAGCGGGAAGACGAACCGGCCGAAATGGGCATCGGGGACCAAGACGGCATTGCTGAACAGTTCCCTAGTTTTGCCGGCGGCTGGGGGTATGCCCTTTGAGGTGTTCTTGCGGCCTTTGGGCGCTGCTGCCAGCTAAAAAGACTGAAGATTGCTGATCCGGCAGTGAACCTCTCTGGATTCGGCTATCTTGACTGGATCTTGACGGATCTCGGCTCAAGCTTCAGCTAATTGCATGTTTTTCAACAATTTCCTGAATTTTCGCCGATCGCCGGTCAAGAACTAATGCTGGATCCGATCTTGCGAGAGGCAACCGCCTGCTAAGAAGTGCTAGGTGGATGCTGCAATTTCGACCTAGATGAAGCCGTTCGTCGCTACTCAGGGTTTTCGCGAAAATCCTTAATGGCCGCATCGAGGAGATCCCACGATTCAGAAGGAAATAAGGGAGTTCGAGCGCGTCCCTCGGCGAGTTCGTCAGCCGTTAGGTATTTCCTCTCTTCCAATATCTGCGAGACGAACTCAACGACCGCCCAAACACTTGCCTGTTTCATCAAGTGGGTCGCGATGGCAACGTAGGCATCCAAATCCGTCCACTGGGTTTCCCCTAGCTTTTCCATATGGCGCCTCGCATTGGAAAAGTCGGAATTGGTCCCCTTTAGTATGGCATGAGGATTCGTCGGCAGCGATCCGGCATGAATGCCATCCGCGGCAACGCCGCCGGTGGCTATCAAAGTCAGTGATTTTAATGCCCGCCTATCGTCGGCCGCGATTGCAGATGCTTGACCCTCCGAGAACTCCCACCGCACGTGGCCTTTGCTGTTATAGACAACGCTGGGGACTGTTGTGATCTCGACCACCTTGACCCCAAGCGCCCACGCCATAACAGCGTGCCCTGCTTCATGGTAAGCAGTCACGACGTCGTCTTCGCGCTCGACAAATTCATCAGTGCCTACCATAAGAAAAGCCTTTCCCAGGGCCGAATGGACATATCGCGGTTCGTGTTCCATGGAGCAGCCAGCTTTGGCAAATAGCCTGGGCTCGTCATCACCTCGGCGACCCTGCAGCGCAGTGCGATGAGAGTTTTCAAAAAACCTGCATCTCATCCCCTTAAATAGAATCGACTGGCCATCAAGGTGAGCGCATTTCTGCAGAAGGCTGCTATTTCAGAACAGGCATGATCGGGAGTTCGGCACTCGACTCCCACGAGAGATGAGACACCAGCCCCCGAAAATAAGGATAGGTAGCAAACCGGCCGACCTTGCCCATGTAGGCTTCTAAATGCTGTCGATCAACGGGAGGTACATCCGAGTATGTAATGTAGTATTCCGCATCGATGGAGAGAACTTTTTTCTTTTTGATGTTGACCCGCGTGGACCACAAGAATTTGCCGATAAGCAAATTCATGCTCTCGTCATAATTCATCTCTGATAGATCAGACTCAAACGCATGCTCGAGACGGCCGTCTTCATTTTCGGCCTGCGAAAGAGCGTTGAAATACTCGTGCTTAACCTTGAATTTTAGATCAACTAATCGAAGATCCAGCAGCGAAGCGTGCTGCACGATGTCGTTGTAAGCGGCTAGCGCCTCTTCCTTAGAGAAAGTTTTCTTGGCGGGGCTGTCATTGCCCGCTTTCGCGACGTCGCTCATGCAACTTCCATAACAAGGTTCGCGAGAGGGGCCGAGTGGTCGTTTGCCACGACCACCGGACGCCTGACCCTAGCACTGCTCTGAATGGCTGCGAACAACATTCCAGCGGTGCTGTTCGCGCTCAAAACCTTAATTTCAGCGCTGATGTGCTGCTTTACTTCTCGCCATGCTTCCGCGGCCTGAGGTCCGGAGGTCTGATCGGTATTTTCGATGTTCTCCTCGGCCGGAACATAGCTCAGCTTAGGCTGATAACCGCAGGCTCGGAAGAATCTTGCGACGCTTTCCGCGGTAAGATTCGCATCGTCTCCAAGAATCTGAGACACCTGAGCCGCGCTGATTCTCATGCGCTTCGCGAGCTCGGCCTGGGTCAAGCCAGCGGCCTTCATCGCTCGGAGCATTTCATATTGGATATCGGCGCGGTACTCTTCAACAGCGAAGATTTCAGCTTCACGCTCATCAATAGGTCCGAATCCCATGTTCAAATCTCCCAATCACAAGTAGCCCGCCAGCTTCTTAGCTGCGAGGCTGAGCAGATGCTGGTCTGCTCCGTCCTGTTTTTTTGCTGTATCAATCTCGGTGGCGATAAAAGTGTCGCCGTTCACCAATCCGCCGTACACACGGAGCTGCCAAGCTTTGAACGCAAGTATCGCAACTTTCGTTCCTGACTTTTCTCCGGTGGAAAATTTGCCCTCATGGCGCAACTTTTCTTTATCAAGGTTGTCCTGCCCATCTTCAGCGAAGAACTCCATCCACTTGAGACAGCGAGCTCGCTGCTTAGGGTCGGCTTGTTTGAACTTCTTCGCGACTTCCGGCGTCATCTTCACTTTAAAGCGCTTGCCAGCGCATACGTCGATCAAATCATCCATACTGCGCTTAGCCGACGATTAAGTTAAAACTTAATTCTTGACAACAGGTGAATCAAGGGCTGCGTTGGGATTACTTCGATGTGATAAGATAACAACATCCATTCCTCGCCCTCACGATGGTAGAGGAATCATTTATGTGCTTCTCTCTCAAATTGCAACGCACGGCCACTTTCATAACTTCGGCGCGCGCAAATGGCTGATATACTGGCCGGATAAAATTGGATCGATCTGGTCCGCTTGCTCTGATGCCCATTTTTCCCACGCCTCAAGAGTTGCTGAATCTACGTCCGCCGTCCCGTTGATCATTGCTGAGCGAACACGATTTATTAGCGCTCTGATATCCTCCGCTTGCCGTAGCAGCTCACCCGAGGTCGCGAGGTCCTTCAAGCGCTGCTGATTTAAAGCCTTGAGATGCTCTAAGCGGCGCCTTTCAGCCTCCAGATGTTCTTTTTCTTCGCGCTCTTCAGCCTCTCGCAACGATCGGCGGAAGCTTGCTTCGCCCTCGACGATGATGGATGCAGCAATCGTTGCAAGCTTGTCCTCTAGGTTCCCGCCCTTATCGTCTTGCCATGTCTTTGCAGCACTTCCTTCGAAGCCACGCGAGAGGCTGAGTGTAAGCGGAGTGGACAACGGCATACCTACTGCGAGGGGCTGCCAATTTTGTCGGCGCGGATCTTTACCGATAACTGCTAAATTGATCCCAACACGCGTGTCGCCAATTACAGCGGAGCCGCGGATGAATCCGTCTTGTTCAAAGACGTGGCCCTCATGTTGGCGTTTAGTCAGCGCCCGGCACAGCGCATTGAGAATTCGCAATTGACGTTTCGCAACTGGGCTATCAAAGAGTGGCGCGTCGGTGCTCCATCCACGTTCTGAGAATTTGGCTCGACGCTTTTCTTCCTTCCGCAACAGATCAAGCAAAGCGGGGTGAGGGCGGTCGAGGGTCTTGGGAACGGCTACGTGGCCAATCGCCTTCAGCTCTTGGGAATAAAGTTCCTCAAGGCTTTCCGGCGTTTCGCTTGAAGCAAAAGGCCCCGTCGAGGGTAAATGACCCGCGAGGGGAATAACCTTTCGAAATTGCTTGTCGACCTTGAGGCGCCCAACTTGTCCCGGCCGCCTCGGCTCCGGTAGAGGGGTGGGAGGCAAAGGCTTTCCGGCATGAACTTTGTTCCAGTAACCTTGCGGTGGTAGCGGCACTCCGGAACCGTTCAACTTCTTTCGCAGCCCAACATCTGAAAGGCCGACCTGAGGCGCCAGGTCTCTCATTGGCGCCGACCAGGCAAAAGCTATCATATCTTCCGGTAACACCAATATCGTATCCCACCATTGCCCCATCGGTGATCATCCTCACAATTAAACTGATTCACTGGCTCAACAACGCAGTCAGCTAGGTGGGCCACGAAACCACAAAAGGTGGGCGGAAGGGTGGATCCAATATTTTAGGATTAACTAAATATAAAGCTTTATCATGGACTTAATGAGATTTAATGGTGCCCCATGCCGGAGTCGAACCAGCACTTCTTTCGAAACTCGATTTTGAGTCGAGCGCGTCTACCAATTCCGCCAATGGGGCAACGGGATACTGACGAGCGCGGTGTCTAGCATGTGATCGCCGGGGCGCGCAAGACGGGTGGGCGAACTAATGGCGAGCGTTTTCGGATAGTTGGCTTTTCGTACATGGCGGCTGATGCCGCCATGTACGTTCGGGTTTACCGATCTCAGTGGGCGACGGCAGCGCCCCTGATCGTGATACCTGGCTTGCGAAGGGTGATCGCAAGGATCGCGGCGAGCAGGCAGAAGGCGCCGGCGACGAAGATACCGGGCAGGTAACTTTCGAGCTCGGTGCGCGACAGGCCGGCGCCGAAGGCTGCGGTGGCGGCGCCCAGCTGGTGGCCGGCGAAGACCCAACCGAAGACGAGCCCTGCCTTTTCGCGACCGAAGCGATCGGCGGCGATCTTCACGGTCGGCGGCACGGTCGCGATCCAGTCGAGGCCGTAGAAGACGGCGAAGATCGACAGGCCGTAGAAGGTGAAGTGGCTGAAGGGCAGGTAGAGCAGCGACAGGCCGCGCAGACCGTAATACCAGAAGAGCAGCCAGCGATTGTCGAACCGGTCGGAGAGCCAGCCGGAGCCGATCGTGCCGAAGAAATCGAAGATGCCCATGACGGCGAGCATGCTGGCGGCTGCGACCGGCAGGATGCCGAAATCGCCGCAGAGCGTGACGAAATGCGTCTGGATGAGGCCGTTGGTGGAAAGGCCGCAGATGAAGAAGGTGGCAAACAGGATCCAGAAGGTCGATGTGCCGGATATTTCCTTCAGCACTGCGAGCGGCGAGGCGAGCAGCGTCGCCAGTCCGGTCGCCTGCGGCGGGGCGGGCGTCACGTGGATTTCGCCGACCAGCGGCAGGTTGAGATCGGCAGGCCGATCGCGCATCAGCGCCAGCACGATCAACGCCGCCACGGCGATCATTCCGCAGACGAAAAGGACGGTGGCGCGCCAGCCGTAGCGCTCGGTCAGCTCCGCCATCAGCGGCAGGAAGACGAGCTGGCCGGTTGCCGAGCTTGCGGAGAGCATGCCGACAACGAGGCCGCGATGCTTGGTGAACCAGCGCGTCGAAACCGTGGCCCCCAGCACCATGGCGGTTAGGCCCGTTCCGAAGCCGACGATGACACCCCAGAACAACAGAAGCTGCCAAAGGTGTGTCATGAACAGCGAGCCGACGAAGCCGACGCCGATGGTCGCAAGTGCGAAGACGATGACGCGGCGGACACCGAAGCGGTTCATGAAGGCGGCGGCGAAGGGACCCATCAGGCCGAAAAGGATCAGGCGGATGGCGAGCGCGGAGGAGATTTGCGATGTCTCCCAGCCGAACTCATCCTGCAACGGCTTGATGAGAACGCCCGGCGCGCCCATTGCGCCGGCGGTGACCAGCATGGTGAGGAAGGTAGCCGCCACGACGACCCATCCATAATGGATGTTGCGCCGGGCGAGAGTGGAGGCAAGTGCTGTGGAGACCATGTCGTCCTTCCAATCACGCGTTGAGTTCTGGTGTGCTGTCCAAGAAGACGGCCCGTAAGATCAGTTTTTGTAGTCGACAAATTCCACTGCTCCGCTCGGTGAGCCGGGCGCAGACGGATACGGCATAATCACTCTTCTGCCTTGAACGATTGTGCAGAAGATTTAGATGATAGCCATCATATTTGTTGCTTATTGATGATGGCTGTCATATAAATTGTCAAGCAGCAATTTTGGAGACTGTCGATGAGAGTGAGCCGCGAGAAATTCGCGCAGAACCGGGAAAAGATCATTGAGGTCGCGGGCGAGCTTTTCCGGAAGAAGGGCTTTGACGGCATAGGCGTTGCCGAGATCATGAAGGCAGCCGGGCTGACCCATGGCGGTTTCTACGGCCACTTCGATTCCAAGGACGAGCTTGCCTGCGAGGCCAGCAAGAACCTAGTCATGCGGACGGAAGAGCGCTGGAAGGCTGTGGTGGAAAAATCCCCGGATGCGCCGCTCGATGCATTGCTGGACCACTATCTGTCGCGCCGCAATGTCGTGGACCTTGGCGATGGCTGCGTCTTTGCTTCGCTGTCACAGGAGGTGAGCCGTCACGGTCCCGCCATGCAGGAGGCCTTTACCGGCGGACTGATGGCGCTTGCGGGTATTTTGGAGGATGTCGTTCCCGGCGAAACGCCACAGGAGCGGCGCAGGCGCGCGCTTGCCAGCCTGTCGAGCATGATGGGCGCCGTCATCCTGGCGCGCGCCATGGATGATCCAGCTCTCGCCGATGAGTTCCTGTCGGCCACCCGGCAGGAACTGTCCCTGCCGGATAGTCCCGGAAGCAAAAAGGACGAATAGCGTCCTTTCCGCAATTACTGCCGTTAATCGCGGAAAGCGAGGAGTCCTCGGGATTCAACGATCTCAGTGACCTTGCCGTCGGGAGACACGGCCTGAAGCTCGGAGCGCAGAATTCTTTCGAACTCGCCTGCCTTGTCGCCCAGCGCCTGCGGCGAGGTGCCGGACATGGAATAGACGCGGCCGATGATGTCTTCGATATCGAGCTGGCGTTCGACGATGATGCCGATCCGCTCCAGATTGCAGAACCGCGAGCGCAGCAGTATCGCTTCGTGCGGCAGCCAATCCTTGCTCTTGCGCAACAAGTGGTTGGCACGCCGCTCCGGCGCATAGGTCTCCGCCAATTTTTCGACGATGCCGTGCCAATTCGGGTTGGCCAGAACGCCCTTGTCGTGAAACAGCACCACGGCGCCGCCGGGCTCGATCAACTTGTCGAGTGCGTCGAGCGTGGCCGAGCGATCCATCCAGTGGAACGAACGGCCCATGACCGTCAGATGCAACTTTCCGATATCCGGACCGATATCGTAGGAAGAGCCCTGGCGGATAGCGATATCGACGCCCGCTTCCTTTGCGCCTTCAGCCGCTGCGGCGAGCATTTCCGGCTCCGGGTCCATCGCCGTTACTTGGGCGGCGGCAAGCCGGGCAAATGCGATGCCGAGCTGGCCGGGGCCGCAGCCGAGATCCAGCACATGGTCGCCGGCTTTCAGGCCGCTGCGTTCGGCAACGCGGCTGATGAGCGCATCCGGATAGGGGACGCGGTAGCGAAGATAATAGGCGGCAGTGGACTGGAACCGCCTTGCTTCAAAAGGAATGGTGGTCATGGATCTGTCCTTGTAGGGGCGTCAGGCAATGCGATCTTACTGCCTGTTAGGACCGAACTGTGACTGGCTCGTGAAGAGATTTTTGCGCGAGGCTTTGCTGGCCCGAGCCTGACATTCCGGTACCGGTGGCAGATGCCTCCGGCCTAAGTAGTGGCGGCCGCCGGTCGTCGAACGGGCGGCCCGATATGGGTCTTATTTGAAGCCCGCGACACGGTGCGGGATGTAGGGCTGCTCCAGCGCCTCGATTTCGTCAGGCGTCAGCTTAATCGCGAGCGAGGCGACGGCGTCGGTCAGGTGACCCGGCTTGGAGGCGCCGATGATCGGGGCGGTGACGGGGCTTTTCTGTAGGATCCAGGCGGTGGCGATCTGGGCGCGGGGAACGCCGCGGGCCTTGGCGATCGTACCGACGGCCTCGACAATCCTACGATCTGCTTCCATTGCCTGGGTGTAGAGCGTCTTGCCGAATTCGTCCGTCTCGGAGCGGGCGGTCGTTTCGTCCCAGTCGCGGGTCAGGCGGCCGCGGGCAAGCGGGCTCCAGGGGATCACAGCGATCTTCTGGTCCTGGCAGAAGGGCAGCATTTCGCGCTCTTCCTCGCGATAGAGCAGGTTCAGGTGGTTCTGCATGCTGACGAACTGGGTCCAGCCGTTCAGGCGCGACGTATAGATCGCCTTGGCGAATTGCCAAGCATACATGGAGGAAGCGCCGATATAGCGGGCCTTGCCGGCCTTGACGATGTCATGCAGGGCTTCCAGCGTTTCCTCGATCGGCGTCGTGTGGTCGAGCCGATGGATCTGGTAGAGGTCGACATAGTCGGTGCCGAGACGGCGAAGGCTGTTGTCGATCTCGTCGAAGATCGCCTTGCGCGACAGGCCGGCGCCGTTTGGGCCGGGGCGCATGCGGTTGAAAACCTTGGTTGCGAGCACGATGTCGTCGCGGCGGGCGAAATCCTTGATGGCGCGGCCGACGATTTCTTCCGAGGAGCCGTTGGAATAGGTGTTTGCGGTATCGAAGAAGTTGATGCCGAGTTCGATCGCCTGCCGGATCAGCGGGCGGCTCATTTCCTCGTTGAGCGACCATTCATGCGTGCCGCGATTCGGGTCGCCATAGGTCATGCAGCCGAGGCAGATGCGAGAGACCTCAAGGCCGGTCGCGCCAAACTTCACGTATTCCATCGATGCTCTCCATCCTGTTGTAGGTCCGATGCAGAAACCTTCCGTCTCCTCTGGGAGGCTCACTCCCTGGGGAGGCAGAGTTTACCCATGATCATACGCCAAGCTAACGAAGAGCGGTTGCGGCAATTAGCTCAATAATCCGCAATAGGTTTTAAGGCAGACTTACAAATAAGCTCGCTCCGATCGAAATAGCCGACAAAATACTTTTCCTGACGCAGCCATCGGTGTTAGCTGCAATGCAGCATTTATCGGATTTCGGTATGAAACTGCTTTTGCAAGATAGTTACGACGCGCTTTATCGCGATTTTCGCTGGGATATCCCGGCGCGCTTCAACATAGGCGATGTCATCTGCGATGCCTGGGCCGCGCGTGAGCCCGATCGTGTTTGTCTTCAGCATTTCGATCCGGGCGGGCGGCACTCGTCGCTGACCTATGGCGAGCTTAAGGATCGATCGGATTCCCTTGCCAATGCGCTGCTTGCGCTCGGCATCAAGCGCGGCGATCGGGTCGCGCTGCTTCTGCCCCAAAGTTTCGAGACGGTCGTGGCGCATGCGGCAATCTACAAGATGGGTGGCATCGCCCTGCCGCTTGCTCTGCTGTTCGGGGCGGAAGCGCTGGAATATCGGCTGACAGTGTCCGGCGCTCACGCGATCGTCACGAATTCCTTCGGTCTGGAGCGACTGGCACCGGTTCGCGACGGCCTGCCCGGTCTCGCCCACGTCATCAGTATCGATGGTGCCAAGGGAGATGTCCTGGGTTTTGCCGATCTGGTAGCCGCCCATCCGTCCCGTTTGACTGTCGCCGATACCGGCCCCGACGATCCGGCGTTGATGATCTTCACCTCGGGCACGACGGGTCCACCGAAGGGCGCGCTTCACGGCCACCGGGTTCTCGCCGGTCACATTCCAGGCATGCAGTTTGCCCATGAGGGCTTTCCGCAGCCGGGTGACAGGCTCTGGACGCCGGCGGACTGGGCCTGGGCCGGCGGTCTTCTCAATGCGTTGCTGCCGAGCCTCATGCTCGGCGTCCCCGTCATGTCGTCGCCGGCGCAGAAGTTCGATCCGCACATGGCGTTCCGCATCATGGCTGAGATGGATATCCGCAACGCCTTCATTCCACCCACGGCATTGCGATTGTTGAAATCGGTCGAGAACCCTCGCAGCATCTATGATCTGAAGCTGCGGACGATCGGCTCTGCCGGGGAAGCGCTGGGCCGCGAGACCTATGAGTGGGCGCACGCAACGCTCGGCGTTTCCGTCAACGATTTCTACGGGCAGACGGAGTGCAATTTCGTGCTCTCGTCGAGCGCCGCCTTCGGCGTCAGCAAGCCCGGCGCCATCGGCAAGCCGGTGCCCGGGCACAAGGTCGCCATCGTCGATGATAAGGGCAGGGTGCTGCCGGCAGGCGAGACGGGCCAGATCGCCATTCAGCGGCCGGACCCCGTCATGTTTCTCGGCTATTGGCAGGATAAGAAGGCGACCGAGGCCAAATTCGCCGGCGATTGGCTGCTGACGGGTGATCTTGGAAAGCAGGATGCCGAGGGCTTCATCTCCTTTGTCGGTCGCGATGACGATGTCATCACCTCATCCGGTTATCGCATCGGCCCAAGCGAGATCGAGGACTGTCTCGGCGGCCACCCCGCCGTTCAGATGGCGGCTGCTGTCGGCAAGCCCGATCCGGTGCGCACGGAGATCGTCAAGGCCTATGTCGTGCTTATCCCGGGTCATGAACCGAGCCTGGCGCTCGCCGAGGATATTCGTGATTGGGTGAAGACGCGGCTTTCGATGCACGAATATCCGCGCGAGGTGGAATTCGTCGATGCGCTGCCATTGACCACCTCGGGCAAGGTGATCCGCCGGCAATTGCGCGAACGGGCTTCGATGGAGGTTGAGGCGGGGGAGCTTGAAGCAGGCGAGCTTGAAGCGGGCTTTAGCGGCCAGCCAGCGACATGATCTTTTCGCGCAGGCGCTTGGCGATATTGCGTGTGCTTCGGTACATGTGAAGCTGGGCTGCCACCTGCCGGACGTCACGGTCTCCGTTCTGCGACAGACCGATGATCAAAGTGCCCATCTCTTCCCGTTCCTGCCAAAAGCGGCTCATGATCGGGTGATCGGGGATGGCACAGGAATCCGAGCGCACGATGTTGGCGTCGTCGAGATGCCATTCGGTCAGTTCGCCCATCAGCAGCTTGCCGGGGGAAAAGCGGGCGTATTCCTCGTTATAGGCGGTCTTCCAGGTATAGGCTTCGCCGCCCATCATCAGAACGATCATCGATGCGATCGCTGCGCCGTTGAGGTCGATCGTATGAATGCGCACCGCGTCGACAGCGGCGAGATTGGAGACCGCTTCTCTCGCAAAGGCGGCGTGATAACGGTCGAGGACCAGCGCGCTGCGCTTCTTGCCCTTCCAGCCGCTCGCCTCCAGCGCCAGGAATTCTTCCATGCGCAGATGCACTTCGCCCGGCTGGCGGGCAAGATTGTAGGTGACGGTGCCGTGCTGCTCCAGCAATCGCCATTGCCGGCGCATTTCGCGCAAATGCGATGAAGAGATCGTCCGGCGCAGGTAGGTGTCGGCGTCATCATAGCTTTGCAGCATCGGTCGATGATACGGATTGGAGATCGTGACCGGCAGGTTGCGGCTGAGTGCCACGGCCTTTGCCATCTGCGCGAAAATGCCGTTGAGGCGCAGATCCGGCAGGACCAGCGTGGCCGGCAGACGCGCCTCGGGCCTTGCCAGCGCCTCGAACAGGTTGTCCATCGTTTCGGCTGCTTCCTCGCCGTCGACCAAGGGGGTTCCGAGCGGGGCGAAGGAATTTGCCCATACGCGAATGATCGATGGACCTACCGCCAGACCCGGCTTGTCGACCGTGAACGGCATCAGCAGGCGCATGCGGCTGCGTTGGCCGTTGTCGTCGCGCATCAGCGCAAGACGAACCTGACGGTCTTCCAGACGCGGCATGGCAGGCGCGAGAAACCGGCCGGAGAAGAATACGTTCGGCTCCATCGCCCGGTTCGAGAGAAAATCGAGTTCGTCCTGGAGTTCATAGCCGAGCTTGGCCGGATAGAGCGAAAGCTCGCGGCCCGGCCGGCCGATCTCGACGCGAACCTCGGCCTGCGGCGCCTCGAAATGCAGGGAGGCCAGCCCGTGCATCATGGCATTGGCCTTGCTGTCGGTGCTTTGGGTCAGCGGGGGACGCGCCATTATCAGGAAGCCTTGGCGTTCATGGTTGTCATATGTGAGCGGATGAAAGCAAAAAGGACGATGCCGAGCGCATGGCGCACCGCGATATGCAGGAGAACAGCTTCGACCACCATTGCGGAAGCCGTGGCGATTGCAGCGCCCTCGATGCCGAAATGCGGGATTAGCGTCACGTTGAGGCCGATGTTGGCGGCAAGGGCAGCGGCGTAGAGATAGACGCAGAGCCTCTGCTTGCCGGCCATTATCAGCAATACTTCGCCGGGGCCTACCAGAGCCTTTGCGAGGATGCCGACAAGAAGAACGGCCATCACCAGATGCCCGGACATAAAGGCGGCGCCAAAGAGGGAAAGCAGGAATTGCCCCGCGGCAAGAACCGCGAGCCCGACCGCCAACGCCGGCCAGAACGTCCAGCGCGCGGTCTCGGCGGCAAAGGCGGCGAGCTTGCCTCGATCGTTTTCGGCAATGATGCTTGCAAAGCGCGGGCCAGCCGCTGCCTTGACCGAGAAGTAGACGAAATGAACCAGCGCCATCGTCTTTGCCGCTGCGAAATAGATCGCGACCTGCTCCGGATCGAGAAAGATACCGACGACGACGACGTCGGAATTGGTGAGCAGGTAGCTGACGCCCTCGATCAGGAAGATCGGAAAGGCGACGGCCAGCCAGGCGGGGAAGTCGATGACTTTCGGGCCCGTCGAATAGTGATGGCGCAGCCGTGCAGTCACGGCGAGATATTGCATCAGGACAGTGGCGAAGGTGGCGGCGAGTGCTGCCTGCATGGCGGTAACGGCGCTATGGGATGCGCCAGCGAGGATTGCCGCCAGCATGAAGGTGATGATCAGCGTCGGACGGATGAGGAAGGTCGGGCTCAGCGCCATGACCGGCCAGTGGTTTGCCCGCGCCGTGCCGTCGAGAATGTCGCCAAGTGCGATCATCGGCATGGCGATGAGGCCGAGGAAGATCGGCATCACATAATAGTTTTCGATCATTCCGCCGAGGAAGTGCAGGGCGATGATACCCACTAGGGCAAGGCTGCCTGAAAGCGCCAGTGCGAAGCGGCGCGCGGTGCTGGTGAGCCCGCGGATCTCGGCATGCGCGCCATCGGCCTTGTATTGCGGAAGAAAGCGGATGACGGCGGTGTGGAACCCGAGGCAGGCAAGATTGCCGAAAAGGATCATCAGCACCCAGACGAAAACGAAGATGCCGTATTCGAACTCGCCCATCATGCGGGCAAGGAAGATCTGGGACAGGAAGGCGAGTGCTGCGCTGGCGATGCGGATGACGAAGGCGACGAGCGCCATTCTTTGCGAGGCGGCCTTTTCGCTGCGGTCGCCAAGGATCGCGCCGAGCTTCTGAAGTGACGGCGACAGCGTTGCCCGCAGCCCAGAGGGCAGCATTCTTTCCGCTGTTTCGATGACCGCCATGAACAATACGCAATACTCTAAACAAAGCTCTGACTGTACATCAGTCATGCCAGATCAGGGTTAAGAAACGGTGTTGTTGCAGGCATTTTACCCAATGTGATGGGCTCAATTCAGGTGCTTTTCGAAAAATCGAGCACCGACCGTAAGTATTGAAACTACAAAGCAAAATGCCGCCCGAAGGCGGCATCTGAAATGATAAATCCTGTTGCAGAAGATCAAACAGTTTCCTGGTGCTCGAAAGCGCCATGGCAATGCTTGTACTTCTTGCCGGAGCCGCAAGGGCAGGCCTCGTTGCGGCCGATACGACCCCAGGTGGCGGGATTCTGCGGATCGCGCTCGGCCGGTGCCACGAAAAGATCATTGGCCGGGAGGATGCTGCCAAATTCGTCCTCGCCGGTCGTCGCGTTGAGGTGATGAACCTGCATGACCGGCGGCTCGGGTTCCGGAGCCGGCTGCTGGACCAGCTCAACGCGCGACAGCTGAGCGGTAACCGCCTGGCGCAAATTGTTGAGCAGCGAGTTGAACAGTTCGAAAGCCTCGGCCTTGTATTCCTGCAGCGGATCACGCTGGGCATAGCCGCGGAAGCCGATGACCGAACGCAGATGGTCGAGGTTGACGATATGCTCGCGCCACAGGCCATCCAGCGTCTGCAGAACGATGGAGCGCTGGACGTAGGTCATGATATCGGGGCCGAAGCGTTCGGCCTTTTCCTGGGCGGCCTTGTCTGCGGCTTCGGTAATGCGTTCACGAATGTCGTCCTCGGCGATGCCTTCTTCCTTGACCCAGTCATGAATCGGCATATCGAGGTCGAAGTGGTTGGCGAGGGCTATCTTCAAGCCATCCGCATCCCACTTTTCCGCATAGGCGCGTTCGGGAATATGCTTGGTAACCAGGTCCTCGATGACCTCGTGGCGCATGTCGCCAACGGTCTCGTCGAGGTTCGTTGCATCCATCAACTCGACACGCTGCTCGAATATGACCTTGCGCTGGTCATTGAGCACGTCGTCATACTTCAGGAGGTTCTTGCGGATGTCGAAGTTGCGGGCTTCGACCTTCTTCTGGGCGCGTTCCAGAGCCTTGTTGATCCAGGGATGGACGATTGCTTCGCCTTCCTTGAGACCAAGCTTCTGCAGCATGCCGTCCATACGGTCGGAGCCAAAAATGCGCATCAGGTCGTCCTGGAGCGACAGATAGAACTTCGAACGGCCGGGGTCGCCCTGGCGACCGGAGCGGCCGCGCAGCTGGTTGTCGATGCGGCGGCTTTCGTGGCGCTCTGTCGCAATGACGTAGAGACCGCCGGCAGCGAGCGCCTTTTCCTTCAACTGCTTGATCTCTTCGCGGATCGCTTCGATCTTCGCGTCGCGTTCCGGACCGGGCTCGACATCATGGAGGTCCTGCTCGACGCGCATTTCGAGGTTGCCGCCGAGTTGGATGTCGGTACCGCGACCGGCCATATTGGTGGCGATCGTCACGCCGCCGGGCACGCCGGCCTGAGCGACGATATAGGCTTCCTGCTCGTGGTAGCGGGCGTTCAGGATCTGGAAGTTCGTAAAGCCTTCCTTGCGCATCCGCTCGGCAAGATATTCCGACTTTTCGATCGAGGTCGTACCGACAAGAACGGGCTGGCCGCGCTTGTGAGCGTCCATGATCTCCATCGTGATCGCCTTGTACTTCTCCTCGACCGTCCGATAGACCTCATCGTCCTCGTCGATACGCTTGATCGGCAGGTTGGTCGGGACCTCAAGCACTTCCAGCTTGTAGATGTCGCCGAATTCCTCGGCTTCCGTCTGCGCCGTACCGGTCATGCCGGCGAGCTTCTGGTACATGCGGAAATAGTTCTGGAAGGTGATCTGCGCCAGCGTCTGGTTTTCCGGCTGGATCTGGACCTTTTCCTTGGCTTCGATTGCCTGGTGCTGGCCTTCCGAGTAACGGCGGCCCGGCATCATGCGGCCGGTGAATTCGTCGATGATGACCACTTCGCCGTTGCGGACGATGTAGTCCTTGTCGCGGGTGAAGAGCTTATGGGCCTTCAGCGCGTTGTTGATGTGGTGAACAATCGCGACGTTCTCGATGTCGTAGAGTGACTCGCCCTTAAGGAGCCCGGCTTCCCTCAGAAGATTTTCGAGCTTTTCGGTGCCGTCCTCCGAGAAGTTGGCCGAACGCTGCTTCTCGTCGATCTCGTAGTCATCCTTCGTCAGCATCGGAATGAAGGCGTCGATCGTGTTGTAGAGTTCCGAGCGGTCATCGAGTGGGCCGGAGATGATCAACGGCGTGCGTGCTTCGTCGACCAGGATCGAGTCCACTTCGTCGACGATCGCGAAATTGTGACCGCGCTGGACCATCTGGCTGCGGTCGTACTTCATATTGTCGCGCAGATAGTCGAAGCCGAGCTCGTTATTGGTGGCGTAGGTGATATCGCAGGCATAAGCCGCGCGGCGCTCGTCGTCATCGAGGCCATGGACGATGACGCCCGTTGTCAGGCCGAGGAAGCTATAGAGGCGTCCCATCGTCGCGCTATCGCGCTGCGCCAGGTAGTCGTTGACGGTCACCACATGGACGCCCTTGCCGGCAAGTGCGTTCAGATAGACCGGCAGGGTCGCAACCAGCGTCTTGCCTTCGCCCGTCTTCATTTCCGAAATGGCGTTCGAGTGCAGGATCATGCCGCCGACGAGCTGTACGTCAAAAGGCCGCATCCCCAGCACGCGGCGCGAAGCCTCTCTGACCACTGCAAAAGCGGGTATCAACAGGTCGTCCAGCGATTTACCATCGGTGAGCTGCTGGCGGAATTCAGCCGTCTTGGCTGCCAGTGCTTCATCCGACAATGCGCGCATGCTCTCTTCGAGCGCGTTTATTTCTGCGACGTTGGGCTGAAACGACCGGACACGGCGATCATTGGCCGAGCCAAACAACTTTCGGGCTATTCCACCAAAGCTGACCATATGACTGGTCCTTTCTGATTTACATCCGACGTTCCGCGCAATATCCGTCCCGAAAAAATCGGCCTATTGCATGAAACGTCCGGAAACTGTTCTGGACGCGAGGTTGCGTGACAGATAAGAGGGGGGTCGATTGATGTCAACGGGATTGGCCGATACAGAAAGGCCACATTCTGATGCTGAAGGCTTTTTTCCGGCCGGTTTCGCGTGGTTGAAGCCGGTGCGAACTCCAAAGGGATACTTTATGTTGAGCTACAACAAACTTGCCGCTGTTGCTTTTGCAACGGTTGTTGCGTTCCAGGTCCCGGCCTTCGCTGCCGATGCCACGGACGCGGTCGTCGCCAAGGTCGGCAATGTGGAAATCCATCAGTCCGAACTCAATCTGGCCGTTGCCAATCTCGATCCCCAGCTCGCACAGCTTCCGGACGATCAGAAGAAGGTTGCTGCACTGTCGGCCGCCATCGACGTCAAGCTGCTGTCGCAGAAGGCTGCTGCTGAAAAGCTCGATCAGACCGACGACTTCAAGAGCCGCATGGCCTATCTGAAGGACCGCGAACTGCACAACGCCTATTTCAAGGCCCATGTCGTCGACGCCGTGACGCCGGATGAAGTCAAGGCTCGCTACGACAAGGAAGTCGCCGCTCTTCCGAAGCAGGAAGAAGTGCATGCCCGTCATATCCTCGTAAAGACCGAGGACGAGGCCAAGGAAGTCATCAAGGAACTGGACGCGGGCAAGGACTTCGTCGCGCTCGCGAAGGAAAAGTCCACCGACCCGAACAAGGCTGACGGTGGCGATCTCGGCTATTTCACCCGCGGTCGCATGGTCAAGGAATTCGAGGACGCAGCATTCTCCATGCCGGTCGGCACCTATTCCAAGACTCCCGTCAAGACCGATTTCGGCTATCATGTCATCAAGGTCGAGGACAAGCGCGACGCCCCCCCGCCGCCGTTCGACCAGGTCCAGGATCAGGTCAAGCAGCTCGTCATGCGCGACAAGTATCTTGATCTCCTGAAGGACGCCAAGGCTTCCGAGAAGGTTGAAATCACCGATCCGGCGCTTGCCAAGGGTTATGAAGACGCCAACAAGCAGCCGCAGCCCGGCGACGCTTCGGCGGTTCAGCCGGATGCGGCACAACCCGACGCGCAGCCGCAGCAGTAACAACAATCAGGGCCCGGTTTTCCGGGCCCTTTATTTACTATCGAGGTTGTCCCATGTCCGGTTCCGTGTCCCCGCTTGCTCCTAAATCCTTCGCTTCGCTGCCGGCCTTACGCGGCGTGCGGATGGCGACCGCGTCCGCCGGTATCAAGTACAAGAACCGGACCGATGTGCTTCTCATGGTCTTCGACAAGCCGGCGTCCGTCGCCGGCGTCTTCACCCGCTCGAAGTGCCCTTCGGCTCCCGTCGATTTCTGCCGTGGCAACCTTTCGCATGGGACCGCGCGGGCTGTTGTCGTCAATTCCGGCAACGCCAACGCCTTTACCGGCATTAGGGGTCGCCAGGCGACCGAACTGACGGCGAAATCGGCCTCTGCCGCGGTCGGTTGTGGTGAGAACGAGGTCTATCTGGCCTCGACAGGCGTCATCGGTGAGCCGCTCGATGCCACGAAGTTTGCGGGCGTGCTTGGCGACATGCATAGCGAGGCGACCAGCGATTTCTGGTTCGAGGCCGCCAAGGCGATCATGACGACGGATACCTATCCCAAGGTCGCGACGCGCAGCGCCCAGATCGATGGCGTCAAGGTAACGATCAACGGTATTGCCAAGGGCGCCGGCATGATCGCACCTGACATGGCGACCATGCTCTCCTTCGTCGTCACCGATGCGGATATCGCCTCGCCGGTCCTGCAATCGCTTCTTTCTGCCGGTGTCGAACCCTCCTTCAACTCGATGACGGTCGATAGCGATACCTCCACCTCCGATACGCTGATGCTATTTGCGACAGGTGCGGCCTCGGTGGACGGCCAGGCGCGTGTCGAACGTGCCGACGATCCACGCCTCTCCGCTTTCCGCGCTGCGCTTAACGATCTCCTGAAGGACCTCGCCATTCAGGTTGCCCGCGATGGCGAAGGCGCCACGAAGATGCTCGAGATCACCGTCACGGGTGCTGAGAGCGATGCGGCAGCCAAGACGATCGCGCTGTCGATCGCCAATTCGCCATTGGTCAAAACGGCGGCCGCGGGCGAGGATGCCAATTGGGGGCGCGTGGTCATGGCCGTCGGCAAGGCCGGCGAAGCTGCCGATCGCGACCGGCTGGCCATCTGGTTTGGCGATGTCCGCGTCGCTGTCAACGGCGAGCGCGATCCGGCCTATTCCGAAGAGGCTGCCTCAGATGTCATGAAGCGGCAGGATATCCCGTTGAAAGTCGATCTGGGTCTGGGCAATGGAAAAGCCACGGTCTGGACCTGCGACCTCACGAAGGAATATGTTGCCATCAATGGCGATTATCGGAGCTGACCGTCGTTGATGCATGCGCTTACCACTTTGAATAATCTGCCGCTGGTGCGGAGGCTCGAAGCCGTCGGCTTCCGGGCCTGGCCGGCTTCGTCCGTTCAATATGACGGAAGCTGGCAGGTGCGGCTGACGGCTGGCCATCCTTCCAAGCGGCTGAACTCCATCGTTCCGCTCGATCCATCCGATCATCGCGACGTCGAAATCCGCCTGCAGAAGGCGCAGCGCAAGTTCGAAGCATATGGACGGCCGATCGTGGTGCGCGAAACACCACTCGCACCGCCTGTCCTGATGGATCTTTTGCGCCGCGAGGACTGGACCTGCTTTGAGGAAACGGTCGTGATGACCGCCAGCCTTGGCGATATCGAGCTGCCCGATATGCTCGATCACCTGCCGAGCCACGATGTCGGTCGTTTCGTCGATGCCAACCTGCTGGTCGATCGTTCCGATCCGGCGCTCAAGCCGGCTCTGGCTGAGGTTGTCAGCGGCATCAAGCCGCCAACCGGCCTGTTTGTCATCGAGGACGCCGAGGCGGGGCCGATGGCGACCGTGCTTTGCGTGCAGGACAATGATCTCGCCGGGATCATGTCGCTCTCTGTTTCAGCCGACCACAGGCGCAAGGGCCTTGGCGTCGAGATCCTTTCGTCAGCATTGCGCTGGGCGCGGATGCGCAGCGCCAAGATCGGCTGGCTGCAGGTCGGCGCGAGCAATGCGCCGGCACTCGGCCTTTACGCCCGCTTCGGCTTTCGCGAAGCATATCGTTACCGCTATTGGCGGCCGAAGGACGTCCGGTGAGCGAAGGCGGCCGCAAAATTCTCCTCGTCGCCGCCTGTGCGCTCATCGATACGGATGGCCGTATTCTTTTGGCACAGCGCCCGGAAGGGAAATCGCTGGCCGGCTTGTGGGAATTTCCGGGGGGCAAGGTCGAGGCCGGAGAGACGCCGGAGGAGACACTTGTGCGGGAACTCGACGAGGAGCTCGGGATCACGACGCGCATCCCCTGCCTTGCTCCGCTGACCTTTGCGAGCCACACCTACGACAGCTTCCATCTCCTTATGCCGCTTTACATTTGCCGTCGTTACGAGGGCATACCGCAGGGCAGGGAAGGCCAGGCGATCAAGTGGGTTCGGCCGCAGGCATTGCGTGATTATCCGATGCCGCCGGCGGACGAGCCGCTTATTCCTTTCCTGCAGGATCTCCTCTGATTTGAATCTCAACTAATTTAGCGTATTACTTAAATGTGAACGCAATGCAGCGCTTTTGGCTGTGGATATTAAGAGATCGTTTAATACCTTCTGGCAAAGATCGGCCTCAATCAAGCGGTTGTCGTATGAGTAAAGAGGCTTGACATGATGGACGACGATTTCTGGAAGGCTGTCCGCGAAAAGGAACAGACTTCTTTTACGTCGCGCAAGACGGGAGCATTGAACATCGCCCTGCTGTTCGGCACGGCGGCTGTTGCGCTTTCGCTCATCCTGACGCCCATGCTTTCCGATAAGTCCAAGTCGAGCGTGCTGGCAAGCGCGCCGGATTTCGATAATATTACCACCGGTTCCATCCCGAAGACCGAAAACGGCAAGCGTTACACGATCCGCCGCAGCGTGCTGCAGCAGGAGCCGGGTTCGGTTTGCGTCGTCCAAGGTTATGGTGCGGATAGCGGTTGCTAGAATTTAACCAGCTTATCGGATGCTCTTCGCATCGGGTTCGCTGATATTTAATTGATCAGGGGACCTTTTATGACGTTTTTTCGGAATTTCCTGAAGGACAGAACCGGTGCGACTGCCATCGAATATGGCCTTATTGCCGCACTCATCTCGGTCAGTCTTATCGCCGGGGTCGGAGCGATCGGGAGCAGTCTCCAGAACGTATTCGGCACGGTGGCAAACAACATCGAGCAGCCTGCTCCGTAAGCTTTTGCTGCCGGCCTGCCAATTATCGAATCCTATTGTTTCAGCTTGTGTTCCTCGACCTTGAGGGCATCGGCAAGCCGCGCCTTTGCCGAGCCGGGGCGCAGGGGTTTCTGCTGGCTCTCATGCGGTGTCCAGCCTGAGGCATAGATGATTGAAAACGTTGCCCTGATCCTGCCATCAGGGTCCGAATAGCGTTCCGCATAGATTTCGGCCGCGCGCATGAAGAAGGCGCGCGTCAACGGCTTGCGGCTGCGGTCGGCAAGCGGATTGGCCATACCCATGGCGCGCAGGTCCTTCATCAGCGGAAACAGGGAATCGTAGCGAACGGTATAGGTTTCCGCGTCGATGACCGGCAGGCTGAATCCCGCCCTCTGCAGCAGCCCGCCGACATCGCGAACATCGGCAAAGGGAATGACGCGCGGGCTCGCGCCCCCGCTCAGCTCGATCTCGGTCGACAACAGGACATCCCGCAATTCCTGAAGCGTTCCCGCGCCGGGGATTGCAGCCAGAAAGAGGCCGTCCGGCTTCAGAGCCCGGTGGATCTGGATGAAGATGCCGGGCGTGTCGTTGGTCACATGCAGATTAAGGGGCGCCAGCACGAGATTGACGGATTGCGGAGCCAGCGGCACCTCTTCCGACTCGGCCTCGATGATGTCTTCGCCGGAGGCCGCGAAAGCAGCGTTGCTCTCGATCCGGGCCAGATGGCCGATCTTGCCGGTCGCAAGCGCTTCCCGCCCGGCGATGCCGGTTGCCCCATGAAGTTCGACGGCCTCGTCGAAATGTCGCTCCACGACCGCCAGGCGCTCGGCCATTTCCTGTGCGGCAATCTCCAGAAGGAAATCAGCCTTGGCGCCCTGTTGCGCAAGGGCGCGGCGGCGGTTGGCGGCAATCAGCATCTGGTCGAAGACGATATCCATGGGTCATTTCCTGCATTCGCAATGTCGTGCTGCCCGGCTTTGCAGCCGACGCTTTTCCCTTCGCAAAGGTGGCGGGAAAAGGCTAGTCTTCTTCATATGGGGACGATCAAATTCGAATTCACGATATCCGGCTGGCGAACGGGGGTTGCGCGACCGTGGCTGGCGCTGGCCGATCTCCTCTACCCGCCGAGTTGTGCCGGCTGTGGCATTTCCACCGGCACGCATCGCAGCCTTTGCCCGGCCTGCTGGAGTTCCATTCGTTTCATCGAGCGGCCCTATTGCGAAGTGCTAGGCAGCCCGTTTTCGCATGATCTCGGCAGCGGCATTCTGAGTGCCGGTGCGATCGCGGAGCCGCCGCCCTTCGACCGGCTGCGGTCGGCCGCGATCCATGACGGCGTCGTTCGCGATCTCGTTCACGGGCTGAAATATCGCGATCGGACCGATCTGGCGCCGATGATGGCGGCGTGGATGCTGCGCGCCAGCGACGGCGCGGTCGGGCGATGTGACGCGCTCATTCCCGTTCCTCTTCATCGCGTGCGGCTGTTCTCGCGCAAGTACAATCAGGCGGCGGAGCTCGCGCGGCATCTCAGCCTGCTCACCGGCAAGCCCTTGCTCGCCTCAACTCTGCTTCGCGTCAAGCGAACGACCCAGCAGGTCGGCCTCGGAGCCCGCGCCCGTCAGGACAATGTGCGCGGCGCTTTCGCCATCGCTTCCAGTCGCGACAATGACATTTTCGGACGCCGGATCGTGTTGATCGACGATGTCTATACGACCGGCGCCACGGTCGCATCGGCAACACGCGTTCTCAAAAGGGCAGGTGCCGCGGATGTGACAGTTTTGACCTTTGCAAGGGCCTTGGCCGAAACTATATGACGGATAAAGGTCTTTTCCATCTGGAGTGCATCATGGCATCTGTTGTCATCTATACCCGGGAATTTTGCGGTTACTGTGCTCGCGCCAAGTCGCTGTTGGAATCCAAGGGCGTCGATTTTGTCGAGCATAATGCGACCTATTCGCCCGATCTCCGTCAGGAGATGATCAGCAAGTCGAATGGCCGCTCGACGTTCCCGCAGGTCTTCATCAACGGCGAACATGTCGGCGGCTGCGACGACCTGCACTCGCTTGACCGCGCCGGCAAGCTCGATCCGCTGCTCGCGGCGTGAGGAAATGACGATGAGTTTCAAGGCTGCAGCCATCCAGATGTGCTCCGGGGTCGACCCTGTAAGGAACGCTGCCGACATGGCGCGGCTCGTCCGTGATGCTGCGGGACAGGGCGCGGCTTACGTGCAGACGCCGGAGATGACCGGCGCTCTCCAGAAAGATCGCGCAGCCTTGCGCGCTGTCCTTAGGGATGAGGCCAGCGATATCGTTGCACGGACGGCTTCGGACCTCGCCAAGGAACTCGGCATCCACGTGCATGTGGGCTCGACGGCGATTGCACTCGAAGACGGCAAGATCGCCAATCGTGGCTTTCTTTTCGGTCCGAACGGCGCGCTGCTTGCCCGGTACGACAAGATTCACATGTTCGACGTCGATCTCGACAATGGCGAAAGCTGGCGCGAAAGTGCTGCCTATACGCCGGGCTCGCAAGCCCGGGTGGTTTCGCTGCCCTTTGCCGAAATGGGCTTTTCGATTTGCTACGACGTGCGTTTTCCGCAGCTCTTCCAGGCGCAGGCGGTTGCCGGCGCCGAAGTGATGACGGTGCCTGCCGCCTTCACGCGGCAGACGGGCGAGGCGCATTGGGAAATCCTGCTGCGCGCCCGCGCCATCGAGAACGGCATGTTCGTCATTGCGGCGGCTCAAGCCGGCGTACATGAAGACGGCCGCGAAACATTCGGCCATTCGATGATCATCGACCCCTGGGGCAAGGTGCTCGCATCTGCCGGCGGGACCGGTGAAGCGGTCGTTACTGCCGATATCGATCTCGCGGCGGTCAAGGCGGCGCGCGGCAAGATCCCAAATCTTAGGAATGCCCGCGATTTCTCGCTCGAAAAGGTGGAAGCACCGGCGACCGGAGGCGTTGCCGCGTGATCCGCTATTCGCTTACGTGTGACAATGCCCATGAGTTCGAAGGGTGGTTTGCGGCAAGCGACGACTTCGATCGGCAGGGGGAGAGCGGCTTCCTGACATGCCCGACCTGCGGCTCCTCGGCGATCTCGAAGCTTCTGATGGCGCCGTCGGTTTCGACCGCCCGCAAGAAGCAGGAGATGCAGACCCTTGCCATGGACACAGCGCGCAAGGAAGCGCTTGCCAAACTGAAAGAGGCCGTCGACGCGATAAAGGCCAATGCCGAGGATGTCGGCACCAAATTCCCGGAAGAGGCTCGCAAGATCCACTATGGCGAGGCAGATGCCAGAGGCATCATCGGCCAGGCAACGCCCACCGAGGCGCAGGAACTGATCGACGAGGGCATCGAGATCGCAGCGATCCCGGTCCTGCCGGACGACGTGAATTGAGGTGAACCGAAAGAATCTGCTCGGCTATGTCGCCGGCTTGCCCGTCTGATCGGCCGGATATCAGCCGGACACTTGATCCAATTTCCTTGCCAGCAGCATGTAGTTCACGTCCATGTCTTTCGAAAGGTTCCACTCGTTCTGGAGCGGCGAAAAGAAGACACCTGTCCGCGCGATGATTTCCATTCCGCCCGCTGCCAGCGGCTTCTCGATCTCTTCCGGGCGCACCAGTTTTTCATATTGATGCGTGCCACGCGGCAGCCAGCGCAGGATATTTTCAGCGGCGAAGATGGCGAGTGCTGCGGCCTTCATCGTGCGGTTGATCGTCGCGACGAACATCAGGCCGCCGGGGCGAACCATCTTGGCGCAGGTGGAGAGGAAGAACTCGACGTCGGCGACGTGCTCGACCACTTCCATGTTCAAGACGATATCGAAGTTTTCTCCCGCCTCGGCAAGCTGTTCGGCGGTCACCGGCCGGTAGTCGACGGCGACGCCTGACGCCTTTGCATGGGTGGAGGCGATGCCGATGTTCTTTTCGGAAGGATCGGCCCCGACGACGGAAGCACCCATACGGGCGATCGGCTCCGAAAGCAGCCCGCCGCCGCAGCCGATATCGAGGACGCGCAGGCCCTCGAGTGGCCGGGCTTTTTTCGGGTCGCGGCCGAAGTTTTCGCAAGCGCGATCCCTAATGTAGGCCAGACGGATCGGATTGAACTTGTGCAACGGCTTGAACTTGCCGGTCGGGCTCCACCATTCCGCAGCCATCGCGGAAAAGCGATCCACTTCGCTCTGGTCGATGGTGCTTTTCGCCGCTTCGCTCATGGGTCGCTCCTTCATCTGCTTCGATGTGAAGTCGGACGATCGGGGCTGGAAGTCAAGGGGCGGGACCGTCGCATCCCGCCACTGGCCTACGACTTGTGCTTCTTCAGGCTGAAGAGCGCGTCGCCCAGCAGGGCAAGCACGAGCGCTGCCGTCCCGCACAGGAAGATGATCGCGTAGTTCTGGCCGGTGTGGATGAAGAGATAGGAATAGCCGTAGCCGGCGAGAGCCTGGAATAGGGCAAAGCCTGTCGTCGCCTTACTCCAGGCGGCGCGCTGCTCGACATGGCTATGCGGGAGGATTTCGTGGATGCGACCGAGTGCTAGGGGAACGATACCGGGCGTGCAGACGCCGAAGATGACAGTTGCGATGCCGATCACGATCCAATTGCCGCTGGCTGCGAGCAGTGCTGCGGCGACGGCCTGAAGCAGCAGGGCGCAGCGATAGGCAGCGCCGAAGCCTATGCGGTCGGCAACGTAGCCTGAAATGACCGGGCCGGCGATGGCCGCGAGGCCGTAGATAACCCAGTAGGCAGCGCCGATATCGGCTCCGCGACCGAGGCCGCGGGCGACATAGTCGACAAGGAGAACCATTGCGGGCACGAGTCCCAGAGCGTTGGCCGCATATTGTCCATAAAGTATGCGCAGGGACCATTCGCTCTTGGCGGAGCGATGGTGCCCGGAGGGATGGGCAGCCGGCTGCGGCGGATTGGCCGCGGGCCAACCGAACCAGCTCACCGCAGTCAGGATAAGCGAAAGGACGCCAAGGCCGATCCACGTTTCCTGCAAGCCAAACCGCAGGAGTTCAGGAACGAGCGTGCCTGATGCGGCAATGCCGAGGCCAAGACCGAGAAAGATCATGCCGCCGACGAAACCGCGACGCGCGACCGGGATATGCGGAAGAATGCTGGTTGCGACCAGAACCATGATCGCCCCACCGGAAAGACCGGAGGCGAAGCGCCAGACAAAAAACCAGGGGATCGAGACCGGGAAGGCGCAGGCGAAGAATGCGGCTGTTGCCATCACCATCAAAAGACGCAGGGCTTGCCGGTTCGACAGGGCTGCCGCGATCGGCCGGCCGAGGAGGGCGCCGGCGAGATAGCCGGCAAAATTGGCGGCACCGAGCGTTACCGTGTCACCAGCCGAAAACCAGTGGGCTTCGATCAGCGACGGAATGAGCGGCGTATAGGCAAAGCGGGCAAGGCCGATGGCAACGAGGCTGCCGCAAAGGCCGGCTATGGTGGCAAACCATGCCGACCGGTCAAGAGAGGCGGCAGCGGCGGCATGGGCCGAAGATGTCTGGGTTCTGTCAGTGGACATGGCAATAGTCTCTGTTGCGGACCCGCTCGAAGCTGCGGTCCGTTCCTGGTTTCTCTGTTTCGCGATTGAGATGAAATCTAGCGCTTATCCGTCCGGCTGCGGCCCGGGCAGTGGCCAGGGCAGGGTCAGCATCGACATAACAGGCCTGATCATGCCATCGAGCAGTTCACGTTCGGGGCGGATGCGGACGAGGGTACGCAAGCCGAACTGAACGGCGAGCAGCATTTTCGCCAGATCCTCGGGAGGCACTGAATTCGGGATTTCGCCGCTCTCCTGAGCGAGAGTGAGATGACGGCGGAAGAAGGCCTCGATCTCTGTGGTTTCTGCAGCGATGACTCTCTGCAGTTCTACGTCGTCCGGCTGCGCTTCAAACGCCCCGTTGACAAGCAGGCAGCCGCGATGATCGGGATCGGCCAGCGAATCCCGTATGATCGATGAGAAGTAGGAAACAATGGCAAGGCCGGGCGTCGGAGCGCCGGTGCTGCGGGCGAATCGACCATAGAGGCGACTGTCGACATATTGCCGGAGCGCCTTCATATAGAGGCCGCGCTTGTCGCCGAAGGCATTGTAGAGGCTAGCCTGTGTCAGGCCCATGCCCTCGGCCAAATCGCGGGTCGACGTGGCCTCAAAGCCTTTCAGCCAGAAAATGTTTCCGGCGGCTTCCAGCACCTGTGTTTCATCGAACTGTCTGGGTCTTGCCATCAGGAGGCGCCCTCTTGCGGAAAAACTGATTTTGGAGCGTTTGCTCTAGAATTTAATTAGAGCGACCGATCTAAAATATCAAGAGGAAATTCGAGTCGTTATCCAAGCCATTTTCTACCCTTTGTTCACGCTTCCGTGCGTCAAGCAATAATTGCCGAGAATTAGACACAATTCGCGAACAGTGCGTTTGCCGAAAGGCTCTTTAAGCGTGGCCTTCAAAAGCACACATGATGCAGCGTAATCGAGAAAAGAACTTCTGCGGGGGCGGAGAAAGGAGCAGAAAAACCATGGCAAATTGCGATTTTTTCAGCCGCCAAGACGGGGCGTCTCGCGAATCTCATACGGGCACCGAAAAGGCGGGCGGCGAGAGGGATTATATCCAGCATGTCCGCAGCCATATCCTGTCGGCCGGCGAACGCCTCGTGCTCTTCCTGGTCGTGGCGCTCCTGACCGGCGTCGCAGTCGGTGGTCGTCTTTCGCCGCCGGCTCAGCCTCATCATACGCTGCCAGCCGCCAGTCAGACGGTAGGTGACTGGCATTACCACGTGCGTTGTGAGGAAGAGTCACCTTATGGCGGACGGTCCTGCTGACCTTTTGAGGCCGGCGCTTAGCACTTAAAATGGATGTAGGAAGCCTATTTTGCCAAGGCAAGATAGGCTGAGACCGTCAGGATCGAAAAGACGGTCGAGATCAGGATCACTCTTGATGTGACCGCTGCTTCGCGATTGTAGAATTCCGCGAGCATGAAAGGTCCCGTGCCCGTCGGCAGCGCGGCAAGCAAGGTTGCCGATTGCGTCAGTGTCGGCGGCAAATGAAAGACGAGAGCGGCCAGTACCCAGGTGAGGACGGGCTGCAATATCAGCTTGGCGCCGACGAGTACGGCGCTCAACCCTTCCGTCGAAGAGGTTTTCTCTCGTGGGGTTGCAAGGAACAGCCCCAAGGCGACGAGCGCGCTCGGCGAGGCCGCACCACCCAGAAGCTTCAGGAAAGTCTCCGCCGGCGCAGGGATAGGTAGCTGGATCAGTGAGGCAAGCGCGCCAAGGGCGGGCGAAATGAGCAGAGGATTCTTCACCAGCGCCCGGGCGACCTTGAAGACGACATTGCCGCGGTTCTTGTCCGTACGCAGTCCGATCTCGATCAGAACAATGGCGACGGCAAAGATCAGGCAGACGGTGATGATCGTCGCGATCGTTACCGAAGGCATCGCCTGGCTTCCGAGCGCGACCAGCGCAAGCGGAAATCCCATGAAACCCGTATTGGCATAGCCGGCATTCAAGCCGTCGATTGCAGCATCCGCCAGATGGCGGGCAGCCCGAAGCCGCACAAACACCGTCACCGCAAAGACCAGGAGGCTGCCGAGACCGAAGGCAGCGATGAAGCCGGGCTGCCACAAATCCGACCATTGGGCATGGGCCATGATATCGAACAGCAGCGCGGGCAGGGCCAGATAAACGACGAAGCGATTGAGCTCCGTCGTCGCATGAGGACCGAGAACGGCCGTTCGTCTGGCAACCCAGCCCGCAAGAATGAGCGCGAAGATCGGAATGACGGTGAAAAAGGTCGAGATCATGAGACGGTGCCGGAAAGAACAGGATGGCTTCCTCTACCGCCGGTGATTGATATAATCCAATGCCGTTTTCTGCCTCAATTCATACCGGATCGGTATCATGGTCGACATTCGCCAGATGCGTTATTTCATTGCGCTTGCCGAAACTCTGCATTTCGGTCGCGCCGCCGATCGGCTCAACATCACCCAGCCGCCCCTCAGCCGTCAGGTGGGGGCGCTGGAACGCGAGCTTGGGGTGAAGCTGCTCGAGCGGCATTCGCGCCGGGCGGTATTGACTGCCGCCGGTCAGCAATTTCTGGTGGATGCCCGCTCCGTCGTGTCTTCCTTCGATCAGGCCTGCCGCAATGTTCGTCTCGCCGATCGCGGCGAGCTCGGGGAACTTTCGATCGGCTTCATGATGCATGCTGCCCACACCGTCCTGCCCGGCCTCACCAAGCGATACATGGCGGCCTATCCGTTGGTGGAGGTCAAATTGCGCGAAGTCATCCCGAGCTCCCTGTCTGGCGATGTGGTGGCGGGGCGGTTCGATGCCGGGATCACGTTTTCGCCCGGCCCCGTCAGGGGGCTGGCAACCTATCCGGTGCATCGGGAGAACCTGTGCCTTGCAATCCATCGCGAGCACGAATTCGCGGCACGTGATGTCATCGGCGCAACGGCGCTTGAGGGGCAGCCGTTGATTGCGACGCCGGTCGATGTCGCACCGACGCTCCGGCAGGCGATTTCCGACTATTGCCGGCCCTACGGTTTCGAGCCGACCATCCGGCTGGAAACGCAGCTCCAGCAGACCATCATCAGCCTTGTCGGCGAAAATCTCGGCATCGCGCTCGTGCCGCAGTCGATGGCCAAGCTTCAGACCCGTGACGTCGTTTTTCGCGCGCTCGAGGATGCGCCGGCCATCGAGCAGGTGATCGCCTGGAGGCCGCAGAACCTCAATCCGGCCCTCAGAGCGTTTCTTACGGTGGCCGAGGTGCCCAAAGCCACGATGCAGCTGGACTGACATGGGTTTTCCCGCTTGCCGCCGTTCCGATTTTCTGACTTCCTGACGATCGGTCGCCACTGATGCAGAGCGAAACAGCCATGTCCGATCCGCAGCCGCAAGAGAAGATCGACTCGACATTTCGCAACGGCACGCTGACGGCTGTCGGGATCATTCTCGGTTTTTCGCTGAGCTTCATCAGCCATTGGGTTTCCAATCCCAACGACTGGAGCCGGGTCGATATCCTGCCGGCGGGATTTCTGCTTGTCGGCATTGTCCTGCAGGTAAAGGTTGTTTCCGATCTTCTTGCCCGCGACTCCCTGCTGGCTTCTAAATATGACCGGTCACGCAAACTCTTCATGATAGGGCTGATCATCGTTGCAGTCGGCATGGGCATCGCTCTCGTCAACGACATGCTCGGCCTCGGCAAGATGCCGATACTCGGCTGAGGGACCTGCGCCTATTGTTGAGCGCCGCTGTCATATACTCGTTACCGTTCCTGCGATCCCCATTGCCCTTACCCGACAAACTCGCTAAGAGACGCCGCAACTTGACGTCCGCTGTTCCGGCGACGGTGCCCTTCTCGAAAGTCCGCTTTCCCCAGAGGCCGTCCGCTTGAGGCGCGGGGCGCATTGGTATGCCGGGCTGTTTCGCCTTTCGGGCCGCTCGGCGCTTGATTGGTAGAGGCCTATGGCACGCATCGTAATGAAATTCGGCGGAACATCCGTCGCTGATCTGGACCGCATCCGCAATGTCGCCCGCCATGTGAAACGTGAAGTCGATGCCGGCCACGAGGTGGCAGTCGTCGTCTCGGCCATGTCGGGCAAGACGAACGAGCTGGTTGGCTGGACCCGCGATGCCTCGCCGATGCACGATGCGCGCGAATATGACGCCGTGGTTGCCTCCGGCGAGCAGGTGACCTCGGGTCTCCTGGCGATCGCTCTTCAACATCTCGGCATCAATGCTCGCTCCTGGCAGGGCTGGCAGATTCCGATCAAGACCGACAATGCCCATGGCGCAGCCCGCATCATGGAAATAAACGGCGACGAAATCATCCGCCGCATGGGCGAGGGCCAGGTGGCCGTCATCGCCGGCTTCCAGGGTCTCGGCCCCGATAACCGGATCGCGACGCTCGGCCGCGGCGGCTCGGACACCTCGGCCGTGGCGATCGCCGCTGCCGTCAAGGCCGACCGCTGCGACATCTATACCGATGTCGACGGCGTCTATACGACCGATCCGCGCATCGAGCCGAAGGCACGTCGCCTGAAAAAGATCGCATTCGAAGAAATGCTGGAAATGGCGTCGCTCGGCGCCAAGGTGCTGCAGGTGCGCTCGGTTGAGCTTGCCATGGTCTTCAAGGTGCGCACCTTCGTTCGCTCTTCATTCGAGGATCCCGATGCTCCGGGCATGGGCGACCTCTTGAACCCGCCCGGAACGCTGATTTGTGACGAGGAAGAAATCGTGGAACAGGAAGTAGTCACCGGCATCGCCTATGCCAAGGATGAAGCCCAAATCTCGCTGCGCCGTCTTGCCGACCGCCCGGGCGTCTCCGCCGCGATCTTCGGACCGCTCGCCGAATCCCATATTAATGTCGACATGATCGTCCAGAACATCTCCGAGGACGGCTCGAAGACCGACATGACCTTCACGGTGCCGTCGGGCGATGTCGACAAGGCGATGCGCGTGCTGTCAGAGCACAAGGAAAAGATCGGCTATGACGTCATCCAGAACGAATCAGGTCTGGTGAAGGTGTCTGTCATCGGTATCGGCATGCGCTCTCACGCGGGCGTTGCGGCGACTGCTTTCCGTGCACTTGCCGAAAAAGGCATCAACATCAAAGCGATCACCACGTCGGAAATCAAGATTTCCATTCTTATCGACGGTCCATATGCGGAACTTGCAGTCAGGACTTTGCATTCTTGCTACGGTCTGGATAAGAGTTGATTCATCATTAGGTTTGGCGGACCGCGACAGGGGGCAGTTTCGGCCGGCGCAAACGAGGGTGATATCTTTATTTTCGGGAGTTTGAGGCGCCATGAGAGACCTATCCGGCGGTCCACGCGTTCTGCTCAAACGGCTGCGAGAGCTCATGGCCGAGCCGCTCGAACCGCAGGAGCGGCTTGATCGGATCGTTCGCCAGATTGCCGGAAACATGGTGGCGGAAGTCTGCTCCGTCTACGTGTTGCGCGCCGACGGCGTGCTGGAGCTTTACGCGACCGAAGGTCTCAACAAGGAAGCCGTCCACCTTTCGCAGTTGAAGATGGGGCAAGGCCTCGTCGGCACGATCGCCGCGTCCGCGCAGCCGCTCAATCTTTCGGACGCGCAGTCGCACCCCGCCTTCCGCTACCTGCCTGAAACGGGCGAAGAAATATTCCATTCCTTCCTCGGCGTGCCGATCCTGCGTGCCGGCCGTTCGCTCGGCGTCCTCGTCGTGCAGAACAAGGCCAGCCGCAACTATCGTGACGAGGAGCTTGAAGCGCTCGAGACGACCGCAATGGTCCTGGCGGAAATGATCGCGACCGGCGAACTTAAGAAGATCGCCAAGCCGGGCCTCGAACTCGACCTTACCCGCTCCCTCACCATCGACGGCGATAGCTATAATGAGGGCATCGGGCTCGGTTACGTCGTGCTGCACGAGCCTCGCGTCGTCGTCACCAATCTCCTGAACGACGATACCGAGAAGGAAATCCAGCGCATGGCGGATGCGCTGGGCTCGCTGCGCATCTCTATCGACGACATGCTGTCGCGCCGTGACGTGCCGACCGAAGGCGAGCACCGCGAGGTCTTGGAAACCTACCGCATGTTCGCGCATGACCAGGGCTGGGTGCGCAAGCTGGAAGAGGCGATCCGCAACGGCCTGACCGCCGAGGCTGCTGTCGAGAAGGTGCAGTCCGACACCAAGGCGCGGATGATGCGCCTGACGGATCCTTACCTGCGTGAGCGCATGCATGATTTCGAGGATCTGGCCAACCGGCTGCTGCGCCAGCTAACCGGCTATTCCGGCCGTGCTGCCTCGGAAGGCTTTCCGAACGACGCCATCATCTTTGCCCGTGCCATGGGCGCTGCCGAATTGCTCGACTATCCGCGCACCAATATTCGCGGCCTGGTGCTCGAGGAAGGCGCGGTCACCAGCCACGTGGTCATTGTCGCCCGGGCCATGGGCATTCCCGTCGTCGGCCAGGCGACGGGTATCGTGGCGCTCGTGGAGAACGGCGATTCCGTCATCATCGATGGCGACGAGGGTCACGTCCATCTGCGCCCGATGCAGGATCACCAGCGGTCCTATGAGGAGAAGGTGCGCTTTCGCGCCCGTCGGCAGGAGCAGTTCCGAGCGCTCCGCTCCGTCGATCCAGTCACCAAGGACGGACAGCGAATCTCGCTTCTGATGAATGCCGGCCTCGTCGTCGACCTGCCGCAGCTTGCCGAATCCGGCGCCGAGGGCATCGGCCTCTTCCGCACCGAGCTGCAGTTCATGATCGCCTCGACCATGCCGAAGGCGGATGAGCAGGAAGCCTTTTATCGCACGGTGCTGAAGCAGGCCGGCAGCCGCGCGGTCACCTTCCGGACGCTCGATATCGGCGGCGACAAGGTGGTGCCTTACTTCCGCGCGCATGAGGAAGAGAACCCGGCGCTCGGCTGGCGCGCCATCCGCCTGTCGCTCGACCGGCCGGGCCTCCTGCGCACCCAGCTTCGCGCCATGCTCAGGGCTGCTGCGGACGGCGAACTGAAGATGATGGTGCCGATGGTCACGGAAGTATCCGAGATTGCGGCGGTCCGGGAGCTGCTGCAGAAGGAAGTGCAGCATCTGTCACGCTTCGGCTACGCGCTGCCGCGCAAGCTGCAATTCGGCGCGATGCTGGAAGTGCCGGCACTTCTCTGGCAGCTCGACGAGCTGATGGACGCCGTCGACTTCGTTTCCGTTGGCTCCAACGATCTCTTCCAGTTTTCTATGGCAGCCGATCGGGGCAATGCCCGCGTTTCGGACCGCTTCGATCCCCTGGGCCGGCCGTTCCTGCGTATCCTTCGCGATATCGTAAGGGCCGGCGAACGCAACAACACGCCGGTGACCCTGTGCGGCGAGCTTGCGGGACGGCCAATCTCGGCCATGGCCCTGATCGGTATCGGCTTCCGCTCGATCTCCATGTCCCCGGCCGCAATCGGTCCAGTCAAGGCCATGTTGCTTGGGCTGGATGCTGCTGCGCTGTCGAAGACCGTGGAGGAGGCGCTGGACGACACGCATTCGACGGTTGCGATGCGCGATATCCTTGTCGGCTTTGCCGAAAGCCACAATATTCCCCTTTAGAAAAACAAAAGAAGAATCGGAGTGAAGGGTGGCGAAGCTTCCCGTTGAAAAGATGCGCGAGCTGGAGCGCCGCTTCGGCGAAATCGAGGCGCGTATGTCGGCCGGGCCCTCGGCGGATGTCTATGTGAAGCTCGCGTCGGAATATTCCGAATTGCAGCCTGTCGTGACGAAAATCCGCGACTATGAAAAGGCGCTGGCGGAGCGGACTGATCTCGAAACCATGCTGGCGGAGAAGGATGTCGATCGCGAGATGCGCGAGCTTGCGGAAACCGAGCTGCCCGAGGTCAAGGACCGGATAGAGGGGCTGGAAACGGAAATCCAAATCCAGCTCCTGCCGAAGGATGCCGCCGACGAAAAGAGCGCCATCTTAGAAATCCGCGCCGGCACCGGCGGCAACGAGGCAGCACTTTTCGCCGGCGATCTCTTTCGCATGTACGAGCGATATGCGGCGACCCACGGCTGGAAGGTGGAAATCCTCTCGGCAAGCGACGGCGAAGCCGGCGGCTACAAGGAAATCATTGCGACGATCACCGGCAAGGGCGTCTTCGCCAAGCTGAAATTCGAATCCGGCGTCCATCGCGTGCAGCGCGTCCCGGAAACCGAGGCCAGCGGCCGTATCCACACGTCGGCAGCGACGGTCGCGGTTCTGCCTGAGGCGGAAGAGGTGGATATCGAAATCAAGCCGGAAGATATCCGAATCGACACGATGCGCTCGTCGGGTGCCGGCGGCCAGCACGTCAACACGACCGATTCCGCCGTGCGCATCACGCATCTGCCCTCCGGCATCGTCGTCACCAGCTCGGAGAAATCCCAGCACCAGAACCGCGCCAAGGCCATGCAGGTTCTGCGCTCGCGTCTTTATGATATGGAGCGCCAGCGCATGGACAGCGAGCGTTCGGCCGATCGCAAGAGCCAGGTCGGTTCGGGTGACCGCTCCGAGCGCATCCGAACCTACAATTTCCCGCAGGGCCGCATTACGGACCATCGCATCAACCTGACGCTCTACAAGCTCGACCGGATGATGGAAGGCGAAATCGACGAAGTGGTCGATGCTCTGATGGCGGATTACCAGGCGAGCCAGCTCGCCCAACTTGGCGAGCAGCAATGAGCGGCGAAGGGCGGACTGTGTCGGAGCTCCTGAGGCAGGCGCGCAGCCGCTTTGCCGAGGCTGGGCTCGACGATCCGGCCGCCGATGCGCGCGTTCTCGTTTCAGGCCTGCTTGATCTTTCGTCGACGGACCTTGCGGTCCGCGGCGACGAAGCCGTCGGGCCGGAACTGGCAGCCGCGGTGGAGGCAGCCATCGAGCGACGGCTTGGCCATGAGCCGGTGTATCGCATCCTTGGCGAACGGGAATTCTACGGGCTGCCGCTAAAGCTTTCGCCGGCGACACTGGAGCCGCGGCCGGATACGGAAATCCTGGTCGATACCGTACTTGTTTACCTGAAGGGTCTTGCAATTACGCATGGGAATATCCACATTCTCGACATCGGGACTGGAACAGGGGCAATCTGCCTCGCGCTCTTGAGCGAATGTCCTACAGCGACCGGCATCGGGTCCGACATCTCGGCAGATGCCCTTGAGATCGCGAAATCAAACGCAGAAAGCAATGGTTTATCGGGAAGATTCCAGACGCTCAGAAGTAGTTGGTTCGAGACTGTCCACGGTCAATTTCATGCGATTGTCTCAAATCCGCCCTATATTGCGTCCAGTGTCATCCCCACTCTCGCACCAGAAGTGAAGATCTTCGATCCTCCGGCAGCTTTGGACGGCGGCCAAGACGGACTTGACGCGTACAGGGCGATTGCCAACGATGCAGGACGTTTTCTGCATGCGGATGGTATTATCGGAGTGGAGATTGGTTTCGACCAGCGCATTGCGGTGACGTCGATTTTCGAAGGAACGGGATTTACCCTTGTCGAGGCAGCGCGCGATTACGGTCACAACGACCGGGCGCTCGTGTTCAGGCATAGTAGTTGAAGCGACAAATTGCAGCAGCTACCGGGATGTTATTGCTATTGCGAAGAAAAGGCTTGGATTTCCTGAGGAAGCAATATAGGTTGCGCTCACGCGTTGGGCAGCTGGAAGCAGACGGAGATTCGTCAAGGTTCCAGGCAGCCTCAGGGGTCCGCTCCGAAAGAGTGCAAAGGTTGATGATTACCCAATGCGTGAATCAGTTAATCTGATGTAGTCGAGCGGCAGACCGGCGCGATGGCGCAGTCTGCTTGCGGTGCGAAAGCTCTGGCACGGAAAATTCCGGCCACGGCGGCAGGTGCCGCATATTCATCACAGCAACGGAATTCAGGTGAAGGATCTATGAGGCCAGGACAGCAGAACAAGCGCGGTCGAGGGCGTGGTAACAACGGCGGCGGCGGTGGCGGCGGCAATAACAACAACAATAACAACTTTAACCGCAAGGGCTCGAATCCGCTCACCAGGACCTACGACAGCTCGGGTCCAGATGTGAAAATCCGCGGAACCGCTCAGCATATTGCCGAGAAGTATTCGACACTCGCTCGTGACGCCCAGAGCGCCGGCGACCGTGTCATGGCGGAAAACTATCTTCAGCACGCAGAGCACTATAACCGCATCATT
Organism: Neorhizobium sp. P12A; assembly: GCF_008365395.1. Classification (NCBI taxonomy): domain Bacteria; kingdom Pseudomonadati; phylum Pseudomonadota; class Alphaproteobacteria; order Hyphomicrobiales; family Rhizobiaceae; genus Neorhizobium; species Neorhizobium sp. P12A. Next base: position 5,803 of record NZ_QOVX01000003.1, on the reverse strand, counting down.
GCAGCCGCCCAGGCTCAGATGCAGGAACGCTTCCAGCGTGATGACCGTCAGGATTACAACGATCGCGACGGCAACGAGCGCGATATGGATGATCTCGATAACGGCGACATGGACGAACAGCCGGTCGCTGCTGCGCCGGTTCGCACACAGCAGGCGGCGCCCGCTCCCGTTGCTGCTCCGGCAGAAGAGATCATCGATGGCACGGGTCCCCAGCCCGTGATCGAAGGTATCCCGGCCGAAGTCGCGATCGAGGAAGAGACCCCGGCAGCTGCAGCTCCGCGTCAGCCGCGCCGCCGTAGTACCGGCAGCCGTCCCCGCCGCCAGCCACGCAACAGCGGCGATGGCGCGCAGGGCGAAGGCGAGGCAGCTTCGAGCGAAGCGTCTCCGGCCCTCGCCGAAGCCACTTCGGAATAAGCTTTCCCTAGAAGTTTAAAAGCGCAGCAGCCTTTCGGGTTGCTGCGCTTTTTTGCGTTTATAGGCTAGGTGTTCGCCGGGCTTCTCAAGCCGGATTCGGATCTTTCCGAGTTGGTTTGAAATCGCAGGACTTTTCGTTTCCGCGCTCTTTAAACTGTCGAAATATCATCCCATATTCACGAAAAGTTGCCCGCCGCAAATCCCAATCGTGGCAGGCAGGGCTCGCCTCTTGAGGGAGCTCAATCTCAATCATCGTTTCGTGCCTTGAGGGCGGAGCGATCTATGGAGGTCATAATGGATATAGAAAAATACTCGGAGCGGGTGCGCGGTTTCCTGCAATCCGCTCAGACCAATGCGCTTGCCCAGGGGCATCAGCAATTCACGCCCGAACATGTTCTCAAAGTGCTGTTGGACGACGATCAGGGCATGGCTGCGTCGCTGATCGATCGCGCAGGCGGTGATGCAAAGGCTGCACGGCTTGCAAATGATGCCGCACTTGCCAAATTGCCCAAGGTTTCCGGCGGCAATGGCCAGGTTTATCTGGCGCAGCCGCTCGCCAAGGTGTTTGCGACTGCCGAAGAGGCTGCCAAGAAGGCCGGTGACAGTTTCGTCACCGTCGAGCGGCTGCTGCAGGCGCTTGCCCTGGAGCCCACAGCTTCCACGTCCACGACGCTGAAGAATGCAGGCGTAACACCGGTTGCTCTCAATCAGGTCATCAACGATATCCGCAAGGGCCGGACGGCCGACTCCGCCAATGCGGAGCAGGGTTTCGATTCTCTGAAGAAATACGCACGCGACCTCACCGCCGAGGCCCGCGAGGGCAGGCTCGACCCTGTGATCGGCCGCGACGACGAAATTCGCCGCACCATTCAGGTCCTGTCGCGCCGCACCAAGAACAATCCTGTGCTGATCGGCGAACCCGGCGTCGGCAAGACGGCAATCGTCGAAGGCCTTGCCTTGCGCATTGTCAACGGAGACGTGCCGGAATCGCTGAAGGACAAGAAGCTGATGGCGCTCGACATGGGCGCGTTGATTGCCGGAGCGAAATTCCGCGGTGAATTCGAGGAACGGCTGAAGGCCGTGCTTAACGAAGTCCAGTCGGAAAACGGCGAGATCATCCTCTTCATCGATGAAATGCACACGCTCGTCGGCGCCGGCAAAGCGGATGGTGCGATGGATGCGTCCAATCTGTTGAAGCCTGCCCTTGCCCGTGGCGAGCTGCATTGCGTCGGCGCCACCACCCTTGATGAATATCGCAAGCATGTGGAAAAGGATCCGGCACTTGCCCGCCGCTTCCAGCCGGTCATGGTCGAGGAGCCGACGGTCGAGGACACGATCTCGATCCTGCGCGGCCTGAAGGAAAAATACGAGCAGCATCACAAGGTCCGGATCGCGGATTCGGCTCTGGTGGCAGCTGCGACGCTTTCCAACCGCTACATCACTGATCGCTTCCTGCCCGACAAGGCCATCGATCTGATGGACGAGGCGGCTGCCCGCCTGCGAATGCAGGTCGATTCCAAGCCGGAAGAGCTCGACGAACTCGATCGTCGCATCATCCAGCTGAAGATCGAGCGCGAGGCATTGAAGAAGGAAACCGACCAGGCGTCCGCCGATCGGCTGGTGCGGCTCGAAACCGAGCTTGCCGGCCTTGAAGAGGAAGCCGATGCGCTGACCGCGCGCTGGCAGGCGGAAAAGCAGAAGCTCGGTCTTGCCGCCGACCTGAAGAAGCAGCTCGATGACGCCCGCAACGAACTGGCGATCGCCCAGCGCAAGGGTGAATTCCAGCGCGCCGGCGAACTTGCCTATGGTGTGATCCCGGGGCTGGAAAAGCAGCTTGCGGAAGCGGAAAGCAAGGAAGACAACAGCCGCAACGCGATGGTGCAGGAGGTCGTGACCGCCGACAACATCGCGCAGATTGTGGCGCGCTGGACGGGCATTCCGGTCGAGAAGATGCTGGAAGGCGAAAAGGACAAGCTGCTCCGGATGGAAGATGAGCTGGCTAAGTCAGTCGTCGGCCAGGGCGATGCGGTTCAGGCCGTATCGCGGGCGGTTCGCCGCGCGCGCGCCGGCCTGCAGGATCCGAACCGGCCGATCGGCTCGTTCATCTTCCTCGGACCGACCGGCGTCGGCAAGACGGAGCTGACCAAGGCGCTTGCACGCTTCCTCTTCGACGACGAGACCGCGCTGGTGCGCATGGACATGTCGGAATACATGGAGAAGCACTCCGTTGCCCGGCTGATCGGCGCACCTCCCGGCTATGTCGGCTACGAGGAAGGCGGCTCGTTGACGGAGGCCGTTCGCCGGCGTCCCTATCAGGTCGTGCTGTTCGACGAGATCGAAAAGGCGCATCCTGACGTCTTCAACGTCCTGCTTCAGGTTCTGGACGATGGACGCCTCACTGACGGGCAGGGGCGCACGGTCGATTTCCGCAACACGATGATCATCATGACCTCCAACCTGGGTGCGGAATATCTCGCTCAGCTTGGCGACAATGATGACAGCGACAAGGTTCGCGACCAGGTCATGGATGTGGTCCGCGGTCATTTTCGGCCGGAGTTCCTCAACCGTGTCGACGAAATCATCCTGTTCCATCGACTGCGTCGCAGCGAGATGGGCGCGATCGTCGATATCCAGCTCAAGCGGCTGGTGGCTCTGTTGTCGGAGCGCAAGATCACGCTTGACCTTGATGAGGATGCGCGCAACTGGCTGGCGGACAAGGGTTACGACCCCGTCTATGGCGCAAGGCCGCTGAAGCGAGCGATCCAGAAGTTCGTCCAGGACCCGCTCGCCGAGCAGATCCTGTCGGGCAACATTCCGGATGGCTCGACGGTCAAGGTGACAAGCGGTTCGGACCGCCTGTTGTTCCGGCCTCGTCAGGCGACGAGCCAGGCGGCGTAAGGCTTCTCGCTATAAACGAATACGAAATGGCGGCTCTTGGGCCGCCATTTTCTTGCTCGGACTTATGTTATTCCTTGCTGGCGACCTGCTTCGACTTCTCGTCGCTGAGCAGCGTATCGACGCGCTTGCGTTCTTCCTCGAATTTCGCCAGCGCATCGCCGTCCAGCGTCTTTCCGCCCGGCAGGCGGATGCGCAGCGGATCGACCTTGGTGCCGTTGACGACCAGCTCGTAATGGAGATGCGCGCCGGTTGCCATGCCGGTCGAGCCGATGAAGCCGATCACCTGTCCCTGCACGACCTTGGCGCCCGGGACGATGCCCTTGGCGATGGCGCTCTGGTGATTGTAGGACGAGACATAGCCGTTGGCATGGCGGATCAGGGTCTGATTGCCGAAGCCGCCGGAATCCCAGCCTGCCTTTTCGACGACGCCGTTGCCGGTCGCGATGATCGGCGTGCCGCGTGGTGCCGCCCAGTCCACGCCCGTGTGCATGCGGGCAAAACCGAGGATCGGGTGGCGGCGCATGCCGAAGCCTGAGGTGAAGACACCGTTCGGCACGGGGTTTCTGAGCAGGAACTGCCGGATGCTCTTGCCGTTCTGGTCGAAATAGTCGACCGAATGGTCCTCGGGATCCTCGAAACGGTAGAAGCGTGTCTCGTTGTCGCCGAATTTGGCGTTGACGTAGAGCAGTTCCGAGTCTGCCGTCGCCTTGCCGTTCTTGTCGGCGACCGAGAAGAATGCTTCCAGCGAATCCGCCGGCTTCAGCTGGGCCTGGAAATCGACATTGCTGGCGAGCAGCTTGATGATCTGCGCGATCATCTCCTTGGTCATGCCGTAGGAAAGACCGGCGCGGTAGACGCCGTCGTAGACGCTCGGCAGGTCGCGGCCGGCCGTCACCGGCGCCATGTCATTGTCGAAGGCGCTGGCGACCGCATCCAGTTCGGGCGGTTCGGCGCCGGCGACGAAGCTGCCGCTGTCGTCCTTGGCGATGGTGAGAAGATGCTTGGTGCCGCGGTAGATGCTGGCCCTGATGATGTCGGTCTGTTCGCCCTGCTGGAGAATGCCGACGCGAAGCACGTCGCCGCGCTCGAGTTCGGACGAGCCGAAAAGCGGCTGGATACTGCCGGCGATGGCGTCCGCATCGGCCTGCGTATAGCCGGCATTGGTCAGCGCGGCCGCAATCGGCGTATCCTGCCGTGCCGGAATGACGTCGTCGGCATATTCCGGCATTTTCGACGTTACCTGTTCCGGCGTCGACACCGACATGTTTTCCTCGACGATGCGGGCAGCAAGCCCCGCCGTGAGATCGACATCGGTGTCATCTGTCGCAAAGCGCTGGGGATCGACGTAATAGAGCGCGGAAACCTGGGTGTTGCCGTCGGTCAGGACCGACCCGTTCGAACGGACGTTCTCTTCTACTTCATCAAGCGACATGGAAGCGGCAAGCGGAAAGCTAGCCTCCTTGATCGGGAAGGGGATCGTCTTGAGGCTGACTTCAGATTCTACGTCGGAGCCATAGATCGCTCCAGTGTGGTTGGCCGGGGCGGGAATGTTGGTATCGGCCGAGAAGATCGCGAGTGGATCAAATGCGGGATAGTCCTCCGATGTGACATGATTGGCGGCAAGCGCCATCTTCACATGCGCGAAGGGCTGCCTGCGCACGACCTCCTTCTCGCCGTCGCGGACGACGGTCGATACTTCGAGGATGTTGCGGTCGGATGGTTTGGCGGCAAGGGCAGTGGGGATAAGGCGTCCGCCACGAGTCACCTGTGCATTGTCCGCACTATCCTGGGCGCTATCGGTTGTCGCATAAGCCTCGGCGGGGATGGCGAGCTGTTGGCGACCGTCGAGCGCTGCAAAAAGCGCGACGCCCATCAGGATGCTGGACGTGATGCCCGTGAGGAACGTACCCGAAAGCCAGCGCAAGGAAACCTCGCGTCGGTCGGGCGCGCGTCGCCCGTCGGCCAGGATTGGCGGCTCGTTGCCAAGCGATCGGAGCATCATCTTGTCCGTCAACATGCCAATCCGATCAGGTTCCTTCTCCAGCAAGCCGTCCTGGCTGCGCAAAAGATGTGCATATTTATCACGGCGGAGTCAAATCCCGTGCGCGTGACGTCAAATTGTCTTGCCTGTGTGAATCCTGCGTCGCTCGGGCAATCGGGCGAATGGAATATGGAGGGACTTCCGTCAAAGGAAATATGCCTGCATCCACGTCTTTCTATCTCGCGAGGCGCTCATCCCCATGCCGGTCGGGCCTCCGTGCCGTCTGAAGGCTGGTATTTGTCGGTAAAATAGGGCGTATTTTAGGGCCTCTAAGAATTATCGTTCAAAATCAATAATTTGCGAATTTTTACAGTTTTTTGAAATTCGGCTGTTGACTAGTTCGTTGGGTAGGGTCTATAAGCCCGATCACTGACGAGGGCGGCGGCGCTGCTGGCGACGAATTGCCTCGCTCTGGAGTTTCGATAGAAACGACGGTTTGGTTGAGGGATG